>JACFMS010000027.1 GCA_019455285.1 Sphingomonadales bacterium
ACATTTACAACCAGGTGATCGTGCTGCTGGGTGATTTTACCACCGGCCACAAGACGCTGGAGGAAAGCCGCAACAATCCCGCCAACAGCATTCTCACCGATGGTCGCGACACCATTGACAGCCAGGCCTGGGGGGTATTTCTGAGCACCAACTACGATATCACGGACGACCTGACTTTGACCATGGCCGCCCGCTACGACAGGGTCGAAGTCGATACGGAGTACGTGGGCGAGGCGCCCGCCTTCCTGGCGTTGCCGGGCCAGACGGCGTCGCGGACGTTCAAGAAATTGCAGCCCAAGTTCAACTTGGCCTACAAAGTCAACGAGGACGTACTGGCGTACATCGACTTGGCGCGCGGCTTTCGCACCGGCGTGCCAAATCCGACCGCGGCTTTTGCCGGCGGCCTGCCCCGCTTTATCGAGCCCGAGGTGGCCGATACCGCCGAGGTCGGCGTCAAGAGCACCTTCATGGACGGCCGCTTGATCCTGAACGGCGCTGCCTTCTATAGCGATATAGAAAACCGCCACCACTACTTTTACGGCGCCTCGCTGCAAAGCATGACCACCTATGACAAGGCGGAAGTTTACGGTCTGGAAGTGGATCTGATCTTCCTGCTGACGCAGGAATTGCGCTTCCAGGCCAGCGGCGGCCTGATGAACGCGGAAATCGCCTCCGATGAAATCACCCAGTATCTGGACTTTACGACGGGGGAAGTGGCGCTGGTGGTCAACAACAAGGGTAATACCTTGCCCGATACGCCGGAAAAGACGCTCAATCTGTCGCTGGATTATGATGCGCCGATTACCGAAGGCATCAATATCGTTGCGCGCGCGTCCTACCGCTACGTGGATAGCGTCTACTTCGATACCGAGAATTTCATCGATGACGGTGGTTCGAAGAATTTCGTTGATCTGCGCTTAGGGCTGCGGGGCGAGCAGTGGAGCGTCACCGGCTTCATCGACAACGTGACCAACGAGCGCACCTACAGCAACTACGCCTACTCGGGCGGGGCGGGCAACTATCTGCCCAACCGGCCGCGCCTGTGGGGGGTTGAAGTCGGCTTCCGGTTTTAAGTAAGCCGCCCCAGCATCGCCTTATCATCATCATCGCCGCCGCTTCTCCTGATCGGAGGAGCGGCGGTTGATTCATTGTCTCCCGGCGCCCTCTAAAATTGGGGGAGACAAAACTGCTTTGGCGTCAGAAGGCCTTCGGTTACCCTGAAGCTGGATCTACGGGACCAGCGGCAGCCGGAGGCCACATCGTGCAGGCGGAAAAAACGCGCGCAACGCTCCTCAAAAAGCCCTTGAGCGCCGCCGGCCGGACGCCAAATCTCCTTGATTACAAAGCCGAATGTGCCCGATTCGACTGGCGGAAGGCCTGGGCGCTGCTGGATGGCTTGCCGGGCGGTCAGGGTTATAACATAGCTCATGAGGCGGTTGATCGCCATGCCGCCGGTCCTCGGGCCGAGCGGGTGGCCATTCGCTGGCTCGGCAAGGCGGGCGAGCGCCAGGACATCACCTACCGCGGGCTCAGCGAGGCCGCCAATCGCTTTGCCAATGCGCTCTATACCCTCGGCGTCAAGCCGGGTGAGCGGGTCTTTATCCTGATGGGCCGGCTGCCGGAGTTTCATGCGGCGGTGTTGGGCGCGCTCAAGGCGCGGTGCGTGGTCTCGCCGCTGTTTTCCGCCTTCGGGCCGGAGCCCATCGCCACCCGGATCGGCATGGGCGACGGACGGGTGCTGGTCACCACCGCTGATCTTTACCGACGCAAAGTGGAAGGCGTTCGACCCAAACTGCCGGGTCTTGTCCATGTCATCGTGGTCGGTGGCGACGCGCCTGAAGGGGCGGGCCTTTATGCCTGGGATGAACTGGTGGAGCACGCGTCTGCCTCGTTCACCATCGCGCCCACTGATCTGGAGGAGATGGCGCTCCTCCATTTTACCAGCGGCACCACGGGGCGGCCAAAGGGTGCCATACATGTTCATGGCGCCGTGGCCGCGCACCACGTGACCGGGCTTTATGCTCTCGACCTCCATGACGACGACATATTCTGGTGTACCGCCGATCCGGGCTGGGTCACCGGTATGAGCTATGGCATCATTGCACCCTTGACCAACGGCGTCACCAGCATTGTCGTCGAGGCGGAATTTGATGCTGCAACCTGGTATTCGGTAATGGCGCGAGAGCGGGTAAGCGTGTGGTACACCGCGCCCACCGCCATACGGATGATGATGCGGCTCGGCGCGGCAGCGGTGAAGGATTATGACCTCTCGGCGCTGCGCTTCCTGGCCAGCGTCGGCGAGCCCCTTAATCCCGAGGCGGTGGTGTGGGGTATGGAAGCGTTCGGCCTGCCATTTCACGACAACTGGTGGCAAACCGAGACCGGCGGCATCATGATCGCCAATTTCGCTGCGCTTCCCATCAAGCCGGGCTCCATGGGCCTGCCGCTACCGGGCATCGAGGCCGCCATTGTGCGTCGCCGCAACGATGGTGGTGTCGATGTCGTCGATGAGCCGTTGATCGAGGGAGAATTGGCGCTGAAAAAGGGCTGGCCGTCAATGATGCGCGGCTATCTTAATGAGGACGAGCGCTACCGCAAATGCTTTAGCGGCGACTGGTATCTGACCGGCGATCTCGCCAAGCGCGATGCCGATGGTTATTTTTGGTTTGTGGGCCGGTCCGACGATGTCATCAAGTCGGCGGGACACTTGATCGGCCCGTTTGAGGTGGAAAGCGCTTTGATGGAGCATCCGGCGGTGGCGGAAGCAGCGGTAATCGGCAAACCCGATCTGATGGTGGGTGAGGTGGTCAAGGCCTTTGTGGAGCTCAAGCCCGGCTACGAGCCCAACGATGACCTGCGAAAGGAGCTTCTCGGCCATGCCCGCAAGCGCTTAGGACCCGCCGTCGCGCCCAAGGAGATTGATTTTCGCGCCAATCTGCCCAAGACTCGCTCCGGCAAGATCATGCGGCGTTTGTTGAAGGCGCGGGAGCTTGGCCTGCCGGAAGGGGATATCTCGACCCTGGAAAGCGATGAGAAATGAGCGACAAGGTTCATCTAGATCGTGACCATGGCCAGCATCTGTTGCGCGAGATGCTGCGCATTCGCCGTTTCGAGGCCAAATGCGTCGAGCTTTACCAGGCGCAGAAGATTCGCGGCTTTTTGCATCTTTACGATGGCGAGGAAGCGGTGGCGGTGGGCGTCATGCAGGCGCTCGATGCGCGCGATGCTGTCGTCTCCACCTATCGCGATCATGGCCACGCTCTGGCGCGCGGCGTCGATATGGGATCGTTGGTGGCAGAGATGTATGGCAAGGTTGAAGGATGCAGCAGAGGGCGAGGCGGCTCCATGCATTTTTTCGATCGCGCGAAGCGTTTCTATGGCGGCAACGCCATCGTCGGCGGCGGCCTGCCGTTGGCCGTCGGCATTGCGCTTGCCGACAAGGAGCTTCGCGCCGGCGCCGTTACCGTCTGTTTCTTCGGCGAAGGCGCGGCGGGCGAGGGCGAATTTCACGAGAGCTTGAATCTTGCCGAATTATGGAAGCTGCCGGTGTTGTTTGTTTGTGAAAATAATCTTTACGCCATGGGTGTTCCGCTGGAGGAGGCGGAGGCCGAAACCGATATCTACCGCAAGGCGGCCGCTTATCGCACCCCCGCTGAAAAGGTGGACGGGATGGACCCGATCGCGGTGGAAGCGGCGGCGCGCCGAGCGGCGGCGTCCATCCGCTCCGGCAATGGCCCCTATTTTCTTGAGTGCCGTACCTACCGCTTCCGCGCCCACTCCATGTTCGATGCTCAGCTATACCGCACCAAGGAGGAGGTAGAGCTGTGGAAGAAGCGCGACCCCCTTCCTCGCCTCCAGACATGGCTGGTGGAAAACAACATGCTATCGGAGGAAGAGTTGCGGCGCATGGAATCGGAGATCGATGCTGAGATCGTTGCGGCGGTGGCTTTTGCCGAAGCAGGGCAATGGGAGGCGATCGAAGATCTGGAACGATTCGTGCTGATGGATGAGGCGCCGGAATGAACGCCGAGAAGGGAACGGCAGCCCCATTACGCATGACCTATCGCGAGGCCTGCCGCCAGGCAATTCGCGAGGCGCTTGCCGGCGACCCTAAGACCTTCATCATGGGCGAGGATGTGGGGCTTTACGGCGGCTGTTATGCCGTCACCAAGGGATTGCTGGAAGAATTCGGGCCAATGCGAGTACGTGATACGCCGCTCGCCGAAAGCGCCTTCGTGGGGGCAGGGATCGGCGCGGCGCTCGCCGGTATGCGGCCCATCGTGGAAATCATGACCTGCAATTTCAGTTTACTGGCGCTGGATCAAATCTTGAACAATGCGGCCACCATATCGCACATGTCTGGCGGGCAATTTGCGGTGCCGCTGGTCATTCGCATGGCCACCGGCGCCGGCCGCCAGCTCGCGGCGCAGCATTCGCACAGCCTGGAAGGGTGGTATGCGCATATTCCCGGTTTGAAAGTGCTGGCTCCCGCCACGGTGGAAGACGCGCGATATATGCTAAAAGCTGCGCTCAACGATCCCAACCCGGTGCTGATCTTCGAACACATCGTGTTATACAATGCCGAGGGCGAGCTTGATCCATCAGTAACGGCAGTCGACATCAGCACGGCCAAGGTGCGGCGGCCGGGCCGGGCTGTGACGATCCTCGCCTACGGCAACAGTCTGCCCAAGGCGCTGCAAGCGGCGGATGAACTGGCGCGCGACGGTATCGATGCAGAAGTTATCGATCTGCGCGTCTTGCGGCCGCTGGATAATGCAACAATCTTTCAGTCCGTCACCAAGACGCGACGCTGCGTCATCGTCGATGAAGGCTGGAAAAGCGGCTCCATCTCCGCCGAAATCGCGGCGCGGCTGTCGGAGGATCTGTTCTTTGAGCTCGATGCGCCGATACGCCGTATTTGCAGCCGCGAGGCGCCTATTCCTTACGCCGCGCATCTGGAGGCGGCAGCCTTGCCGCAAATGCCGCATATTGTTGACGCTGCGCGCCGCTTGGTGAGGCCGGCATGAGCGATTTTGTCATGCCCTCATTGGGCGCGGATATGGAGAAGGGCACCGTTGTCGAATGGCGGATCAAGCCGGGCAGCGCCGTGAAAAGGGGGGATGTGGTCGCCGTGGTGGAAACCTTGAAGGGGGCCATTGAGGTTGAGATTTTCGAGGAAGGGACTGTTGCCGAGCTGATCGCCAAGGAAGGGCAGGAGGTGCCGGTGGGCGGCGTGCTCGCCCGCATCACCAGGCCGGGCGAGACGGCGCCCGCGCAGCCGGCACCTCAGCCGCCGCTGCCGGCAACTCCACAGCCCAAAATACCGCCGCCGATCATCTCCGTCACTGCACCTTCCGCACGCGTCAAGGTGTCTCCGGCGGCTCGCCGCCGGGCGGCGGAGCGCGGCATTGATCCTGATAGGCTCACAGGCACCGGGATCGATGGTTCGGTGACGCTGGCCGATGTGGAAGCCGCGCCAGCGCCCACGCCGGCGGAAGCTGCGCTGCCGAAGGCGGCAAAACCGCGCTGGGGCTTCGAGCCGAGCGAAATGCGGCAGGCAATAGCGGCGGCGGTGTCACGCTCCAAGCGGGAAATCCCTCACTATTATCTGACCACCACCATCGACATGAGCGCCGC
The DNA here is from genome assembly GCA_019455285.1 of Sphingomonadales bacterium. Lineage (GTDB taxonomy): Bacteria > Pseudomonadota > Alphaproteobacteria > Sphingomonadales > Govanellaceae > PRO5. The sequence goes on from JACFMS010000027.1 coordinate 5,638, forward strand.
GCTGCATTGGCTGCAAGCCTACAACAAGGAGCGGCTACCGGATAAGCGGCTGTTGCCCGCCGTACTGGCGTTGAAAGCAACGGCCAAGGCGCTGCGCGAGACGCCGCAACTCAACGGATATTGGGAAAGTGGCGCATTTCGCGCCATGGAACGGATCAATATCGGCTGGGCGGTATCCTTGCGCGGCGGTGGACTGATCGCGCCGGCGCTGCGCGACGTGGATCGCATGACCCTGCCAGAGGTGATGGCGGCCTTGCGCGATCTGGTCGCCCGCGCCCGCGGCGGCGGTTTGCGCAGTTCCGAGCTGACCGATCCCACCTTCACCGTGACGAGTTTGGGCGACCGTGGCGCGGAATCGGTGATCGGCGTCATCTACCCGCCGCAAGTGGCGATCTTAGGGTTGGGGCGCATTTCCAAACGCCCCTGGGTCGTCGATAACCAAGTAGCGGCCCGTCCCTTAATGGCGGCGTCGCTCTCCGCCGACCATCGCGCCAGCGATGGCCATACCGGGGGGCTGTTTCTGGATGCACTCGATCGCTTGCTGCAGGAGCCCGATGCGTTATGAACGAATCCGATATCCGCAACCTTATCTTTGATGTTCTGTCCGGTATCGCGCCCGAGGCTGACCCCACTAAACTCGCCGGGACGGTAGACCTTCGCGCGGCGCTGGACCTCGACTCGATGGATTTTCTTAACTTCGTCATTGCGCTATCGAAGCGCATCAGCGTCAATATCCCCGAGGCGGATTACCCCAAGCTCTTCACCCTCAACGGCGCCATCGCCTATCTAGCCAAATGACGAGTATGTCGGCGTTCGTACTGAACGCTCAATTCAAGGCCATAGGTCCGCGGCATGTCGTGCATGCCCTGAATCATACCAAAGGATTCTCCGACATCGATCAGATAGGATCAATAAATCTTATCGGCGATGTTACGCACCCAGCCGCCCGCAGTTCCTGGGTAAAAGTTCATTGATCGACGCAAGCCAGGTCGCGGATGCTGTTGGCCAATGGCGGATCGGTTATCAATATCTCACCCGTCGCCGGGCAGCATCGAGACGACCATGGTGCCGCCGGATCATCCCGAACGTAAAATCTCCGCCGCCTATTGCCCGCTGGGGTGGATCGGCAAGCCGGAGGAAGTAGCGGCGCTCGCCCATTTTCTGGCAAGCCCTGACAGCGCCTACCTGACGGGCCAAGTGATTACGCTGGACGGCGGCATGACGGCAGGCTTCACTGGACGCGCCATCGAACTGGCTGTCGGGTAGAGTAACTTGCTATTAGTATAATTATAAAATAGACTACTCCAATGGTATTCGTAATTTGATCATCCCGCAATTCTCCTTGATCTAGATCAAGGACTTCCGCTGACCCAGCACCAAACTTTCCGCAGATTGGGGAGGTGGCCAATGACTGTGCAAACTGTGTCCCTATTGCTGTCTGCGGCGGCGATTCTCATACTCGCCGCCGTATTTCTCCGGGTACGTGTTCTTGCCCATGCTGTTGAAGACTATGCCCCCGTTCAGGGGCGTGCCTATCGCATCCGCGCCATCGCGTTCTGGCTGATGCTGCTGGTCGGGCTGCCGATCAGTATTTGGCTCCTGCGGGATATGCCTTACGAGGCGGACGCTACCGAAGCGCAGATTGTCAATGCGACAGCGGCGCAATGGTATTGGGAACTCGACCGCGAGGATGTCTCTCTTAACCGGCCAGTCGAGTTCCATGTGGCGAGCATGGATGTCAACCATGGCTTCGGCATCTATGACGCAGCAGGGCGATTGGTCGCCCAAACGCAGGCGATGCCGGGCTACGTTAACCGCCTAGTACACAAGTTCGACGCGCCCGGTACTTACCGGGTGCTCTGTCTTGAATATTGCGGACTGGCGCATCACGGCATGATGGCCGAGGTTATCGTCAGCGAAACAGGAGGGAGCGATGGCTGAGGCATATACAACGGCGGGCGCGAAGGTGACGGCCGCTGATCGGGGGCGGTTGTGGGTGACCCTCTATCTGGCGGTAACCGGGATCGTGCTGCTTCTAATGATGACGCTCGGACTTTTGATGCGGCTCGCGCAAAGCGATATTCTTACTCTTGATCCCGCGCTCTTCTACCAAATGATGACCGTCCACGGCACCGGCATGGTGGGGATCGCGGCGCTTGGCGGCATGGCGGTGATGTGGCACTTCCTGTCGGCCCATGTGAGGCTGCATGGCTGGGTGCTGGGGGTGAACCTGGTGCTTTTCCTGGCGGGGGTGGTAGCAATTCTTGCAGCCGACTTCCTGGGCGGCTTCGGTGGCGGCTGGACGTTCCTTTATCCCCTACCGGCCACTTCGGGGGCCGTCTGGCCCACCTGGGCGGCGGCCCTGCATCTATCCGGGCTTCTGGTGATTGGCGTGGGGTTTCTGATCGTTTGCCTTGAGATCGCGCGGGCGATCATTGTCGGCTACGGCGGGCTTGGCCGCGGACTTGGCTGGCACGTGCTGTTTGCAAACAGCACGGAAAATGTCCCGCCGCCGACGGTCGTCGCCTCGACGATGGTGGTGATCGTCACTACGCTCGCACTCACCGCAGGGGCGGCGATCCTGGTCATGAGTCTGATCAATATTGCTTTTCCGGAGATTCAGATTAATCCGCTTTTGGCCAAGAACATGACCTACTTCTTTGGTCACGTCTTCATCAATGCCACGATCTACATGGCGGTTACGGTGGTCTATGAACTGCTGCCGCGGATCACCGGGCGGCCCTGGAAAACCAACAAAGTGTTCCTCGCAGCCTGGACGTTATCCACGACAATGGTGTTGGTCATCTACCCACACCATCTGCTGATGGACTTCGCGATGCCGACCTGGATGATGGTGATTGGCCAAGTGTTATCTTATGTCAATTCCTTCCCGGTGCTGATCGTAACGGGACTGGGCGCGCTGGCGATTCTGCACCGATCGGGCATCCGCTGGGACTTGATCTCGACGTTGCTGCTGATCTCGATGTTCGGCTGGATGGCGGGGGTAATTCCCGCAGTGATCGATGCCACGATCACGGTCAATTCGGTGATGCACAATACGATGTGGGTACCCGGACACTTCCACTTCTATCTGCTGCTGGGGCTGCTGCCGATGCAGTTCGCCTTTATGATCTATCTGGCGCGGGGCGAAGATGTGACACCGCAGGGCGGCGACATGACGGCGATCCTTTATCTACTATTCGGGCTCGGGTTTGTGGGTATGTTCCTGATGGGTGGCTGGGCCAGCGTGCCCCGCCGCTGGGCGACGCATCTTCCCGAATGGCTGATCTGGGATCAGATCGCATCGGTCATGGCGGTGGGAGTGATCGTGCTCGCAACTGTCTTTGTGCTAAAGTTTCTCACCCGTATGCCCAGGATACTGCAGGAGGCGTGAACGGATGCGCGCGGCGCTAGCGACGGTCGTTGTGGCCGGCCTTGGAGCTGCAGCTTTCTGGTGGGGGACTGAAGGGGGGATGGCCCTTACTTCGGAAGCGGCGCGGCGGCTCGATATTGCCGCTGCGCCGCGAATGCTGCCTGATGTGCCGCTTTATGACCAGACAAGCGCGAAGTTGCAGCTCTCGGACTATCGCGGCGCGCCGGTGGTGCTGGAATTCATCTATGCCACTTGTCCTGATGTCTGCCTGACGCTCGGCACCGCCTTTGAACGGCTGGACGCGGTTTTGCCGCCCGGCGTGCCGCTGCTCAGTCTCAGTTTCGATCCGGCGGATGGCCTGCAACGGCTCGGCTGGTTCGCCAATCGGCATGGGGCGGAAGCTCCGCATTGGCGGGTAGCGGGGGTCAAGGATCCCAAGGCGAGGGCAGCACTGCTTGAGCGCGCCGGCGTCGTGGTGATACCAGACGGCGTGGGCGGTTTTGTCCACAACGCGGGGCTATACCTCATTGACGGTAAAGGTCGGCTGTCTCGTGTATTTGATCCTGAAGATACTAAAGGCGTGCTTGATGCGCTCTTGGTTATTGAAGGCTGAGGCGCGCATCGGCGTTGGCGCCGTATTGGCGGCGGCGGCGCTCCTGCCGCCTTTGGCAGGACTGCTTGAGGGGCAGCTTGTCACTCACCTGCTCTGCCAGTATCCCCTGCTTGTCGGCGGTGGGGCCATGATCGGCGCGACGCTTGCCCTGACGCGGCTTGCCAATTGGACAGCGCCATCGGCGCTGCTTGCCGGGACGCTTGCCTGTGTCTTCTGGCTCGTCCCGCGATGGATAGATGCGGCGCTTGCCGATCAGGCCGTGAATGCCGCCAAGGCGGTCTGTCTTGTGATACTGGCGGGCCTGCCGCTTGGCTGGGGATGGGCGCAGGCGGGGCCAGTGCTCCGGGGCTTCGTTTGGGCCAACGCCACAGCGATGCTTGCCGTTATGGGCTGGCTGCAATTGGCGACGCCCATCCGCCTTTGCAACAGCTACCTGCTGAGCGAGCAACGCGACCTTGGCCTTGCATTGCTGACGCTTGCGATACTGGCGCTGATCGCTGGAATGAGTCGGGCCATGCTTGGTCAGTGGGGTCGCCCTATCCAATAGCGGTTCAGTTATCAATATCTCATCCGTCGCCAGGTAGGTCATCGTTCCCGGCTACGGTCAATATGCGGCATCCAAGGCGGCGGCGGACAGCTTGACGGCAGACAACCGCCTTATCGGCGGCTCGAAATGGGTGTGCTGTGCTTTTGGCAACTGCTTGGCGGCTGTGGCCGCTGCCGCCCGAGCCGTTGCGCTGGCTGGCCTATCAGGCGCTGATCAAGCCCCTGGGATGGAAGTACGCCCTCCTCGATCGTAAAATCGGCTAGTCCGGGCCTAATATTCCCTTTCGTTCATAACCATACCCACAGGCGATCAATCCGCGGCAATCCTGCTGCCGAGGAGACAAAGGCGCACGCCACCTCCATCGGACGTCCTCTTGTGGAGCGTCCTTTCTCAGCCTAATGGAGCCGCCCAATAAATATAATATGCAAAAAATTTGTTGCAACAAATTTCATTTTATGGTCCGATTGACCTGTCCATGAGGATAAAGCGCGGCGCGATCGGGTCTCTAATACTGGCCGTTCGACAATAAAGGGCGCTGACCCCGGATCCCCTGTTGTAATGCTATTTTAAACCTTTGGGAGGCGATGATGAGAAGAACTGTGCACAGAAGTGCAACCGGCCTGCTTACTCTCTCTATGCTGCTGGGCACCACCTCGGTATTTGCTCAAACAGCCATCGAAGAAATCATTGTATCAGCGCAAAAGCGCGAACAAAGCCTGCAGGATGTCAGCGTCGCCGTGACGGCATTCTCAGGCGAGGAAATAAAGAAGCTTGGGCTTTCCGAGCCGGCCGATTTGGCTGCCCTTATTCCCAACGTCACATCGGTCAATATTTTTGGCAACAGCTTAACCAACTTCGTGATTCGCGGCTTAGGCTTTAACGACATTGCGCCCAACAACGGCTCCCCGGCGGCCGTTCATCTGGATGAAGTGTATTTCTCCTACAGCATCATGCTGAGTTTTGCCTTGTTTGACATCGAGCGCGCCGAAGTCCTCAAAGGGCCGCAAGGAACGCTTTATGGCCGCAACACCACCGCCGGCGCCGTCAGTTTCTTCAGCGTTAAGCCGAAATCGGAATTCGAGGCGCTGATTTCCGCCAGTTATGGCAATTACCAGAATGCCGAACTGGAAGGGTATTTGAACGTTCCCGTCAACGAGAAGGTAGCGACGCGGTTTTCCGGCTACATGCGCCAGCAAGGCAGCGGTCCCTTCTACAACCGCTTCTACGATATTCGTTCCGGCGAGGTGGAAAAATACGCCTGGCGGGCTCAGGTCAACATGAAGCCCAGCGAGGTTTTGGAAGTCAATCTCAATATCCATGGCGGCGAAGAAAATTCCGACAAGTATAACTACACGGTTTCGCCCTATGGCGATGGAACTCTTCCCCTCGGTGGCAACATTCCTTGTCCCGCCTACTTCACTGGAACCTTGCAAGGCGGCGAGCCTGACTGTTTCGGCTATCTCGGCGAACAGGAGCCTGATTCGGATCCCTTCACCAACGCCGATGGGCAACGCGGCCGCATTGATCATGAAGGCTATGGCGGTAACTTGAATGTCAAGTGGGATGCCGGCTTTGCCACGCTGACGTCGGTTTCGTCCTATGACACGTTTGACCGTTATCAATCAGATGATGCCGACGGGTTCCCGCAGCAGATCGTCGATAATTATTACCAGAACGAGATCAACCAATATAGCCAGGAATTCCGCTTGGCGTCCAACGGGGAGGGGCCGTTCAACTGGATTGCCGGACTATATTGGCAAAAAGATAAAATGGATACTCCCGTTCACGAAGCCAAAAGCTTCTTTGCCCGTAATCTGGGCGTGAAAACCATGTATGTGCAAAAGTCAGAAACCTACGCCGGATTTCTGCATACGGAATATGAATTTGATGAGAACTGGCGGTTGATCGCCGGCGTACGCTACACATGGGAAGAGCGGTTCTGGGATGGCGCCACCTACTTAACGTCGGGCGATCCCAACCCCAACGAATCGCCCACTATTCCCGTAACCAGGGTGGCGCAACGCACGGTGAAGAAAAGTTGGGAAAACATTTCCGGTAAAGTGGGCATCGACTATATGCCCAATGAGGATACGCTGCTTTACGCCTCGGTATCGAAAGGTTTCAAGAGCGGTGGCTATAACGGCAACTTGGCGTTCGCCGATGTCGGCATCACTGATTTCGACGAAGAAATCGTCTACGCATATGAAATCGGCGCTAAAGCCAAGCTGCTTGATGGCCGTCTGATCTGGAATAATTCGGCGTTCTACTATGATTACCAGGATATTCAGCTCATCGGTAATTCTACGGTGATAGGTCCCGGCGGTTTGCCCACCAACGTATTCGCGTTAGGCAACCTGGCTGATGCCCGTGTCTATGGTGTGGAAACCGAGCTGTGGTGGCGGCCGATGGATGGCTTGGATATCAAGTTGACGGGCGGATGGCTTGACGCCAAGACGAAAAATCCCAAGCCCGGCAACGAAGCCATCGACGGCAATGATCTGGCCTACGCGCCGGAGTGGAACACCAGCGGCGTCGTGCGCTACGCCAAACCCATCAGCAAGAACGGTCTCTTGGGCAGCGTACAGGTGGACTGGCAATATCAGGGCGACCGCTTCGCCAACGTGTCCAACCACCCTGTGACTCACTTACGCAGCTACTGGCTGTTCAATGCCCGGCTAGCTCTGTCGGCGGAAGACTCCCGTTGGGAAGTGGCGCTGTGGGGGAAAAATCTTTTCGACAAGGAATATGAAACCACGGCGACGGATTTGGGCAGCACCCGCCGGCTGTTGGAGATCTATGGCTACCCCCGTACCTATGGGCTGGAGCTGACCTATAAGTGGAACTGAGCGTCTATTCTCCGATAACACTGATGTAACTAAAAAACACCGGCCGTCTGTAAGACGGCCGGTTTCTTTTTCACGCCAGATAAGTCGCTAAGCTTATTTGCCTTGGAACCGTGGCGGGCGTTTTTCATTGAAGGCGGCAACGCCTTCGCGCCGGTCGTCAGTGGATACCAGATGGTTATAGGCTTCGACCTCGAAATAGAAAGCAGTACGGCGATCCATTTCCGCGCCCAGTTGAATGGCCTTCTTGGCCTGTCTTATGGAAAGCGGCGCATTTTGCGCGATGCGCCGCGCCATGCTCAGTGTTTCTTCCAGCACGCGATCAGCCGCAAACAACCGATTGATGATGCCCCAGTCCAGCGCCTCCGTCGCCGTGAAGGGCTGTGCGGAAAAGATGATTTCCTTGGCGCGCCTTATGCCCACCGCACGGGGCAGGTTTTGCGTGCCGCCGGCGCCGGGCATGATGCCGAGGCTGGTCTCGGTCAGGGCAAAGCGGGCGCTATCCGCCGCATAGGCAAAATCCATGTTCAAAATGAGCTCCAGGCCGCCGCCGAAGGCAACGCCATTGACGGCGGCCAAGACCGGAATGGGGCAATCCGCCATGGCCAGGATCGCCCGCTCAATCAGCAGATGCTGGGCGCGCCAATCGTCATCGGACATGCTGTTGCGCTGTTTCAGATCGCCGCCGGCGCAGAACGCTTTTTCGCCGGCGCCGGTAATAACCAAACAGCGCGGCAACGGCGATTCCAATATTAGCTTCGAGAAGAAATCCAGAAGCTCCGCCGCCATTTGCGTATTGATGGCGTTGGCGGTCTCCGGGCGATTTAAGGTCAAAAGCCGAACGGCGTCGTCCAAGTCTTCCACGATTAGGGTTTCGTAGTTGCTGCTTGCCATTCAGTCTTTTCCTCCCGCGGGCGTCAGCCACGCTTCCGCCCGTATCATGCTTTCCCGGTAATGTTTCAGGCCGCGCCACAGGCAATAAAGGCTGGGCGGCAGCGTGGTGATGGCGACAATGGATAGGGAATAATTCAGCTTCATCGGATCCTGGAAAACAAAATCGGTAATCAGGGCCACATAGGTGATCCCTAACATAAGGCCGATCACGTTGTTAAAGAAAGAGAAAATGGCGGATACCTGGGCGCGCATCTGGTTGGGGGTGATGAATTGCAACACCGCCGGCACCACCGCGTAAAGGCCGTAACAAAATAAGGCGATGGGACAATAGAGGGCCAAGACCCAAATCGGATCGTCGAGGAGCGGCAGAATGATGCTGGGAGGAGTGGCCAAGGCCCCCATGATCAGCGAGGTGCGCATTAAAGCGTCCCGCTGTCCGCGCTGTTTCAGGCGCGTGGCCAAATTCATGCTGATGATGATGCCGAGTGTGGCAAATACCAGCAAAATTGAACCTTGCGCCATACCAATCTGGCTGAGGCTCCAACCGAATTTGCGAATGAACATGGTGGGCATCCAGATGGTCAAGGCAACGGAGTAGAGCACCAGCCCGCCATAGGCGATAAAGATGACGAAAAACGTCTTGCCGTTTTCTTTGAAGACAAATCGCAGCACGTCCTTGAACGGGATTCCCTTGCCGTGATCCGCGGCCGATCCGTGACGCTCCTTGCGCGCCGGTTCGCGCATGGTGAATAGAAGGAGAACGAACAGCAGTCCCGGCAGGCCTACAGCGAAAAATGTGACCTGCCAAGGCCGTAGTGCGCCCAGGATAGGTACTTCGATTTCCGGAATCAGCGCTAGAATGTAATTAATGGTGCCGCCGACGATGAACGCCAGGCTGGATCCGATGGGAATGGCGATGTTATAGGAGGAGAGGGGGCGAATGCGTCGCTCTGGCGGAAAATAATCCGAGATGATGGAATAGGCTGCCGGCGACAGTGTCGCCTCGCCAACACCGACTCCGATTCGGGCCAGGAACAACTGCCAGAAATTCTGGGCAAGCCCGCACATGGCAGTCATTAAACTCCACAAGGTGATACCGAGTATAATCAAATTCCGGCGGTTCACGCGGTCCGCCAGACGACCCAGGGGAATGCCCATGGCGACATAAAACACGGCAAAAGCCATGCCAGCCAGCAAGCTGACTTGGGTATCTGAGATGTTCATATCCCGGCGAATGGGCTCCAACACAATCGCCAAAATCTGACGGTCGATGTATGACAGGGTATAGGCCAGCGTCAGAATGACCACCACATACCAGGCATAGCCGGGATTTGGCCAATCAGCCGTTGCGCTGGCGGCAGGGGAGCTGGTTTGTTGAGCGTCCTGGGCAGGTGGCGTCATACTTATTTTTCCATCATATTCGGGGTTTGTTTTGATCTTAACTTTATTCACCTCAGTGTGCAAAAAATTTGTTGCAACAGACAACATATAATGGTTTCATGAGGACTATAAAGCCAACCATATAATATGGAGGGACCATAAACGTGACTAGCGCCGCGCCTTTGAGCAATGTTGTTGTTGTGGAGATCGGCCACAGCGTTGCGGCGCCGTTCGGCGGCTTCATTCTGGCGCAAATGGGCGCCACGGTCATCAAGGTTGAAAACCCGGGGACCGGCGACCACGCGCGCAAATGGGGGCCGCCCTTTAGGGATGACATGTCGGTACTGTTTGAAACCCTCAACCGCGATAAAAAAAGCATTGTCCTCAACTTGCGTTCAGCGGAGGAACGGGCGGAATTGGTGCAATTCATCCAGGATAAGGCCGATGTGGTGTTGCAGAATTTGCGGCCTCATAGCATTGATGAGTTGGGACTAGGGGCAGAGGTTTTGCTCGCGGCTAAGCCATCGCTGATTTATTGCAATGTGTCATCCTATGGGCACGTGGGCCCGATGCGCCTGCAGCCGGGATACGATCCCTTGATGCAGGCCTACGGCGGCATCATGAGCGTTACCGGCGAGGAGGGGCGTCCCCCCATTCGGGTGGGCGTTTCCTTGATCGACAAAGGCGCGGGCATGTGGGCGGCCATGGCCATTCTGGCGGCCTTGTATGAGCGTGACAGAACCGGCAAGGGCGGCGTGCTTGATACTTCGCTTTATGAAACGGCCCTGTCTTGGATGGATGCGCAGATAACCTCTTACCTGGCGTCCGGCGAGGTGCCCAGGCGCTATGGATCTGGGGCGGCGCAGATCGCGCCTTATAAGGTGTTCGAGACCGCCGATCATTATCTGATGGTGGCGGCCGGCAATGATGGATTGTTTCGTAAGCTATGCACGGTGATCGCACGTCCCCAATGGGCCGATGATCCGCGATTTATCAGTAATGCAGCGCGGGTTAAGAATCGCGATATTTTGTGTGATATGCTGCAGGAAATCTTTCATGCCGCGCCGCGCAGCGAGTGGATCGCCAAGCTGGAGAAAGCAAAGATTCCCAATGCGGCGCTGCAAACGATCAATGACGTGGTGGACAATGTTCAAACTCAGTCGCTGGGGATCATTCAGCCCTGTCCAGATAATGAGCATATGTTGGTAGGACTGCCGATTTCGTTTGATGGCGTGCGGCCGCAGTTTCGTTCCGCGCCGCCGCACTTGGGCGAGCATAACGATGACGTGCTGGGTCGCAAGTAATCAGCTGAAATGCCGCAGGTAGAAAGAGTATTTCATGGTATTGGATAATGTGCGCGTGCGGGAAGTAGGCTTGCGGGATGGTCTGCAGATCATCCGCGCCTTTCTGCCGACCGAACATAAGAAAGCCTGGGTCGACTATTGCAGCAAGGCAGGCTTCCAGGAAATAGAAGCCACCTCCTTCGTGCCGGCCAAATATATCCCGCAATTTGTCGATGCGGCTGAAATTGTTGCCCATGCCACGGCCAAGCCCCACTTGCAGGTGGCGGCCTTTACGCCCAATGTCAAAGGCGCCGAGTTGGCCCTGGCGGCAGGGGTGCACAAAATTACCTGCGTGGTGTCCTCGACGGAAAGCTTCAACCAAGCCAACCTTCGCCGCTCTCGCGCGGATAGCCTGCGTGATGCCAAGGAGATCATTCGATTGCGCGACGCGGAGCACGGCAATCGGTCTGTGGTGGTGCAAGGCGCGCTATCCAGCGCCTTCGGCTGTCCGTTTGAGGGTATCGTCAGCGATAAAACCATCCTTGAGCTATTGGAAGAATTACTCAAGCTCGGAGTCGATGAAATTTCGGTAGCTGATACGGTTGGTTATGCCAATCCCACGCAGGTTCGCCGGCTATGCCGCGCCATCTTGAGGGAAACCGGCGATTTGCCGGTGGGTCTGCATCTGCACGATACGCGGGGCACCGGGCTTGCCAACGTCCTCGCAGGGTTGGATACGGGGATTCGCTATTTTGATTCTTCCCTAGGCGGACTTGGCGGCTGCCCTAACGCCCCGCGTGCCACCGGCAACATAACCACGGAAGATTTGGTGTATATGCTGGAAGCCATGGGGCTGAATACCGGCATTGATTTGGAAATATTGTTCAAGAGCCGCGAATTCGTTCGCCGGCAACTGCCGGACGTACCCATGTTTGGTCATATCACTGATGCCGGATTGCCCAAGGACTTTCAAGTGGCGCAATCACAAGATTCCATTCCTTCAGACAAAAAAGCATCCTGATGAGCGAAGAAGCAAATAACATCACATTATCCCTCGGGCAGGACTACCCTGAAATTCGCGAGGCGGTGATCCGCATTTGCGAAAGTTATCCGGGTGAATACTGGCGGGAGCTCGAAGAAAAGTGCGACTATCCCACCGCATTTGTCCGGGAATTGACGGCAGCCGGTTTCTTGTCGGCTCTTATTCCCCAGGAATACGGCGGCGCCGGCTTGCCGTTGCGGGCGGCGGCCGTCATTCTGGAGACCATCAACTCTACCGGCTGCAATGCCTCGCAATGCCACGCCCAGATGTACATCATGGGTACCCTGCTGCGCCACGGCAGCGTTGCGCAAAAGCAGAAGTATCTGCCACTAATCGCATCGGGAGCACTGCGATTGCAGGCGTTCGCAGTCACCGAGCCCACCACCGGCTCGGATACCACGAAATTGAAGACCCGGGCGGTAAGGCAAGGGGATCACTATGTGGTCACCGGGCAAAAGGTTTGGACGTCGCGAGCGCTTTATTCGGATTTGATGCTGTTGCTGGCGCGCACTACGCCGCTGGATCAATGCAAAAAGAAGACCGATGGTCTGTCGGTATTTCTGGTGGATATTCCTGGCAACCTGGGAAAGGGACTCGATATCCGGCCATTGAAGACCATGTTCAACCACAACACGACGGAAGTGTTTTTCGATGGCATGAAAGTGCCGGCGGAGAACTTGATCGGCGATGAGGGGCAGGGTTTCCGTTACATCATGGACGGCATGAATGCCGAGCGTATCCTGGTCGCCACGGAAAGCGTCGGCGATGGCCGCTTCTTTATAAAGAAGGCGGTCAATTACGCAAACGAGCGTGTGGTTTTTGACCGCACCATCGGCAAGAATCAGGGTATTCAATTTCCCCTGGCGCGGGCCTATGCGCAACTGGAAGCCGCCGATCTCATGGTGCGGCGGGCGGCGGCGATGTTTGAGCTGAACCAACCCTGCGGGGAAGCTGCAAATATTAGCAAACTTTTAGCGTCCGAAGCCTGCTGGATGGCGGCCGAAGCCGCCATTCAAACCTTCGGCGGCTTTGCTTTTGCCCGCGAATATGACATTGAGCGAAAATGGCGGGAAACCCGCATCCATCAGGTTGCCCCCATATCGACAAATATGATTCTTGCCTACATCGGCCAGCATGTATTGGGATTGGAGCGGTCTTACTAATGATCAAAGACTACTGGAAATATGATGGCGTAGCGTTGGCGGAACTTATTCGCAATGGCGAGTTAACGCCCGGTGAGGTCCTTGAGTCGGCCATTGAGGCGGCGGCGAAAGTGAGCCCGATATTGAACTTTGCTTGCCATGATTTATCGCAGAGCGCTCGCGCCACCGCCAAAGGGCCGTTACCTAATGGTCCGTTTAAGGGCGTTCCATTTGCCTTGAAAGACATTGGCGCGCAGATGAAGGGAACGCCCTACGAGGCGGGCAGCATGCTGATGAAGGGCTATGTCTCCACGCATGACAGCAATCTGACCAAGCGCTTTCATGATACCGGGCTCATCACCTTCATCAAGACCACCACGCCGGAATTTGGCGCGCAGATTACCTGCGAGGCGAAAATCTACGGCATCACCCGCAACCCCTGGCATACTGGCCATACGCCGGGTGGTTCCAGCGGCGGATCATCGGCGGCGGTGGCCGCCGGCGTGCTGCCGTTCGCGCATGCTAATGATGGACTGGGCTCGATTCGCATCCCGGCGGCAAATTGCGGCTTGTTCGGCTTGAAAGTCACTCGCCAACGCACGCCGGCCGGTCCCCATGCCGCCGAGATTTCCGGCGGCCGCGGCGTGGAGTTCATCGTCTCTCGCACGGTGCGGGACTCGGCGGTGCTGCTGGACGCCGTGCATGGCGCCGATGTGGGCGCGCCGCATTGGGCGCCGCCGCCCGTCCGGCCCTATGCGGAGGAACTGACCGCCAAACCGCGCAAGTTGCGCATCGCGCTGCTTGATAAAACGTTTTCCGGCAAGCCTGTGCATGCCGATTGCGCTCATGCCGTCCGGGATACGGCGAAACTTTGCGCCGACCTTGGTCATCATGTGGAGGAGGCCGCGCCCAATATCGATTGGGAGCGTTACGTATGGGCCATCCGTCTGGCGGGCAGCGCCAGCATGACGGCGGGCGTCTTATCGGCGGGCGAGATGATGGGGCGCACGCCATCGCCGGAAAACCTGGAGATGCTGACTTGGCTGGCGGTGGAAGAGGGCAAGAGCTGCCTGGCCAGCGCGTATTTCAAGGCGACGGATGTGTATGCGCGCATACAGCGGCAGCTGGGAGCATTCTTTGTCGATTATGACATTTTGCTCACGCCCATGCTGTCGCAGCCGCCGGCGGCCATCGGCTGGCTGGGCGATCCCGAGGATGATCTGGATATTTTCTGGGACAAGTTTTCCTCGGACGCTTATTCGCCATTCGCCGGCGTGTTCAATGTCAGCGGCCAGCCGGCGGCCTCCATTCCGCTTCATATCAACAAGGCAGGCCTGCCCATCGGCACCCAACTGGTAGGCCGTTTCGGTGATGAAGGCAGCATCATTGCGCTTTCAGCGCAATTAGAACAAGCGCGGCCATGGATTGATCGTCTGCCGCCGATCCATGTGAAGAATTACCTGTAATACACGGAAAAAAAGTTGCTCATGAAAGGAGAGATATAACGATGTCCTATAAATACAGTCTCCCAAAAAAGGGGGAGACGGCGCAGAATATTCTCAAGCATATTGAGGATTTCAAGAAAAAAGAGCCCGATAGAAACAAGGCCTATATGGGGGCCTATTGCATGGTAGGCTCTCCTGAAATTCAGGAACTGATGGAGCAGGCCTATCAGCGGTATTTCTTCGAAAATGCCCTGGTGCGTCGCTACTTTCCCGGATTGCGCCAGATGGAAGATGATATCAAGGAGATCGCCGCCGGCATCCTGTCTGGAGGGACCGAAGGGATCAAGGTAAACATTACATCGGGCGGCACGGAAAGCCTGTTTTGCGCCATGCATGCGGCGCGGGAATGGGCGCGGGACAAGTTTCCGCACATCAAGGAGCCGGAATTCATCGGTCCCTATTCGGCGCACGCCACCATCACCAAGTCATGCCATTACCTGGGAATGAAGCTGAAGCGTGTTCCCGTAGGCGCCGATTTTCGCGCCGACGCGAAGGCCATGGAAGCAGCCATCGGTCCCAACACCATTGGTCTGTTGGGCTCGGCGCCAAGCTGGCCTTACGGCAAGGTCGATCCCATGGCGGACATCGCGGCGGTGGGGCAGAAACACGGGCTTTGGGTGCACGTGGATGCGTGCGTGGGCGGCTACTTTGCGCCCTGGGCCAAGCGCCTTGGGTATAAGTTCCCCGATTGGGATTTCAGCGTGCCTGGCGTCATCTCCATCTCTGCTGACTTGCACAAATATGGCTACGCTCCAAAGCCAATCTCCACGATTGCCTGGCGATCGGAGGAATATCAAAAATATCATGGCGTTTACCCGACCGAATGGCCAAGCCAGCAGTACATCGCAGAAGGTCTCGTCGGCTCGCGGTCGGGCGGCGTGCTTGCCGCGGCATGGGCGGTTCTGCACTATTTGGGCGAAGACGGCTACATGGATTATACCCGTCGCACCATGGATACCAAAAAGAAACTCACTGACGGCTTGATCAAGCTTGGCATGAAGCCCTTGGATACGGATCTTTGCCTCATTTTATATGAATCGCCGGAATTTCCCGCCGAGGCGGTGGTGGGCGCAATGACTCAGCGCGGTTGGACCTGCATGGGCACGCAACGCCCGCCGCTCATCCAATTGGTGCTGGATCCCATGGCGGAGCGGATCGCCGATAACTATCTGTCTGAGCTCGCCGAAGTGATTAAAGAGCTTCGTGCCGGCAAGCAAGGGAAGAAAGGCGAACTCGGCTACGCCGATTGATCATTCCTTAACTCACAATAAAAACGGGGTCCTTGGCGGCCCCGTTTTTTTGTCGGGCTGATCGAGTTGATCTGTAGGATGGATTAAGCGAAGCGAACCCATCGGCGGCGATATTTCGTGGGTCCGCGTGCCGCTTGACCCACGCTACTTGTTTAACTTGATTAGCGCAGCACGAAGGGATTGGCTGTCTGGCCGGTGGTGTTGATCCACACGCTTTTGGTTTCCAGGTATTCCCGGATGGCATCGATGCCGTTCTCGCGTCCCAAACCGCTGCGCTTGAAGCCGCCGAATGGCATCATGAAGCTCATGGCGCGATAGGCGTTGACCCACACCGTGCCGGCGCGCAACTGTTTTTCCACGCGCAGGGCGCGGCCGACATTCTCCGTCCAGATGCCCGCCGCCAAGCCATAGGGCGTATCGTTGGCGATGGCCACGGCTTCTTCTTCATCGCGAAAGCGGATGACCGACAGCACCGGGCCGAACACTTCTTCCCGGGCAATGCGCATGTCATTGGTGACCTCGGCAAAAATGGTCGGCTCCACGAACCATGGTCCGGGAGAATTTGTTGGGGTGCCGCCGCCCAGCACGCATCGCGCGCCTTCACCCTTGGCAATGGCGATATAGTCGAGGATTTTTTTGTGTTGCGCCGGCGTCGTCACCGGGCCTACTTGGGTATCCGGATGCATGGGATCACCGAGTTTGGCGGTTTTGGCGAAGGCCACCAATTTATCAAGAAAAACATCATAGATGCTGTCTTGCACCAGCAGCCGGGAGCCGGCGATGCAGGTTTGCCCCGACGCCGCGAAAATGCCGGCGATGGCGCCCTTGACGGCATTGTCGATGATGGCGTCGTCAAAGACGATGTTGGGGGATTTGCCGCCCAGTTCCAGCACCATGTCCTTCAAGCCGCGCGCCGCGCTTTCATAAGCGGCGATGCCGCCTTGCTCGCCGCCGGTAAAGGCGATCTTCGCCACTTTCGGATGGGCCACCAAGGGCGCGCCCACCTCGCCGCCAAGGCCTGTCACCACGTTGATCACGCCGTCGGGAAAGCCGGCCTCCGTCACCAGGCGGACAAATTCTAATGCTGACGCAGATGTAAACTCGGACGGCTTCAGAACCACCGTATTGCCCGCCGCCAGCGCCGGCGCCAGTTTCAGGGTCGCCAACAACAACGGTGAATTCCACGGCGTGATGGCGACGATGACGCCCAACGGTTCGTGACGGGTGTAGGTGAAGAAACCGTCCTTGTCTATGGGCACCACGCTGCCTTCAATCTTGTCGGCAAGTCCGCCATAGTAATAATACCACTGCGGCAGGTACTTCACTTGCCCAAGCATTTCCGCGTAAAGCTTGCCGTTGTCACGCACCTCGGTGGCGGCCAGCTTTTCGGCATCGCGAGCGATCAGATCACCCAGGCGGCGCAGCATCGCGCCGCGCGCCGTTGCGGTCAATTTGCTCCACGGGCCGGCCGTGAACGCGGTATGGGCAGCCGCCACGGCTTTCTCAGCGTCGGCCGCGTTGCCGCGCGGGATGCGCGCCCAAGGCTCGCCGGTAAAGGGGTTGTGGGTATCGAACCACTCTCCCGACTCCGGACGCTGCCAAGCGCCATTGATGAAAAGATCATACTTCTGCAAGGTTGCCCTCGCTTCGTCGATAATGTGACAGTTCTATGCCTTGCGCCGGGCGGCGCGCCGTTTCGTCTTCATCAGCGTGGCGTCGCTGGCCATGACCTCAAAGACCATATCGCGGGTGCGCGTGATGATTTGTTCCAGGTAATGGCTGGCGGCCTTGGGGTCGCGGTTCTCCAGTGCGGTAACCAGCCCTTGCCGTTCCTTGCGGATGGAAAAATCCGCCGGCCGCGGCCGCAGCAATATTCCCAGGATGACGCTGCTGCGCAGCCAAAGGTTGTCGATCAAGTGCAACAACAGCATGTTACCCGTGGCGCGGTAAATGGAGAAAAAGTACTCTTCGCTCTTATCCAGGGATTCCGGGCTCTCCCCTTTCTTTTCCAGCTCTTCCAGTTCCTTCAGCACTTTCTTCACATGCGCCAGTTCGGTTTCGCTGATATTCATCGCCGCCAGTTCGGCGCCGTAGGGCTCAATCCTGAGCCGCACCGCATAGAGATCTTCCAGTATTTCCTTGGTCAGTTCCGGCACCATGGCCTGGCGGTTGCGGGGATCGACGTCCAAGACGTTCTGGGCAATCAGGCGGCTTAAGGCATCGCGCACGGGGGTGGAGCTGATGCCCAGCGCCTTGGCCAGGGTGCGGGTGCGCAGGGTATCGCCGGGGCGCAGGCGGCCGTCCCTGATGGCGCCTTTGATCTTGTTATAGGCGATGTTGTGCAAGGCGTTGTAATTGATTTTATCCAGACTTTCTTCCACGACTAAGGTCTCCAATCTTCAAGCCCGCAAAGTTGCCTGCGTCTTCATAATGTTTAGCCTACCACAAGCCAAGTTAATTTTGATACAACAAGCAACAAATATGCTGTTAACTATGCGCTACTAGGCGCAATTTCGCGCCCTTTGCTGGTCCAAAGTTCGGCAGAGCTGGAAATACCCTATTCCGTCCAATAAATACATATATATTATGTATTATATTTGCCCATAAACTGGAGAATTGTCGGGCCGCCGGCGGATCGGATCAGCGGGTAAGGGCAGGTGAGTCCCTATCGTCTGATGGCTTGATCCAGCACGGCATGGAGCAGGACATTGGCCCCGGCGGTGAGGTGCTCAGGAGCGGCATCCTCCGCCTCGTTGTGCGAAATGCCGCCGGCGCAGGGGATGAAGATCATGGCGGTGGGGGCCACCCTGGCGAGATAGACGGAATCGTGCCCGGCGCCGCTGACCATATCCAAGGTCTCGTAACCCAGACGATGGGCGGCGTCGGCAATGGACTTCAGGCAATCGCCATTAAAGCGCACGGCGGGGGAGCGCCATACCTCGGTCACGCTTGCCGGACAGCGCGCTTTATCGGCGGCGTCGTTCACCAGGGAGCGAAACTGACGATCCATGGCGTCCAGCGTAGCCTGGTTGGGATGCCTCAGGTCGACGGCAAGGCAGAGATTGGCCGGCACCGTATTGCGGACGCCGGGGCTGACGGCGATATCGCCAAAGGTGGCGCGCGCCCCTTCGCCGTACGCCGCCGCCAGCGCATACACGCCAGAGATAATATCGGGCAAGGCGCGGAACACATCCCGGCGGCGATCCATGGGGGTGGGGCCGGCGTGCACCGTTTCACCCGTTAATGCCACGTCATACCACCGCATGCCCTGAACGCCGGTAACCCGTCCGATCGTAACGCCTGCCGACTCCAAGATGGGGCCTTGCTCGATATGTACTTCAAATGCCGCCTTGAGCGGACGGGTACGGCAGGGATGCGTCCCTCTATAGCCGATGCGCTCCAGTTCGCTGCCCAGGCTATGTCCTGCCTTGTCAGTCAGCGCGTATGCCTCCTCAACGCTGAACACCCCGGCAAAAACGCCCGAGCCGATCATGGCGGGATTGAACCGCGCGCCCTCCTCGTTGGTCCATACCGCCACTTCCAAGGGATGGTTGGTGGTCAGCCCGCAATCATTGAGCGTCTCGATCACCTCAAGACCCGCCAGGACGCCATAAACGCCGTCAAACTTGCCGCCGGTGGGCTGGGTGTCGAGATGCGATCCCATCAGCACCGGCGGCAGACGGTCATCGCTTCCGGCGCGGCGCGCAAAGATATTGCCCATCTCATCAATGCTGATGGCGCAACCCGCTGATCGCGTCCAGGATAGGAATAGATCGCGTCCCGCCTTATCTTCGTCCGTCAATGCCTGCCGGTTGCAGCCGCCGTTGGCCGTGGCGCCGATGGCGGCCATCGCCATCAAGCGCCGCCATAACCGCCCGCCATTTACTTGAACGGGCATGGACGCTTCACTCCGCCGCCGCCAGCAGCAAGCCATGGGCCGGCTCCGGCGCGCCGCGTTGCTTCAGCACCTCGGGGATATAGCAGCTCAGATACGCTTTGCCGGCCCGCTGCGCCTCGCCGATGGCATGCGCCGTAACATGGCCGTGCTCGATTACCGACAACGTAAAGATGAGGTCGACGATTTCCACATAAAGGTAAAATACTTCCTGCTTGTTGGGAATTTCCGGCAGATGAAAATAGGTTGAAAAGGCGGATTCGATCACGTGCGCCAGGCGACGGTCATTAGCGCGGTCCGCCATCTTGATTTCTGGTGGCGTCTTGCCGCCAAAAATGATCCGTCGCGCTGCCGGATTGTTTTCAACCAACGCGGCGCCGCGGGCAATCTGTTGGTCCACGATATCTTTCCATGATGCAATGCGTGCGCCATCAAATGGTTTGCTCATTTCCAGAACATAGAGATTGCCAAACTCTTGAGCCAGGGCGGCGCAGATGGAAAGCTTGCTGGGAAAGAAGTGGTACAGCGATCCTATCGGCACGCCAGCATGCGCGGCCAGATCGCCATAGGAGATATCGTCATATGGCGTACTGGCGAACAACTCGGTCACTGCCGTCAAGATTTTTTCCCGCCGCGCCAGGCCGCGGACCTGCGGCGTGCTTCTGCGCTGGCGTCTTTTCTTGGGGGATGTATCCGGTGTGGTGGTCATTACGCCAACTCCTTATCTGAAGTTGTTATTTTCGATCCGATCTCATGTAACGGCAAACTGTTGAGCCGCAGCATCCAATATCGCGCGGGTCTCATCAATCAGCGTATCCACTTGCTGGTGCGTGATGATCAAGGGTGGGCTGAATTCCAGCACATCGCGGATGGCGCGAATAATGACGCCGCGCTCAAAGGCCAAGTTCATGCAAAAAGCGCCCACCTTCAGCGTCGGATCAAACAGGGTGCGCGTGGCCTTGTTCCGCGCCAACTCAACGCCGCCCAGCAAACCGACGCCCCGCACCTCGCCCACCAGCGGGTGATCGCTCAGCGAGCGCAGCTTGAGCTGAAAATAGGGACCGATATCGTCCCGCACCCGCGCAACCAGATTTTCTTCTTCCATGATGCGGATATTCTCCAACGCAGTGGCGCAGGAAACCGGGTGCCCGGAATAGGTATAGCCATGAGCAAATTCGCCGCCGTTGGCAAGGACGCGGTAAACGTCATCGGACAACACCATGGCCGAAATGGGCGCATAACCAGAAGATAATCCCTTGGCGATGGTCATGATGTCGGGCGCAATGCCAAGGGTCTGGCTGCCGAACCACTCACCGGTGCGACCGAAGCCGCAAATCACTTCATCGGCGATAAGCAGAATGCCGTATTTGCGGCATATGCGCTGAACTTCCGGCCAGTAGGTCGCCGGCGGCACAATGACGCCGCCCGCGCCCATCACCGGCTCACCGATGAATGCCGCAACGTTGTCTGGTCCTATCTCCAAAATCTTCTTTTCCAATGCCTCCGCCGCGACCAGACCGAAGTCGGCCGGCGTCAGATCACCGCCAAAGACATACCAGTAGGGCGGCATGATGTGCTCAAAGCCGGGCAATAAAGTATCGCCGAGCGCATGCATGTTCTTCCAGCCGCCCAGGCTCGCGCCGGTCAGCGTGCTGCCATGGTAAGCATGCACGCGACTGATAAAAACACGCCGCTTGGGCTGTCCCAATGTCCGCCAGTAATGCCAAACCGTGCGCACGATGCTGTCATTGGCGTCAGAGCCGGAATTGCCGAAAAAGACATGGTTGAGGGCGCCCGGCGTCAGGTCGGCGATGCGTGCGGCCAGTTCAGCCTGGGCCGGCGTTGCGGTCATGAAAAAGGCGTTGTAGTAGGCCAGCTCTTCGGCCTGCTGCGCCATGGTCTTGGCCAGCCGGGTGCGGCCGTAGCCCACATTGACGCACCACAGCCCGGCCATGCCGTCCAGATAGCGCTTGCCGTCCGCATCCCACAGATAGACCCCATCCCCTTTGCACAGAATGCGCGCGCCATCCCGCGCCAGCACGGCGGGATCCGTAAAGGGATGGAGGTGATGCCGGGCGTCAAGCCGCTGCCAGTCGGCCGCGCTGCGATTTTGATAGGCCATGGACGTGTCCTTGAGTTTAGGGTTTCCGGCCCCACTCGACGTGTGGAGCAAATATATATTAAACTCGTATATATATTAGTTTTAAATTTCAAGCTAGGTAATAGCAAGTCCTTTTAAGGTCCGAAAAAGAACCATAAAATTACCTATAACTTTATATAATAAAACAATATTATTATAGTTCTCTCTTGGAGAAAATGGGTGTGGCCATTGACTAATGGTGTATATTCAATCAGAAAAAAATCGTAAAAAATTGATCTATTGACAACTGGGGAAGTAACTTGAGGCTGCGTATTATTAATCAATAGAATAAATTACATACTGTCTCTGGCGCTCGCGGGCGCTGCAAGTCTGGAAGCCGTCAAACCTTAGGCCATATAAAAAACCGGCTCCATGACCGCCCACCATTCGCCTTCTTTACGTGTCGGCAGCGGTTCCTGGCAGGGGCCGCACACCGCGTACCATTTCTTCATGGCGGGCTCCTTGCCCATTTTGGCGAAATCTTCCTCCAGGTTGGCGCCGCTATACTCCAGGTACCCGAACAGCAGATTGTCTTTGAGGAAAATACTGTAGTTGGAGATGTGGTACTTATGCAGGATATCCAGCACTTCAGGCCATACGGCGGCGTGCAGCTTCTTATATTCGTCAAGCTTTTCGCGTTTGATGCCGATGACCATGCCGAAGCGTTGCATTTGTCCATCTCCCATTAAAATCAGGGCGAAATGATATCATTTCATCGTTTTATTTACAAAATTAATTTTTATATATAATAGAATGTTGAGAGATTAGATGATATGGCAATTCGCCGGCGCGCTCATGGCAAGCGCGCGCCGATGGCTGCCGAAAGCTTCTGCGCCGCCTCGCGCAACGCTTCCCTGGCGTCGTCGATTTTCGGCGTCGTTCGATCGATCCGCCTAAGATAAGGCACTGCCAGGGCGGCCACGGCCTTGCCCGTGAAATCCAGCACCGGAAAAGATAGATTGCGCACGCCCTGCACCTGTTGGCTATCGGATTCTTCATAGCCGCGTTTGCGGATCTGCTTGAAGCGGGCTTCCAATTCCCCAAGTTCTAGGCCATGCGCCGATTGTTCGGAGAGGATGCGCTTACGCTCATCATCCGCCTGGAAGGCCATGATCACCAAACCCGAAGCAGTGCGCAACAGGTCCAGTTGCGCCCCCATGCGAACCGAAAAGCCGATGCTGCCGGGGTTGTCCACTTGCGCCACCACCAGCATGCGATCCTCATGGCAGACGGAGAGATGGCAAGACTGATCGATCTTGCGCACAATGTTGGTCATTAACGGCAGCGCTTCATTGATCAACCGTCGCATCGGCGGGTAGCGATGGGACAATTCAAACAGCTTGAGTGTGAGGGTATAGACATCGGCCGGCTTATGGAGGGTAACGTAGCCCCTTTCCTGCAGGCAGGTCAGCATGCGAAAGATTTCGCTGACCGATCTTTTTAGCGCAGCGGCGATCTCCCCTTGCGTCATTCCATCCGGCTGGTCAGCCAATAACTCTATGATATCTAGACCTTTTTCCAAAGCAGGCGCGCGGTACTGCGGGCGTGCGGCGGCGACTTTAACGGTCTTGCGGGGTCTGGCCATGGTTGGTCCTCTTTATTTTATATAAGAAAATCATTTTCTCTTATAAAAGTTTCGTGATAGGCTGCCTGCGCGGCCATCCTCTCATAAGGGAGCTGTTTTTCATATATGAAAAACCAGGAAAGGCAAACCATCCGCCGCTATTGGGAACGGGACAAATGCGCATCAAGGATGTTGAGATAAGGCTCTGCCGTTTGCAGGAGCCGCCGATGGCAGCCTCGGAAATGCGGGGCGGGGTGAAGTCCGACCTCGAATTTCTGGTGCTGACCTTAAAGACCGATGAAGGGCTTGAGGCATCGACATTCGGGTTTGCCGGGCGCGGCGCCCGCATGGCCGGCGAAATCGCCGCTTCGGCGCTGAAACCTTTCTTCCTTGGCCGCGACCCGCTGTTTCGCGAACAGCATTGGCATGATTACCGCATGGCGGACCGCTGGTGGAACCACGTGCCGATGTATTCTTACGGGCCATTTGATATTGCCTGCTGGCTCATTGGCGCTCTTTCAGCCAACCAGCCGCTTTATAAATACTTAGGCGCCTATCGCGATCGGGTACCGGTTTACGCCAGTTCGCTGTTGCTCAAGTCGCCGGCCGATTACGCACAGCAGGCAAGGGAGATCAAGGCGCGCGGCTGGAAGGGGTATAAGCTGCATCCGCCAGGCGACGTGGCGTTTGACTTGGAAGCCTATCGAGCTTGCCGCGAGGCGGTAGGCCCGGATTTCAAATTGATGAGCGATCCGGTGGCCGCTTACACTTTCGAACAGGCGCTAAAAATCGGCCGCGAACTGGAAAAACTGGATTATCACTGGTTTGAAGAGCCGCTTTATGACGAGTCGCATCACACCTTGCGTGAATTGACGCGCACGCTCGATATTCCCATATGCGGCGCGGAGGTTCTCACCAAGCACCCCTACAGCGTCGCCGAGTGCATATCGGGACGAGTCTTTGACATTGTGCGCGCCGACGTATCCTGGAGCGGCGGCGTCACGGCGGTGATGAAAACGGCGCACCTGGCGGAAGCCTTTGGCGTGCAATGCGAAATTCATACCACCATTTATCATCCGCTGGAGCTGGTGAACTTGCATTGTTGCGCGGCGGTGAAGAACAGCGAATTTTTTGAGCTTTTGGTGCCGGATACGCATTATGCTTTTGGTTTGAAAGAACCGATCCGCATCGAGGATGGGTACGCAATCCTGCCTGATAAACCTGGCCTCGGTATCGATCTTGATTGGGATCTTATCGATAATTGCACCTTCGATGTACTGTAAGCGGCGCAGCAGGGGGGTGGGCGATCAAGGATGAGACGATGAAGACCAAGCAATCTCCAGCCATTGATCTGTTCACGCCAATCAAGCTTGGGCCTTATCAATTGCCCAATCGCATCGTCATGGCGCCTATGACGCGCAACCGCGCCAGCGATGACTTTGTTCCGCAGGAAATCAGCGCCACCTATTATACGCAACGCGCCTCCGCCGGCCTGATCATCACCGAAGCGTCTCAAGTCTCGCCCCAAGGGGCCGGCTATCCCTGTACCCCGGGGATTTATAACCAAGAACAAATCGTAGGCTGGCAGCGAATTACGCGGGCGGTACACGAGCGGGGCGGTCGCATCTTTATGCAGCTCTGGCATGGCGGGCGGATTTCTCATCCGTCGATCCAGCCCGATGGCCTGCTGCCGGTAGCGCCGTCGGCCATTGCGGCGGATGGCAGCATCATGACGCGCACCGGCATGCAGCCTTATGTCGTGCCGCGCGCGTTGGAGACGGCGGAGACCCCCGGGATTGTCGATCAATTCCGCCATGCTGCCTCATGCGCGCTGGCCGCAGGTTTCGATGGCGTCGAGCTGCACGCGGCCAACGGCTATCTGTTGGATCAATTCATCCGCGACGGCTCCAACCGGCGCACCGATGCCTATGGCGGATCTATTGAGAATCGGGCGCGGCTGCTGTTGGAGGTAACGGAAGCCGTTGTCGGCGTGTGGGGCGGTAATCGTGTCGGCGTGCGTATCTCTCCCCTGGTGAACGTTCATAGCGTGCGGGATTCCGATCCCGAGGCGACATTCACCTATATCGCCCGCCAGCTCAATCGCTTTTCTCTTGCCTATTTGCATGTCTTTGAAAGCAGCATACTGCCGTCGGTTCCCGCCGTGACGGTCGAGTTTGGAAATTTGCGTCAGGCTTTTACGGGGGCCTATATGGCGAACGGCGGCTATGACGTGAAAAAAGCAAACGATGTCTTGGCTTCGGGGCGAGCGGACATGATCTCGTTCGCCACCGCTTTTATCGCCAACCCTGATTTACCGGAACGATTGGCGCGCAACGTCCCGCTAGCAGTTGCCGATAAAGACACCTTCTATCAAGGCGGGGAGCGGGGATACATCGATTATCCATCGCTTTCTTAAGCAACGCAAATAATACACGGGAATCATCAGGCCATGACGCAAAAACTTATCAACAAGGTTGCCATCGTCGTCGGCGCCAGCCGCGGCATTGGCGCGGCCACCGGCCAGGCGTTGGCCGCCGAAGGGGCTTATGTGTTTCTCGCGGCCCCCGCGCCGGAGACGTGTGAACCGGTTGTGGAAAAAATCCGCGCCTCCAATGGTCAGGCGGAAGCCCATGATTGTGACGCCGCCAACAGTGATCAGGTGAGCGCCCTGGTAAAGCAGGCTGTGGAGCGCCGCGGCCGGATCGATATCATGATCAATTGCGCCGGCATCATGGGCCCGGTGGCCTTGGTTGAAGATTGCGATCCGCAAGCCTGGGCGCAATGCATCATGGTGAACATGGTGGGCGCGTTCAACGGCTGCCGGGCGGTGTTGCCCTATTTTCGCAAAGCCGGTCAAGGCGTCCTCATCAACATGAGCACCGGGGCCGCCTTTCATCCCTTGAAGGGATGGAGCGCTTATTGCAGCAGCAAGGCGGGTCTTCTGATGCTGTCAAAAATCATCTCCGCCGAGGTCGCGGGCAGCGGCATCAGGGTGTTCAGTTTCCAGCCCGGCATGGTGAACACGGCCTTGGGCAGGGAGTCCATGAAAATCGACATCAATCAGGTCACCAAATATAATCCTGATACGTTTGCGCCGCCCACCGAGCCGGCGCGCGCCATGACTTGGTTGTGTACCGATGAAGCGGCGGATTTGGCCGGCACGGAAGTTTCCATCACCGATCCGGATTTTCGCAAACGTGCCGGGCTTTAGCGGATGTACGGTTATACTTTATAAAACCGGGCGGCATTCTCGCCGAACACCTTGGCCTTATCGGTCGCGGATAATTCCCCTAACAGCTGATTTGCCGTTTCAAACCAAGTTTCGTAGCTGCCGGCCAGCGTCACCACCGGCCAATCACTGCCGAATATCAGGCGATCCGGTCCAAAGCAGCGCAGCAGATGATCGGCATAAGGTTTAAGCTGATCAATGGTCCAGCCGCCACCCGCCTCGGTGATGAGCCCCGAAAACTTGCAAAGGGCTGTCGTGTCTTCGGCCAGCCGATTCATGTCGGCGGCCCATTGATGATAAGCGCCGGCGGCGATTTGCGGCTTGGCGCCGTGGTCGATGACGGCGCGCAGATCAGGATGGCGCGCCAGCAGCCGGTGCAGGTTTTGCAAATGCGGCGGCTTGACCAGGCAATCAAAGGCAAGGTCCAACTCCACAACGGCGCGCAACCCAGGGGTCAAGGATTCTCGCAGCATCCAATCCACATCGGCGATGTCCTGGATCATCGGCCGGATGCCTTTGAAATAGGGATTTTGCGCCAGGCGGCCCAAGGTTTGGGGCGCTGCGTCATCCTCCAGATTCACCCAACCAACCACCCCCGATACAAAATCGGTTTTCCGGGCGATGTCGAGGATGAATTCGGTTTCGGCCACGGTGGCGGCGGCCTGGACGATGACGATCTCCTGCATGCCCGTGGCATCAAGATATGGCTGCAGATCGGCGGGCCAATAATCTCGATAGAGGATCGTCAGGTCCGGCGTCATCCACTCATAATCGCCGCGCGCCAGCTTCCAGAAATGTACATGGGCGTCGATGCGGCGCGGGCGGACGGGCGTTTTATTAGTCATCGCAACCTCCATCTACTGAGGCGTTGGCGCGTCGGCGCGTAAGATGCCTTCATGCTTTAACTCGGCCCAGAAATCGCCGGGGATTTTTGTGGCGAAAGTCTCGATGTTGCTTTGAACTTCCCGTATGGAACGCGCGCCGGGGATGACGCTGGCGATGGCAGGATGGCCAAGCGGGAAACGCAGCGCGGCGGCGGCCAGGCTGATCTGGTGGCGGTGGCAGATATCTTCGATGCGCTTGACGTTCGCCAAAATCTCCGGCGGGGCAGGGGCGTAGTTGTAATAGGCGCCTGCAACCGCGCCGGTGGCAAGAATTCCAGTGTTGTAGGGCCCGCCGATGATGACGCTGATGCGTTTTCTCTCGCACAAGGGCAGAAAGGTATCAAGGGACTCCTGTTCCAGCAAAGTATACCGGCCAGCCAGCAGGAAGCAGTCAAAATCTCCTTCCTCGGCGAATTTCTGGCACCATTGCCATTCATTGAGACCGGCGCCAATGGCCGATACCACCCCCTCGGCGCGCAATTTTTCCAGCGCCTTGTAGCCGCTGCCCATGACCTCGCGAAAGCGCCGCTCGGTTTCCGCCATACTGCCTTGATTTACGGTGTCCACGTCGTGGATCAACAAGATATCGACGCGATGCAAGCCCAGGCGTTGCAGGCTGTCCTCAAACGAGCGCATGACGCCATCATAGCTGTAGTCGAAATAGGGCTGAAAGGGCGGCACGTTCTCGAATATGACGCCGTCCACTTGGGCCGGGTCCATGGCGCGCAGTCGCCGGCCGACTTTGGTCGACAGCACGAAGCTATCCCGCGGCAACGCACCCAGGGTCAGACCCATCCGCCGTTCGCTGAGGCCATAGCCGTAAAGCGGTGCGGTATCGAAATAGCGGATATCGAGATCATAGGCGGCCTTCACCGTCTGATCCGCCGCGGCGTTCGACATCGACGCATAAAGGTTGCCCAGCGGCGCGCCGCCGAATCCCAATTCCGTCACGCTGAGCGTGGTTTTGCCGAGCCGCCGTTCAGGTAAGGACATCATGCTTACATCCCATTGAAAGTGGACATTATTTTTATAGCCTTGATTATTATAAAAACAATTTTTATATATAAAAAAGAAAAAGGCAATACCAAGCGGTTAAAGTGTCCGCGCCGTGGCTCCATATTATCAAGAGTCTAGGGGGGAGATAGCGAAACATGGATGGTGTGATGTCGATGAAAGACAGGCCCGATAGCGCTACCCCCTGGAACCAACGCTCTTTCGCCGTGTG
>JACFMS010000006.1 GCA_019455285.1 Sphingomonadales bacterium
GAGCGGCGGAAGGTCAGCGTCGGATCGACCTCGTTCTTGATCTTGATGAGCGCGTCCAGCACCATCGGCCCGCAAGAGGCGAGATCGACCTCATAGGTATCCATGCGCGGATTTTCGCTGTCATCGGGACTCCAGCGATAGACCTTGAAGCGCTTGACCTTCTTCGCCCCGGCGGGCGCCTTGTGGGTCTTGCCGGATTTCACTCTGGAATTCTTGGGAAGTCGAAATTCAACCATGGTTGCCTCTTTAGTCCCGGTTCGGGCTGAGCCTGTCGAAGCCCATGAAACCCACTATCGGCATTCGTCCTTCGACAAGCTCAGGACGAACGGAGAATGTTCCGCTCAATACACCCTCGCCTTGGGCTTGATGTACTCGACCTCTTTGGTCAGGGTGTAGGTATGCACCGGACGGTAGTCGAGCGTCACCTTGCCGTCATCGAACCAGGCCACGGTGTGCTTCATCCAGCCCGCATCATCGCGATCAGCGAAATCCTCGCGCTTGTGCGCGCCGCGGGATTCCTTGCGGTTTTCCGCGCCGTGCATGGTGACCACCGCCTGGCCGATGAGGTTGTCGAGCTCCAAGGTTTCGACAAGATCGCTGTTCCAGACCAAAGAACGGTCGGTGATCTTAATGTCAGCCATGCGTTTGTAGACGACATCAATCAAGCGCTTGCCTTCTTCAAGCACGTCGCCGGTGCGGAACACCGAACAGTTGTTCTGCATGGTGCGCTGCATGTCGAGGCGAATGTCCGCCGTCGATGATCCGCCCTTGGCGTTGCGGAATTTATCGAGGCGGGCCAATGCCATGTCGGCGGCATCCTTGGGCAGGGGCTTATGCGGCTGGCCGGGCTTGATCACTTCCGCGGCACGGATCGCCGCCGAGCGGCCGAACACCACCAGATCGATCAGGGAATTGGAGCCCAAACGGTTGGCGCCATGCACCGAAACGCAGGCCGCCTCGCCCACTGCCATCAGGCCCGGCACCACGGCGTCCGGATCGCCGTTCTTCAAGGTCACCACCTCGGCCCGGTAGTTGGTGGGGATGCCGCCCATGTTGTAGTGCACGGTGGGCAGCACCGGGATCGGCTCCTTGGTGACATCGACGCCGGCGAAGATGCGCGACGACTCGGCAATGCCCGGCAGCCGTTCGTGAATGATCGCCGGGTCGAGGTGATCGAGATGGAGATAGATATGATCCTTGTTGGGACCGACGCCGCGGCCCTCGCGGATTTCCATGGCCATGGAGCGGCTGACCACGTCGCGCGACGCCAAGTCCTTGGCCGACGGCGCGTAACGCTCCATGAAGCGCTCGCCCGCCGAGTTCACCAGATAGCCGCCCTCGCCGCGCACGCCCTCGGTAATCAGCACACCGGCGCCGTAAATGCCGGTGGGATGGAACTGCACGAATTCCATGTCCTGCAACGGCAGGCCGGCCCGGAGCACCATGCCGCCGCCGTCGCCGGTACAGGTATGGGCCGAGGTGCAGGAGAAATAAGCGCGGCCGTAGCCGCCGGTGGCGAGCACCACCATGTGGGCGCGAAAGCGATGCAGCGTGCCGGTGGCGAGATCGAGCGCGATGACGCCGCGGCATTCGCCGTCCGCCATGATGAGGTCGATGGCGAAATATTCGATGAAGAAATCGGCGTCGTGCTTCAAGGACTGCTGATAGAGCGCATGCAGCATGGCATGACCGGTGCGGTCGGCCGCCGCGCAGGTGCGCTGCGCCGCCGGACCTTCGCCGAATTTGGTAGTCATGCCGCCAAAGGCGCGCTGATAGATCTTGCCGTCCTCGGTGCGCGAGAACGGCAGGCCGTAATGCTCCAGCTCGATCACCGCCGCCGGCGCTTCCCTACACATGTATTCAATGGCGTCCTGGTCGCCGAGCCAGTCGGAGCCCTTGACGGTATCGAACATGTGCCACTGCCAGGTGTCCTCGCCCATGTTGCCGAGCGCGGCGGCGATGCCGCCCTGCGCCGCCACGGTGTGGGAGCGGGTGGGAAATACCTTGGTGATGCAGGCGGTCTTCAGACCGCGTTCGGCCATGCCCATGGTGGCGCGCAAGCCCGAGCCGCCGGCGCCGACGACGACGACATCATAGGCGTGATCGGTGATTGGATAGGCGGTGCTCATTACGAACTTACCCCTCGAAAGCGACGCGGAGGACGGCGAAGATGCTCGCCGCGGCGATGATAATGGAGGCGAAGGTCACGGTCATTTGCGCCGCCAGCTTCGCGCCTTCATGGTGGACATAGTCTTCAATCACCACTTGCAGGCCAAGCTTCAGGTGATAGAGCGTCGCGGCGAGAAAGAGCACCAGCAGAATAGCCACCAGCGGGATTGATACCCAGGTGCGCACCGTCTCGTAATCGGCGCCGACGAGGCCGACGATGGATGCGGTCAGCCAGACGGTCAGCGGAATGAGCGCGATCGCCGTTAAGCGTTGCAGCCACCAGTGATGAGTGCCGTTTTTCGCCGAGCCAAGGCCGCGCACTGCGCCTAAAGGAGTTTTCATGGTCATGGCCCTAGCCTCCGATTAAGCCGTAGCCGACGGCCCAGATAATCAGGGTCAGAACGATGGAGCCGCCGAGCACCAACAGGTTGGTCACGCGGACGGTGGGAAGCTCAAACCCCTGTCCCGTGTCCCACACCAGATGGCGGATGCCGTTGCACAGGTGCAGCATCAGCGACCAGGTGAAGCCCAAGAGCACCACCCGACCGAGCCAACTTGAAAGACAGACCTGAGCCTGCGCGAAGGCCTCCGGCCCTGAGGCCAGGGAGATGAGCCACCAAGCCAGCAGCAACGTGCCGACGCCCAGCGCCACCCCGGTCGTCCGGTGCAGGATCGACAAGGTCATATGCAGGCCCCAGTGATAGACTTGGAGGTGCGGAGATAACGGGCGATTGACTGTTGCCATCGAAAACCCCTTGATTTTGTTCTCATTTGTTCTCCGGCCGTCGGGAAACGCCGGAGCCAGCGCGCGTAAACGGCTATCGTTTTAGTCCCTTCACCAAGGGAGGGTCAAGGGTGTCGCAATCCACCCCGCCCGGCCGCCGCCTGATCACCGCGGCATCAGCGCCCAATAGTCGAGATCGAGCACCACCGCCGGCAGATAGCCGCCATCCGCCGCGCGATCGGGGAACGCTGTCGCCGGCTCATTTTTAAGCCCCACCAGCCGTAAGCGGAGCGCGCCGACATCCTTGCGGCCTTTAATTTCGGCCTTGTCCAACACCTCGCTCCAGGCATAGACGGTGTCGCCGGCGATGCACGGCGCGACATGGCGACCGCCGTTCAAGGCGGCGATGACGCAGGCGTTGCCAAGCCCGTTAAAGCTCAAGGCGCGGGTCAGCGAAATCACATGCCCGCCATAGACGATGCGCTCGCCCAAGCGGCCGGCGCGCTCGACATGCAAGTTGAAATGCACCCGCGCCGTATTCTGATAAAGCCTCGTCGCCAGCATGTGATCGGCGGCCTCGATGGTGACGCCGTCCACATGATCGATCTTCTCGCCTGGCTGGTAATCCCCCCAACGGTAGGGCGAACCGGCAAGTTCCGCGTCATAGCGGGAAAAGTTGACGCCTTCGGGCGCCGAGAGATCATCGGCAGCGACGTGGTCGGGCAGATCGGGCAGCACGGGGTCCGGCGTCGGCGACGCCTCGTCGCGCTTTTTCACCATCACCCAGCGCACGTAATCGAGCACCGCCTCGCCGCGCTGATTCCTGCCCACCGAGCGCACATAGACGTTGCCGGTCTTGCGGTTGGAGTTTTCCTTCAAGCCGATCACGGTGCTGACGGTGGATAAGGTGTCGCCGACATAAACCGGCCGCAGGAACCGGCCGTTGGCGTAGCCGAGATTGGCCACCGCATTCAAGGAAATGTCTGGCACCGTCTTGCCGAACACCAGATGGAAGGTGAGAAAATCGTCGATGGGCGCGCCGGCGTAGCATAAGTCGCGGGCGAATTCAGCCGAGGAATTTAACGCAAAGCGCGAGCCGTAAAGCGCGATATAAAGGCTCATGTCGCCGGCCGACACGGTGCGCGGCGTGGCGTGGCGAATCTCCTGACCGATGCGGAAGTCCTCGAAGAAATTTCCGGCGGCGTTTTTCATCGCGTGTTCCCCTTACTTGCCGCCGTCGAGCGCGGCGATAGCATCCGACAACGCCACCAGCCGCCGGGCGTTTTCCACGTGCAGTCCTTCCACCAGCTTGCCGTCCACCACCACCACGCCCTTGCCGGCGGCGCGCGCCGCCTCGTGTGCGGCGATGATGCGGCGGGAATAGTCGATCTCTTGCGCGCTGGGCGCGAAGGCGGCGTTGGCGGCGGCGAGCTGCTTGGGGTGACTGAGCGTCTTGCCGTCAAAGCCCAGCTCCACGCCCTGCTGGCAGGCGGCGGCAAAGCCTTCCTCGTCGTTTAAATCGAGATAGACGCCGTCGAGCACCGCCAGACCCTCGGCGCGGGCGGCGAGGAGCGCGATCGCCAGGCTGGTCAGCATCGGCAGCCGCAGCGGCGTGTGATGGGCGTGCAAGTCCTTGGTCAAATCCGAGGTGCCCATGACGAAGCCGGCAAGGCGCGGGGTAGCGGCGGCGATCTCCTCGGCGCGCAGGATGGCGCGGGGCGTCTCCATCATGCACCACAGCGCGAGCGCGGGCGCGGCCCCCGCCTCGACCATGATTTTCTCCGCCGCCCGCACGGTGGCGGCGCTGTCGACTTTAGGGAGCAGAATGCCATGGGGCTGCGCCTTGGCGGCGGCGGCGATATCCTCATAGCCCCACGGCGTCTCCAGGCCGTTGACCCGGATCAGAAGCTCGCGCCCGCCGTAGCCGCCGGCCTTGACCGCCTCGACCACGTTGCGCCGGGCCTCGACCTTGGCGTCCGGCGATACCGCGTCTTCGAGATCGAGGATCAGGGCGTCGGCCGCGAGCTCCCGCGCCTTTTCCAGCGCCCGGGTGTTGGCGCCCGGCATATAAAGCATGCTGCGACGAGGACGGGCGGTGGCGGCCATGGGCGGATCTCCTTAGGGCTGGTTTCTTACGTAATGTTGCGCCGCACTATAGCGCCGCCTTGGCCTCTGGCAAAGAGGAGTTGTCCGGACTTTTTAAGAAATCACGGGGTGCAGTAGCGTGGTCAAGCGGCACGCGGACCCACGATAATCCGTATTATGGTGGGTTCGCTGACGCTTAACCCACCCTACACTGACCGCTGGATTGCGTCGCTTCGCTCGCAATGACTGCCTGAAGCCTCACGCAGCTTTCTTCAAGTACCGCGCGCATAAGGACTCGGCGATTTGCACGGCGTTTAATGCCGCGCCCTTGCGCAGGTTGTCGGAGACCACCCACATCGCCAAGCCATGCTTTACCGTCGGGTCATTGCGGATGCGGCTGATGAAGGTGGCGTATTCGCCAACGCACTCGATGGGGGTGATGTAGCCGCCGTTCTCGCGCTTATCGACCACCATGCAGCCCGGCGCTTGGCGCAAGATTTCCCGCGCCGCGTCCGCCGATAAGGGCTTTTCAAACTCGATGTTGACCGCCTCGGAATGGCCGACGAACACCGGCACCCGCACGCAGGTCGCCGTTACCTTGATGTCGGGATCGAGGATCTTATTGGTCTCCGCCACCATCTTCCATTCTTCCTTGGTGTACCCGTCGGCCATGAAGACGTCGATGTGCGGGATGACGTTGAAGGCGATCTGTTTGGGAAACTTCTTCGGCGCCAATTCTTCGTTGGTGTAGATGCGTTTTGTTTGGTTGAAAAGCTCATCCATCGCCTCATGGCCCGCGCCCGACACCGACTGATAGGTGGAGACCACCACGCGCTTGATCTTGGCGGCGTCATGCAAGGGCTTCAAGGCCACCACCATCTGCGCCGTCGAGCAGTTGGGATTGGCGATGATGTTTTTCTTACTATAGCGCTCCAGCGCGTCGGCGTTGACTTCCGGCACGATGAGCGGCACATCCGCGTCCATGCGATAGAACGAGGAATTATCGATCACCACGCAGCCCTGGGCGGCGATCTTCGGCGCCCATTCCTTGGCTGGGCCGGAGCCCGCCGACATCAGGCAGATATCCCAGCCGGTAAAATCGAAATCATCGAGCGCCTTGACCTTCAACACGCCATCGCCGAAGGTCGCTTCCTGGCCCAGCGAACGGCGCGAGGCGATGGCCGCCACTTCGTCCGCCGGAAACTGGCGTTCGTGCAAGATGTTCAGCATTTCGCGGCCCACATTCCCCGTGGCGCCCACCACCGCAACCCTGTAACCCATGTTCGTCTCCAAAAAAGTTACTTCGCCTATCTCACTGTCATGCCCGCGTAGGCGGGCATCCAGACTCTTTTATTCAAGACTGGACCCCCGCCTTCGCGGGGGTGACAAAAAATCATTTCCCACTCAGCGCCGTCAACGCCTGCAAAATGGCGTCGCCCATGCCGGCGGTGCCGACCTTGGTCGCGCCCGGCTCCATGATGTCGCCGGTGCGAATGCCGTCGGTCAACACCTTCTCCACCGCCTGCTCCAGCAAATCCGCATCCGCGCCGCGATTAAACGAATACCTGAGCGCCATGGCGAAACTGAGGATGCTGGCGATGGGGTTGGCGACGCCCTTGCCGGCGATATCCGGCGCGCTGCCATGAATGGGCTCGTACATCGCCTTAGCTCTTCCCGACTTATCCGCCGCGCCCAGGGACGCCGAGGGCAGCATGCCCAACGAGCCGGTGAGCATCGCCGCCTCGTCCGACAGCATGTCGCCGAACAGGTTATCGGTGACGATGACGTCGAACTGCTTGGGCGCGCGCACCAGCTGCATGGCGCAATTGTCGGCGAGCATGTGATCGAGCGCGATCGACGGATATTCGTGGTCATGCACCCATTGCACTTCCTCGCGCCACAACAGCCCTGATTCCATGACGTTGGATTTCTCCGCCGAAGTGACCTTGCCGCGCCGTTTGCCGGCGAGATCGAACGCCACCCGCGCCACCCGGCGAATTTCCTCGGTGGCGTAGACCTGCGTGTTCACCCCGC
This sequence comes from Sphingomonadales bacterium, assembly GCA_019455285.1. Lineage (GTDB taxonomy): Bacteria > Pseudomonadota > Alphaproteobacteria > Sphingomonadales > Govanellaceae > PRO5. The sequence goes on from JACFMS010000006.1 coordinate 7,013, forward strand.
GCCGCGTGCCATCGGGAAGCGTTTCAATGCCGCGTGGCTCGCCGAAATAGACGCCGCCGGTCAGCTCGCGCACGATCATGATGTCAAGCCCTTCCACCAGTTCCGGCTTCAGGCTGGAGGCTTTGACCAACGGCTTGAAGCACAAGGCGGGGCGCAGGTTGGCGAACAACTCCAGATCCTTGCGCAGGCGCAGGAGGGCCGCCTCGGGCCGCTTGTCGAACGACACCTTGGCCCATTGCGGCCCACCCACCGCGCCAAACAGCACCGCGTCCGAGGCCAGCGCTTTCGCCATCGCCGCGTCGGTTACCGGCACGCCGTGTTTATCGTAAGAGACGCCGCCCACCAGATCATCTTCCAGGACGCAGGAAAAGCCGCGCTTCTCCGTAAACCAATGAATGACGCGGCGCACTTCACCCATCACCTCAGGTCCAATGCCATCGCCAGGAAGGATCAATATTTTATACATCGTGGGCTTCCTCTTTTTTTACAACCACGGCTGGCTGACGCGCCGCCGTTCTTCGAACTGCGTGATGGCGTCGGCATGCTGCAAGGTGATGCCGATGTCATCAAGGCCATTCAATAAGCAGTGCTTGCGAAACGGGTCGATGTCGAACGTCACCCGACCGCCGTCGGGGCCGGTGATTTCCTGCTTTTCCAGATCGACGGTGATGATGGCGTTGGAGCCCCGGCTGGCGTCATCCAGCAGTTTGTCGATGATATCCTGCGTTACAACGATGGGCAGGATGCCGTTCTTGAAACAATTATTGTAAAAGATGTCTGCGAACGATGGCGCGATGATGCAGCGGATGCCAAGATCGAGGATCGCCCACGGCGCATGCTCGCGGCTCGATCCGCAACCGAAATTCGCCCCAGCAATAAGAATCTTGGCGTTTTTATAGGCCGGCTGATTGAGCACGAAATCGGGCCGTTCCCTGCCCGCTTCGTCATAACGCAATTCATGGAACGCCGCCTTGCCGAGACCGGAGCGCTTGATGGTTTTCAAGAACTGCTTGGGGATGATCATGTCGGTATCGACATTGACCATGGGCAACGGCGCGGCGATGCCACGCAAGGTCGTAAACTTTTCCATCGCGTGATCTCCCTTAGCCAAACTTCCGCACATCGGTGAGATAGCCGGTCACGGCGGCGGCCGCCGCCATGGCGGGACTCATCAAATGGGTGCGCCCGCCCGCGCCCTGGCGGCCTTCGAAATTACGATTCGATGTTGCAGCGCAACGCTCACCCGGCTCCAGCCGATCGGGATTCATCGCCAGACACATGGAGCAGCCCGGCTCGCGCCATTCAAAGCCCGCCTCGATGAAGATGCGGTCAAGCCCTTCCTCTTCCGCCTGATGCTTAATCAGGCCCGAGCCCGGCACCACCATGGCCCCCACGTGCGCGGCAACTTTCCGGCCCTTGGCGATGGCGGCGGCGGCGCGCAGGTCCTCGATGCGACTGTTGGTGCACGAACCGATGAAGACGCGGTCGATCTTCACGTCGGTCAAGGGCGTACCCGGCGTCAATCCCATGTAGTGCAGCGCACGCTCCATGGCCTTGCGCTTACCTTCATCCGCAACGCTGGCCGGATCGGGCACCGCGGCCGTAATGGGGGCGACGTCCTCGGGGCTGGTGCCCCAGGTGACCTGCGGCGCGATTGAGCTGGCGTCGATCTCCACCACCTTGTCAAAGTGCGCGCCGTCATCGCTTTTCAAGGTTCGCCAGTAGCTCACCGCCTGTTCAAAAAGCGCGCCCTTGGGCGCCAGCGGCCGGCCGCGCACATAGTCGAAGGTGACCTCATCGGGGGCAATGAGGCCGGCCCGCGCGCCGGCTTCGATGGTCATATTGCACACCGTCATGCGGCCTTCCATGGAAAGCGTGCGGATCGCCTCGCCGGTGTACTCGATGACGTGACCGGTGCCGCCCGCCGTGCCGATCTTGCCGATGATGGCGAGCACGATGTCCTTGGCGGTAACGCCCGGCCCCACCGCGCCCGGTACATGCACCCGCATGTTCTTGGATTTTTTCAGCAAGAGCGTTTCGGTGGCGAGCACGTGCTCCACCTCCGAGGTGCCGATGCCGAAGGCGAGCGCGCCGAACGCGCCGTGGGTGGCGGTATGGCTGTCGCCGCAGACGATGGTGGCGCCGGGCAGGGTAAAGCCCTGTTCCGGCCCGGTGACGTGGACGATGCCCTGGCGCACGTCCAGCATGGGGATATAGGGCACGCCGAACGCCTTGCAGTTTGCTTCCAGGGCCGCCAATTGCGTCGCCGATTCCGGATCATCGATCCTCTCCGCCCGGTCAGGCGTGGTGGGTACGTTATGGTCGGGCACCGCCAGCACCGCTTCCGGCCGCCGCACTTTACGACCAGCCGCGCGCAAGCCTTCGAATGCCTGCGGGCTTGTCACCTCGTGCACCAGGTGGCGGTCGATATAAAGGATGGTGGCGCCGTCCTCGGTCACACGCACTGCGTGGGCGTCCCAAATCTTGTCGTAGAGCGTGCGCGGCTGTGCGTTCATGTCATTACTCTATCGATAGCAAAAAACAAAAAATCCGGACCCTGTTATCACCTGGGTCCGGACCTTGATGGAACCTGCGACCCTTGGAACCCGGGCCGCCTTGATCTTCTGGGAGGTATCTTTCCCGGGCGGCCCCTTTTTGCGCCACCCGACGAGGACAATCCTACTCCTCGCCCGAATCGGCGGCGCGATAGTCCTTTTTCTCGGTAATTCGAGCCCGCTTGCCGCGTAAGCCCCGCAGATAATAAAGCTTCGCCCGGCGAACCCGGCCGCGCCGCACCACCTCGATGGAGTCGACGGTCGGGGAATAGAGGGGGAATACCCGCTCCACCCCTTCGCCGAACGAGATCTTGCGCACGGTGAAGGAGGAATTGACGCCCTTGGAGGCGCGGGCGATGCACACGCCCTCGTAAGCCTGAACGCGCTCCCGGGTGCCTTCGATCACCTTGACGTTGACCCGCAGGGTGTCGCCCGGCGCAAAGTCCGGAATGGTCTTGCCCGCCGTCAGGGCGGCGATTTCCTGGGCTTCGAGCTTTTCAATAATATTCATGGGTCTTGCCCTCAATCTAATCTCGTGGTCCACGCGCTCGGACGCGCCGGCCGTGGTGTCTCTACTCTTTCTTGGCGCGCTGCGCAAGCCGCAGCTGATATTTTGCCCACAAATCGGGCCGCCGCTCCCGGGTCAAGCGCTCGGCCTCCGCCTGCCGCCAGGCCCGGATGCGCTCGTGGTGGCCGCCGAGGAGCACCTCCGGGATCGCCCGCCCCTCCCATTCCGGGGGCCGGGTGTAGTGGGGATACTCCAAAAGGCCAGCCTCGAAGCTCTCCTCCGCCAAGGTCGCCGGATCGCCGACCACGCCGGGGATGAGCCGCACCACGGCGTCGAGGAGCGCCATGGCGGCGATCTCGCCGCCGGAGAGGATAAAGTCGCCAAGGCTTAATTCCTCGACGCCCCGCGCCCCCAGCACCCGCTCATCAACCCCCTCGAAACGGCCGCAGAGCAGTGTCACCCCCGCCCCCGCCGCCAAATCCCGCACCAGGCGCTGGTCGATGACACGGCCCCGGGGCGACAGGTAGTAGACCGGCTGGCCGGCCGTCCCCGCTGTTACCGCGTCCAAGGCCCGGGCGGTGACATCGGCGCGCATCACCATGCCGGGCCCGCCGCCGGCCGGGGTATCGTCCACCGTGCGGTGGCGGTCGGCGGCGAAGTCGCGGATATCGGTCACCTGGAGCGACCATAGCCCCGCCAAGAGCGCCTTGCCGGCCAGCGAGACGCCCAGTGGCCCGGGAAACATTTCCGGGAACAGGGTCAACACCCGCGCCGCCCAAGGAGCGCTTGACACTTCAGTCCTCCTCGTCTGCCACCGACTCGGAAAGGGTTACCACCACCCGGCCGCCGGCCACGTCCACCACCGGCGCCGTCGCCTTGGTAAAGGGCATGAGCAGCGGCCGTTCCCCCGGGCGGTCGATTTCCAGAATATCGCCGGCCCCAAAGTTATGGACCGCCGCCACCCGGCCGATGCTCCCGCCCGCCTCGTCCTCGGCCCGCAGGCCGATGAGGTCGGCGTGGTAGAACTCGTCCTCATCCGGGGCCGGCAGCGCGGCGCGCGGCACGTAAAGCCGCTTGCCTTTCAAGGCCTCGGCGCTGGTGCGGTCGGTGATGCCCTTGGCCCGCACCGCCACACCATCCTTGACGGCGCGCAGCACCGCCAATTCCAGCGTCACCCCGCCCGGCTCGGCGGTGACCGGGCCATAGGCCGCCACCCCTTCCGGTTCGGCGGTGAAGGGCTTCAGACGCAGCTCGCCCTTGACCCCGATGGCGCCGACGATCTGGCCGACGCAAACCCTGCGCTCGGGCGCGCCGGTCATTCTTTACTCGGCCGGCGCTTCCGCCGGCGCAGCGGCAGCCTCGGCGGCGGCCGCGGCCTTGGCCGCGTTGGCTTCGGCGCGTTCCTTGGCCTTGGCCCCCGGCTCGCCCTTCTTGGGGTTGTTGCGCGGCGTGCGCTTCAGCATGCCGGCGGCATCGAGGAAGCGGGCCACCCGATCGGTGGGCTCCGCGCCGTGGCCGAGCCAGTACTGCACCCGCTCGGTAACCAGCTTCACCCGCTCGCCGTCTTTCGGCAGCAACGGATTATAAGTGCCAAGCTTTTCGATAAAGCGGCCGTCGCGGGGGCTCTTGGAATCCGCCACCACGATTTTGTAATAGGGCCGCTTCTTCGCGCCGGCCCGCGCCAGTCTGATCTTGATTGCCATGTTCGGCGTTCCTTTCTTGCGTTTAACAGGGTGATATTTCGGTTGAACTATTTGCGATCGCCCCTCTTCCGTCATTCCCGCGAAAGCGGGAATCCATTATCAAGCCTGGATCCCCGCTTCCGCGGGGATGACGACGAAAAGCCGGCGTTGTGTGAATCCATAAGCATAAAAACACGATCAGCGTTTAAAAAATCCGGGCGGCAGGCCGCCGCCGGGACCGCCGGGGAAGCCCCCGCCGCCCAGGCCGCCCAGCGCCCCCATCAGGCCCTTCATGCCACCCTTGCCCATCTTCTTCATCATGTCGGCCATCTGCCGATGCATCTTGAGAAGACGGTTGATGTCCTGCACCTCGACGCCTGCACCCGCCGCCACCCGGCGCTTGCGTGAGGCGTTCAAGAGATCGGGTTTCTTGCGTTCTTTCGGCGTCATGGAGTCGATGATGGCGATCTGGCGCTTGAGCATGCGGTCGTCGATGTTGGCCTGAGCCATCTGCTTTTGCATGTTGCCGACGCCGGGCAGCATGCCCAATATGCCGCCCATGCCGCCGAGCTTGGTCATCTGCCGCAGTTGACCCTTCAGGTCATCGAGGTCGAACGCGCCGGCCTTCATCTTCTTGGCGATGCGCTCGGCTTCCTCGCGGTCGATGGTCTCGGCGGCCTTCTCCACCAGGCTCACCACGTCGCCCATGCCGAGGATGCGGTTCGCCACCCGATCGGGGTGGAAGTCCTCCAGGGCGTCGAGCTTTTCGCCGACGCCGGCGAGTTTGATCGGCTTGCCGGTAACCGCGCGCATGCTCAACGCCGCGCCGCCCCGGCCGTCGCCGTCCATGCGGGTCAAGACGACGCCGCTGATGCCGACCTTGTCATTGAATTCCTTGGCGACGTTGACCGCATCCTGACCGGTGAGCGCATCGGCCACCAGGAGGGTCTCCACGGGGTCGGTGGCGTCGCGGACCGCGATCACCTCGGCCATCAGCGCGGCGTCGATATGGAGGCGGCCGGCGGTGTCCAGCATCACCACGTCATAGCCCTGCAAGCGCCCGGCGGTCATGGCGCGCTTGGCGATATCAAGGGGCGTCTGGCCGGACAGGATCGGCAATGTCGCCACCCCGGCCTGCTCGCCCAAAATCTTCAACTGCTCCTGCGCCGCCGGCCGGCGGGTATCGAGCGAGGCCATCAGCACCCGCTTTTTATGCTTATCCTGCAGGCGCTTGGCGATCTTGGCGGTGGACGTGGTCTTGCCCGAGCCCTGCAAGCCCACCATCAGCACGGCGGCGGGCGGCGGGGCATCGACGTTGATGCCCGAGGCCTCGCTGCCCAGCATGTCGACCAGCGCGTCATGGACGATCTTGACCACCATCTGGCCGGGGGTGACCGAGCGCAACACCTCCTGGCCGACGGCGCGCTCCTTCACCTTGTCGATGAAGTCCTTGACCACGGGTAAGGCCACGTCGGCTTCCAGGAGGGCGACCCGAACCTCGCGCAGGGCCGCCGTCACGTCCGCCTCGCTCAAGGCGCCCGAGCGCTTGAGTTTGGCGAAAATGCCGCCGAGCTTTTCCTGCAAACTGTCGAACATGGCCGTGCCTTTAAACCTCAATTCCGTTCGCCCTGAGGCGCTTTTCCTCATCCGTTCGCCCTGAGCCTGTCGAAGGGCGCTTTCCCGTAACCCCTCGCCACAAACGAAAACCGCACCAGTGGGCGAATCCTCGCTGACTGGTGGGCACCCTTGGGCGCGTATTAGCTCCTGGTGTTCCTTGCGGAAGCGGGGGGAACCTAGCCCCGAGGGGGCAGGATGTCAAGGTGGGGGGTGACTTCGACTTGGCCCTAAACTTGTCGCATAATAGTATAATATGACATAGTAGTTGGCATATTTGTAAAGTATAATTTTACTAAATGAAAGTTCTATGCTAAAAAATAACTATGAGGATCGAAAAGGAAGAACTTACCGCTGTACTCGGCCAGTTTAACCCCTGGTGGCGAGGCGAGCCCATACCAGATTTGCCGGATTGGCATCGCGCCTCCTTCGGCGAGTTGTATACGTGGATCATCGCGCCACCTGCCAACCGCGCCGTTATGTTATCGGGAGCCCGGCAGGTAGGGAAAACGACCTTGCTGATGCAAGCCATAGATAGCTTGCTCAAATCGGGAACCCCTCCCGGCGACATTCTTTATGCAACCTTCGACCATCCCATTCTAAAACTAGGCGGCATAGAAGCCGTCCTTGAAGCGTGGCGCGAGCGTGAGCCTAAGCGCGGAGGCCAGGAATATATTTTTCTGGATGAGGCGCAATTCGTCCGTGATTGGGGAACTTGGGTTAAGCATCAGGTTGATTTTGTTAAGAACCGGCGAATTTTTTTCACAGGCTCCGCCATGCCACTTACCCAAGCGGATCAGGAGTCCGGCGTTGGCCGTTGGCATACGATCCGCCTGACGACCCTGTCTTTTTTTGAATACTTGCAACTCCAAAAAGTGGATTTGCCAAAACTGCCCACCATTAAATCTCTGCGAGAGGTTTTTAAATGGCCGCAGGCTGAATTGCGCCGCCTGAGCGAAGTAGCGTCGCCATACTATGCGCATTTTAATGAGTACCTTGTCAGAGGCGGATTTCCCCAAACCGTGCTTATAGAAAGCATTACACAAGCCCAAAAGTTATTACGCGAAGATATTATTGATAAAGCCATTAAACGTGACATGACCGCCTTATTTGGCGTCAGAAGAGTGTTGGAATTAGAGCAAACGTTTCTCTACCTCTGCCGCCATGACGGAGGATTGCTCGATATTTCGGCTCTATCCAGCAATTTACAGGTATCAAGACAAACCGCCCAACATTATATAGAGTTACTTGAAGCAACCCATCTCGTATACCGCTTGCAACCATTCGGATATGGGAAAGAAGTGCTGCGTGGACGGTGCAAGGTTTATCTTGCCGATGCCGCAATTGCCCCCGCGGTGATGCTTAAGGGGAAAGCGTCAATCATCGAGAACTCCGAGGCGTTAAGCATTGCCGCCGAAGCAGCGGTTCTCAAACATCTCTTCGCGCGCTACTATCAGCAAAATGTGCGATTTACATACTGGCGCAACAAGAAGGATTTGGAAGTCGATCTGGTGGCGGAAGTTCTTGGCCAGGTCATACCATTTGAAGTCAAATATCGCTCACAACCTGCGGAATTGAAGAATCTGAAAGGACTCTTAACATTTTGTGACGAGAAGAAAGCTGATCGCGGTTATGTTATTACAAAATCTCTCGATGATTTTGGTGTTCTCACGCAGCCGCATGAGGCATTTCAGATTTTCAGGATTCCGGCGACGCTCCTGTGCTACTGGATGGGGGAAATGGAATTAAGAGAACACAAGGATATTGATTAAAAGAGTTGCCCCTTACAAGCCCACAAACCACGTCATTAAATCATACAAATCCGGCTCCGACCGTCCGAGCAGCTTCTTGACGCCGGTTTTTGCTTTGTAAAGCCACTTTGGCTGATCGCCGAAGCGCGAGGCGGGCGGCGTGGTATGATGGCGCAGCAGCGCCAACAGCTCGCGGTGCAGATTTTTCGCCACCATGGCCGGGTTTTTATAGTCGATGAGGCAACCGGAGCCGACGTACAAGACCTCGCCGCCGTATTGTTCACTCAGCGCCCGGCGCAAGTAGGAAAAGCGGGTGGTAAACACGATGTCAAAACCAGCGCTTTGCGCGTCTACCACGCGCACCGACATATCCCGCCCATGTTTTTCCAGGGCGATGGCGTCGCCGGCATCGCGCAAGCGAATGAGCACGCGATAGTCGCCGCTAAATTCCGCCAGATAATCATGGCACAGCGCCACATTCTTTTTTACCAACTCGGCGAGCGCGGCGATGCCGCCCGATGGAATCTTCGAGGTGCGGTTGGCGACCTTGTACTCCTCGGCGAAATCCTGCTTGAACGCCGCCAGATTTACCGGCTTGAAGCGTTTGTCGGCAATGATGCGCTCGCCATCCATGGCAAAGCCCGGCGCGATGTCGATGGCCTGTGTGCGCGCTTGCGGGTGCATCTTCGCAAACACGTCGGTTGGCCGTTCGGTATTGTGCACCGGCTCATTGGACCAAATCAGATCGTCGTCGAGAAAGCCCACATCCGCCGCGAAGGGAAAGGCGAAGCGCGGCTCTAAGTGCGCCATGATCTTCACCCATTGGCGGTTGAAGTGGGCCTGACGGCGGGCCGCGGTGGCCACCCGGTCGGCGCCGGGGATGACGTAGCAGGCGGGAAAGTGCGAGGCGATGCCGTAGCCGCAAAAGACATACGTCGGATCGGGATATAGCGTCTTTAATTTGGCGAGCACCGTCTCCTGCACCGCCGCCGGCGCGGCATGCACGGCGTCATTTAAGTTGAGGCACGAGGACTCGCCGTCATCGACGCACAAGATGGTGTCGTCGTTGCAGGTGGGCATCAGCCGCGCCCGCACGCCGCCGCCCAAATCCACTTCCTCATCCACACCGATCTCCCACACCTCATAGCCCTGATCGCGCAGGAACGCGCCGACGTCCAGGGTATTGGAAACCAGGATCTTCTTCACCTTCAAGCGCCGGAGCGTACCGAGGTGCAGGTGATCGTGATGACCATGGGAGATATAGACGTAATCCAGGGGCGCATCGCCCAGGCTGGCGGTATCGGCGCGGGGATAGACCCACCATTGCGTGCCAAAGCACGGCCCTTCCCACCACGGGTCGGACAGAATGCGCAGGCCCTTGGTCTCGATCACAATGGCGGCATGGCCGATAAAGGTCACTTTCATAGGTGGATTACCCCCTCGTCTCTTCGTTGCACGTCATTGTCATAAGACACGAACCGTTAATCAACCTTGATCAGACGCATTTTTTCCCGCCCGCGGCCTTGACGGACCGGACAGGGATCGCGACCATGGCCCGCGGGCAATAACCCATAGATTCAAAGGGGATGGGGATGGCGGACGGGGAGGTTGCGGACGAAGCGGCGGAGCAGCGCCCAGCGCGCTATCAGCGCATCGGCTTCTTCCTGGGGCTGGCGCTGTTCGCCCTGGCGCTCGTCACCCCGGCGCCCGCAGGCCTCAGCCTTGAGGGATGGCGGGTGGTAGCGGTGGCGGCCTTGATGGCCTCCTGGTGGGCCACCGAAGCAATCCCGGTGCCGGCGACCTCGCTCCTTCCCATCGTGCTGTTTCCGCTCCTTGGCGTCACGGGCGTCGAGAACGCCACCAAGCCCTATTCCAGTTCGGTCATCTACCTCCTCCTCGGCGGCTTCATCGTCGCCATGGCGATTGAACGCTGGAACCTGCACCGGCGGCTGGCCTTGCTGGTGCTGGCCCGGGTCGGCGGCCGCCCCGACGCCATCATCTTCGGCTTCATGGCGGCCACCGCGGCGTTAAGTTTGTGGATGTCCAACACGGCGGCGACGATGATGATGCTGCCCATCGCCGCGCCGGTGATCGCCGTGGTGATGGCCGGACGCGGCGAAAACCGCGCCTTCGCCGTCGCCCTCCTCCTCGGCATCGCCTACGCCGCCAGCATCGGCGGCCTGGGCACTCTGGTCGGCACCCCGCCCAACGCGCTGATGGCCGGCTACCTGCGCCAGACCTTCGGCATCGAGGTTACCTTCGCGCAATGGATGCTGTTCGGCTTGCCGGTGGTCATATTGTTGCTGCCGACCGCCTGGTGGGTGTTGACCCGGATCGCCTATCGCATCGATCTGCCGGCCAATCCCGACGCCAAGGCCATCATCGCCCGCGAGCTTCTGGAGCTTGGCCCCATCACCACCCCGGAACGGCGCACCCTCTATGCCTTTGCCGCCGTGGCTGCGGCGTGGATCGCCACCCCGCTGTTGAAGCTTATTCCCGCCCTTGGCGGCCTGAACGATACCGTGATCGCCGTCATGGGCGCGGTGGCGGTGTTCCTCATACCATCGGGGGCAGCGGGTGGCGGCCGGCTGATGACCTGGCAGGCGGCGGTCAAGCTGCCGTGGGGGGTCATTCTGCTGTTCGGCGGCGGCTTGAGCCTGGCGGAACAGGTCTCCGGCACCGGGCTTTCGTTGTGGATCGGCGACCAGTTGAGCGGCCTGACTGATCTGCCGCGCCTGGGGCTGATCGTCGTTGTGGCGACCTTGGTGATTTTCCTGACGGAACTGACCAGCAACACCGCCACCACCGCCACCATCCTGCCGATCCTGGGCGCGCTGGGAGTGGCGGGAGGCCTGCCGCCCCTCCTCATCATCGCGCCGGCGACGCTGGCCGCCACCTGCGCCTTCATGCTGCCGGTATCCACCGCGCCCAATGCCGTGGTCTATGGCCTAGGGTATATCCGCATCCCCGAGATGGCCCGCGCCGGGCTGATCTTGAACGTCTTTACCATCGTGATCGTCAGCGCCTTGAGCTATATCTTGATCCCGCTGGTATTCAGCGCGTGACTGCCCTCTTTTTGATGGACTTCCGGCGGCCAGCGCCCATATAACCCGTGAACGTTTTTTGGCCCGGGCAGCCCCTTGGATGACCATGACCCGCGATTTCGTGAAAATGCACGGCCTCGGCAATGACTTCGTCATTTTCGACGGCCGGCGTGACGGATTCGCGCTTGATCCCGCCGCCGCCGCCGCCGTCGCCGACCGTCATTTCGGGGTCGGCTGCGACCAGGTCATCACCCTCCTGCCCTCGACGCGGGCCGATCTTTACATGCGCATCCAGAACCCCGACGGCAGCGAGTCCGGGGCCTGCGGCAACGCCACCCGCTGCGTCGCCGACTTGATGTTTGGCGCCAATGGCGGCCACCGGATGACGATTGAGACCAAGGGCGGCGTGCTGCCCTGCCGGCGCGAGGCGGACGGCCGCATCACCGTCGATATGGGGGCCCCTAAGCTCGATTGGCGGGAGATTCCTTTGTCCCGCGCCATGGATACCCTGGACGTGGAATTTACCATCCAGAGCCCGGCGGGATTTACCCTCGCCGCGCCGGTGGCGGTCAACATGGGCAACCCGCACGCGGTATTCTTCGTCGCTGACGCCGAAGCGATTGATCTGACCGCCGTTGGCCCCTTGATTGAACATGACCCCCTGTTTCCCGAGCGCGTCAATGTCAGCGTCGCCGAAGTAAAAGGCCGCGAACTTATCCGCCTGCGGGTATGGGAGCGCGGCGCGGGCGTTACCTTGGCCTGCGGCTCGGCCGCCTGCGCGGTGACGGTGGCCGCCACCCGGCGCGGACTCATCGATGGCCACGCCACCGTCCTCATGGATGGCGGCGCGTTAGACATGCGCTGGGCCGAGGACGGTCACGTGTTGATGACCGGCCCGACAGCGCTGAGCTTTCGCGGCGCTTGGGCGCTCAATGGGAGCGGGCGATGAGCGCGCCGCAGGTCATCACCTTCGGCTGCCGCTTGAACGCCTTTGAATCGGCGCTGATTGAGCGCGAGGCGGCGGGCGCGGGATTGGCCGATACCGTCGTCGTCAACACCTGCGCGGTGACGGCGGAAGCCGCCCGCCAGGCCCGCCAGGCGATCCGCAAGGCGCGCCGCGACAACCCGCAGGCCCGCATCATCGTCACCGGCTGCGCGGCGCAGGCCGAGCCCGACATGTTCGCCCGCATGCCGGAGGTCGATCATGTCATCGGCAACACGGAGAAGCTGGAAGCGAAAACCTACGGTGATTTCGGCGCCGGGATGGCCGAGCGGGTGCGCGTCAACGACATCCTGTCGGTCAAGGAAACCGCCAACCATCTTCTGACCGGCTTCGGCGAGCGCGCCCGCGCCTTCGTCCAGGTGCAAAACGGCTGCGATCACCGCTGCACCTTCTGCATCATCCCCTTTGGCCGCGGCAATTCGCGTAGCGTGCCCATGGGCGACGTCATCCGGCAGGTGCAAACCTTGGCGGCGGGCGGGTATCGGGAAATCGTGCTCTCGGGTGTCGACATCACCTCCTACGGCAGTGATCTGCCTGGCAAGCCTACCTTGGGCGCGCTGGTGCGCAAAATTCTTGATCACGCGCCCGACTTGCCGCGCTTGCGTCTCTCCTCCGTTGATTCCATCGAGATCGACGACGCGCTCCTGGACGTGATCTGCAACGAGCCGCGGCTGATGCCGCATCTGCATCTGTCGTTGCAGTCAGGCGACGACGTGATCTTGAAACGCATGAAGCGCCGCCATAGCCGCGACGACGCCGTGCGTTTTGTCGAAACGGTGAAGCGGGCGCGTCCTGAGGTGCTGTTCGGCGCTGATCTCATCGCCGGCTTTCCCACTGAAACTGAAGAGATGTTTAAGAACACGCTGAAATTGGTGGACGATTGCGACTTGACCTTCCTTCATGTCTTTCCCTACTCCGAGCGCAAGGGCACGCCGGCGGCGCGCATGCCGCAGGTAAAAAAGGCCATCCGCAAGGAACGGGCGGCGCGGCTGCGGGCGCTGGGCGAGAAAAAATTGCAGGTCGTGTTGGCGCAAACCATCGGCCAGACCTTGTCTGTACTGGTGGAAAAAATTGATGACGGCCGCGCCTTCGGTCACAGCGGCGAATTTCTGCCCGTCAACATCGATGGCGCGGTTGATGCCGGCGAAATTGTCAGCGTCATCGCGCTCGACGTCGCCGAGCAGCGGCTGCACGCAGGCATCGCATGACCGACGTGGTGACGGAAAAGCGCGGCTGGCTCGATCGGCTGCGGCAGGGACTGACGCGCACCAAATCGGCGCTGGCCGATGGCGTCGCCGCCATCTTCACCAAGCGCAAGCTCGATGACGTCACCATCGAGGAACTGGAAGACCTGCTGATCGCCGCCGATTTGGGGCCGGAAACGGCGCGCCAGGTCACGGCGGCGCTGAGCGCCACGCGCTATGACAAAAATATTTCGCCGGACGAAGTACAGGAAACCCTGGCGGCGGAAGTGGCGCGCGTGCTCGCCCCCCACGCCCGCGGCTTGCACATCGATCGCGCGCATCGGCCGCACGTGATCTTGATGGTCGGCGTCAACGGCACCGGCAAGACCACCACCATCGGCAAGCTGGCGCGCCAATTCAAGGATCAAGGCTTGAAAGTAATGCTGGCCGCCGGCGATACTTTTCGCGCCGCCGCCATCGAACAATTACAGGTGTGGGGCGCGCGCACCGGCGCGCCGGTGATCGCCGACAAGGTGGGCGGCGATGCGGCGGGACTCGCCTTTGAAGCGTTGGAGCGGGCGCGGCGCGATAATATCGACGTGCTGATGATCGACACCGCCGGGCGCTTGCAAAACAAGCAGGGCCTGATGGACGAACTGGCGAAAATCCGCCGCGTCATCGAAAAACAGGACCCGAGCGCGCCGCACGATGTGATTTTGGTGCTTGACGCCACCACCGGGCAGAACGCCATCGCCCAAGCGGACGTGTTTCGCGAGGTGGCCGGCGTGACCGGCATCATCATGACCAAACTGGACGGCACCGCCAAGGGCGGCGTGCTGGTGGCGCTGACCCGCAAGTTCGGTCTGCCCATTTACGCCATCGGCGTCGGCGAAGCGGTGGAGGACTTGCAATCCTTCGAAGCAGCAAGCTTCGCCCGCGCCCTGGTTGGACTGGAGAATACATAAATCACATGCAGGCGCTGATCAAACTGCTCATCGAGCTTGGACCGCTGGTTATCTTTTTCGTGGTCAACGGCAAGGCCGGCATCCTGGTCGCCACCGCCGCCTTCATGGCGGCAACGGTGGCCGCCATGGTAGCGTCTTATCTGTTGCGCCACACCGTGCCGGTGATGCTGTGGGTGTCGGCCATCGTGGTGACGATCTTCGGCGGCGCGACGCTTTATTTTGAAAACGAAACCTTCATCAAGCTCAAGCCCACCATCATCTATGCGCTGTTTGCGATCATCCTGTTTTATGGCCTGTGGACCAAGCGGCCATATCTACGGCTGATCCTGGGCGAGTCGTTTCCGGCGCTTTCCAACGAGGGATGGACCACGCTGACCCAAAGGTGGGCATGGTTTTTCGTCGTGCTCGCGGTGTTAAACGAGATTGTCTGGCGCACCGTATCCACCGATACCTGGGTGGCGGCGAAACTGTTCGTATTTTTGCCCTTAAGTTTCGTCTTCGCCATCGCGCAGGTGCCGCTCATTGAACGCAGCCAGAAAAAAGCCAGCGGCGAATAGCGTCACGGATGCGGCCAGCGGTCGCCCTTGTCGCCTTGCGGATTGATGAAGGGTTGGAACACCGCCTGACCCTTAATCTTCTGATAATGATCGAGCGCCCAGTGCACGCTGGGAAAGGCCAGTTCATCCCACGGGATGCGCTCCCAGGGAAACAACATCACCTCCAAACTTTCCGTGCCCGGTGCGAAATCCAGCGCCGGCAGCCGCGCCAGATAAATGAGCTGCACCTGGGAAATGCGCGGAATGCTGTAGACGCCGAGAAGCGCGGTGATCTCGATCGCCGCCTTGGCTTCCTCGATCGCCTCGCGCCTGGCGCCGGCCTCCGCCGTTTCATGTTCTTCGAGAAATCCCGCCGGAATGGTCCAGTAGCCGCGCCTAGGCTCGATGGCGCGCCGGCAGAGGAGAAATTTTTCCACGCTAGCTTCCTCGGCAATCACCACCGAGCCGACGACGATCTTGGGGTTCTCGTAATGAATCCAGCCGCAACTGTCGCACACCAGACGGTCGCGGTCGTCGCCCACGACGCTGCGGCGGGAAAAGGCATGGCGTTCGCTCATCTCGCTCATGAGGCTACTTTGCCTCACGGATGCCGGCAGATCAAATCTTGATGTCGATGAGTTGGCCGAGGCGGACGAATTTCGGCTTGGCTTCGGCGAACGGCGCTTCGCGGCGCACCGACCCGGCGTTATAGGTCACGGCCGCATCCTCGGCCGGTGCGGGCGTGGCCGCCGTCGTCGTCTTGGTTTTTACCGTCTGGGTTGATTGCTGAGCATCCCGAGCCGTAGTCTGGTTTTGCAGTAAGGCGGCTTTTTTCAGAGCCTCCCGGCGCATCGCGTCGCGCGCCTCGCCGCCCTGGACGGCCGCGCCTTCACCCCCAGCATTCTTGACCTTACGGCGATCAGCCAGCCCGTCGCGCACCTGGCCGGCGTCGGGAAAATTCGAGATCGCGGTAAACAGCGAGGAATTAGGCGTAATTTTCATCGGCTGGCCGGACGCACCACGAAAAATCTTGAACTTAAGCCCCGACTTTCAGCGACCGCCGGTTAAGAAAAGGTAAATTTTAGGGAAAATTGCGGTATTACCGCGCCGGGACGCCGCCGTCCTTCTGCAGCGCCTCGATCAGCGCCGCATCGCCGGCCTCACGGGCGAGTTTCAAGGCGGTGTCATGGGCCGCTTTTGCCTTCTCGGCCTCGCCCAGTACGCTATAGGCGCGGGCCAGCCGCGCCCAGCCTTCACGATCCTCGGCCACCGGACGCAGCCGCGCCGCCAGCCCTTCCACCATGCCGCGAATACGGGCCATGCGCTCCTCGGGCGGCAGGGCGGCAAGCTCGCTCGCCGCTGAGGAGCGAGCGCTCTCTCCGCCCAGACGGCTCAGGCGGGCCTCCACCTGGGCGCGCCACGGGGCATCGGGAGGGCTGTCGTCAAGAAGCGACTGCCAAGTCGCCGCCGCCGCCGCTTCCTGCCCGTCTTGCAGGTACATCATGCCGGTATAATAGCGCACGCTGGGATTGGCGGGGTCCACCGCCGCCGCCTCGCGCAGGGCGAGGCGGGCCGCCGGCCCGATCTGGCCGCCGCCCATGGCGATCAGGCTTTCGGCGTAAAGCGCGCGCAACGTCCCGTCCGTGGGACGGGCGGCCACCGCGGCCTCCAGACCTTGGGCATAGTCGCCCTCGCGGCGCAGCATCGGCGCCAGCCGGCGCACATGCCCCCAGCCTTCCTGGTCATCGGGGTGCTCGGTAAGATACGCGAGCAAGCGGTTCATGGCCTGTCCCATATCGACCTTGGCCGTACCGGTATCAATGACCTGATCGGCGGCCACCAAGGCCGGCGCGGCGGGCAGCAACGGCGAACCGCTGTTGACGTATAAGAGGATCGCCGCGGTCAGCACGGTCAAGGTCAAGAATATGCTCACTAGGCGCGGTAAGGGTCGCGCCGCCGCCGTCGTCTCACCGGCGGCCGCCTTCAAAATCCGCCGTTCGACCTCGATCCGGGCGGCGGCTGCGGCGGCGTCATCAAGAAGGCCGCGGGCGCGGTCGGCATCGATCTCCGCCAGTTGGCGGCGATAGACCGCCACGTCCTCATGACCCTCGACAATCCGGGACGGCCGCAGCAATGGATACATCGCCAGCGCGAGGCCAAAGAGCACCAAAAGCGACAGCGCCAGCCAGATCATGGGCGCTTGGCCTCTTCATCGGTTGCGTTCAAGATCGCCTGCAAGCGTTTCTCCTCCTCGGCGGTCAAGGGCGCCGCCGCCTCGCGACGACGGCGACGCAGCACAACAATGAGGGTCGTTGCGGCAACAACCACCAAGCCAAGGGGAGCCAGCCACAACACCATCATGCGGGCATTCATCGGCGGATCTAAAAGCACCCAGTCGCCATAGCGGTCCACGAGAAAGCGTCGCACCGCCGCATCGCTATCGCCGGCGACGATGCGTTCGCGCACGATGTGGCGCAAATCCTTGGCCAGGTCGGCATCGGATTCATCGATGGACTGGTTCTGGCAAACCAGACAGCGCAGCTCCTTCATCAGCTCGCGCGCCCGCGCCTCCAACGCGGGATCGGATAGTCGCGCTTCATCAACGCCGACGGCGAGCGCCATCAGCGGATAAAAAATGACGGCCAGGATGAGCGCCAGTCGTCTCATGCGCCCTCCCGCAAGCGCTCGATCAAGGGCGTAAACTTGGTCTTTAGATCATCGTCACTGATCGGCCCGACGTGGCGGTAGACGATCTTGCCGTCGCCATCGACGACATAGGTTTCGGGCACGCCGTAGACGCCCCAGTCGATGCTGACCCGGCCGCTGCGGTCATAGCCGATGGCGGCGAAGGGATCGCCCAGACCGTCGAGAAAGGCCCGCGCATCGGCCACATTGTCCTTGTAGTTGATGCCGTAGAGCGCAATGCCTGGAAGATTTTTCAACGCGCTCAGTTGCGGATGCTCAACCCGGCACGGCACGCACCAGGAGGCAAAGACATTGACGATCTTGACGCCCGGGACGCGCAGCGCCGCGCTGGCCAACCCTTGCGTCCGACCATCCAAGGGCGGCAGATCGAATTCCGGCACGGCGCGGCCGATCATCACCGTCGGCACCTCGCGCGGCTTTAGCCCAAGGCCGACCCACAACACCGCCGCCAGGCCGAGAAAGATCAACAGCGGGAGAAGACTCTTAAGCCGCATGCGCCGCCCCTTTCCGCCGCGCCGGCGCGCCGATGCGGTAGCGCCGGTCGCTCAACGACAACACGCCGCCCAGCGCCATCAGGCCGGCGCCGATCCAGATCCAATACTGCAACGGCTTCAGGTAAAGCCGCACCGCCCAGCCGCCTTTCGTCTCCTCGCCGATGACGGCGTAAATGTCGCCCACCGCCGTCGGCCGGATCGCCGCTTCGGTGGTGGTCATGGGCGGCGTGGCGTAGGTGCGCGATTCCGGATAGAGCGTCATGACGGCGCGCCCCTTTTCGCTGACCACCATCACGCCCCGCACCGCGGTATAGTTCGGTCCCGCCACCGGCGCGACGTTTTCCAGCCGCACGGTGTAGGGGCCGACGCTCAGACTGTCGCCAACGCGCATCACTTCCAAGCTCTCGCGGTTCCACGCGGTGGCGCCGGTGATGCCCAGCACTAGAACGCCGACGCCGATATGGGCCGCGCTCATGCCCCACTGCGCGCGCGGCAGCCGCATCCAGCGACCGCCCTGTCGCAATCGGGATGCAAGATCGGTCAGCGCCGCACCGATCATCCACGCGCCGACGGCAACGCCGAGGAGCGCCAGCACCGGACCGCCCCAGGTGAGATAAGCGACGACCGTCACAGCAATCAACGCCGTCACCGCAGCGATCCACAAGCGGGAGAGCGCGGTTTTTAAGTCGGCGCGCTTCCAGTTGAGAAACGGCGCCAACCCAAGGGCCACAAACAGCGGCGTCATTAAGGGAATGAAGACAGCGTGAAAATAAGGCGGCCCCACGGTTCCCTTGGCGCCGGTGAACACATCAAGGAGCAGCGGATATAGCGTGCCGAGAAGCACCGTCGCTGCCGCGGTGGCCAGCACCACATTGTTCAACACCAGCGCCCCTTCGCGGCTGATGGGCTCGAACAAGCCGCCAGCAGTCAGCGTTTCAGCGCGCATGGCGTAGAGCGTCAGGCTGCCGCCGACCACCAGGGCAAGAAAGCCCAAAATAAATACGCCGCGCGCCGGATCGGTGGCAAACGCATGCACCGAGGTCAAGACGCCCGAGCGCACCAGGAAAGTGCCGAGAAGCGAGAACGAAAAGGCGATGATGGCGAGAAGCACGGTCCAGCTTTTCAAGCTGTCGCGCTTTTCCACCACGATCGCCGAATGAAGGAGCGCGGTGCCCACGAGCCATGGCATGAACGAGGCGTTCTCCACCGGATCCCAGAACCAGAAGCCGCCCCACCCCAGTTCATAGTAGGCCCACCACGAACCCAGGGCGATGCCGATGGTCAAGAACACCCAGGCAACCAGCGTCCACGGCCGCACCCAGCGCGCCCAGGCGGCGTCCACCCGGCCTTCCTGCAACGCGGCGATGGCGAAGGCGAAGGCGACGGAAAAGCCGACATAGCCGAGGTATAAAAACGGCGGATGAAAGGCGAGCCCCGGATCCTGCAGCAGTGGATTTAATCCCATGCCCTCGACGGCCGGCGGCGACAAGCGCTCGAAGGGGTTGGAGGTGAGGAGCAGAAACAACAAAAAGCCCACCGCGATCATCGATTCCACTGCCAGCACCCGGGCGCGAAACCGCGCCGGCAAGTTGCGTCCCAGAAGCGCCACCAACGCGGCAAAGAAGGTGAGGATCAGCGCCCACAACAACAGCGAGCCTTCGTGATTGCCCCACACGCCGCTGAGCTTATAAAGCATCGGCTTTTCGGTGTGCGAATTGGAGGCAACCACAGCCAGCGAAAAATCGGAGACCACATAAGCCCAGGTCAGCGCCAGAAAGGCGATCAGCACCAACACGAACTGGCCGATGGTCAACGGCACGGCGGCGGCGATCAGCGCCGGATCGCGCCGCGCCGCGCCGAGCTGCGGCAGGAGCGCGCCCAGGATCGCCAACGCCAGCGCCAAGGCGAGCGCCAGATGGCCGATTTCGGCGGTCATGGCTTAGCCTCGCTTTCACCTTGCCAGTGGCCGGTTTTCTTCAAGGCGTCGGCGACTTCCTTCGGCATGTAATTTTCATCGTGCTTGGCCAGCACTTCATCGGCGATGAAGCGACCCTTATCGTCAAGTCGCCCTTCAGCCACCACGCCCTGGCCTTCACGAAAAAGATCGGGCAGCAAGCCGGTATAGCGCACGGTAAAAGCGCCGGGGCCATCGGTGATGCGAAATTCCGTGGTCTTGCCGTCCTCCAACCGTCTCACCGAGCCTTCTTCCACCAAGCCGCCCATGCGGAAGCGGCGCTCCTGCAAGCGCAGCTTCGGGTCGTCAAGACGCGAAATCACTTCGCTCGGACCGAAGAAAAACACCACGGTGTCGCGCAGCGCAAACAAAACCAATGCCACCGCGATGCCCAAGATCGCGGCGGCGATGATGACGACGCCCAGGCGGCGACGCTTGCGGGCGCGGGCCGGACTAAGCGCCATTGGCCGCCTCCTCCCGACGCCGGCGATGGGGCGCCGCTCGCTTCAATTCCTCCAGCCGCCGCGACGCCTGACGCGCGCGCACCATGCTAAAAATGGCAATGCCGCCAAGGATCAACAGCGCTGCGCCGTAGCTCGACCAGACATAGAATGCATAGCCGCCCATGGCGAAAAACGAACTCACGCCGCCGCCTCCTCGGAATTGAGCGCGATGGCATCCTCCAGCGCGCGCACCCGCGCCAGATCCAACTCGGAGCGCATGCGGCGCAACAGCACGCTGACGAAATAGAAGTGAAAGCCGAGCGCCATCAGCACCAACGGCAGGAGCATGGATGGCGCGATGCTCGGGCCACCCATCTTGATGACGCTGGCCGGCTGATGCAGCGTGTTCCACCAGTCCACGGAAAACTTGATGATGGGAATGTTGACGAAACCGACCAGCGCCAGAATCGCGCCGGCGCGCACTGCCGCCGCCGGATTGTCGATGGCGTTGACCAGCGCCATGTAGCCCAGATAAAGGAAAAATAAAATCAGCACCGAGGTCAGCCGAGCGTCCCACACCCACCAGGTGCCCCACATCGGTTCGCCCCACAGCATGCCGGTGATAAGCGCGATGGCGGTAAAGCCGGCGCCGATGGGCGCGGCGGCGCGGGCCGCCACATCGGCCAAGGGATGCTTCCAGATCAAGCTGGCGGCGCTGGCCGCCGCCATCACCGAATAACTGAACATCGCCATCCAGGCGGCCGGCACATGGATATACATGATGCGCACCGTCTCGCCTTGCTGGTAATCGGCCGGCGAGGCAAAAAGTGCGAAATACAATCCGCTGACAAGCAGGCCGGCGGTCAGGACATCCGACCACGGGAGGATAATCGAGGCCAGCCGCTGAAACCGTGCGGGGTTGGCAAATCTATGCATCACAACACATCCCAGACGCCCGTAATCCCCCACCCACGGTCGACATCATAGGCACAGCCATTGGTTTGTCACTCCAAATCGAACTTCAAGGCCGCCGTCGCCGCTGCGGTGCCGATCACCACGGCAAACAGCGTCACCCCGAAGAGCAGCATCAGGTGCGGCGCTGGATCGAGCCCCATGCGCGCCGCCTCCACCGCCGCCACGCCGAAGATGAGCGCCGGAATGTAAAGCGGCAGCACCAGGAGCGAGAGGAGCGCCCCGGCCCGCCGCAAGCCCACCGCCAGCGCCGCGCCAATGGCGCCGATAAAGCTCAACCCCGGCGTGCCGAGGAGGAGCGCCAACACCAGGGCGACGAGCGCGTCGCCTTCAAGCCGCATCATCAGGCCGAGAAAGGGCGAAATGATGACCACCGGCAACAGGCTGGCCAGCCAGTGGGCAAGGCATTTGGCGGCCACCACCAGCGAGAACGGCAGCGGCAACAGCGCCAGGCCATCGAGGCTGCCGTCGTCATGGTCGGCCTCAAACAGCCGGTCGAGCGACACCACAGCGGCCAATAGCGCCGCCACCCATAACACCCCGGCGGCGATGCGGGCCAAGGTGTTGGGCTCCGGCCCGACGCCCAAGGGAAACAGCACCACCGCCACGGCGAAAAATACCGTGCCGAGGAGCGCGCCGCCGCCCTGCCGCCAGGCGAGGTTCAGGTCGCGCTTGATCAGGGCAATAAGGGTGCGGGTCATGCCGCCGCCTCTGCGTCATAGGGCGAGGCCGCCATTTCCATCACCCGCGCGCCTTCAAGCCCAAGCTCGACGTGGGTTGCCGCCACGATCATGCCGCCCGCCGCCAGATGGTCGGTCATGTTCCGGGCGAGCGCCGCCACCGCCGCCTGATCGAGAGTCACCGTCGGCTCGTCCAGGAGCCAAAGGGTCGCCGGCGTGACGAATAGACGCGCCAGCGACACCCGCCGCTGCTGCCCCGCCGACAGCCGCCGCACCTCCAGGTTGGCGAATGCCGTCGCCCCCGTCTTGGCCAGCGCCGACGCCGCATCAGCCGCGTCGCCGCCCCGGGCTTCGGCCCAAAAAGCGAGATTCTCCGCCGCCGTCAGGATGCCCTTCAGAGCCAGGCTGTGGCCGATATAATGCAGATCGGCGCGGTGGCTCTCGGGATCGTCGGCGATGGCCACGCCGGCGCGGGTAATATCGCCGGCTTCAGGCCGCAACAGGCCCGCCAATAGCCTGAGCAGGGTCGACTTGCCGGCGCCGTTGGGACCGCGCAGGATCACCGCCTCGCCAGGGAAAACTGCCAGGTCAAGATCACGAAACACCAGCCGGCCGCCGCGCCGCGCCGTCACCTTGCTCGCGACCAGACTATCCGCCACCAGAGTATGACCCCTTCAACATTCTTTTACCTCAGCGGTCTATAGCATGGCGGCCGTCGCCTCGCCTGGAAATTCGCCCGCGCCCCTTCACAAAAGGGTGAATTTCGGGCAGAACGACGCCTGATAAAAAACCACCCGGTCCTACCTTACCTATTCAAGGAGATAACGCCGTGTCCAGCCTGGGATTGGATAGCCTGAAGAGCCGCCGCGAACTCAATGTCAACGGCAAGCGCTACGCCTATTATAGCTTGCCGGCAGCCGCCGAGAAGCTGGGCGACATCTCCCGCCTGCCTTACACCTTGAAAGTGCTTTTGGAAAACCTGCTCAGGCATGAGGACGGCGATACCGTCACCCTCGATGATATCAAGGCCATCGTGGAATGGCAGAAAACCGGCTCCAGTAGCCGCGAGATCAATTACCGCCCGGCCCGGGTCTTGATGCAGGACTTCACCGGCGTGCCGGCGGTGGTGGACCTGGCCGCCATGCGCGACGCCACCAAGGCGTTGGGCGGCGACGCCCAGAAGGTGAACCCCCTGGTGCCGGTGGACTTGGTGATCGACCATTCGGTGATGGTGGATAAGTTCGGCACCCCCTTGGCCTTCCAGCAAAACGTCGACCTGGAGATGGAGCGCAACGGCGAGCGTTATCAGTTCCTGCGCTGGGGTCAGGGCGCGTTCGACAACTTCCGCGCCGTGCCGCCGGGCACCGGCATTTGCCATCAGGTCAACCTGGAATATCTCGCCCAGTGCGTGTGGACATCCACAGTCGACGGTGTGGAAGTGGCCTACCCCGATACCTGCGTCGGCACCGACAGCCATACCACCATGATCAACGGCCTGGCCGTGCTGGGCTGGGGCGTCGGCGGCATCGAAGCTGAAGCCGCCATGCTCGGCCAGCCGGTGTCAATGCTGATCCCCGAAGTGGTGGGCTTTAAGCTGACCGGCAAACTGAAGGAAGGCACCACCGCCACCGACTTGGTGCTGACCGTGACGCAAATGCTGCGGAAAAAAGGCGTGGTCGGCAAGTTCGTGGAATTCTATGGCCCCGGCCTCGACCAGCTCTCCCTAGCCGACATGGCCACCATCGCCAACATGGCGCCGGAATACGGCGCCACCTGCGGCTTCTTCCCCGTGTGCGCCGAAACCCTGAACTACATGAAGCTGACGGGCCGCGCCGACGACCGCATCGCTTTGGTGGAAGCCTACGCCAAGGCGCAAGGCCTGTGGCGCGACGCCAACACGCCAGAGCCCAAATTCACTGATACATTGAGCCTGGATATCGCCACCGTGGAGCCGTCCCTGGCGGGCCCCAAGCGTCCCCAGGACCGGGTGGCGCTGTCCAATGCGGCGGCCGAATTCATTGGCCATCTGCAGAACAGCTACGGCAAGGGCGCGGAGATGGATAAAAAGGTCGCCATCCAGGGCCGCAACTATCAGATCGGCCACGGCGACGTGATGATCGCCGCCATCACCAGTTGCACCAACACCTCGAACCCCAGCGTCATGCTGGCCGCCGGCCTGGTGGCCAGAAACGCCGTGAAAAAAGGCCTTAAAGTCAAGCCGTGGGTCAAAACCTCGCTGGCGCCCGGCAGCCAGGTGGTCACCGACTATCTGGTCAAGGCCGGGTTGCAGAAAGATCTCGACGCCATCGGCTTCAATCTGGTGGGCTACGGCTGCACCACCTGCATCGGCAATTCCGGCCCCTTGGCCCCGGAGCTGTCGGAAGCCATCAACGGCAACGATCTGGTGGCGGCGGGCGTGCTGTCCGGCAACCGCAACTTTGAAGGCCGGGTGTCGCCGGACGTCAAGGCCAATTACCTGGCTTCGCCGCCGCTGGTGGTGGTCTACGCCCTGGCCGGCAGCATGAAGATCGACGTCACCAAGGATGCCATCGGCACGGGTTCTGACGGCAAGCCGGTGTTCTTAAAGGACATCTGGCCCACCAATGCCGAGGTGCAGGCAGCGGTGGCGTCGGCGGTGACGCGGCCCATGTTCATCGACCGCTACTCGGAAGTATTCAAGGGCACCGAGGCTTGGCAGGCGATCCAGATCAAGGAAGGTGAAACTTACGAGTGGGACAACAGCTCCACCTACATCCAGAACCCGCCCTATTTCGAGGGTATGAACAAGACCCCCGGCCGGATCAGCGAAATTAAGGCGGCGCGGCCGCTGGCCATCCTGGGCGACAGCATCACCACCGACCACATCTCGCCCGCCGGCTCGATCAAGAAGGACTCGCCGGCCGGCAAGTATCTGATCGCCAACGGCGTGTCGCCCGCTGACTTCAACTCCTATGGCGCGCGGCGCGGCAATCACGAGGTGATGATGCGCGGCACCTTCGCCAACATCCGCTTGAAAAACCTGATGGCCCCCGGCACCGAGGGCGGCGTCACCAAGCTCCAGCCGTCGGGCGAGGTGATGTCGATCTATGACGCCGCCATGACGTACAAGGCCGCTGGCACGCCGCTGGTCATCATCGGCGGCAAGGAATACGGCACTGGCTCGTCCCGCGACTGGGCGGCCAAGGGCACCTATCTCCTGGGCGTCAAGGCGGTGATCGTCGAAAGCTTCGAACGTATCCACCGCTCCAACCTGGTGGGCATGGGCGTGCTGCCCCTGACCTTCAAGGACGGCGACAACGCCCAGTCCCTGGGGCTGACCGGCGAGGAGACCTTCGACCTGACCGGCTTTGACGGCGACATCAGTCCGCGCCAGGACGTGGATGTCGCCATCACCTACAAGGATGGCCGCCGGAAAACGATCAAGGTGTTATGCCGCATCGACACCGCCAACGAGGTGGAATACTACCGCCACGGCGGCATCCTGCATTACGTACTGCGGCAGCTGGTAGCCTAGGGCCTCCTCACAAAGCCGTGATTTGCCGCTCTAGGGAGGCTCTGATAGGGTGAGACCATGGCGATAGTGGGTCGAACCATTGCCTTTGCTCTCTCCTGTCTGACGGCCTTCTCTCTCGGCATTGCCGATGCCGGGGAGAAGGTCGTTCTCCGTTCCCAGCCCTTAATCGAGCTTTTTACCAGCCAAGGCTGCAATTCCTGTCCGCCGGCGGATGCGCTCTTGGCGGAACTGGCGGATCGGCAGGATATCGTCGCCTTAAGCTGGTCCATCGACTATTGGGACTACCTTGGCTGGCGCGACACCTTCGCCCAGCCCGAGCACACCGCCCGCCAGCGCGGCTATAATCAGTCTCTGGGGCTGTCGGGTGTCTATACCCCGCAACTCATCGTGGACGGGCGATTGCAGACCGTGGGCTCACGCCGGGACGAGGTGCTGGCGCTGATCGAACAGCGTCTGACGGCCAAGGCGGCTGGCATCAGGCTGGCTTTGAGCAGGTCCGATGACGCGATGAGCCTGACCCTTTCTGGCAAGCCGAGAGATGTCCCGGCCACGGTGTGGCTGGTGGAGTTTGCCGATGTCGCCGAGCAGGACATCGAGGATGGCGAGCTGCAGGGCAACTCCTACACCTACCGCCATGTGGTGCGGTATAGCGAAAAGCTCGGCCAATGGACCGCCAGGTCGCAGAGCTTTGTGCTGGACGCCGTGGCGATCGCCGAGCGCGACAACGACGGCCATGTGGTGATCGTCCAAGAGGACGATACCGGGCCGGTGGCGGCGGCGGCGCTGATCCCGTTGGACTGAAAGCTATTTTACCCTGACCGGCGCGGCCACCAGCGCGGCCAGCGCCCGGGCGAGCAGGGTCGAGGCCAGCGCCAAGAGCGCGAACATCAGCACGCTGCCGGCAAAAACGCCAGGCAAAGCAAATTCCCCCATGGACCGGGCAAGGGCGGTCAGCGGCAGTACCGGAACAGCCAGCAGCGCCAGAAGACGCAGGCTGTTGCCGCGCCCCCAGCCCCAGGCGTCGGCAATACCGATGTCGCGCCGGCCGGCGGCCAGCGCCGCGTAATAGAGGTAAAGCCGAATGAGGACCGGCGAAGCCAACGCCGCCGCGATGGGCAACGCCCAGTCCACCGCCGCCTTGGCCTCGGCCGGCGTCGGCACCGGCGACTGGGCAAGAAGGCGGGCATAAGCCAGGGCCACCGTCGGCACCGTCAGGGCGGCAATGATCAGCACGCCCGCGCCGATGCTGCGCCCGGCGGTGTGACGCCAGGATCGCCCTGACGGCACCGAGTCGGCAGTCTGGAATGAAGCGGCCGCCAGGGCGCGGCGAAACCAGAAAAGGGCGAACAAGCCGCACAGTATACTGCCGCCCATGGCCGCCGCCGGCGCGCCGGCATGCTCCAGGGCCTTCAAGACCACCCACAGGCCAGCACCGGCGAGGGACGTGGCGACCAATAGCGCCCAATGCCTAGCCAAATGACGAGCGCCGCTGACAAAGGCCCGTTTGACTGAAACTCGATGATGCACAACGCCGATCCCAGGTTAAGAGTGTTCTTGATTTTGGCTATAGCAAGGGATGTGCCAGCCCGGCCTAACCAAGGACCAGCCTGGGGATGCCGGCGCGCTGTCGCTGTCGATTGTAAGGCGGCGATTACAAGGGAGAGTAGCGAGTGTCCCAAAATGGGATTGGTTTTCACCCCACCGCACGCATGAGGGCGTCGCTTAAGCGCTTGGCGAAGGCGGATGGGTCGGGAATGGGTTCGCCTTCCAGCAGCCGCGCCTGATCGAGGAGCAGAAGCGCGATGTCGGCCAGGGCATCGAGCCCGCCTGGCGTGGCGGCGCGGGCAGAGAGCGCCTTGATCAAGGGATGCTGGGGATTGAGTTCCAGAATGCGCGGTGCGTCCTTCATCAGCTGCTTGTTCTGGCGCAACAGGCGGGCGATGTGCATATCCATGTCGCCCTCGTCGGCCACCAGGCACACCGCGCTGTCGGTCAGACGATCGGTGGCGCGCACGTCCTTGACCGCTTCCTTCAAATTCTCCTTCAGCGCGGCGATGAGCGCCGAAAGCTCGCCCTCGGGAGCGGCGGACTCTTGTTTTTCGTTTTCCGTAGCGGCGATGTTTTGCAGATCGCTGGCGCCGCGGGTCACCGAGCGCAGCGGCTTGCCCTCATAATCCGGCATCACGGTAAGCCAGAAATCATCGACCGGATCGCTCATCAACAGCACCTCGACGCCCCGCGCCTTGAAGCCCTCCAAATGCGGGCTGCGCTTGACGGCGTCCAGATCATCGCCGGTCAGATAATAGATCGCCGTCTGCTGCGGCTTCATGCGCGCGATATAGTCGTCAAGGCTGGTCCAGCCGTCAACCGCGGTGGAGCGGAAGCGGGCGAGCCTTAAAATCTCGGCGCGGCGGTCGTGATCCTCGTAGATGCCTTCTTTCAGCACCGCGCCAAAGAGCTCGATGAAGTTGGCGTAGCCCGCAGCATCCGCCTCGGCCTTTTTCTTCAACTCGCCGAGGATGCGATTGGTCACCGCCTTTTTGATTTTCGCCAGCACCGGATTGTGCTGCAACATTTCGCGGCTGATGTTTAAGGGCAGGTCTTCGGAATCGATGACGCCTTTGAGGAAGCGCAAATAGGCGGGCAGAATTTCCTCGCATTCGTCGGTGATGAACACCCGCTTGACGAACAGCTTGACCCGCGAGCGCCGCGCCGGATCGAACAAATCAAACGGCCGCATGCCGGGAATGAACAGCAGCACGGTGTATTCCAGCGCCCCTTCGGCCTTGTAATGGATCGTCGCATAAGGATCATCGAAGGCATGGCCGACGTGATGGTAGAATTCCTTGTATTGCTCGTCGGTGATGTCGCCCTTGGACCGGGTCCACAGCGCCGAACCCTTGTTCACCGATAAGGGAAGACCCTCCTTGCCGCCCTCGCGCAGCGCCAGCGTGATCGGCACGGCGATGTGGTCGGAATATTTGCGCACCACAGTTTCCAGCCGCACCTGATCGAGGAAATCCTTGGCGTCCTCGCGCACGTGCAGGGTGATGGTGGCTCCGCGCCCCGAGCGTTCGCCGGATTGCACGGAAAATTCGCCGTCGCCGGCGGACTCCCAGACCCACGCCTCGGCCTCGCCGGCCTTGCGGCTCAACACGGTCACCCGGTCGGCGACCATGAACACCGAATAGAAACCGACGCCGAACTGGCCGATCAAATTGATGTCCTTCTTGGCGTCGCCGGTCAGCCCGGCCATGAAGGCCGAGGTGCCGGAGCGGGCGATGGTGCCGAGATTGTCAATAAGATCGCCGCGGTTCATACCGATGCCGTTATCGGTGATGGCAAGGGTGCCGGCGTCCTTGTCCACCACGATATCGATGCGAAAATCATGGCCGCTGGCGTCATTGAGGAGGTCCGGGGCGGTCTGCGCCAGATAGCGCAGGCGGTCGCAGGCATCGGAGGCGTTGGATATCAGCTCGCGTAAGAAAACCTCGCGCTCGGAATAGACGGAGTGCACCATGAGATGCAACAGGCGAGAGACCTCGGCTTGAAAGCCATGACGCTCCACGGCGACTTCATCGGTGCTGGCGGACATACGTCTTTTCCCTGCTTAAATTTTACGAGGTGGTATCTGTTGGGAAAAACTCACAAAGTGCCAGCCCCTCCTCTGTCATTCCCGCGTAAGCGGGCAGGTGGATTCCCACTTGCGCGGGAATGACGGGTAGAGTTGATTTTGAGTTCATCTCAACAAAATACACGCTAATAATACCCGCCTATATGTGCGCGCAAAAGCCCAGGTCAAGGGGCGCTATTTAGCTTTTTCCGCCTTCGGCTCCAACAGGTCTTCCAGGCCCGGCGTCAGATCTTTGATCTTGTAATCCGGCAGCTTGTAATCCCACGCTCCCAGGCGGGCGTTGATGGCCGCCGCTTCCTTGGCGCCATCGGCGGGAGCCTTGGGCATCACCGCCACGCCCGGCCCCGCCTCGGCGGCGGCGGTGTCATGAGCGGCGGTGAAATGAACCCAGCCGTCGGCCACGCTGGCCGTCACCGTCAGGCCGTCGAAGGCGGTGACCGTGACGGTGGTGGGCTTGGCCTGCGTAGCCGCCGGACGGACGTCATCAAAAGTCAGAAAATTCAGCGATGCAGCGGCGGCATCGGCCCCGCCGTAGCTTTTCAGCTTGCGGCCTTTGGGCATATTTTCCACCTGGAAATCACCGTCGGGCTTATCGCGGAAGATCGCCACCGCCGCGCCGTTTGCCGGCCGCACCACCAGGCGCTTGACCCGCTCTTTCTCCACCGTCAGCAGGGTGTCATCGAGCCAGGCCATCAGATTGGCGTCGATCTCCGGCGCGCCGGCGACCAGATAACTTGGCGCCGCGCCGGCAACCCGAACATAGGCGCGGTCAGTCGCCACTCGTTTGCCGACCAGCAGCGCCGCCACGGGTTTGCCGTCGGCGCCTTGCAACTCAACCAGGCGCGACTTGGCGTCCTTGACGGAGACGTCCTCCACCCCAAGCCGGGGATAGAGTTCGGGGTTGCTGGTTTTTTCCTCAATCACCTTGAGCGTCGCCAGTCCCAGCACCAGTTTTCTCACCCGAGCCGCATCGGCCGGATAGTTGGCCTTCGCCGGCGCCACCCAGCGACCATCGCCCGCCTGGCGGACAACCAACGTGCGGCCGCCATCGTTGATGGTGATCGCCGCCACCGCATCGATCTTAGCCGCCAACTCGGGCAGCAGCGCCTGCCGCTCCGCCTGGCGCTCCGGCAGCCGTTGGAAAATCACGATCGCTGCGGCGATGACAGCAATCACCGTCGCCCCAACAAGCAGACCGATATGCTTGCGTTGCATCGGAAAAGACTCTCCCTTTACGTCAAGACGCGGCGTAGGCGCGCGCTCGCCGGCGACGGCGCAGCGCCGCCACGATCAGCGCCACAATGGTCAGCAAAATCGGCATGCCGGCGATATTGACGAACTTCACCGTCGCGCCCAGCCGTTCGATGTCCCGGCGCAGGCTGTGCTGCACCTCGCGCAGCTGCTTGCGGGTGGCTAGCATGTCCTGACGGAACGCCTCCACTTCCTCGGCCTGAGTCTTATCAAGCATCGCCTGGTTGCCGTCGCCGCGCCCGGCCTCCAGCTCGCGCAGCCGCTTCTCGGTTTCCTGCAACTTGGCTTCCAGCCGTTTTTCCTCGGTCAGGAATTCCGCCTCGGCGCGCCGCCGGATATCCTCGACCACCGTGAACGGGCGCTGCGACACGCCGCGGCTGCGCAGGCTGATGAGCGCGCTGGAGCCGATCATGTTATCCACCGCGTTGACCACGAAGGCGCCATTGTCGGCAATGGGGACGGCGATGCTTTGACCGAGGAAATTTTGCACGTTGACCCAGAAGCGGTCTTCCAACATGTCGGCGTCGGCGATGAGGACGACGTTGATGTTCTTCGACCAGGCGACATGTGGGGCGGCGCCATTGTCCTTTGGCGACGGCGGCGTGGAGTACGCGCTTTTCGCCGGCCCGGTGAGGCGCGCGGCAATGGCTTTCTCCTTGCCGTCGGGCGCAAAGCGGCGCAACAGTTCGTCGGGATCAGGCGTATAACGCACTTCCGCCGCCTCGATCATCATCGACTCGGCGCTCGACGCCAGCAACGGCTCAAATTTGGTGGTGGCGCCATCCTTGGCGAAAAGCGCGCCGGCGCTCGCCAGATTGAGGTCGTCCAACTCGGCGGTGACCACGTCGTCGGCGGCGACGTTGCCGCGATGGAGCGCGAGCCAGGCGATATAGTCCTTATAGACCCGGCCGCCCGACTGGCTGACCATGGCGACGCGCTGCGCCAAGCCGCGATCGGCGATGATTTTCTGATCGTCGTAAGTCACGCCCCAGGCGTCCATGAGCTTGCCCAAGCTGGAGGACGGCGGGGTGGCGCCCATGGGCGATTGGCCCATGTAGGCCGCCGCTTCGAGATTGGGATCGACGAAGGCGATGAGCCGGCCGCCCTTCAGCACGAACTGGTCGATGGCGTAAAGCTCGGCGTCGGAAAGCTCCGCCGGATGGGCGACGATCAAGAGATCGACATCGGCATCGATCGCCGTGAACACCTGGCCCAAGGAGCGTATCTGATAGGATTGCTGGAGCTGCTGATAGATCACATAGGGCGCCGACTGCCCTTGCGCCGCCGCCATCGGACCGCCCGGACCATATTCCAGGGGCAGCGAGGAAATCAGCCCAACCACCGGCTTTTTCGGCGTCGCCAGATCATTGACCAGCTTGGTCACGTCGTATTCGAGAAACTCCTCGCGATCCGGCGACAGATACGGCAGCGCCAATTGCGCGTCGGCGGAATCAACGCCCACCACGCCGAAATAAATCGCCTCGCCGGTGGGCGTTTGGATCGCCTTCAAGCCGGCGGCCACGGCGTCATCCTCGGCCGGGCTGAAAGGCTCGGGATCGATCACTTGCAGCTTCAGCTTGCCGTCGGACAGGCTGGCGTAGGCCTCCAGAAGATCGCGCACCCGGCGGCCGTAGCTTTTCAAGGCAGGGTATGGCGTGGCCAGTTCCTCGGAAAAGAACAGCTTTAAGGTCACCGGCTCCTTCAGATCGCGCAAGATCTGCCGCGTGCCGTCGCTTAAGGAATAAAGCCGGTCGGCGGTCAGGTCGAGGCGCGCCGAGGTCAAGAGATTGGTCGAGACGATATTGACGGCGACAAACAGCAGCGCCGCCAGAACCAGTACAGCAATCCGTTTCATGGCTTCAGGCTCCGTCCCGCTTGGCGTCAACGACAATCACATTGGCAAACAGCCATACCGCCATCATGCCGACGAAAAACACCAGGTCGCGCAGATCGATCACGCCCTTGGAGATGGCGTTGAAGTGGGTCAAGAAACTGAACGAGGCGATCTCCTCCACCACCAGCGCCGGCGCCCAGGAGGAAAAGAAATTCAGCACCACGGGCAGGCCGCTCATGGTAAAGAGGAACGCCACCATGACGGTGAGCACGAAGGCGATCACCTGATTGCGGGTCAGCGCCGACAGACAGGCGCCGATGGCAAGATAAGCGCCGGCCATGATGAAGCCGGCGACATAGCCGGCGGCGATGACGCCGTTGTCGGGATCGCCCAGCAGATTGACGGTGATCCACAACGGCGCGGTGAGCATCAACGCAATACCGGTAAACGCCCAGGCGGCCAGGAATTTCCCCACCACCGCGGCGGTGGTGGAAATCGGCAAGGTGAGCAACAATTCGATGGAGCCGGATTTGCGCTCCTCGGCCCACAGCCGCATCGCCACCGCCGGCGTCAATATCAGATAGAGCCACGGCAGGAACGAGAAGAACGGCGCGAGATCAGCCTGCCCGCGCTCGAAAAAACCGCCGACGTAGAAGGTAAAAATGCCGGCAAAGGCCAGGAAGATGACGATGAATACGTAAGCGAGCGGGGTGGCGAAGTAGCTCATAAACTCGCGGCGAAAGACAGCGCAAAGCCCGGTGAACATCATGCCGCCTCCTGTGTCGCATCACTGCCCGCCTCGCTGGTGGTCAGCGTGCGGAACACATCATCGAGCCGTCCCGGATCGACGGCGATTTCCATCATCCTGATGCCCTTGTCCTCCAACCGCCCGGTCAGCGCGCCGATGATCGGCCGGCCATCCTTGGCCAACGCCGTGATGACGGCGGCAGCACCGCTCTCCGCCACCTCGACCTCGACGACGTCATCAACATCCGTTATCGCGGCGCGCGCCGCGGCGGCGTCATTGGCCGCCACCGTCACCGCCACCGCGTTATGATAGCGCGAGCGGGCGCGCAGCGATGCCGGCGTGCCGTCGGCGACGATGCGGCCGCGATCGATGATCACGGCGCGGCTGCACACCGCATCGACCTCTTCCAAAATGTGGGTCGAGATGATGATCGCTTTTGCCGCCGCCATATCACGGATGAGGCTGCGCACCTCGTGCTTCTGGTTGGGGTCGAGGCCGTCGGTGGGCTCATCGAGCACCAGCACGTCGGGATCATGCAGGATCGCCTGCGCCAGGCCGACCCGGCGCTTGAAGCCCTTGGACAGGGTGTCGATGGGTTGCTCGGCCACCGACCATAAATGCGTCGCCGCCACCGCCCGGCGCACCGCCCCGGCAACATCGGCCAGGCCGCGGGCGCGGGCGGTAAAGGCGAGGAACGTGAGCGGCGTCATGTCGCCATAGGCCGGCGCGCCTTCGGGCAGATAGCCCAGCCGGCGCTTGGCGGCGATGGGCGCGCCCTCCACCGAGTGGCCGGCGATGAAGGCTTCGCCGGCGGTCGGGCGCAAAAACCCGGTGAGCATTTTCATGGTGGTGCTTTTCCCCGCCCCGTTGGGACCGAGAAAGCCCATCACCGCCCCCGGCTCAACGCTGAAGCTGACGCCGTCGACGGCGCGGATATGGGCAAAATCCTTGACCAGCGCGCGGGCTTCGAGAAGTGGCTGCATGGAGTCTTAACCCCTTGGGTTTTTCCGATCGGGCTACAAGACATAACCAAAGGACCGCCGGCTGGCAAGGCCGTCGGCGTCGGGCTGTTGGCGAAAAATGATTGTGTCATAAGGAGTTAGGTGTGCAACGTCCGACTGCCAAAAAATCAGCGCGGAAAAAATTTTCACGGTCTCGGACAGCGGCGCGTCATGACAGCGTAACAGATCAGGGGGGCGTCCAGTTGCCGGGCCGGGTCGTTGGGGGAGATGAGGGGGTAGTGGAGCCGACCGCGGCAACTGGACTATAGGGATCAGTGTTTGCATGATGACCTTCCAATACGGCAGTATTGGGGACGGATTGCGGCATCTTTGTGAAATGGAGTTACCCGGCCATGGGCGAGACATTGACGTTAAGCGCGGAACTGCGCGACTACGCGCTCCAACATTCGTCGGACGAGACGCCGATTCTGGCGAAGCTGCGGGAGGAAACGCGCCGCGCCACCAGCCTGCCGCAGATGCAGATCTCGCCCGAACAAGGGCTTTTCATGCAGGTGCTGGCCCGCGCCTTGGGCGCCAAGCGCTACCTGGAGGTGGGAGTCTTTACCGGCTACTCGGCGCTGGCCATGGCCCTGGCCCTGCCCGAGGACGGCCATATCGTCGCCTGCGACATCAGCGATGAATGGACCAAGATCGCGCGGCGCTACTGGGCGGAGGCCAAGGTCGCCCATAAGATCGACCTTTTCCTGGCCCCGGCGACGGAAACCCTCGATAAGCTGCTCGATGGCGGCCACGCCGGCACCTTCGATATGGCCTTCATCGACGCCGACAAGGAGAATTATCACGCCTATTACGAGCGGGCGCTGAGCCTGTTGCGCCCCGGCGGCCTCCTCCTGATCGACAATACTTTTTGGCAGGGCAAGGTCATCGACCCGGCGGTGGAGGACGCCGCCACCCGCGCCATCCGCAAGATCAATAAGACGGTGGCCCGGGACGTCCGGGTACGGGCGGTGATGACCCCCATCGGCGACGGCCTGACGCTGGCGGCCAAGCTTTAGTAGGCTATCTGATCAGCAAGCATCCCACACGACCTCTCTAAAATGTTGTCATCCCCGCTTTCGCTGGGATCCATCTAGTTGATTTTTCAGTGGATTCCCGCTTACGCGGGAATGACGATAATGAATTTCGTCGAGCTAACGCGATGACTATCTTTCATTGCGCGCCAGCCGCAACAGGCGCAAAATAGGGCCACATATTCCAGAGGGCCAATGACCGACGCCACCATCGCCATCTTCCCGCCTGCCCGCGCGCCCGAAACGGTCAGCTTCGACCGCCGCGAATTCGATCAGATCATGAGCCTTTACGGCCGCATGGTGGCGGCCGGCGAGTGGCGCGACTATGCCCTCGACCTGCGCCGCGAGGCGGCGGTGTTCTCGATCTTCCGCCGGGCCAGCGAAATGCCGCTCTACCGCATCGTCAAGAAGCCGGCGGAAGCCCGCCGTCAGGGGGCCTATACCCTCTACGGCATGGGCGGGCAGGTGCTAAAGCGCGGCCATGATCTGGCGCAAGCCCTGCAGGTCTTGGAGCGCAAATTCCTTAAATTGGTCGAGGCGTAGACGTCAACACCGTATCCTGCGGCGCGCCTGGCAGCTTGTCGGGATAATCGGTGGTGTAATGCAGGCCGCGGCTTTCCTTGCGCGCCATCGCCGAGCGGACGATAAGGTCGGCCACCACCACCAGGTTGCGCAGCTCCAGTAAATCCTTGGTGACGCGGAAGTTGCGGTAATAGTCGTGGATTTCCCGGGTCAGGAGATCGACCCGACGGGCGGCGCGCTCCAAGCGCTTGTCGGTGCGCACGATGCCGACGTAATCCCACATGAAATGCCGCAGTTCGTTCCAGTTGTGGGAGACCACCACCTCCTCGTCCGAATCGGTGACTCGGCTTTCATCCCACAGCGCCACCGTGGGCGGGGCCGGCAGATCGGCCAGCGTCGCGCCGATGTCCTCGGCTGCTGCGGCGCCGAAAACCAAGCATTCGAGGAGCGAGTTGGAGGCCATGCGGTTGGCGCCATGAAGGCCGGTGCAGGTCACCTCGCCGACAGCGTAAAGCCCCGCTAGGTCCGTCCTGCCCCGCAAGTCGGTGACCACGCCGCCGCAGGTATAATGTGCCGCCGGCACCACCGGAATGGGCTGGCGCGTCAGATCGAAGCCTAGCTTCAAGCAGCGGCTGTAGATGGTGGGGAAGTGGTTCATGATGAACTCGGCCGGCTGATGCGAGATATCGAGATAGACGCAATCAATGCCCAGCCGCTTCATTTCATGGTCGATGGCGCGGGCGACGATGTCGCGCGGCGCCAATTCGGCGCGTGGATCAAAGCGCTGCATGAAGGTCGAGCCGTCGGGCAGCTTCAATTTCGCCCCCTCGCCGCGCAGCGCCTCGGAAATCAGGAAATTGCGCGCTTCCGGATGGTAGAGGCAGGTGGGATGGAATTGGTTGAATTCCATGTTGGCGACCCGGCAGCCGGCGCGCCAAGCCATGGCGATGCCGTCGCCGGTGGAGCCATCGGGATTGGTGGTGTAAAGATAAACCCGGCTCGCCCCGCCGGTGGCCAGAACCACCGCTGGCGCGCGATATAAATCCACTTGGTCGCGCCGGTTGTCGTATACGTAAGCGCCGACGCAGCGGCCCGACGCCCCATCGCCGACCCGCACCAGGTCCACCGCCGTGTGATCCTCGAAAAGCTGAATGTTGCGGCGGTGGCGAACCCGGCTTTCCAGCGACATTTCGATCGCCCGCCCGGTGGCGTCGGCGACGTGCGCCACCCGGCGGTGGCTGTGACCGCCTTCCATGGTCAGGTGCAGCTCGGTGGGATCATGGGGCTGCTCGCGGCGGCTGAACGGCACGCCCTGGGCGATCAGCCATTCGATGGCTTCACGGCCATGTTCGACCACGAAGCGCACCGTTTCCTCCTTGCACAGCCCGGCCCCGGCGTTGAGCGTATCCTCGACATGGCTTTCGATGGAATCCTTGTCATGGAGCACGGCGGCGATGCCGCCCTGCGCCCAAGCGGTGGAGCCGGCGCTGATCGGCCCCTTGGAAATAATGCCGACCTTGACCGAAGTCCCGAGGCGCAAGGCAAGAGTGAGGCCGGCCGCGCCGCTGCCGATGACCAACACGTCAAAATCGAAAACCTGTTGCGACATTATTCCTATCCCTCTCCCTGATGCGCGCCTTGGGTCAACTGCAAGAAAATGTCCTCCAAGTCGCTCTCCTTGGTGGAAAGATCGGCGATCTCATGACCGGCGGCGGTAATGGCGTGGAGCAGCCGCGCCGCTTCGCCGTCCCGCGGCGTGTAGTGAATGGCGATCTCGTCTGCCGCGCGCCGTTCGACGCGGTGCGCAGCCAAGCCATCGGGAATATCGGTCATGGGTCCGGTGGTGCGCACGATCACCACCTTTTCGTCGACGCGCGACAACAGCTGGCGGGTGGGTTCCGAGCACACCACCTCGCCATGATTGATGATGGCGATGTCGTCGCACAGTTCCTCCGCCTCTTCCAGGTAATGGGTGGTCAACACGATGGTGACGCCGCGACGATTGAGCCCCCGCACGTATTCCCAGAGCTGTTGGCGCAGCTCGATGTCGACCCCGGCGGTGGGCTCATCCAGGACCAGAATCGGCGGGTTATGGACCATCGCCTTGGCCACCAAGAGCCGCCGTTTCATGCCCCCCGACAGGGTGCGGGAATAGGCATCGGCCTTGTCCAGGAGGCGGACCGCCCGCAACACCTCCTCGGTGCGCCGCTCGGCTGGCGGCACGCCGTATAGCCCGGCTTGCAGCTCCAGCATTTCGCGCGGGGTGAAGAAGGCGTCAAAATAGATCTCCTGTGGCACCACGCCGATGGAGGCCTTGGCGTTCCTTGGGTTGCGGTCGATGTCGAAGCCCCAGATGCTGACCGCCCCGGCGGTTTTGGTGACCAGCCCGGCCAGAATGTTGATAAAGGTCGACTTGCCGGCTCCGTTGGGGCCGAGGAGGCCGAAAATCTTGCCCCGAGGCACCGCCAGGTCGATGCCCTTCAAGGCCCGCTTAGGGGGAAAGCCCTTGCCGCCGGCATAAATCTTTTCCAAGCCGCGAACCTCGATGGCGTTGTCGGGATTGGCCGCCGGCGGGTCATCGGCGCGGCGGGCGGCGGGGGCGTCAGCGGACATGGAGAGTCTTTCGAGTCAGGAACCGGGGGGTTGTTGATTATGGCTCGCCAATCGGTATCATCCGCCAAGCGAAGCGGTCAATAGAGCCCATCGCCCCCATTATGCACGTAGGGAGCAGCATCGCCATGGCTTACGAAGCGCCGGAAACGGTTTACGTGACGGAAAAGAAGGTCGCCTGCGACGGCGGCGAGGGCGCGCTCGGACATCCCCGGGTGTACCTTTCCATGGGCATCGACGGTAAGGTCGAATGCCCGTATTGCGACCGCCTGTTCATCCTCGATCAATCGGGCGCCAAGGCGGCCTGACGCCGCCTACTCGCCCCATGAGCGGCACGCCCAAAGGCCACCTCTACCTCGTCGACGGATCGAGCTACCTGTTTCGCGCCTACCACGCGCTGCCGCCCTTGACCCGCGACGACGGCACGCCGGTCAATGCCGTCTATGGCTTCACCACCATGCTCTATAAGCTTCTGGAGGACACCAAGGGGCTAGAGCACCCGAGTCACTTCGCGGTGATCTTCGACGCCGGCGCGAAAACTTTCAGGAACGAACTTTACCCCAAATACAAGATCAATCGCCCGCCGCCGCCGGAAGACCTGATTCCGCAGTTTCCGCTGGTGCGCGACGCGGTGCGGGCCTTCAACGTGCCGACCATCGAGCGTCCGGGCTATGAGGCCGACGACATCATCGCAACTTACGCCAAGAAGGCGCGCGAGGCCGGTCTTTTGGTCACCATCGTCTCCTCCGACAAGGATCTGATGCAACTGGTGGGCGGCGGCGTTGAAATGCTCGACACCATGAAGAACAAGCATATCGGCCCGGCCGAGGTGGTGGAGAAATTCGGCGTGCCGCCGGAAAAAGTCATCGATGTGCAAGCGCTGGCCGGCGATTCTATCGACAACATTCCCGGCGCGCCGGGCATCGGCGTCAAGACCGCGGCGCAATTGATCGAGGAATATGGCGATCTTGATACGCTGCTTGCCCGCGCCGGCGAGATCAAGCAGCCCAAGCGGCGCGAGGCGCTGCTGGAAAACGCTGAGCTTATTCGCTTAAGCCGCCAGCTTGTCGCCTTGAAGGATGACGTGCCGCTGGATGACGGCCTGGATGACTTGCAGGTGCAAGACATCGCGCCTGAGCCGTTGCTGGCGTTCCTCAACGTGCAGGGCTTTAAAAGCTTGCGGGCGAAGTTTCTCGCCCGTCTCGGCAACGCCGCGCCAGCAACGGCGGAGGGGCCGGCGGCGGAGCTTGCGCCTGATGAAACCACCTATGAAACGGTGAGCGACTTAAAACGCCTTGCCTCCTGGATCAATCAGGCGACGGTAGCCGGCGTCGTCGCCGTCGATACCGAGACCACGTCGTTGGATGCGGTCAAGGCGGAACTGGTGGGCGTGTCGCTGTCCATCGAAGCGGGCAAGGCCTGCTACATTCCGGTGGGACACCGCGCCAATCCCGGCGGCGAGTTGGCGCTGGGCGGCGAGGATGACGTGCGTCAACTTGATCGCAACGATGTGTTGCGCGCGCTCAAGCCGCTGTTGGCCGATCCGGCGGTGCTCAAGGTCGGGCAGAACATCAAATACGATCTCTTGGTGCTGGCGAAATATGGCATCACCATCGCGCCTTATGACGACACCATGCTGATCTCCTACGTGCTCGACAGCGGCAAGCACGGCCACGGCATGGATGAACTGTCCGAGCTGCACCTAGGACATAGCACCATCAAATACAAGGATGTCGCCGGCAGCGGCGCATCGCAATTGACTTTTGATCGCGTGCCCATCGACCAGGCGACCGCGTACGCCGCAGAGGACGCCGACATTACCGGCCGGCTTTATCGCGTGCTGAAGCCTCGGTTGGTCGCAGAGCGCTTGACCACGGTTTACGAAACCTTGGAGCGGCCGATGCCGGCGGTGCTGGCCGAGATGGAAGGGGCCGGCATTCGCGTCGATCGCGATTGCTTGCGCCACCTGTCCAACGATTTCGCCGGGCGCATGGCGGATTTAGAGGACGAGATTTACAAGCTTGCCGGGCGGCGCTTCAACGTCAATTCGCCCAAACAACTGGGCGAGATTCTGTTCGACGAGATGAGCCTGAAGGGCGGCAAGAAAGGCAAGACCGGCGCTTACGCCACCCATGCCGACGTGCTCGAAGCGCTGGCCGCCGAAGGTCATGATCTGCCGGCGCGGGTGTTGGATTACCGCCAGCTCGCCAAACTGAAAAGCACCTACACCGACGCCCTGCAAGCGCAGATTAACGATGCTACGGGCCGCGTCCACACCTCCTATGCGCTGGCTTCCACCAGCACGGGGCGGCTGTCGTCCACCGATCCCAATTTGCAGAACATCCCGATCCGCACCGAGGAAGGGCGCAAGATTCGCCGCGCCTTCATCGCTAATGAGGGCTGTAAACTGCTGGCCGCCGACTACAGCCAGATCGAACTGCGGCTCTTTGCCCACATGGCCGATATCGGCGCGCTGCGCGAGGCCTTCGCACAAGGGCTCGACATCCACGCCATGACCGCCTCCCAGGTGTTCGGCGTGCCGATGCAGGGCATGGACCCGGCCCTCCGCCGCCAGGCCAAGGCGATCAATTTCGGCATCATCTACGGCATTTCCGCTTTCGGCTTGGCGCGGCAATTGGGCGTGCCGCAGCGCGAGGCGCAGGCTTACATCGACAGCTATTTCGCGCGCTTTCCCGGCATCGGCGACTATATGGAACGGACCAAGGCGTTGTGCCGCAAGCATGGCTTTGTCGAAACGCTGTTCGGCCGGCGTTGTCATGTGACGGGTATAAATGACAAGAATCCTTCTATTCGCGGTTTTGCCGAGCGCGCCGCCATCAACGCCCCCATCCAAGGCACCGCCGCCGATATCATCCGCCGCGCCATGATCCGCATGGGGCCGGCGCTGGCGGCAAAAAGCTTAAACGCCCGCATGTTATTGCAGGTGCATGACGAACTGGTGTTTGAGGTTCCCGAGAAGGAGATCGAGGCGACAACCGCCGTGGTGCGCGAGGTGATGTCCGGCGCGGCCTTGCCCGTGGTGGAGATTTCGGTGCCGCTCACTGTCGACGTCGGCATCGGCGACAACTGGGACGAAGCGCATTAGGGCCTATTGACCCTTCAAACCTTCCCCCTCGATGGGGGAAGGTTTGGATGGGGGTGGCGGAACGCGAAACGTTCACCTTCGCCCCCACCCCGACCCTCCCCCATCAAAGGGGGAGGGAGAAGGTTCGCATTAAAACTTGCCGCGCACCGTCACGCCATAAGTGCGGGGTTCCGACAGGAAGGCGTTGAATACCTGGGTATTGGGCGCCACCGTGTTGGCCGCCGTGCCGGAGCCTTGCAAGGGGGCGTCATAGCCGACCTGGAGGTAGTTTTTGTCAAACAGATTGCGGCCCCAGACCTCGATCTGCCAGCGCTCGTTGATATCGCCAAGGCCGATGCGGCCATTCAAGACGAATACGCCATCCTCAACCTTTTCCAGATCAAGATCCGATCCGGTGTTGACCTTGCTGGTGTAGCGACCATCGAGGTGCAAGAGGATCGACAAGCTGTTGCCGATGGGATGCTGGTAAGTTGCGCCGCCGGTGATCGACCACTTGGGCGCATTGGTCAGCGTGTTGCCCGGCAGCTGCCAGAACGCGCCGCCCAGCGGATT
The DNA here is from genome assembly GCA_019455285.1 of Sphingomonadales bacterium. Lineage (GTDB taxonomy): Bacteria > Pseudomonadota > Alphaproteobacteria > Sphingomonadales > Govanellaceae > PRO5. Next base: position 48,907 of record JACFMS010000006.1, read on the forward strand.
GCCGGCGCTGGGCGGGGCGAATAATGCCCCGTCGAAGCCCTTCTTGCCGTACTGCGTATCGGCATAGGTCAGGCCGCCGGTGAAAGTGAGATCATCGGTGGGATACCATATGCCTTCCACTTCCACGCCGTAGGTGCGCGCCTTGGGCAGATTGACCACCACGAAACTGGTGCCGTTGAAGGCGTTGAGCTGGAAGTCGTTATAGTCGGCATAAAACAATGCGCCGCTCATGTTGATGCGGCCGTTGGCGTTGCGGTACTTAGCGCCGACCTCGAAGCTGTCGACGGTTTCCTCCTCGAACTGCAGTTGTGTGACGTTGGCCGCGCCCTGCACCATGCCGGCGCGGTCGAGGTTGAAGCCGCCGCCTTTATAGCCGCGACTATAACTGGCGTAGGTGGAAAGTTCCTCGCTGACGCGGAAATTCAGCGCCGCCGTGCCGGAGAACTTCTTCTCCTTGCGCTTGTCGGAGCCGTCGACGTTGAGAAGCGGGCTCCAGAATGGCGCGCAGGGAAGCTGCGTCAAGGATGCCGGAATAAGCCCGCCTTGCGCCGCCTGCACCAAGGCCAAGCAGGTCGGATTGTTGGTGGTGGCCAAGGCATCGAGCTTCTTGCGCTCCTCGGTATAGCGCAACCCCAGCGTCAGATCGACGGTATCGCTGACGGCGATGATGTTATGGGTAAACAGCGCCCAGTTTTTCGAATTCTGGTCGAATGAATCAAGGATGACGCCGTTGCCCGCCGGGAAGGCCTGCGTGATGGCGCCGCCGGTGACCAACGCGGTCAAGGCATTATAGCCGGGCCATGGCGCGCCGCCCGCGGTCTGGCCGTTGCCGGGAATGCCGTCGGCCAGATCCACCAACAGATCGGCGAACGAGGTGAATTGAGTGCCGAAGCGGATGGCGTCCTCAAGCTTGAGGTCTTCGTTGGCGTAATAGCCGCCGATCAGCCAGTCGAGCACGCCCCATTTGCCGTTCAAGCGAATTTCCTGGCTGAAGGTTTCAAAGTCCTGGGTGTAGCCGTCCTCATCCCGATAGACGAGATCAAGACTGGTGAAGTCCACGTCCTGGCTGCGCTGGTTTTCCCAATCGCGATAGGCGGTAATGGAGGTCAGGCTGCCGAACGAGGTGTCCCAGTCGATCTGCATGGAAGCGCCCCAGTCCTGCTCGTCCTGCTGGAAGCCGCGGCCCGGCGAGGTGGCGGAGCGGCGGTCATAGGGGCTTTCACCCGGCAGCGCGCCGGAGCCGAACTGCGCGCCTAAGACGCCGATCATGGCGTTCGACACCGCGCTGGGACGGATCACCGCCGCCGCGCAGCAATCTTCATCGCGGTCCGTGTAATCGACCAGGAAGCGGATCCGGAGGTCATCGTTGGGGGTGGCGACGAACTGCCCCTGCAGCATGTAACGGTCGCGGTTGTTGTAATCCTCGTCGGTGACCTTGTCCTTGAAGAAGCCGTCGCGCTGCAGATAGACGCCGTCGACGCGGGCTGCCAATTTTTCCTCCACCAGCGGCGCCGAGATGCCCGCCGCCATCCGAATGGCGTCGTAATTGCCATAGGATGCCTCGCCGTAGCCCGACAGCTCGTCGGTGGGCGACTTGGTGATGACATGAATCAGACCGGCCGAGGTATTGCGGCCAAACAGCGTGCCCTGCGGACCGCGCAGCACTTCGATGCGCTCCACCGCGCCCAGCTCGGAGAGGCCGATGTTGGTGCGGTTGCGGTAGACGCCATCGACGAAGATGGCCACCGCCGATTCCAGCCCTGGGTTGTCGCCGGTGGTGCCGATGCCGCGGATGCGGGCCACCGCACCGGCGGCCTCCGAGGCCGAACTGGTCAAGAACAGGCTGGGCGAGAGTTGCGTCAATTCGCGCATGTCGGTGACGCCGGCCTTTTGCAGCATCTGATCATTAAAGGCGGTCACCGCGATGGGGATGTCTTGCAGAGTTTGTTCGCGCTTGGTGGCGGTAACCAGGATTTCCTCGATTATGGCCTCATCCTGAGCCGCGGCGGGGGCCAGAGCGGCCTCAAGCCCGATCCCCAACGCCGAAACAATGGCGGTTGACAGCAGTAGCGCTTTTTTGCTGGTCATGGCGTTCTCCCATATGATTTAAGCCTCTTAGTCTACGCTCTTGTGGGGGCGCATAATTTCTTGAAATTCAATATATTTTCAAAATAATTCCATAATTCGGCCCAAGCCGTCAAGTCTGAGTAGGTAAAATACGCGAATTGCGATAGTCGGTGTTGCCGATATGCAAGGCGAGGCTAATTGGAATTCTTCTAATGCTGACCGAAATTTTCTTATTCTTTAGGTGCATTTAGAAAGATTATAAACAGGAAGAATGCCGGCAAGAGGGCGATCACTTAAAGCCGGCGCACCGTCGCTCCCTCCACCAGCACCCGCGCCGTTTTGACGCCGATGGTGCGGTCGGCAGCCGACTGCAGCACGCCGGCCATGCCATCAATGTCGAGCGGCCGCCGGACGTCGACGCGATTGGCGGCGAGCCTGGTCAAGGCCATCACGAATTGATCCTGGAGGCGCGGCATCACCGCCAGCACCCGCTCGCGGTCGTCGGCATCGGCCAGCTCCAGGCTGACGGTAACGGTCAAGAGACCGCGGGTCTGGGAATCGCGAAATACCGAGACCGTCATCGGCTCCAACGCGATGTGACGCGGCTCGCCGAGCGCCGGCTCCTTGCTGCCGGCCAGCGCCGAGGTGGCGATAAACCCCGCCAAGACTGCAACCAGGAAGAAACGCCAATAGTAATGGTTTTTGGACATCATTTCGCTCCGCCCGCTCAGGTGATGATGCCGCCGCCGGCGATCAGCCGGCTGAGACCGGCCTGATAATTAGCCAGTTGCTTGGCCAGCGCCGGCGGCACCGGTCCGGTGGGCTTGCTCTGGCTTTTCAAATATTCGGCGAGCGGATCTTTATAGAGCGAGCGGTAGGCGCGCTGCACCTCGGAGATGGCCTCGTTGACCTTGCCCAACAAATACTTGGCGCCGTTTTCGCTCGCTGCATTCAGTCCATCCTCGAACTTGAAACCGAAAATGCCGCCAAGCTCATCACCGGCGGCGCTTTCGCCATCCTGCTCCTTCGTGCCAAAGAGCCGGTCGTTGGGGAAAATCTTGGTCGGCGCAAGACCCAGGCTTTTCAAGGCGTCGCGGTCGCCGTCGCCGGCAAATAACTGGATTTCTGAGCCGTTCTTCACCGATATCTTCAACTTGCGGCCATCGCCGGTGAACACCTCCTCGGCCTTGATATAACGGAGCGACAAGCGATTGATGCGCGACGCCAGGCGCTCGAAGGTGTCGCCTTCCTGAACCGTTACCTTCATCTTCTTGCCGCTATTGATGGCAATATAAAAATAATCGCCGGCGTGCACCGTGGTCTGTGTCGTCACGTCGCGGGTCTCGCTGATTTGCAGTGTGCCGGGACCAAGGCCAAGCTTGGTCAAGACCGAATTGCCATTGGACGAGAAGGCAATGCCGGCGGCGGCGTTATAGCCCGACAGTCCGCCGATCTGCTCCGTCCATACCATCGCCCCGGTCACGCCGTCGACTTTTGCCGCAAAGGCGTCGGTGACGCCGGAGCGCGGATCGCCGCCGAAGGCGCCGGCGGTTTGCCCCGCCACATAGACGTAGCCGCCGCTCGCCGTCACGTCCTTGATGCCGTCGCCGGCGCTGGTGCCGATGAACGCCGTCCATGACGCGCTGGCCGATGCGCCGGCGTCATCGATTTTCACCACATACCCATCCTGCCCGCCGCCATGGCTGCCGATGGCCGAGCCGGCGCCAAATCCGCTGTTGCCCGTTGAGCCGGCGAGATAGACCGCGCCGCCCTCCACCGCCAAGCCGCCGACGCTGCCCGAGCCAAGATCGCCCAAGTCCACTGCCCACAGCACGTTGGAAAAGTCGGCCGCGTCGAGTTTGCGCACCACCGCGCGGCCATCCTCTTCGCTGGCTACCAGAATATTGCCGTCGGCGGCGACGGCGATATCCTTCGCCGTCTCGAAGCCGACGCCGCCGAACAGCGTGGTCGCAGCGATCGCGCCGGAACCGCCGGAAAGCTTGGCGACATAGCCATCGCGCGCGCCGCCGAAGGTGTTGCCCGATTGCAGGACGCCGCTGGCGTGGCCAGCGATCAGCACGTCGCCCGCCGCGTCAACGGTTACCGCCAACGCTTCATCGGTGGCGACGGTATCAAGCTGCTGCTTCCACAGCCGGTCGCCCTCATTGGAGAACTTGGCGACGAAACTGTCGGTGCCGCTAAAGAGCTCGCTGCCATCCACACTGCCGTCAACGCTGCCGGCGACGATAACATTATCATTATTGTCGATGGCTAGGGCAAAGCCTTCCGCCGCACCATTGGCGCCGAGGAGGCGCTGCCAGACGATGTTGCCGGACGTATCGTATTTGCTCAGATAAACATCGCTGCCGTCGGAGCGGTTGATTGCGTTGCCCAGATCGCCGGCGGTAGCGCCAACGACGAAGACATAGCCCTGGCTGTCGACGGCCACGGCGGCGGCGGCGGTTTCCACCGCCGGCCGATCCGGCGCGTCGGCGGCGGTGTCGATCTCCAGTTCAGTGAACAGATCGCTTACCTGCTTGCGGATTTTTTCCACCACCGCATTGGTGCGGCCGTTGAGCGGGTCTTCCTCGGCTTCCTCGACTTCCAAGAGCGGCGCGCCGACGCCGGCGTAGGTTTCCCGCAAGGCTCGCGTCGGATCGCCGCCGTCGACGCCATCGAGCCGGGTCAACGTCGCCGCGCTGATGGCGTCACCGCCGACGGAGCGCGTCGCGCCGGCGAGAAACAGGCTCGGCTCTTCCACCGCCGCCGACAGGCTCACATCCTCGGCGACCAAGCCGCTGACCGTCAGGGCGTAGCCCTTCCCGGCCACGCTTTCGACGCCAAAGCGCGCGCTGTACTTGGGCACCGTGTTGCCCCCGCTATCAAGGGTGGTGACCGTGATGATCTGCGAATTGATGTAGCTCGCCAGCGCGCCGAGCGTGATCGGGCCGGCGATTTGCGACAGGTCGATGACGAAATTATCGGTGACGCCGGATTTGGTGATGGAAACGGTGAATACCTCGTTACCGACAATGCCGGGGATGGGATCGTCCTTGGCCCCTTTCTGAATCGCCGCGCCGATCACCTTGGTGCGGTTTTTGCCAAGCCCGATGCCGGTTTCCACGCGATTGCTTTTGGCGCCGTAGATCAAATCGAGCTTATCAAGCGCCGCGCCGGTGATGTAATCCTGGATCTGCGACAGGCCTTTCTTGACCAGGATGTCCAGCGGGCCGCGACTGGCGTCGGTGGTGTTTTTGTCGGCGGCCAGTTCCGCCACCGCTTTGAGGCGCGTATACGCCTGGTAAAGGGTAAAAAGCGCTTTGGCGTCCTTATTGTCGCCGGCGAGCTTCGCCTGATCGGATTTGGGGTTGATGAAGGATTGCAGCGCCTTGACTTCATTGACCCGCTGATTGAGCGAGCGGGTATCCTCCGGCTGCTCCCACGGCGTTACCACCGCCGGGCCGCGGGCCGCCTGCGGCGGTGCCAGCGAGGTGCCTGTCAGCAGCGCCGTCTTGGCCTCGTAATAAGCGCCCAGCATCGACAGATCCAACTGCTGAAAGTTGAACGCCGTCGTCCCCGAGGTGCTGCCGAACAGCGAAACCATGCCGCGCCAATATCCCTGCGTTAGGCGAGGCGCAGAGCCCCGCACAGTCGCATTGTCCGGCGCTTAGGTTAATATTTTGTTAGGAAATTACTCACGCTTAGAACTGGATGCCCCAACCGGCCTCCAAGGCCGCTTTGCCGTCGGAAACGCCGGGGGTGTTCGGCCAATCGTCGGAGTAGCGCGCCTCCAGATCGAAGGTGCCGAAATCCGACGGCACGGTGATCCCCGCCTCCAGGGTATGGATCCGCTCCTTGGTGGTGGAGAGGGCATTCTGGCCGGCGTTGTCAATATTGATGTTGGCGCGCTGCACGGCGACGCGGTAGGTCCAGCTGTCCTTGTCGGTGAACATGCCGCTTAAATACCAGGCGCGGCTGTCGCTGTCGTAGCGGTCGCCCATGACCACATCGTGATAGCGGTAGCCGGAGCGGTATTTGTTGTGGTTATAAAACACGTTATACTGATGGAAGCGTCCTTTGCCGGTCAAGAACGACACCGTATCGGTGTGTTCGAGGATGAAGCGCAGCATCTCGCCTTCATTGCCGACCGGGACCAGAAAGCTTGCCCCCAACAGCAACGAATACTTATTGGGAATGGCGTATTTCTGATCCTCGCCGATCATCTGGCCATAGATCGCCGTCGATATGCTGTCATTGAGGTTAAAGCTGTAACGCACATCATAGCCGGCGAGCTGATTGCTGGGATCGACCTCGCCGGGCTTATCGGGATTGTCGACGCCAAAGCCGCCGATCAGCGCTTTCGTCCAGATGTTGAAGCCACACGGCCGGCCATCGCCGCACAGCATGATGGTGCGCGACAGACCGATGTCGAGATTATCAATGGGGCTGAAGGAAAACCGCATGCCGACGAAGTAGGGATCGCGGATGATCCGCTCGTCATCGTCAAGACGGCCGAGAAAGACGTTGAACTGCCACGGCCCCAGCCAGCTCAGCCACTTGGTGCCGAAGGGGCGCGGATCAAGTCGCATCAGACCGACGCGCGGCGCGGGACGGGCGTTGGTCGACATAATGAGGCTCGACGACCAGCCCGGCCCCCACCAATGATCCAGCCAGCCGCCGTAGATCGCCCAATTACCGAGCGCGAAGGCGAGGTAGCTGCCGTCAAGGATCAACTTACCGTCCTCGTCATCGCCCAGATAACCCACTGACACGCGGGCCGAAGCGGCGGAGAGATTGACCTCGGCGGAGGCCGTGACATCCGCCTTGTGGCGCGCCGCGTCGCCGAAATCGCGGCCGATCTTCGCCCTCGACGCGCCGCGGGCGTCGATCCCCAGCCGCGGCCGGCCGATATCATCCTCGCTCGGCATTTTGGCTTTCACCCGCGCCAGCGCCAAGCGGATATGCGCCGGCAGGGGCCGGCCGGGATCGTCGTGAAGGCGGGAGGAAATTTGCGCCCAGGGCAGCGGCCAGGCGGTGATCGGGCCGCGGATCAGGCCATACTGAGCAAGAAGTTCAATATCGCTGCGCAACTGCCGGTCGCCGGCTTCCGCCCAGGGACTGGCATTGGCCGCGCCAGCGAACGCCGCCGCCATCCCGAGCACCAGGCAAAGCTTAAAGAAGCGCTTCAATTTTCCCTATCCCCCTGGATTCGGCTGCTTAAAAAACACATCAGCCGCGGACGCTCTTGCCTATCATGGCGGGAACGACGACGCCAACTTTTTTTGCCGTCAGGCGATTTTAATGGGGGGCGGATTTGCCGGCGCAGCAACGTGCGCTTTCGACCATTGGATAAACTCCTCCACCGGCAGCGCGGCGGCGTAATGATACCCCTGCCCGATATCGCAGCCGAGAGCCGTGACCTCGCGGGCGTGCAGCTCGGTTTCGACGCCTTCGGCGACGACGCTGACCCTGAAGCTGTGGCCCAGGCCGGCGATGGCCGAAACGATGGTCCGCGCCCCCTGGTCGCCGATCGCTTCGCGGACGAAACTGCGGTCGATCTTGATCTTACTGACCGGAATACGCCGCAAGTAGCCGATCGAGGCATAGCCGGTGCCGAAATCGTCAATCGCCAGACACACCCCCAGATCGCGCAGCCGGCTCAAGGTGCGACGGGCGTCCTCGTTGTCGCTGATCATGATGCTTTCGGTAATTTCAAACTCCAGCCGCCGCGGGTCGATGCCGCTGTTGTCCAGCATGGAGCGCACGAGATCGGGAAAATCGGCTTTACGCAAATGAATGGGCGATAAGTTGATCGCCACCTTCAGCGGCGGCAAGCCGCAACGATCCCACGCGACGATCTGCTGGCACACTTCCGGGATCATGCGTTCGGTCAGCGGGATGATGAGGCGCGACAGCTCGGCGGCGGGAATGAACACGTCGGGCGACATCCAGCCGCGCTCGGGATGCCGCCACCGCAACAGCGCTTCAGCGCCGACCAGCTCGTTGGTCTTTAAGTCAATTTGCGGCTGATAATGATAGATAAAATTCTGGCTGTTGAGATCCTGGCGGATATCCTCGATCATCGCCACGCGGGCCCGCTGCTCGGCCTCCATGCTACGATCGAAAATGGCGACGCCGTTGCCGTCATCTTGCCGCGCCCGTTCCAGCGCGATGCCGGCGCTGCGCAGCAACACCTCGGACTCGCCGTCATCGTAGGGAAATATGGTGGCGCCGGCATAAGCATCCAGCGACATATTTTCCGGCAACGCCGGCAGGCGTCCGCGGATGGCCCCCAGCATGGTTGTCGCGCGATGCGCCAGCGAGGTCTTGGTGACGTCGGTTACGACAGTTATGGCGAACTCGTCGCTGCCGATGCGACCGATGGTCTCGCCTTCCTGCTTGGCGGCGATCAGACAGGCGGCGACGTGGCGCAGCACTTCATCGCCCAGTCGCGCGCCGAAGGCATCGTTGATGTCCTTAAACGCGCCAATATTAATCACGACGATGCCCACCGGCTGATTGGCCTGGCGGGCGCGGGTGATGGTTCGATCAAGAGCGCGCCGGAACGCCACGCGATTGGGCAGTCCGGTCAAGGGATCGCGGCGCGAGGCCTGGAGCAGCGCATCGGCGGCGGCCTGACGGGAAACCGACACATCCTCCAGCGTCAGCACCCAGCGATCATCGGGCAGCCGGCGGCCGGTCACCGCGACGGTGCGGCCATTGGGGGCGGTGAATTCCCGCTTTAATTCGGCCACTCCCGAGCCGGGAGCCAGTTCGGCCAGCGTCTTGGCGACGCGGGCCTGAGCTTCGGCGGCGACCAGGCCCAGCTGGTCGTAATGACGGCGCAAGACGGCTTCCAACAAGACGCGATCCTGGGCCGGATCGAATGCCTTCAGCGCGGGGATGAGCTCGGCAAACAGCGGGTTCCATTGTTCAAGACGGCCGTCGCGCCCGATCACCGCCACCGCGACGTTGATGTAGCCGAGGATGGCGGCGGCGCGATCGCAATCCTTGCCGTGCAAGTACGCCTGCGCCGCATATCTCGCTTCAAGCTCGGCGATCTGCCGCCGGGCGTCCGCCGCGGCGTGGGTCAGCGCCTCCAGGCGGTAGACCGCCCACAGCGCACCGACGAGGAATATACCCAGGCCGACGCCCAGCACCGGATCGAACGTTTCCGCGCCGACCAACGGCGCCGCCATGGGCAGCAGCAGCAGGGGAATGAGCGCGCTGACCGCTGCCCAGGCCGACGCCGCGCCCAAGGCGACCGCGGCGATGGTGACCGCCAGCCAGGGCAGGAACAATGCCGGATGGGTCAAATCCACATCCATGTAAACCAGGGCGGCGAGAAACCCGCCCCAGGCCAGGCCGTGAACGGCCGTCAGCATGCCCATGGCGCGCCGCCACCACGACAGCGGCCGCGTCGCCGGCGCATAATACCGCCGGGCGGATAACCACAGCCGCATGCCTTCGATGGCCAGCACCAAGAAGAGCCAGCCAAGCTCCACGCCATGATGCAGGGACGGCAGGAAAGTGGCGACGATCAAGGCGGCGACGACGCTGGCGATGGCTTGCAGCGGCGTTTGCCGCACTAGGCCGTCAACCTCGTCGGCGAGCCCCGCCCAATCGACCGCGCCCGTCGGATCGGTTGACCCGATTGCTCGGATCGACCCGTCGGGCCGCTCTAGCCGCGGGAGGACTATGCGACTATAGGGCAGAAACACACGACCTCCTGTCGCCACAGGTTTTTTTGTTGCGTTTATTGCCCATATCTTTACCGGCAATTTCTTTCTTCGAAGTTAAGTTTAGCCGCCAAGGGTTGCGCGTGACCCGCCAAGGGGTTAAATCTGAACCCTTGTTGCAGGGGCGGAGCTTTCAGCATGAATGCGCTTTTTTACCTTCTGGTAACTCTCATCAATCTTTACCAGTTCGTCCTCATTGCCATGGTGGTGATGAGCTGGCTCATATCCTTCGGAGTAATCAACACCTATAACCGCTTCGTCGCCACGCTGTGGGAGGTCCTAAACCGGCTCACCGAGCCGCTGCTGCGGCCGGTGCGCAACATCCTGCCTAATCTCGGCGGCCTGGACTTATCGCCGGTGGTTGTCCTGATTTTACTTCAGGTGTTGAAAGTTTTTATCGTCAAGGATCTGGCGGCGGCACTCGGCGTTTACTAAAACGTCGCTGGCATGGCGGGCGAGCGGGCTGTTCCCTGGCAACCTGAAAAGGGCGGGCTGGCGGTTATCCTCAGGGTAACGCCCAAGGGCGGACGCGATCGCCTGGAAGGCTTGGCCATCGATGCAGCCGGCCGGGCGGCGTTGAAAATTCGGGTCGCCGCGCCGCCGGAGGATGGCAAGGCCAATGCGGCGGTATGCGCGCTGCTAGCCAAGGCCTTTGGCGTCGCCAAAAGCGCGGTGCGGATCAGTCGCGGCGAGCTGGCGCGGGACAAACGGGCCTTGATTGAAGGCGACGCCGAAGCGCTGGTGAAAACGGCTGAGCGGCTATTTGGGGAGAGCGTATGACGGCGCGGATCATTGACGGCAAGGCGTTCGCGGCGGCCTTGCGGCAGCGGATCAAGACGCGAGTGACCGACCTGAAGGCGCGCACCGGCGAGACCCCCGGCCTGGCGGTGGTGCTGGTGGGTGAAGACCCGGCGAGCCAAGTTTACGTCCGCAACAAGGGCCAGCAGACCCGCGAGGTCGGCATGAACTCGTTCGAGCACCGGCTGCCGGCCGAGACGCTGGAGGCCGAACTGTTGGCGCTCATCGCCAAGCTCAATGATGACCCGGCGGTGCACGGCATTCTGGTGCAACTGCCCCTGCCCCGCCATATGGACGAGCAGAAGGTGATCGCCGCCATCGATCCGAAGAAGGATGTGGACGGCTTCCATGTGGTCAACGCCGGGCTTTTGGCCACCGGCGGTCAGGGCCTGGTGCCCTGCACGCCGTGGGGCTGCCTGATGCTATTGAAGGATACGTTAGGCGACCTGACGGGGCTGAAAGCGGTGGTGGTCGGGCGCTCCAACATCGTCGGCAAACCGATGGCGCAGCTTCTGGTGCGGGAAAGCTGCACCGTCACCATCGCCCATTCCAAAACCCGCGATTTGGCCGCAGAGTGCCGGCAGGCCGACATCCTGGTGGCGGCCGTCGGCCGGCCGGAGATGATCCGCGGCGACTGGATCAAGCCGGGAGCGACGGTGATCGACGTCGGCATCAACCGCATCCCCGCCGAGGACGGCAAGACCCGGCTCGTCGGCGATGTCTGCTTTACGGAGGCCCGGCAAGTCGCCGGCGCGATCACCCCGGTGCCGGGCGGCGTCGGGCCGATGACCATCGCCTGCCTTTTGGACAACACCCTGACCGCTGCCGACCGTATCATCGCCGCGGCAAAATATTAACCCATTGATCCTTCACCCTTTTCCAGCTTATCCTGGCCATCTTCGCTAAGGAGATGGAAGCGCTGCCTTCCATGGGGGCTCCGGCAACCTTCTTAAAGGAGAAGCACCATGCAGGGGTTTATGAAGGAGTTCAAAGACTTCGCCATGCGCGGCAATGTCGTCGACATGGCGGTCGGCATCATCATCGGCGCGGCGTTCGGCGCCATTGTCAATTCACTGGTCAAGGACGTGCTGATGCCGCCCATCGGGCTTCTCATGGGCGGTCTCGATTTTTCCAGCTTGTACTTTACGCTGTCGACCAATGACTATGCGACCATGGCCGAGGCGGAAGCCGCCGGCGCGCCGATCATCCGCTACGGCCTGTTCATCAACCAGGTGATCAATTTCGTCATCGTCGCGTTCGCGATCTTCATCCTGATTAAGCAGATCAACCGCTTCAAGAAGAAGGAAGAGGCCGCCCCCACCGCCCCGCCGCAGGACGTGGTGCTGCTGACCGAAATCCGCGATTTGTTGAAGAAGTAGTCACCCGCAATGCAACGGTAGTGTGGGTCAAGCGAAGCGGACCCATCAGCACACCCAAATATCGCGGGTTCGCTGTCGCTAAACCCGCGCTACCTGCTTATTTCAACCGCCCCCGCTGCCCCAGGAGCCGCAACCGTAGCGCATTGAGCTTGATGAAGCCCGCCGCGTCGCGCTGGTCGTAAGCGCCGGCGTCTTCCTCGAAGGTGACGTGCTGCATGGAGTAAAGCGACTTCGGCGAGGTGCGGCCGATGACATAGACGCCGCCCTTGTAAAGCTTCAAGCGCACCGTGCCTTCCACGTCCTCCTGGGATTTGTCGATCAGCGCCTGAAGCATCTGCCGCTCGGGGCTGAACCAAAAGCCGTTGTAGATGAACTCGGCGTAGCGCGGCATCAGCTCATCTTTGAGATGTCCCGCGCCGCGATCGAGAGTGAGACTTTCAATGCCGCGATGCGCCGCCATCAGAATGGTGCCGCCCGGCGTTTCATAAATGCCGCGCGATTTCATGCCGACGAAGCGGTTCTCCACCAGATCGATCCGGCCGATGCCGTTGACGCGGCCAAGCTCGTTCAATTTGGTAAGCAAGGCCGCCGGCGACAGCGCCACGCCGTCGATGGAGACGGCATCGCCCTTCTTGAACGCGATCTCGATGATGGTGGGCTGGTCGGGCGCTTCTTCGGGCGACACCGTGCGGCTGTAGACGTATGCCGGCGCTTCTTGCGCCGGGTCTTCCAGCACCTTGCCTTCGGAACTGGTATGGAGGAGGTTGGCGTCGATGGAAAACGGCGCTTCGCCGCGTTTATCCTTGGCGATCGGAATCTGATGCCGCTCGGCAAAGTCGAGTAGCTTGGCGCGGGAGGTCAAATCCCACTCCCGCCACGGCGCGATCACCTTGATGTCGGGGTTGAGGGCATAGTAGCTCAGCTCAAAACGCACCTGGTCGTTGCCCTTCCCCGTCGCGCCGTGGGAGACGGCATCCGCTCCCGTCGCGCGGGCGATTTCGATCTGGCGCTTGGCGATCAGCGGCCGGGCGATGGAGGTGCCCAAAAGATAGACCCCCTCATAAAGCGCATTGGCGCGAAACATCGGGAACACGTAGTCGCGCACGAACTCCTCGCGCAGGTCCTCGATGAAGATCTCCTTCACCCCGGCCATTTCGGCTTTTTTACGCGCCGGGGCCAGTTCCTCGCCCTGGCCCAAGTCAGCGGTAAAGGTCACCACCTCGCAGCCATAGGTCTCCTGCAACCACTTGAGAATGACCGAGGTATCAAGCCCGCCCGAATAGGCCAGCACCACCTTGTTGATTTTGCGCGCCATGGATCGCCCCTTTTTCGAGACTAAAAAATCGCGCGCAGTATAGGCAAACCCCGGCCTCGTGCAAGCCAGGATAAGGGGTTATTCCGCGACCTCGGCATGGGGCGCTTTTTCCAGCGCCAGATAGCGCCGCTCGGCCTCGGCCATGTAGTCGCGGCTCAAGGGCGCGGCATCCTGGCGCTTGGCGAGCTGGAATTGGAACACCACGTGGCCGGAATGGGCGAACGCCGTCCACGCCCCGGCAAGATAAAATTCCCACATGCGCAAAAAGCGCTCGTCATAAAGGGCGACGATCTGGTCGCGGTTGGCCCGGGTGCGGTCGTACCAATGCCGCAAGGTACGGGCGTAGTGCAGCCGCAGCACCTCCAGGTCGGTAATATAAAGCCCGGCCCGCTCGATGGCCGGCGCGATCTCGGACAGCGAGGGCACATAGCCGCCGGGAAAGATGTATTTGCGGGTCCAGGGATCGGTGCGGCCCGGCCCGTCAGCCCGGCCGATGGTGTGGAGGAGCGCCACGCCATCATCGGCCAAGACATCATGGAGCTTGCCGAAAAAGCGGTCATAGTGCGGCGCGCCCACATGCTCGAACATGCCGACCGACACCACCCGGTCGAATTTCTCGGAAATGCCGCGATAGTCCTGCATGCGGAACTTGACCCGATCGGCAACACCCGCCGCCCGGGCCCGCTCATTGGACAGGGCGTGTTGTTCCTCCGACAAGGTAACCCCGGTGACTGACACGCCAGCCACCCGGTTCAAGTAAAGCCCCAATCCGCCCCAGCCCGAGCCGATGTCGAGCACCCGCTGGCCGGGCTTGAGGAGGAGTTTTGCGGCGATATGAGCCTTTTTGAGGAGCTGGGCGGTTTCCAGGTCCTCACTGCCGGAGGCGAAATAGGCGCAGGAATATTGCCGATCCTTGTCCAAAAACAGGTCATAGAGCTTGCCCGAAAGGTCATAATGGTGGGCGACGTTGCGCTGCGACCGCTCCGCCGGATTGATCTGATGGAGCCAGCTGATGAACTGCTTGAGGCGGACAAAGCGCTGAACGTGAAAGGGGCTGCCCCGTTCCCAACGCATGTTGCCCACCACCAGATCGAGAAAGGCGAAGATGTCGCCGCCCTCCTCGATGGTCATACGGCCATCCATATAGGCCTCGCCGACTCCCAACGACGGATTTAAGGCGATGCGCGTCGGCGTCCAGCGGTCATGAAAGCGGATGGTGACGGCGGGCGCCTGGCCATTGCCGAAGGCATGGCGCTTGCCGCCCGCGTCGATGACGTGCAGGGTGCCTGTGCGGACGATGAAGGTCAGCGCCCTTGAAAGTAGGAACATCGGGGCCTCCTGCCTCTTGGGACTTTAAAAATCCTACAAGGACATAGGCTTAAGGGTCAAGGTTAGGCCGGTTCGGGCGCCTGTTCGCTTTTCCGGCGCTTTTCGCTTTCCGACTTCAACTGGCCGCAGGCGGCCAGGATATCCTCACCCCGGGGGGTGCGCACGGGGGCGGAAATGCCTGAGGAAAAGACGATTTCCGAGAATTGATGGATGCGCTCAGCCGACGAGCGCTCATAGGGCGCGCCGGGCCAGGGGTTGAACGGGATGAGATTGACCTTGGCCGGAATATCATAGGCTTTCAGGAGCCGCACCAGCTCGCGGGCGTCGGCGGCCGAATCGTTGATATCCTTGAGCATGATGTATTCAAAGGTGATGCGACGGGCGTTGGTGGCCCCCGGATAGTCCCGGCAGGCGGCCAAAAGCTCGGCCAAAGGGTACTTCTTGTTGATCGGCATGATGCGGTCGCGCACCTCATCGCGCACCGCATGGAGCGAGACGGCAAGATTGACCCCAAGCTCGGCCCCGCAGCGGCTCATCATCGGCACGACGCCGGACGTGGATAAAGTAATGCGGCGGCGCGACAGCGAAATGCCGTCGCCATCCATGACGATCTGCATCGCCGCCTTGACGTTGTCGAAGTTATAGAGCGGCTCGCCCATGCCCATCAGCACGATGTTGGACAAGAGCCGGCCATCCGCCGGCGACGGCCATTCGCCCAAATCGTCGCGGGCGATCACCACCTGGCCGATGATCTCGCCGGGGGTCAAGTTGCGCACCAGACGCTGGGTGCCGGTATGGCAGAAGCGGCAAGTCAAGGTGCAGCCGACCTGGCTGGAGACGCATAAGGTGCCGCGATCCTCCTCGGGGATGAATACGGTTTCCACCTCATTGCCGTCAGCGAGACGCAGCAGCCATTTGCGGGTGCCATCCACCGATACCTGGCGCTCCACCACCGCCAGCCGGCCGACCGTGAACTTTGCCCCCAAAGTTTGACGCAACTCTTTGGAAATATTGGTCATTTCCGTGAAGTCTTTGGCCCCGCGGTTATAGAGCCACTGCCACAGCTGCTGGGCGCGCATCTTGACCTGACGCTCCGGTATGCCGGCGGCAGCCAAGCGCTCGCCGATTTCATCGCGAGTCAAGCCGATCAGTGATTCGCAAGCCTGTGCAGACGCCGCCACCACGCGGGGCGCAACCACAGGCTCGATTCCCAAAGGCGTCGTCAACAAGAGACCCGCTCCGTCCTGCCCGTAAACCAAGGCCGCCCGTTGGCGGCTTATGGGGGTTATATAGTAAAAGACCCACAATTAACAATTGCGGGTCTGGGCGAATCTGATCAGCAGCCGTCGCCTGATCAGGCCTACTCATTCAATATATTGTAGGTGTTGGGGATATCGTAACCGACGCGCTTCTTGATGGGTGGGAAGGGATAGGTCCGCCGGCTATGGCTGAGGCCGAGGTCCAGGAGCCCCGCCACATAGGCGATGGTGGTGCGAATGGGATTGATGACGGGGATATCATGACCCTTGTCCAGCAACGCCTTGCCGACAATTTTTTCGCAGCCGAAAAAGGCGGTACAGCCGATCAGGATAATATCGGCGCCATCCTGTTCGACAGCAGCAATGGACTCCTCAACGATCCGCTCATGCAACTTATGCTGGCCGCCCTGCGTCACATCGGTGACTGACAAATCGACGGCGCGCACCGAGGCGATGTGATGCAAGAGACCATAGGTCGCCGCATGACGCTCGATGCGCGGGCGGTTGCGGCTTTTGATGCCGATATAGCTGAAGCGATGGCCGAGCATCGCGGCAATGTGCATGCAGACCTCGCGCGGACCGAAGACCGGAATGCTCACGGTCTCCCGCGCCGCCTGCAAGCCGGGATCGCTCATGCAGTCGACGATCAGCGCGTCGACGATCTGCTTCCTTTCCTCATCCGACGCCTGCTGATTTTCATTTATGGCCTTGTTGTTTTGCTCTGCCTCCATGGCGCGGCCAACGATATAAGGCGCGGCCAGCGCTTCATCGAATTCGCATTCCACCGACGGCGTGCCGACCGGAATGCCGGTTTGTGAAATCATCAGATCCCGGCGCTGCAAATTCTCAACGTCCTGCAGTCTGATTGAGACGTCATTGTAGACGGGCGTCAAAAGACGAATATGCTTGAACTTGGCCATATCTTTTCACCTGTGCCAGAAAGAAAATCCATCATTGCAGCTGCTTTACTTCAAGCGCGGCGCAATCAAGCTTCTGACGCTTCCTCCTTTGCCTTCGTGACGCCTCATAGAGCCTCGATCGGCGTGAACGGACGGTCGATGCCGAAAGCCTGTGGACCGAACAACGCCAATGCTTGCGGCGTGCGCAGCTGATCGGGAGAGCTCATGCCGATGACCTTGACGCGCTGACCATATTTCAAGGCTTGTGTTGGAATAGGCTCGCCGGTCTCGCGATCGACAATGCAAATCAGGTCCGGCACCATGGCGACTGTATGACCGTTGACGATTGCCTCCAGATTCTCATTCTGAAAGGTCACAGTGCACGTGCTTGACGGATTGGCAAGTTCAGCCAAGCGGCACGTGCCGACCGAAAAGCCGCGCGCTGTTTCGCGAACCAGATCAACGATCTTGCCGTCAAACAATATTTTCCCGTTGCGGTAATGGGATGTCGTCTTCAAGCAGCGAAGAATGCTGTCAACGGCATTGTTGGCGGCGCGGCCGTCGCGAATGGCCCGGCCAATGTTGTAGGCCGCGGTCAAGGTGCCGCGCACCGCCGTTTCCTTGGCTTGCCGGCCGGACATATGAAAGCATCCGACAAAAACCCGAAGCCCCATGGAAATGGCCAGGGCGCGGGTCATGTCCTCGGCCTTTTTATCGCTCGCGGCCTCGACGATGGCGAAATCCAGGTGCTCGTCCGTTACCGCCAACGGCGTGGCGCGAATTCCATTGGCGCTGAATGAGTTCATCTGCAATTCGGGAAACGCGCGCCCCATGCCATCGGCGTCGACCACCGGCAAACCGCGCCGCGCCGCCAGCATGATCGGTATCATCGAATTGCTGCCGCCGATTTCAGCCGGGATGATGGCGTCGGCCTTGATGCCGAGATACTGCTCAAGCTTGGTCAGGGCCAACTCGACTTCCTCGCCGCAGACCAGCTTTTCCAGCTGCACCGTAGGCGCGCCGAACCCGGCGATCGACATCACCATGGCGTCATCGCGCAATTCCTCCACGTCGATCAGCTTCGGCGCGCCATAGTCGGCAATGGCCTGACGGGCGACCAGATAACCGATATAAGGGTCGCCGCCGCCGCCGGTGCCAAGAAATGCCGCGCCGCGCGCCAGATCGGACAGGGTGTCTCTATCAACGTTTAGAGCCATGGATCCTCGTTACATCATTTGCAGCGGCGCATCCGCGCCGCGTCCTGTTCACTCAGAGATATTGGGAATCTGGTAGCCCGTTCGCTCCTTGATCGGCGGTTTGGGGTACGTGCGCAGACTGTGGGTCAGTCCCACCTCAAGCAACCCGGCCGCCACCATGATGGTGGTCGGCAGCGGATCGATCACCGGCGCGTCGATATCCTTCTCCAGAAGGAAATTGCGAATATAGGTATCGCAACCGAAAAAGCCGGTGCAGCCCAGCACGATGACGTCAGCTTTGTCCTCAACCACTGCTTTATGAGATTGATCGGCCAAGAGTGCATATAATTTTTCTTTATCGTTGCTGATGTGCAGCACAGGCACCTCGACCGCGCGAACCGAGGCGATATGCTCATAAAGACCGTAGGTTTTGGCGTGATTCTCCAAAATCGGCCGCACGCGGTCCATGATGGTAATGACGCTGAACTTATGGCCCAATGTCGCCGCCACGTGCATGGAAGTCTCGCCGGCCCCCAGCACCGGAATACGCACCACTTCACGGGTGGCGTGCAGGCCCGGATCGCCCATGCAATCAATGATCACGGCATGCGCGCCATCGGCTTCCGCCTCCATCGCCCGACCGGCGATATAGGGGCTTGATAATACATCGTCAAACTCGCATTCGATGGAAGCCGGGCCATAATCCAGATGCACTTGGCTGAGCATCAGTTCGCCTTCGCGTTCCAAATGCTTCAACCCCGACATCTTGTGCGACATGTCGGTGGTGTGAGTGGTGATAAGGCGGATATGCTTGGTCATGATAAGCTCCAAAATCTTTCAAGGACTGCGGCACTCGGGAAGGACGCCCCGACGCTCCTCAAAAGACGGCGATGACCATAGACTGTGACCGTGTTACTATCATGTGTGTACATCAGAAGCACTGCATTGCACGCTTGTTATTAAATTTACGGTATGGGTTTCCGTTTCATTCCGACGCCGCCGTCGGCCTTACCGAATGATGATGCAGACGCCGACGCGCGAAAAGCGCCAGCGCCAGATACGTCGTTGCCGCCACCAAAATGGAATCGCAAGAAGGGATGCCGGTTAACGTCCATACACTATGAACGCTGAGCGTTGCCGCGCCGATGCCCGCCGCCCAGGCGACGAAGGCCGGCACGCCGATGGCCGGGCGCGTCTCCAGGTCGCCGACATTGAACGTCTGGCCGCGCAAAAAGAAATCCGTCACGTAGATGCCGGCGATGGGCGGAATGGAGACGCCAAGCACCAACAGAAACGGCACGAAATACTGGGTCAGCCCGAAGAGCGCGCCGAGGGTACCCAACGCGCCGACGCAAAGTACGATCAAGCGGAAGGGGGCGGTTCTGATCAAGGCGGAGAAGAACAGGGAAGATGAATAAAGATTGCCCACATTGGTGGTCCAGGCCTTGAAGACCAGAAACAGCAACGCCACGCCGCCTAGCCCTAAGGCCAGCATCAACATCATCAGATTGCTTTCCTTGGTGGCGATGCTGGCGATGGCGACCATCATGAACATCACCGGCAAACAGACGGCGTAAGTGAAAACGGCGGCAAAGCGGCCGTGATTAGCCGATCGGGCGAAGCGGGCGATGTCGGGAAAAATGATGGTGCCGACGGAGGGGCCGCCGACCACCGCCGAGATGCCGATACCGAGCGCCGACGCCGTGCCATTGCCGCCATAGGCCAGTAATTCGCTCAACGAATGATCCTTGATGGCGAGCCAGGTGATAATCACGAGCAGCAGCAGCAGCAATGGCACGGCCAGATCGGCCAGGCGGGAAATGGCCTTAAAGCCAAACATCGTCGTCGCCACCATCAGCACGCCGCCGGCAAAGGTAAAGACGCGCTCTGATATGTGTATCTCCCAGGTGGCGCTCAACATCTGCGCCAGGGTATCGCCGAACAGTTCCGCGGTTACGGCGAACCAGCCGATGAGGCTGACAGCAAGAATAAAATTGATCGCGCGGGCGCCGATCCGCCCGAATGGGAACTGGGTGATCATGGACGTTGGTAGGTGGCTTTTGGCGGCCACCGTTGCAGTCAATGACGCGATGGCGGCGAGGATGGCGGCACCGGAGAAAAAGGCGATGGCGCCATTGCGCAAGCCCATCGAGCTGCCGATCTGGACGCCGACCAGGAACCCCGGCAGCGCCAGCACGATGCCGATTTTGACCAGCGCGATCGTCCACCAGGCAATCCGCTGCTCCGGCGGCACGGGGGTGTGGGTGAATTCTCCCCGTTGCTGGCTCGGTATGTGTGTGTCCGCCATTGCCGGTTTCCCATTCCTTAAGAACGCCAGTCTAAACCAGCGGATGCTTAAGTCCAGACTGCGTCCGCTGTTGATGTTCCGCCGTCAAAGGATAAAAAAGCCGCCATTCCCCCCGCGTTGGCGGGGAGAATGGCGGAATGCGCGCTAGAACTTGTAGATGGCCTCAATGCCATAGCTTCGGGGCATGTTGGGCGTGCGCAGCCGGTTGCCGGTTTCCGACACACGGGTGGCACGGCGGGTGTTGCTCAGGTTCTTGCCCCAAGCCGCCACGCTCCAATTTTCGCCCTCAAGCGCAAGGCGGCCGCTGAAGAAATCGGCGGACTGAGTGCGAATGGTGTTGACTAGGTCGAAATAGTAGCCGCCATGACGGCGGTAATCGCCGTGGATTACCACATCCATGCCATCCGACACCGGCACCGTATAAGTCGCGCCGAAATTGAAGGTAAAGCCCGGCACCAGCGGCGAATGCTTGCCGAGGGCGCTGGAAACGTTGCCCAGCGCCGGATCCAAGGGAACAATCTTGCGGATGGTCGTTTCAGAAACGCCGATGCCGGCCGTCAGATCCAAGTTTTCCACCGGACTGGCCTGCACCTCAAGATCCATGCCGTGAATGTCGGTTTTGGGGATATTCACCGCGCCGCGGCGGAATTCCGTCGGCGTGACAACCACGAACGACAGCTGCTGATTGCGCAAATCGGTAAAGAAGGCGCTGGAGTTAACGGTCAGCATGTTATCTAGGAAGCTGCCCTTAAAGCCCAGCTCGTAGTTCCGGCTCTCTTCGTTGTCGAACTCGGTGCTCTGGGTATAGCCGCCGGAGCGGAAGCCGGTCGAATAGGTGATGTAGGCCAGAAAATCCTCGGTCCATTGATAGGACAGCTGCAACTTGGGCTGAAGCTGGGTGAAGGTGGCTTCGGCATAGTTGCTAACCACGGCCAGCGTATTTTCGTTGTTCTGCTTGTCATGGTCATAGCGCAGGCCGACCAGGGCATTCAGCTTGTCCGTGATGTCATAGCTCGCTTGGCCGAACACCGCCCAGGCTTCGCGGTCGGTGACATTGAGCTGATTGAGGATCGACCCACTGGGCAAGCCGCCTTGGGGATTGGTCGGATGTTGCGCACCGACAATCACCCGCTGCCGATCCTGACGATCCTGATAAAAGCCGCCGAAAATCCATTGCAGCGGCCCTTCACCGGTGGAGGTAAAGCGTATTTCCTGGTTGAACACATCCTGGTCGAAATGCAGATCCTGGGCAACCACCGGAGCGGCTGTGTAATCGCCATCGCCGAAGTCATACTGGCGCACTTCGGCATAGCCGGTAATGGAGGTGATTGTGACGCCGTCGAAATCATAATCGATCTTGAACGAGACGTCGCGGAAGCTGGTTTCCTCGGTGCCCAAAAGGTTGCCTACGAAGCCCGGATTTTTTACATCGTCAATCTTGGTCAGATCGATACCACCCTGGGCATTGAGCGGCACGATGTCAAGGAAGCAGCAGTAGCCGTCGCCATCGGCATAGGAGCCGCGCAGGCTGAGCTTGAGCCGCTCGCCGCGATACTCCAACCGGCCGCGGATGGAAGCCTGATCTTCCGGCGTGATGCGATCGCCGGCGGCGCTTTTGATCAACCCGTCGCTATCCCGGTAATAGCCGGAGACGCGGGCAAAAAGCTTATCCTCGACGATCGGTCCCGACACTGCCGCAGCGATGCGGTAAGAGTTAGCGTTGCCGTAACTGCCCTTGATCATGCCTTCCAGTTCATTGGTCGGCTCCTTGGTGGTGATCACGATGGCGCCGGCGATGGCGCCCTGACCATACAATGTGCCCTGCGGCCCCTTGAGCACTTCGATCTGCTGAATATCCATCAGATCCTGGTTGATGAAATCGTTGGAACCCACCTGTACGCCGTCGACCACGAACGCCACCGGCGGTAAGGCCCCCTGGGCGCTGGCGATGCCGCGCATGGTGAGGAAAGTTTCATTGGTGCGGAACGTCTCGCGCACCAAGAGGTTGGGCGTCAAGTCCACAAACCCGCGCAGCGACGTGACATTGGCATTTTCGATCTTCGCGGCGGTAAAGACCGTAACCATTTCCGGAACGCTTTGCAGACGTTCCTCGCGCTTGCGCGAGGTCACAACAATTTCTTCAAAAGTGGTCGAAGGCTCGGCGGCCGCAGCAACCACTGGCAGAGACAACGCCGTCATCACCGTGCTCGCCAGCAAGGCGTGAGAGAAATTCCGTTTACCCTTAGACATCATTAGCCGTCCTCCCGTCTGGATATAAAAAAAGGATCATCGTTACGCCACTTAAAAAAATGAACCGTGGCCATTAAGCCGCCCGGCCCGTCATTTCTTCGCTCAGCCGCAAGGCGCCCGCCGCCTTTACGCGCAGCCTGACCGCGCCGCCCGGCACATAGGCGAGCGGCACTTCTTCGATATCGGTAATTTCTACGCCGCGGTTGTCGGCGCCGGCGGCCACCGCGGCTTTGATCGCCTGCTCCTTGGCCTGCGCCATGGCGGCGTCGCGGCCGATCGCGCCATAGGAAAACACGCCTTCCACTTCGCCGCCGATCTGCGCGATGGAAGCGCCGACGGCATTTGCCACCGCCGCATGTTCCGGCACGATGACCTTTGATGTGCCGGCCAGCGGCTGCGACACCAGGATGGAGCCGCCGCCCACCAGCACCAATGGCACCGGTTCGGCGCTGGCCTTCATGCGATCGATGCCTTCTTCGATCTTGGCGTGAATGAGCGCCACGGCATCCTTGATGAGCTGCGGCGCCAGCCCGGCAAGGCGCGCCCGGTCGCCCACATCGGCATAGCCGGCAGCGACGGCGATGTCGGTGGCGGTCAGCGTATCGCCGCCGAAAATCAAGGCTTTCTCCGTGATCCGATAACCGACGGATTGCGGGCCGATGGTCAGCGGGCGCACTGTCGATACAATGCTGCCGCCGCCCAGCCCCAGCGCCAGAATATCGGGCATGCGGAAATTGGTGCGCACCCCGCCGATGTCGGAGGTGATGGATGATTCGCGCGGGAAGCCGCCCATAACGACGCCGATATCGGTGGTGGTGCCGCCGATGTCGGCGATGATGGCATCCTTGATGCCCGATAGATAGACGGCGCCGCGCATGCTGTTGGTCGGCCCGGAGGCAAACGTCAACACCGGGTATTTTTCCACATAGTCGGCGGCCATCAGCGTGCCGTCATTCTGGCTGATGAAAAACGGCGCCTTGATATTGAGCTGGCTGAGGGCGTCGCGGAAGGCGTGAACGACGCGCGCCGCCAGATCCGCCAGACTGGCGTTCATGATGGCGGCGTTCTCGCGCTCCAAAAGCCCCAGGCGGCCGATCTGGTGCGATAGCGTGACGGCGACGTCGGGAATCTCATTGCGAACGATGGCCTCGGCGCGGCGTTCCATATCGCCGTTGACCGGCGAAAACAACGAGGCGATCGCCACCGAGCGGATGCCGCCGGCGCGAAAGGAGCGCGCGGCTTCGGCAATGGCGGATTCATCCAAGGCGCTATTCAATCTGCCGTCATATTGGTAGCCGCCCCTCACCATGACGCTATGGCCGCCCACCGCCGTCTTGATGTCGTCGGGCCAATCCACCATCGGCGGCAAGCCTTTGGTGGCCGGCAGGGCGATGCGAATGACGCCGACATGTTGCAAATACCGCCGCTCGACAAAAGCATTGGTAAACTGCGTGGTGCCGATCATGACGCATTTGATGTCGGATACTTGCGCCGCCGCCTCATGCATCACGGTCTTGATGGCGTTGATGATGCCGTCGCTGACATTGGCCGTCGTCGGCGCTTTATAGGCGGCGCGCACCGTGCGGCCCTGCATCAGCACCGCATCCGTATTGGTGCCGCCGACGTCAATGCCTATGCGCAGACTTGAATGCCAGTCCATGAAGCGCAAAACCCCAGCCCGTCATTGAAATTCAAGATTAGGAATATTTTTTAGCCGCCCGTTATTATTGGGCAGGGAGTATTCCTAATTGTCGGACGGCAAAACAGACATCGCGGCGGGTGGGAAGGCTGTTTTAAGGGAGGATGGAGGTGGGGCGGCGGCGAATAGACGCCCCCCTCGAAAGGGGGATATTTTTTATAGAAAACTATTATTTATCAATATATTAATTGGTGAAATTATCGGCGATCAAAGCACCCCCTTGCGCTGCGCTTCACGCACGGCTTCGGTGCGCGAGGAGACGCGCAGCTTCGCGTAAATGCTCTTCAAGTGATATTTGACGGTATTTTCCGTCATATTGAGAATGCGGCCGATCATCTTGTCCTGATATCCTTCTTCAAGCTGGCGCAGCACATCCAATTCCCGCGGGGTGAGCCGGCCGGGGCTGGGCGGACGGTGCTCCTGGTTCAATTCCTGCAAAAGCGTGGCGGCATAAGTCTTGACGCTCCTATACGGCTCCGCCATCGGTGCGCGGCGGATAAAGTGACGCAAGAGAGCGGCGCAACCGTCGCGCTCCTCATGGAAAATGCGCACATATCCGGTTTCCCGGCACTGCGCCAGAACCCCGGCCAACAGATCAATGGCGGCTTCATGATCCCCTGCCGCATGAAGCGCCAACGCCCGCATGGCGCTGATGCGAATGTTGGCCCGGATATTGCCCGAGCGCTGAAAGATAGCGGAAATGCGGCCAAGTTCATCGACAGCGTCCCGCGGCCGACCCGTACGCAGGGCAAGCGCCGCGCGGGCGAGAAAGACCAGCTCCTGCTCGCGCCAGGTGGTATCGCTTTCGGTGACGCTAAAGTAGCCGTCCAGCCGCCAGTCGATGGCGGCTGAGATTTCCGTTGCCCGCTCCACCAGTCCCGCGCGGGCCAAGAACAGCATCTCCGCCGCCCGCAGAAAGGTCATAAGTCCGGACAGACCGCGATTGTCGGCATCGTGTTGAGCCTTGGCGACAATGCTTAAGGCGCTTTCCGGTCCCTTGTCGACGAAAGCAAGGGAAGCGGCGGTCAGACAGGCGGACGCATAGATATCCATCCAGGCTTCCATCGTCTGCAGCCGGCCGAGAACGCTGGCCACGTGATGGCGCGCCACGGTCAACTCGTTGCGTTCATAATGCAGTTCCGCCACCAAGGGATGTATCAACAGCGGCTTGCTGCGGTCGGAAGAAAAATACTGCTGGGTAATAGTCTTGGCTTCAAGATAGCTGGCTGATGCCGCCGCCGGCTTGCCTTGCGCGAAGGCGATAACGCCGAGATGTAGGTGAACGAACACCACGCCATGCCAGACCTGTTCGCGGCTATAATGGGCGAGCGCCTCCAGACCATATCGCCGCGCCTTTTCGAAATGACCGCGCTGGTGACAGGACAGACAGAGCAGGGTTTTGACATGCCCGGCGTAGAATTCGCTTTCCCGATAGGCTTCGCCGAGAATCTTCTCGTAATAGGTCAGATAAGTATCGCTGACGGCGCGGCAATCGTTGACCTGCAGGGTCGCCTCGACCATCAGGGCATCGCTGCGTAGCGCCGTCGTATCGCCGCTGTCGCGATCGCGGGTAAAATCAGCGGTGGTTTCCCGCACGCGGTGAAACAGGGCACGGGCATCGGCCATGCGGCCTTCCTTGAGCAGCACCAGGGCGCGCAACAACGCCAGACGCGGACAGCGGTCGAGCAGATCCTGGGATAACAGCCGGCTGACCGACTGTGAAATCGCCAGACCATGGCGCAGCCAAATCTGGACGCCGCCCGCCGCCTCGATGATCTGCGCCTCCAGCTCCCGGTCGCCGGCTTGGTCGGCCTGCCTGATGGCCGGCAACAGGCGTCCGGTGCGCGCGTACCAGCGCGCCGCCTTGTCATGCAGCTCCGCCTTCCGGGCCGGGGAAGCGCGCGCCAATTCCAGCAGCAGAAATTCCTTCAATATGGGGTGCAGGCGATAGATGCCGTCGCTGCCTTCATGGGGCAGCAAAAACGGCCGCAACGGTTCGCAATTCAACAGCGCCGACCAATCGGCCAATGGCCCGCACACTTCGCGAATGTCCTGATCCGAGAGATGCAGCAACACCGCCGTATCCATCAACAGCGTGCGCACCTCTGCCGGGAAGGCGCGCACCACCTGTTCCGACAAATATTCAATGATTTCTTCCGTCAACCCCGAGATCGCCGTGATGCCGGCAAGCCGCGCCGGGTCCTGGTTGATCCAGGAACGCAGCAACTGCAGGGCGACCGGCCAGCCTTGCGTCAATTCCTCAACCCGCTGGATGTCAGACTTGGACAGGCGGCCGTGAAAGATCTCCTCGATCTCGGCCGGCGTGAAACGCAATTGTGCGGGCCTGATTTCCTGCAGGCGGCCCTGGGCATGCAACTGCGCCTGCGCCAAGCGCGGTCGGGTTCGGCTGGCGATCAGCAGGTGAAAATTCGCCGGCGCCAATCGAATCAAGGGGGCTATGACCGAGGCAATCGCGGCATCGTCCAACATCTCAAAATCATCGAGGACCAGCAGCACCTTGCCATCCGTATCGGCGATGATGTTCAAGAGCATGCCGAGCGCGGCCTTGGGCGACAGATCGGGCAGGGTTTCGATAAGCTGACGCAAGCGGTCGCTAACCGGCAGGCCGCCTTTGGTCAGCGCATAGACGATGTATGTCAGGAGAATGGTCGGGCTGTTATCGTCCTCATCCAGAAACAGCCAGCCGACGGTATGGCCGCGGGCCATCAGCCGATCGCGCCATTGCGCCAGAAGCGTGCTTTTGCCATAGCCGCCCGGTGCCTCCAGCAGGGTCACGGTTTTGACCACGCAGGCCGCCAGCATCAAGCCGAGCGCTTGACGGGAAATCAGGAAAGCCGGCTGATTGACGGGTATCACTTTCGAGGTAATGAGCCAATCGGCGAAGGACAAGCCATGACGGTCTGGAGTTACCGACCCGCCTTCCGGCCGATGGGGGCTGTCGTTGTTGGGGTTGGCGCCCATGAGATACATGCACCGTTCACGGCTGATTTTGCTTTACCGTCTCTTTTGAAATATAGGCTAGAACAATCGGAAATCCTATTCAATCTTTCCCTTCGGGCAACATCGACGATATAAAATAATCAGCCGGCCCCGAAGGGCCGGCTGTAGTGACAAGTGACAGAGCGCAATGCCTAGTCCTCTATCTCCCCTCTGATGATCTGCGGATCGGTATAATCTTGGCCGAGACAGCCGATCTCGCCAAGCCAATATTCCAACTCACGCTGCTTGATGGCGAAAGTGCAGCCGTAAATATGAATCGGCGCAAAGGGAATCGTGTTGGCGATACGCAATCCCACTCGCTCCCGCTTCGGCTTTTTTGTGTTCGTGTTTACCACATCTCGCATTTCGAAGCGGCGATAGGCAGCGGTATCAATGCCAAATTTCTCAAATAGCGCGATACATGCTTCCTTTTCGGTGATGATATCCCAAGCGGTAACCTGGCAATTCAATAGCGGAACTTGGGGGCCAACCAGCGTCTGGAAATAGATCGTTTGATTCTGACACCGATTCGGAGTGGACGACTCATAGACGCGCTTGATGAGATTATTGCGGGTGTCATGATCCTTGTCTGAAATAAGCCCCGGCAGATCTTCCATCAGATCATTCTTATTATAAAGATTGGTGGGCAGTTCGCCATGCAAGGCGGCCCCCGGGAGAATCAGGTTGATGATGTTGGCCGTGGTTACCGCGTCGATGTAGGTGTTGAAATCCGGCGAAATGAAGCCCAAATCCACATCATCATAATTACCCTGGCCTATGTAGCGGCCATTCTCATCAACGGTGAGAATGCTATAGGCCTCTATGCACATGGAGACATAATTTCTCTGGTCCTCGCTGGGACTTGGAACATAGACATATTGGCCGTCATGCGGCTCATAATAGAGAATTTGGCCGCCATTGAAGCCGTATCGGTACTCCTCGCCAATTTTTTTGCAGATCAACCTACGCAGATCTATGATGAGAGGTTGGTTCTTGTGACATTGGTAGGCCAAGATGGCGCGAAATGGGCCATAGAATACATGGGTTGGATAGGAAACTTCCAACTGCTTGATCTTGAATGGCTGCATGATTTGCTTATAGATCGATACTGTAAGCTTGTTTTGATGTTGCGTATCATCGACGATCGCGCCGCTTTCCGGATCAAATTCCACACCTTCCTCCAGGCAGGAATACTTCACGACGTATTTCATATAGTTATAGGGGCACTCCGCGATCGTGGACACAACCCCTCTGCGAACCTGCTCCGGCATCGTTACATCGATGTCTTCGGGAACCGAGGACAGGCCGAAGCAATCCATATGACGGATATGACGGAGCGTGTATATCTTGCAGCAGGTCAGATACCGCAGGGCGGTGTGCGGTGAAAAAATATCAAGCTTCCAGTTCTTGATGAAATTTTCCGCTCTCGTGCAGATGCGCAAGAAATTGACAGCGCCCTTCTCATCTTCCACCATGGAAGGGGCGGTGAAGAGTTCTTGCAGAAAATTATCCAGCAACTTTGCCTTCTTCTCCCAGAAAGCCGGATAGCCTCCAATCTTTTTGGGTTTCTCTTTATTATAGGATGTCACCCAGTCCTTATATGTTCGAAACATCTCGAACTGTTGCATAGAGACCAGATTTAGCCGATTTTCGGCATAACAGGCGATGGCGTTTTCGATGCCGTCAATTGAATAATACGTCAGCAGATGGCCCCATAAGTCATTATATAGATCAAGAACGAAGGGCACTCGCCACTGACAGCCGGCGTCGTTGATGGCGGCGTCAAGATTGTGCAGATTCCCAGACAAGAGATCGTAAATGGCCTCCGCCGCGCAATATTCATAAAAGCGCTCCAGGTAGATCGAGGCATAGTCGTGACCAACCTCTACAATCTCGACCTTTTTCTTGATCTTCGGCTTTTTCCCTTTGAGCGGCTTTGATGGATTGCGTTCTTCTTCCGCTATCCTCTCCACGCAAATATTAAAGAACTCCACGATAAGTTTGATGTGATAGTCTCCGCTCACCGAGCTAGTGGCGACATTTTTTTTCGCATCCGTCAACCACGCCCGCAATTTTGCCGCCACCCGCGGATCGCACTGATCGATCTTGTTCTCCGTCAAGTTTCCCGGATGCAACTTTCCGGCCTCCGATTCTGACGGACGCTGTTCGAGCAGGCTGCGCAGCATTACTTCCGCGATATGGCGCAGCTGATCCGTGTAGTCTTTTTCTAGGGAGCTTCCGGGATTCCTAAGCTTTGCCAAATCCAAACTCTGTTGGCCGAGAATCACGGCAAGAAAATCATCTTCATTCATCACATATCTCCAATCTTTGCTGCGGCGAAAGGCCGCGCAGGACATCAAACCGACGGATCGGCGGGTTGCCGAAAGACGAGAGGAGATGGAATGTGTGATGGGTTTTATGACGACAAATGCGGCGGTCAGAGTCGTGGTCTTAGCGCCGATTGTCACCTCTACCTTGAATTGTAAATTGATGCTTTTCGTCGCCAACCCAAGGCTGGCGGCGGCATGCCGCCGGGACTGCGGCGGCACCGGCGCGCCGCCCCATCGGACGCCGAAAATTTATATATTATTGGATATGCCGCGTTTATTTATCGTGGGGGAGAAGCGGATGGACCGGCCCCGGGGTCAATAGCAGGCCTTAGTGATGGCGTTTAAAGCCGCCGAGAAGCCGTTTAAGGAATAGCGGTCGGAGGTCTTGGTGCCCCGCACCGATTCGCCCTCGACGACGATCTTGCTGCCCTTTTTCATGGCCGCGGTCATTTCCTGATCCTGCTTATCGTCATAGGCCCAGGCGCGGTCGCCATCGGTAAACAGGCGGAAGCTCCTCTTATCGATGCGGGCGGTGGCCACGCTGTCCTTCTTGAAGGGATAGCCCACCACCACGTTGACCTGGTTCCGGATCTTGGCCTGCGGCCAGTGGGTGATGATGATGTAAATTTCCCCCCGCTTGACGCTTTTCGGGGCCGTTTCCTTGGGCACGGAGATCATATAACAGTTCTTTTCGCCCTTATCGCGACGCTCCACGAAGGCGTCCCAGTCGCGAAACCCGCCCAGGAACTCCCGGCCCTTGGCGGCGGCCGGCGAGGCGCCTAGCGCCAGGCAGATAGCGCCAAGCAGAAAAGCTGATTTTACACCTATATGCGCCATGGTTTATGAAAAGCTCCGATTTTGCCTCTGCCTAGATGTAAACTTTGTCGGAATTTTGATGGCATTCGCCACGCCGTCCCGGCATTGATAGGTTGGCGCTATAAAAAGCATAGAAAGAAAGACTTTGACAAGACCAAGTGCGGCCGACACGGTGGCCCCGCTGGTTTTTGTTGAGATTTTGCCGCCATCGAAGTAGGTAAGGCCCGATTATTAGGAAATGGGAGGCGCTTTTTAGTCATGAAAAAGGTTTATGCGGATGCGGCCTCGGCCCTCGCCGGGCTGCTCAAAGACAACATGACGATCATGGCCGGGGGGTTCGGGCTGTGCGGCATCCCGGAAAACCTCATCCTGGCGATCAAGGAATCCGGGGTGAAGGGACTGACCGCCATCTCCAACAACGCCGGGGTCGACGGCTTTGGGCTGGGGGTGCTCCTGAACACCCGGCAGATCGCCAAGATGATTTCCTCCTACGTGGGCGAGAACAAGGAGTTCGAGCGCCAGTATCTGGCCGGTGAGTTGCAGCTTGAATTCAACCCCCAGGGCACGCTGGCCGAGCGCATCCGCGCCGGCGGCGCCGGCATCCCCGCCTTCTACACCAAGACCGGCGTCGGCACTCTGGTGGCCGAGGGCAAGGAATTGAAGGACTTCAACGGCGAAACCTATGTCATGGAAACCGGCCTGGTGGCTGACTTGGCCATCGTCAAGGCCTGGAAGGGCGACAAGGAAGGCAACCTCATCTACAGAAAGACGGCGCGCAACTTCAACCCGATGATGGCCACCGCCGGCCGCGTCACCGTGGCGGAAGTGGAGGAGTTGGTGGAAGTGGGCGAGCTCGACCCCGACTGCATCCACACCCCCGGCATTTTCGTCGACCGGATCATCAAGGGCACAAATTACGAAAAGCGGGTCGAGCAGCGTACCGTCCGCAAACGGGCGTAAGGGAAGGAGAGGACAATGGCGTGGACACGCGATCAGATCGCCGAACGGGCAGCGCGGGAGTTGCAGGACGGCTTTTACGTCAACCTCGGCATCGGCATTCCGACGCTGGTGGCGAACTACATCCCGGCGGGCATGAAGGTGACGCTGCAATCGGAAAACGGCATGTTGGGCATGGGGCCGTTTCCTTATGAGGGCGAGGAAGACCCCGACCTCATCAACGCCGGCAAGCAGACCATCACCGAGCTGCCGCAGACCAGCTATTTCTCCTCCGCCGACAGCTTTGCCATGATCCGCGGCGGCCATATCGACTTATCCATTCTGGGGGCGATGGAAGTTTCAGAACACGGCGATCTCGCCAACTGGATGATCCCCGGCAAGATGGTCAAGGGCATGGGCGGCGCCATGGACCTGGTGGCGGGCGTCAAGCGCGTGGTGGTGATCATGGAACACGCCTCCAAGGACGGCGCGGCGAAAATCAAGAAGCAGTGCGCGCTGCCGCTGACCGGCGTTCGCGTGGTGGACCGCATCATCACCGATCTGTGCGTCATGGACGTGACCGAGGATGGCCTGGTCCTCTCCGAACTCGCGCCCGGCGTCAGCATTGATGAAGTAAAGACCAAAACCGAAGCGCCGTTCAAGGCGGCAGCGGGAGTGAAGTAAGCGTAGCGTGGGTCAAGCGATAGCGGACCCACGATCCATCTTATAAAATCGTGGGTTTGCTTCGCTAACCCACGCTACAAAATGCGCTTAGGGATTAGCCGGCATGAACTTAATCCTTCAGCGTGCCGTAGACGAAGAGAAGGTCAACGGGTTCGTTCATACGCCAAATTGGGAGCAAGCCAGCGTTCGGCTACCGCCACGGTCACCTTGCGGCGCGCGGCGTAATCCGCCGCCTGGTCGCGGCCGATTTTGCCGACGCCAAAGTAGTGCGCCTCAGGGTGGGCGATATAATAACCCGAGACGCTGGCCGCCGGCCACATGGCAAAATTTTCCGATAGCGCGATGCCGGTATTCTCCGTGGCGTTGAGTAAGCGAAACAACTCGGGCTTTTCCGAATGGTCGGGACAGGCGGGATAGCCCGGCGCCGGGCGGATGCCCTGATATTTCTCGCGGATCAAGTCCTCGTTCGACAAATCCTCGTCCGCCGCATAGCCCCAGAATTCCCGGCGCACTCGTTCGTGCATCCGCTCGGCGAAGGCTTCCGCCAGGCGGTCGGCCAGCGCTTTTAATAAAATCGCGCTGTAGTCATCGTGCTTCGCTTCAAACGCCTTGACGCGCTCGGTAACGCCGTGCCCAGCAGTCACCGCGAAGCCGCCAATATAATCCTGATAGCCCGCGTCTTTGGGGGCGATGAAATCAGCGAGGCACAAATCATAGGCGCCCTCGCGCTTGGCCACCTGCTGGCGCAGGAAATGCACCGCGCCCGCCATAGCATTGTGTTCATCATAAAGCGCCACGTCGTCGCCCACAGCGTTGGCGGCCCAAAAACCGATGACGCCTTGGGGCTTCAGCCACTTCTCGGCAACGATGCGCGCCAACATGGCTTGCGCGTCGGCAAAAAGCCCGCGCGCGCTTTCGCCCACCGTCGGATCATCAAAAATCTTCGGATAATTGCCGGCCAATTCCCAGGTGCGGAAGAACGGTGTCCAATCAATGCGGGTGGTCAGCTCCCGCAGATCATAATCTTCAAAAACCTTTAGGCCCAAGAAGCTCGGCCGGGTCGGTCGGTAGGCCGACCAATCCACCGGAAATTTACGGGTTCGCGCCTCAGACAAGGACAAGAGCCGCTCCTCGCGGTCGTTGGCGGCGCGCTTGGCGCGCAGCCGCGCGTACTCGTCGGCCACGTCGGCGGCGAATTTATCGCGCATGGCGCTGCTCAACAGCGAGCCCGCCACGCCCACGGCGCGGGAGGCATCGAGCACATGCACGGTGGGACCGCTGTAACAGGGTGCGATTTTCACTGCCGTATGCACTTTCGAGGTGGTGGCGCCGCCGATCAGCAGCGGCTGGGTGAAGCCTTGGCGCTCCATCTCGGCGGCCACCGTGCACATTTCCTCCAAGGACGGCGTGATCAGGCCGGATAGCCCGATGATGTCGACCTTCTCGGCCTGTGCCGTCTCCAGGATTTTATCGGTGGAGACCATGACGCCAAGGTCGATCACCTGATAGTTGTTACATTGCAGCACCACGCCGACGATGTTCTTGCCGATGTCGTGCACGTCGCCCTTCACCGTCGCCATCAGGATCTTGCCCTTGACCTCGCCGGCGGATTTCTCCGCTTCGATGTAAGGCAAGAGATGCGCCACCGCCTGCTTCATGACGCGCGCCGACTTGACCACTTGCGGCAAAAACATCTGGCCGGAGCCAAAGAGGTCGCCGACGATGTTCATGCCGTCCATCAGCGGCCCCTCGATGACGTCCAAGGGCCGCTTGGTTTTCAGCCGCGCTTCCTCAGTATCGGCGTCAATGTAGGTGGTGATGCCTTTGACCAGCGCGTGGGCCAGTCGCTTGTCCACCGGCAGCGCTCGCCAGGCTTCATCCTCCACCGCCTTTTCCGCCGCGCCGCCCTTGTACTTGTCGGCGATTTCCAACAGCCGATCGGTGGCGTCTGCCCGGCGGTTCAAGATCACGTCCTCCACCCGTTCCCGCAGTTCCTCCGGAATTTCCGAATAAATGGCGATCTGCCCGGCGTTGACGATGCCCATATCCATGCCGGCGTCGATGGCGTGGTAGAGAAACACCGAGTGCATGGCTTCCCGCACCCGGTCGTTGCCGCGAAACGAAAACGAAATATTGGAAACGCCGCCGGAGACGTGGGCATGAGGCAGCGTTGCTTTGATGCGCCGCGTCGCCTCGATGAAGGCGAGGCCATAACCGTTGTGCTCCTCGATCCCCGTCGCCACAGCGAAGATGTTGGGATCAAAGATGATGTCTTCCGGCGGAAAGCCCACTTTTCCGGTCAGCAGTTTATAGGCGCGCGAACAGATCGCTACCTTGCGCTCGACGGTATCGGCCTGGCCCGCCTCATCAAAGGCCATCACCACCACCGCCGCGCCATAGCGCCGCACCTTGAGCGCGTAGGTCAGGAACGCCGCCTCGCCTTCCTTCAAGCTGATGGAATTGACGATGCCCTTGCCCTGCAGGCACTTCAGGCCCGCTTCGATCACCGACCACTTGGATGAGTCGATCATCACCGGCACCCGGGAAATGTCGGGCTCAGACGCAATCAGGTTCAAAAACGTCACCATGGCGGCCTGCGAATCGAGCATGGCTTCATCCATGTTGATGTCGATCACCTGCGCGCCCGCCTCCACCTGCTGGCGCGCCACGTCGAGCGCCGCCGCATAGTCACCGGCGAGAATGAGCTTCTTGAACTTGGCCGAGCCGGTGACGTTGGTGCGCTCGCCGATATTGATGAAGGTGGCGGTTTGCGTCATTGCACGCTCGCCAATGGTTCGAGGCCGGATAAATGCAGCACCGGCTTATGGGGGGGCGGGACGCGGGGCGAAACGCCCTGCACCGCCGCGGCGATGGCGCGGATGTGATCGGGCGTGGTGCCGCAGCAGCCACCGACGATGTTGACCAGACCAGCGCGCGCCCATTCGCCGATGTGGCGCGCCATGTCGTCCGGCGTCAGATCGTAGCCGCCCAGCTCGTTGGGCAGCCCGGCGTTGGGATGGGCCGAGACATGGGCATCCGCCACCCGCGACAAGGTTTGAATGTGTTGCCGCAGCTCCTTTGGTCCCAGCGCGCAGTTCAAGCCGATGGATAATGGTTCGGCGTGCGACACCGAATACCAGAAGGCGTCCGCGGTCTGACCGGACAGGGTGCGGCCCGAGGCGTCGGTGATGGTGCCGGAAATCATGATCGGCAGGCGAATATTCTTGTCATCAAAAGTTTCCAGCACCGCGACGATGGCGGCCTTGGCGTTCAAGGTATCGAAGATGGTCTCGATCAAGATAATATCCGCGCCGCCGTCGATCAGCGCCGCCGTGGCTTCACTGTAGGCATCGCGTAGTTCATCAAATGAGATATTACGAAACCCCGGATTGTTGACATCGGGCGACAAGGACGCGGTGCGGTTGGTGGGTCCCAGCACACCCGCCACATAGCGCGGCCGGCCATCCTTGGCTTCTTCTGTATTGCAGACGGCGCGGGCCAGCCGCGCCCCTTCACGATTAAGTTCATCCACCAGCGCTTCCATGCCATAGTCGGCCATGGACACCCGCGTCGAATTGAAGGTGTTGGTTTCGATGATGTCGGCGCCGGCTTCAAGGTAGGCCTCGTGAATATCGCGAATAATGGCGGGCTGGGTCAGCGTCAGAAGATCGTTGTTGCCCTTCACGTCCCGCTTCCAGGAAGCGAAGCGCGCGCCGCGATAGGCCGCCTCATCGAGCTTGTGGCGCTGGATCATGGTGCCCATGGCGCCATCGAGCACCAGGATACGTTCTTTTAAAAGCGCCGGCAGCAGCGCCAGGCGTTCGTCGCGGGTCATGCTTGTTTCTCCTCCGGCCGCAGCCCTAAGGTGTGGCAGATGGCGTAGGTCAGCTCGGCGCGATTGAGTGTGTAGAAGTGAAACTCCTTGACGCCACCATCGTACAAGCGCCGGCATAATTCGGCCGCTACCGCCGCCGCCACCAGTTGCCGGGTGGCGGGATGATCGTCCAGGCCCTGGAACAACTCGGCAAGCCATTTGGGTACGCTGGCGCCGCAGCGGGCGGCGAAGCTGGTGATCCCCTTGAAATTGGTCACCGGCATGATGCCGGGCACGATGGGAACATGGATACCAGCGGCCGTGGCGCGCTCCACCAGACGGAAATAAAGGTCGGGATCGAAAAAGAACTGGGTGATGGCGCGGCTGGCGCCGTTATCCACCTTGCGTTTCAGATTATCAAGCTCCGCCTGCCAATCGGCGCTGTCGACGTGGCGTTCGGGATAGCAGGCGACGCTGATGTCAAAGTCGCCGATACGTTTCAACCCTGTCACCAGCGCGGCGGCGTTTTCATAACCCTGGGGATGAGGCGCAAAGCGCGCATCGCCTTCCGGCGGATCGCCCCGAAGCGCCACGATATGGCGAACGCCTGCCGCCCAGTAGCGCCGCGCCACCTCGTCAACCTCGTCGCGGCTGGCCGCCACGCAGGTCAAATGCGCCGCCGGGATCAGCGCGGTTTCTTGCAAGATACGCACCACCGTATTGTGGGTGCGCTCGCGGGTCGAGCCGCCGGCGCCATAGGTCACCGAGACAAACCGCGGATGCAGCGGCGCCAGCGCCCGCACCGCCTGCCACAGCGTCTGCTCCATGGCTTCGGTCTTCGGCGGAAAGAATTCGAACGACACCGCGACATCGCCGGGCGCGAAAGCGAACAGGTTGGGGCGAAAGTCCGGCGGCGTCATGACGTACGTCCTTCCCGATTATGTTTTGATTTTCTCGCCGACCAGATGGTGACGGTCAGCTTCTTGCCTTTGCCTTTCAAATCCTCCACCGTCTCGGGCTCCAGACGGGCGGCGCGGAACCAGCCTTTCACCTCGTCATGGGAAAAGCCCAAACGGCGATGCGCCTGCTCGTCGCGCAAAAACTCGAACTCGTGGGGCGAGAAATCCACCACCACCACCCGCCCGCCGGGGCGCAGGATGCGCGCTGTCTCGCGAATGGCGGCCAAGGGATCGTCGGCGAAATGCAGCACCTGGTGAAAGAGAACCAAGTCCATAGATTGATCGGCCAGTGCCAGGTCGTACATGTCGCCGAGCCGCACCTGGCAGTTGGCAAAACCTTTACGCTCGATATTGGCGCGGGCCAGCGCCAGCATGTCGCGGCTCAAGTCGATGCCCACCGCATGATCGGCGTACTTGGCGAACAGCTCCAGCATACGGCCGGTGCCGGTGCCGACATCGAGAAGATCGCCGATGGGCTTTTTGCCGACGATGGCCAGAAGCCGCTCCTCCACCTGCTCCTCGGGCACGTGCAGCGAGCGGATGCGGTCCCAGTCCTTGGCGTTGGCGCGAAAGTAGGCGGCCGCCGCCGCGCCGCGCGCGGCGCGAACCTCGGCCAGTCGCACCCGATCGAGCTCCATGGCCTTGTCGGCGGCAGACAAATAGCCCAACAGATCGCGCGCCATGGCCCCTACCCCATCGCCGTCGGCCAGGCGGTAGAACACCCAGGTGCCTTCGCGGAAACGGTTGAGCACCCCGGCCTCGCACAATAATTTCAGGTGGCGGGATACCCGGGGCTGGCTTTGCCGCAAGATTTGCGTCAGCTCGCTGACCGTCAGCTCGCCCGATGACAAGAGCCCGAGTATCCTCAGCCGCGTCGGCTCGGCCACCGCCCTGAGCGCCGCCAGCAGCGCCTCAACCGCGATCGGCTGCTCCGTCGGCTCCTGGCTCCTGGTATCTGCGCGCGACGGGGTCACGGCCGTTTTCATCTCACATCAACATATAAAGAAATCTTTATATGTTCATCTAACCCGCCGGCCCCTGAAAGTCAAAGAGGATTTTTTGGCGATCTGCGCTCTTGGCCGCTTTCTTCTTGTGTGGTAACTGCTTGGCAAGGCCTTGTGACATAGAAGGTAACGCCGGCGAGCCATAACCGACCGGCGACAAAGAATGAGGAAACGCGGCGATGACCAATCCGACCTGGGGTTC
Organism: Sphingomonadales bacterium; assembly: GCA_019455285.1. Taxonomy (GTDB): domain Bacteria; phylum Pseudomonadota; class Alphaproteobacteria; order Sphingomonadales; family Govanellaceae; genus PRO5. Next base: position 86,890 of record JACFMS010000006.1, read on the forward strand.
GCAACGGATCGTTCCACTGCTGCTGGCGGCGGCCATCGCCCTTGCCGGCTGCGCCAGCCGCCCGCCGGCCGATGACCCGGCGGCGCTGAGCGCTTTTCAGGAGCGCAACGACCCCTTAGAGCCCCTAAACCGGGCCACCCACGATTTCAATATGGCGTTCGACCGGGCGTTCATGAAGCCGGTGGCGCAGGTCTATCGCGCCATCCTGCCAACGCCGATCCGTCAGATGATCACCAATTTTCTGTGGAATCTGCAAACCCCGCTTATTCTCGCCAACGATCTTTTGCAAGGCGAGGTCGAGCGCGGCGGCGTGACGCTGGGGCGGTTTGCCACCAACACCACCTTCGGCGTCGGCGGCCTCTTTGATCCGGCCACCGAATGGGGCATGGAGCGCCACACGGAGGATTTCGGCGAAACCCTGGCGGTGTGGGGCGTGGGCGAGGGATTCTATCTGGTGGTGCCGTTCCTCGGCCCCTCCAATCCGCGGGACTTTATCGGCTTCGTTACGGAGTTTTTCGTCGATCCGGTCAGCAACGAACTGCATGATCAGGATCTGTCCTATCTCAGCTACACCCGCACGGGAATGGAGATCGTCGATTTTCGGGCGCGCAACATTGAAACCCTCGAGGATCTGGAGCGCAACTCCACCGACTTTTACGCCGCCATGCGCAGCGCCTATCGCCAGAACCGCAAGTTCCGCATAACGAACGGCGAGACGGAACCGAACAAGGCCGAAGAAGAGCTGTTTGAAGAAGAATTACACTAAGCTGCGTAGCGCGGGTTAAGCGAAGCGAACCCGCGACCTGGCATTGCGTGCTGTTGTGGGTCCGCTGGCGCTTGACCCACACTACCATGTTCACGCCCGCGTCAGCTTCTTATAGGTGATGCGGTGCGGCCGGTCGGCGTCCGCGCCGAGGCGGCGGTGGCGATCGGCCTCGTACTCCTGATAATTGCCTTCAAACCACACCACCCGGCTGTCGCCCTCGAAGGCGAGGATATGGGTGGCGATGCGATCAAGAAACCAGCGATCGTGGCTGATGATGACGGCGCAACCGGCGAAATCTTCGAGCGCTTCTTCCAGCGCTCTTAGCGTTTCCACATCCAAGTCGTTGGTCGGTTCGTCCAAAAGAAGCACGTTGCAGGGCTTGGCCAGAAGCTTGGCCATATGCACCCGGTTGCGCTCGCCGCCCGACAGTTGGCCGACCTTTTTCTGCTGATCCGCGCCCTTGAAGTTGAAAGCGCCGACATAGGCCCGGGTCGGCAGCTCGCGCTTGCCGAACTGGAACATGTCGAGACCGCCGGAGACCTCCTCCCACACCGTTTTTTTGTCGTCCAGGGCGTCGCGGCTCTGGTCGACATAGCCCAGGTGCACCGTCTCGCCGATGGTAAGTGTGCCCGAATCGGGCTTGTCCTGGCCCATGATGAGGCGAAAGAGCGTGGTCTTGCCGGCGCCGTTGGGACCGATGATGCCGACGATGCCGCCTGGCGGCAGGCGAAAATCAAGGTTTTCGAACAACAGCTTGTCGCCATAGGCCTTGGTCAGATGATCGGCGATGATGACGGTTTGGCCCAACCGAGGGGCGGGCGGCATGACGATCTGGGCGCGGCCTTGCTGCGCTGTTTGCGAGCGCGCCACCAATTCCTCGTAGGCCTTGATGCGGGCCTTGCTTTTCGCCTGCCGGGCCTTGGGCGACTGCCGGATCCACTCCAATTCGCGGTCCAGCGCCCGCTGCCGGGCCTCCTCGGTCTTGCCTTCCTGCTCCAGCCGCTTTTGCTTCTGATCGAGCCAAGAGGAGTAATTGCCCTCCCACGGGATGCCCTGGCCGCGGTCAAGCTCCAAAATCCAGCCCACCACGTTATCGAGGAAATAGCGGTCGTGGGTGACCAGGATGACGGTGCCGGGATAGCCTTGCAGATGCTTTTCCAGCCACGCCACCGATTCGGCGTCCAAGTGGTTGGTGGGCTCGTCCAACAGCAATAGATCGGGGCGCTCCAGGAGGAGCTTGGCCAGCGCCACCCGGCGCTTCTCGCCGCCCGACAGATTGGCGACGTTGGCGTCCCCCGGCGGGCAGCGCAGGGCATCGAGCGCCAGCTCCACCCGGCTGTCGAGATCCCAGGCGTCGGCGGCGTCAATCTTTTCCTGCAATTCGCCCTGCTCGGCGATGAGCGCGGCCATTTCATCATCCGACAGCTCCTCGGCGAAACGGGCACTGACCTCGTTGAAGCGGTCGATGAGGGCCTTGAGCGGACTCAAGCCTTCCAGCACGTTCTCGAACACCGTTTTTACCGGATCGAGCTTCGGCTCCTGCGGCAGGTAGCCGACCTTGGCCCCCTCCGCCGCCCAGGCCTCGCCGGTAAACTCAGGGTCAAGGCCGCCCATGATCCGCATCAGGGTCGATTTGCCCGAACCGTTGACGCCGATGATGCCGATCTTGGCCCCCGGCAGGAAGGATAGGGTGATGTCTTTTAGGACCTGTTTGCCGCCGGGATAGGTCTTATTGAGACCCTTCATGACGTAAACGTATTGGTAAGAGGCCATGGATCGACTTTCCTCGCTGCCGCAGGGGACGGATAGATACCCAATCGCGGCTGCCCTGGCAATGGCGGGTAGGGGTCAGTTTATCTGTTCGCCCTTCGACAAGCTCAGGACGAATGGGGTCTAATGCCGTTCGTGGTGAGCCTGTCGAACCATGAACGGCTCAACCTTAAGACACTGCCCTATGGCGGCGGCGACATCGGCTATTTACAAAATCCCAAGAATCGTATGCTCTCCTCAGGGCGAGGAACGGTGCGGGGTTCAGAAAGAGTTCGAATGCGGTGGTGGTTTTACATCCTAGCGGCCGGCGGCGCGGCGTGGTTATGGGCGGCGCCAGCCTTGGCCGAGGATCCCACCCAGGCCAGGCGCGAAAATACGCTCGTCCTGGGGCGTATTTCAGCAAAACCCGATAAGCAATACCCCAAACTGGAAGCTTTTAATGCCTATGTAGTGCGGCAACTGGCGGCCGACACCCCCATTCGGGCGTCCGCCGTGGTGGTTGCCGAAGATATCGACCACATGGCGCGCCTGTTGCGCGAGGGCAAGGTGGATTACTTGTCCGAAACCGCCTTTACCGCCTTGCAGCTGGAAAGGCTGCAACTGGCGGACATCTTTCTCCATGAATGGAAGAACGGCGTCGCCACATACGCTACCCTCATTCTTGCCCGCAAGGACGGCGTCGCCTCGATTGCAGAGCTGCGCGGCCGCCGCCTGACCTTCGAAGATCCTGATTCGATGTCTGGATTCTTTCTCGCCTACGCCTACCTGCGCAACTATGGCCTGTCGCTTCACGCCGCGGACGATCCCAAGCTGAAGCTTGACCGTCAAGCCGTGAGCTACAGTTTCGCCGGCGACGAGACCAGCATTCTGGCGCAAGTCGTCCGCCGTCATGCCGATGCCGGCGTGATCAGCAACACCAGGTGGAGCGACAAGACCAAGATACCGCCGGCATTCCGCCGCGAGCTTAAGGTCATCGGCCAAACCAAGCCGACAGTGCGCAGCCTGATGCTGACGCGGCGCGGGATCGACAACGGGCTTAAAGAACGGCTTGCGGCCATGCTGCTTGCCATGCCGCACCATCCAGAGGGTAAGGAAGCGCTTAAAACCTATTTCAACGTCGATCGCTATCAGCAGCTGTCACCGGAAACGCTGGCGCAGATTGAGGAGCTTCGCAGAAATCTTAACCAGCACTTGGCGAGCTTGCCATGACGCTGCGCTTGCGTGAACGTTACGCCCTGATGCTGGCCAGCGCTGCCTTGGCGGCGTCGGCCGTGGTGACCATCATTTTTCTCCATGTGGCGGAAATCAATCGTAACAGCATGTCGAAGGCTAGCGCCGCCATCAGTCAGCACCACATGATGAAGCAGCTTGAAGGACGCGGGCGCGGCCTTCTGATCATGATGAGCTCGGCGCTGGTCAATCCTCTCTATAAGGAGGATTTCGAGACGCTATACAATCTTCTAAGCTCCGTGCGCAACCTGCCCGACGTGCGCGACATTCTGGTTTATGACGCCGGCGGCGCCATCTTGCATGACGGCACCACGACCATTCAAAACTTCGGCGTCATGGCGGCGGCCGACATCCGCGACCGGGTGATCGCCAAGGGTGAATGGCTGGTGGTGAGCAAAGATAAGCAGACCCGCGTCGCCGCCCCCATCAAGATCGGTCAGCGCATCCTGGGAGCGGTCGAGCTGACGCTGAACCACGACCGTATCAATGCTGCGATTGATAGCCACAACGCCGCCCTTGAGGAAATCGCCGACCAAAATTATGACCGCTTGCTGCGCATGGCGGTGGTGTCCATTTCCGTGGCGCTCTTGATCAGCATGGTGGTCGGCGCCTTTGCCGCGCGGCGGTTATCGCGCCCCATCGAAGAACTGCGGGAAGCCGTGCATGGCATTGCCGAAGGTCGGCCCAATCTGGTTTGGCCGTCGCCGAAAGATGAAGAGCTGCGTGAGCTGGCTGAAGGCTTGAAGGCCATGGTCCGCGATCTGCGGGCGAAAACCGTGTCCACGGCCTATCTTGACGACATCATCGGCAATATGTTCGACTGTCTGGTGGTCACCGATACGCGCCAGCGCATCGAGAAGGTAAACCCGGCGACCTGCGCCCTGACGGAATACGCCGCGCACGAATTGATCAACCAGCCGCTGAGCATACTTCTGACGTCGCCCGAGGCGCGGAGCAGCGCCATCTATGCCGCCATCGACGCAAAGCGGATCGACAATATCTACACCAAGTCAGGACGGGCAATCCCCGTTTTATGGGGGAGTTCCTCCATGGCCTCGCACGTTGACGGCCAGCCGCGCACGGTCAGCCTGTTTCGCGATATTTCCGGCATCCGCGCCTATGAAGCGCAGTTGCGCGCCGCGCGCGAGGAGGCGGAAGTGGCGAACGCCGCCAAATCGCGCTTCCTCGCCAACATGAGTCATGAACTGCGCACGCCCTTGAACGCCATCATCGGTTTCTCGGCGATGATCAAGGATCAGATGCGCGGGCCGATGCCGGACGGCTATATGGGATACGCCGTCGATATTCATGAAAGCGCTGAGCATCTTCTGGCCATCATCAACGACATTCTCGATATCTCCAAGCTTGAAGCGGGCAAGATGGAGCTGATGGAGGAAGAGGTCGCGGTGGAGGAAATGCTGAGCCTGGTGCTGCGCATCATTCGTCAGCGGGCCGATGAACGCGGCATTGCGGTGGAACTGGTGCTCAAGGAGAAAATCCCTGATTTGCTGGTCGATGCCCGCATGCTCAAGCAAATCTTGATCAATATTCTCTCCAATGCGGTGAAATTCAATATCGATGAGGGCCGGGTGACGCTGACCGCCGGCCGCCTGCTGAATGGCGACGTCTACTTTGCCGTGCGCGACACCGGCATCGGCATGGACCCCGCCGATATTCCGCGCCTCTTGGAGCCTTTCGCCCAGGCCAGCGCCGCCCACAGCCGATCCCATCAAGGCACCGGTCTTGGACTTGCCATCGCCAAATCAATGGTGACTCTGCACGGCGGCGCATTGACCGTGGACAGCGCCATCAACGCCGGCACCACCGTCACCGTAACACTGCCCGCCGAGCGGCTGCTGATACGCGCCGACAAGCGCACCGAGCGATCGGAAATCGCGCGCCAATAATGCAAGAAAATCGGCGATCAGCCGAAACTTCCTCTACTATCATAAGATGTGCGTAACAAATGTTGCATAACAGCGCCTTGGATACCGGGGCGGCCCTCTGATAGTGTACGGATTAAAGCTTACGTAAAAAATAGAATTATTCTTATGATCTCGGCGTTGCGGTGGCCGCCAATCGCAACACCCAAGGATCAATAACTATATTTTGAACGAGCCTGCATCTGCCGCGGCGCCTTTCCTGTATCGATTTCCTGTTTGGAGCGAGCGATGTCTCTCAGGTCAATATTTTTGCTGATTGTCGGATCGCTGACGATCGTCGCCGCCATCATCACCGGCATTCTGGCGACCAATTCCTGGGATCGCTACAACCGCGCTTCAAACGCCATCTCCCTCGATGAGCCGTTGGCGATGGGCATGATGAACTTGGCGCGGGAGCGGGGCGTAACCTCCATCGCGCTCGCCGCCGCTGATCCGGCGCCGGAATATCTGGCCACTTCCATATCCCATTACCGCCAGGCCGCAGACGCCAGCATTCGGGAAACCATCCATTTTCTCAGCGCTCATCGGCATACGGACATCGTCAACGATCTTCTGGCTCAAGTGACGGCGGCGCACGCGAGGGTCGATCGATTACGGCCAGAGGTGGATGTCGCCATTTCCATCTCGGCATCCGAGCGGCAGCCGGACCTTGCCAAGGAGTGGATTACGGCGATCACCGATCTTATTGAAGGCTGCCAGATGCTGCGGCTGGTGGCGGCGCGGGCCGCCAATAGTCCGGATACCCTGCTCGCGGATCTGCGGATATTGCGCTACTTCGCCTGGATGGCGGTGGAATATGCCGGCCGCGAGCGGGCCATGATCGGCGCCATGATCTCGGCCAAGACGCCGATGACTTACGCCGACCTCAACGGCATAGCCCGCAACCGCGGCATGATCGAACTGGCCTGGAAAATTACCCGCTTTTTCGCCAGCGACGCCAGCATGCCGATGGAAGTGCGCCGCACTGTGCAAGCCGCCGATAAGGCATATTTCAAGGACTTCGATCACCAGCGCGCCGCCCTCATCCAAGCCGCCATCGCCGGCGCTCCTTATACGCTATCGCCGCAACAATGGTTCGAACAATCCACCGCCGCCATCAACAGCCTGTTTGCAGTGGATACCGCGGCGGGTGATGCCGCCGCGGCGGAGGTTGAGGATACATTCCTGCAAACCATTTTTTCCATGTCCCTGCAAGCCGGTCTGTTCCTCTTCGGCGCCGGCATCGCCGCCGCCTTGTTCATGTTCATGAGCCGGCGAGTGATCGAGCCGATCAAGGGCATGACCGCCGCCACCATGCGTCTTGCCCACGGCGACCTGGATGTCACCATTCCGCACATCGGCGGCAAGGGTGAGATTGCCGGCATGGCGACGGCCATGGGGACGTTTCGCGACAACGCCATGGCGAGAGCCCAATTGGAGGCGGAGCTGCGCCGCGCCCGGGAAGCGGCCGAGACGGCGAACCGCACCAAAAGCGAGTTCATGGCCAATATGAGCCATGAGCTGCGCACCCCCTTAAACGCCATCATCGGCTTTTCCGCCATGATCAAGGATCAATTGCGCGGACCGATTGCTGAAAATTACCAGAATTACGCCGCCGATATCCATGAAAGCGCCGAACATCTCTTAGCCATCATCAATGATATCCTGGATATTTCCAAATTGGAGTCCGGTCAGATGGCGATCATCGAGGAGGAGGTATCGGTTGAAGATATTCTCAATCTGGTGCTGCGCATTCACCATTCCCACATCGACGAGAAGAAAATCGTCGTGGAGCTCGACTTTGAAGAAGAGTTGCCCACCATTAGGGCAGACGCCAGAATGCTCAAGCAGATCATTTCCAATCTGCTGTCGAACGCCATCAAGTTCAATGTCGAAGGCGGCAGGATATCGCTCCGCCTCAGGCGCACCGACAACGATGGTTTATTGCTGATCGTCAGCGATACCGGCATCGGCATGAACCCGGCGGATATCCCGCGCCTCTTGGAGCCGTTCACCCAGGCTGATACCTCTTTACATCGCATTTACGAAGGCACCGGCCTGGGGCTCGCCATCACCAAGTCCATGGTTGAACTGCATGGCGGCGCCTTGACGGTGGAGAGCAATACCAACGCCGGCACCACCATCACGGTGACGTTGCCGCGGCAACGGGCCGTAGCCGAAGCGGCGGTTGCCCGTCACCCATAAGGCATCAACACTCCACGACGTTGACCGCCAAGCCGCCCTGCGACGTTTCCTTGTATTTGTCGGACATGTCGGCGCCGGTCTGGCGCATGGTCTCGATCACCTTGTCGAGCGACACCTTGTGCCGGCCATCGCCGAGAAGCGCCAGGCGGGCGGCGTCGATCGCCTTGACCGCGCCCATGGCGTTGCGCTCGATGCACGGGATCTGCACCAGGCCGCCCACCGGATCGCAGGTCAGCCCCAGGTTATGTTCCATGGCGATCTCGGCGGCGTTCTCCACCTGCTCGTTGGAGCCGCCCTGCGCCGCCGCCAGCCCCGCCGCCGCCATGGAGCAGGCGACGCCGACCTCGCCCTGACAGCCGACGGCGGCGCCGGAGATCGAGGCGTTGCGCTCGTACAACAGGCCGATCGCGGTCGCGGTCAATAAAAAGATGCGCGGGCCGTCGGCGGTGGCGTTGCAGAAGCGGTCATAGTAACGCAGCACCGCCGGAATGATGCCCGCCGCGCCGTTGGTGGGCGCGGTCACCACCCGGCCGCCGGCGGCGTTTTCCTCGTTGACCGCCATCGCCCACAGGTTGACCCAATCGAGCACCGACATGGGATCGCGCAGCGCCCGCTCCTGCCGCTCCACCAGCTTGGCGTAAAGCAGGGGCGCGCGGCGCTCCACCTCCAGGCCGCCCGGCAGCACGCCGCTAGCGCGGCAGCCGCGGTCGATACAGGCGTCCATGGCGGCGCGGATGCGGTCCACGTCGGCCAGAACCTCGGCCGGTGGCCGGCTGGCCGTCTCATTGGCCAGCACCAGATCGGCGATGGACAGCCCTTGGCGGCGGCACTGGTCGAGAAGCTCGGATGCCGATTGGAAAGGATAGAGAAACGCGCTTAGCGGCGCGGGCGTATTTTGCCCGGCATCGGCTTCGCTGACGATGCGGCCGCCGCCCACCGAATAGTAAATCCCCTCCTCCACCATCCCGCCGTCCGCCGCCCACGCCTGAAAGCGCAGGCCATTGGAATGATAGGGCAGCCGCACCTCGCTCCTGAAGCGCAAGTCGACGGAAGGGTCAAAGGCCACCTCATGGCCGTCGATGGCCAGGGCGGCGCGTTCCTGGACAGCGGCCAGAAGTCCGTTGATGGCGTCAGGATCAACGCCGTGCGGGGTTTGACGCAGCAGCCCCAGCATCACCGCCTTGTCGCTGCCATGGCCGCGCCCGGTCAGCGCCAACGAGCCGTAAAGCTCCACCGTCAGACGCCGGGTCATCGGCATCTTTCCACCCGCGCTGAGCCCATCGACGAAGCGCTTGGCCGCCACCATCGGCCCCACGGTGTGGGAGCTCGAAGGACCGATGCCGACCTTGAAAATACTCGAAAAACCTGAAGCCATCGCTTGATTCACCTGATACCCGTCATGCGCCATCCCTATACACGTGGCCGCGCTCCCAGGGAATGCCATTACATGGAAGGAGGTATTCCGGCCGTCCCCCTGCATATGGCGGGCCTATCGGTTACTTCTTCTAAGTTTATTATTATATTTTTTGTTTCCTATAGGAATATGCTTCCCCTATAATGTACGTGATTCGGCCTGCCTGAGAATGGTTCTCATGCAGAGTTCGCGCGCCGCCGGCGGCGCCGCTATCTAAACGGAGACCCGTTATGAAACGCGATGACATTCTGAAGGATCTGGGCATAAACCCGGCGGAATTACAGGAAGGCAGCATTGCGGTGCATTCGCCGATCGATGGCGCGCTTCTCGGCAAGGTCAAGGCCGATGATGCCGCCAGCGTCGACGCCAAGATCGCGCAAGCGACAAAAGCATTTCAGGAATGGCGTCAGGTGCCGGCGCCGCGGCGCGGCGAGCTGGTACGGCTGTTGGGCGAGGAGCTGCGGGCGCACAAGGAAGCCTTGGGCGCGCTCGTCACCTTGGAATGCGGCAAGATCGTACAGGAAGGCCTGGGCGAAGTGCAGGAGATGATCGACATCTGCGACTTCGCCGTCGGCCTGTCGCGTCAGCTTTATGGGCTGACCATCGCGTCGGAACGCCCCGGCCACCGCATGATGGAAACCTGGCATCCCATCGGGCCGGTAGGCATCATCAGCGCCTTTAATTTTCCGGTAGCGGTGTGGGCATGGAACGCCGCCCTGGCGCTCGTTTGCGGCGATTCGCTGCTTTGGAAGCCGTCGGAAAAGACGTTGCTCTCCGCCCTTGCCGCTCATCGCCTGCTGGAAGCAGCCCTGGCGCGCTTCGGCGATGCGCCAAAAGGTTTGTCCAGCCTCATCGTCGGCAACCGCAAGGTGGGGGCGGCGCTGCTGGATGATCCCCGCGTGCCGGTGATCTCGGCCACCGGCAGCACCGCCATGGGCCGCGTCGTCGGCCCGCGCGTTGCGGCGCGCTTCGGCCGCAGCATCCTGGAACTGGGCGGCAACAACGCCATCATCGTGACGCCCTCGGCAGACTTGGAAATGGCGCGCCGGGCGATTTTGTTTGGCGCGGTGGGCACTTGCGGCCAGCGCTGCACCTCGACGCGGCGCATCTTCGTCCACAGTTCAGTTTACGATCGTCTGGTGCCCAGCCTGAAAACCGCCTACGAGCGGGTGCGCATCGGCAATCCGCTCGACCCCGATACCCTGGTGGGGCCGCTGATCGACGGCCGCGCCTTTGAGGCCATGGAACAGGCGCTGCAGCAGGCGCGCGACCACGGCGCGCGCATCCATGGCGGCGGCCGCGTCTCGGTTGCGGGCGCGGAAGGCGGCTATTATGTCAAGCCCGCCATCGTCGAGATGACGGATGCCGCCGACAACGTAAGAGAGGAGACCTTCGCCCCCATTCTCTATGTCTTTCGCTATGACGATTTCGAGGATGCGCTCCATCGCAACAATGACGTGCCGCAGGGTCTGTCGTCGGCGATCTTCACCACCGATATGCGCGAGGCGGAACGCTTTGTTGCCGTCAACGGGTCCGACTGCGGCATCGCCAACGTCAACATCGGCACCTCGGGCGCGGAAATCGGCGGCGCGTTCGGCGGCGAGAAGGAAACCGGCGGCGGTCGCGAATCGGGATCGGACTCGTGGAAGGCTTACATGCGCCGCCAGACCTCGACCATCAATTATTCCCGCGCGCTGCCGTTGGCGCAGGGCATCAAGTTTGATACCGAATGAGGCTGAAAAGTAGTGTGGGTCAAGCGACAGCGGACCCACGATTATTGTACAGTTGCAGCTCGGCGGCGAAGGTGCGGCCTTCTTCATCCTGCAAGGCGGCGTCGCGCAACGCCATGACCTTCGCGGCGGCGTCCGCTTTACCAACCAGGCGCGGCAGCAACGCCATGATGCGATTGAACCGATCCATGCCCCGCTCGTGGGTGTCGCCATAGCCTTTAATGAGACGCGGCAATTCGGCGATCGCCACTGCCAGCTCATAATCCTGCGGCACGATGGTCATCACCTGCGCCAGCCACGTCTCAATGGCGGCATTTTCTTTCTTGAAGCGCAGCGTACCGCGCCGCCAGCGCCGCAGCCGCGCCAAGACATAAAGCGGCAGAAAACCGGAGAGCTTGGCGGTGTGTATCTGCCGACCCTTGGCGAAAAACGGCGCCAGCAGCCGACGCATGGCGTTTGATTTCAACAAAGTGGCCCCCAGCGCCGCCGGCAAGGTATCACACACCTCCTCGTAGCGAGGATGAAAGTATTCGATCGAATAATAAGGCTGACCGGGCAGCGCCCGCGCCTCCGCGCCGATTTTTTCCAGACGTCCGGCGCGGGTTTTCAGATCAGCGACGCGGATCACGTCCTCATAGGACATCCACAGCGCCAGATAACGTGCTGCTTCGTTCAGCAGGCGATCACCCGCCGCCACTGCCCGCAATTTTTCAAGCCGCTCGACATAGAGCGCCGCATAAGCTGCATCCTGGTAATCCTGCAACCGGGCAATGCCGCGCTGTAGCGTGTCGTGCACCGACGCAGGCAAAGCATCGGAAGGCGCGGTTTCTGGTAGCGTGCTTTGCGTTCCCGCAAAACCGCGAGCAAAACCGGCCAGATTGCTGGCTACCGCCTTGCCCGATGCAGTGATGACCTGTTCGTAGGCATCACGGGCAAAGGGCAATGCGCCTGATCCGGAGAGCGCGCCGAACAGCACCGCGCTGATGACGCTCGCAGTATCCTCGGCTGCCTGGTTCATGTCGAAGAGCACCAACCTTTTCGCCGCCTGGCGCAGAGCGTCCAGAACCGCCGTATCATCGGCCCGGCCATCGCCCAGCGCTTGTTTCTCTGACACCGAATAGACCCGATGCGACGAGGCGATCAGGGTGGTCAGATCGGGACTGACAAAGCGGCGCGTCACGGCGCGGCCGGCTTCCATCAGTTCCGAGGCGATGACAATATCGACGTCCCCCGGCGCCGGCATCAGCGCCAGCACCGGCATCTTTCCGGTAGCTTTGACAACGGATTCGGGAAAAATCTCGATGAAATAGATGGTGGCGCCGGTGCGCTGCGCCACGCCGGCGATGGAAGTATATTGCGCCAGATAGCCATTGGCTTCGGCGAGATCGACGATCCACTGCGCCAGCACGCCGCCGCCCTGGCCGCCCAGCGCCATCACCGCGATGGAAATGGGCCGGGTCATGCCACGCTCCTTGCCGCGCGGCGTTGCAGCCAACCAATAACGTTCTGCCGCAGCCACGCCAGCGCACGATCAATCCAGGTGGGATTATAAATCAGCTCCACCCGCGCGAATGAGGGGCAGAGCACGGCGGCGTGCGCCACTTCGCCGCAATGGCCGCAGCCGACGCAACTGTTGTCCACATAGGCGATGGGATCGACTTTCAAGGGATCGGGATTATCGCGAACAGTCAACGACGGACAACCCGACAGACGCACGCAGGCATGATCGCCGGTGCAGGTGTCGCTATCGACATAGAAACGCTCGCGCACCACCCGAACGCCTTGCTTAATGGCGCGATTGGTCAGCGGCTTCACCCGGCGCTGGCGGTTGAGCTGGCATTCGCCTTCGGCGACGATGATCTTGGGGCCTTTTTCCGCCGTGGTCATGGCGTCGCGCAAGGTATCACGCAAAGTCGCCACGTCGTAGCTGCGCACCCGCTTCACCCACTTCACGCCAACGCCCTTGACCGCTTCGGTTATCGCGTGCTTGGTGCTGCGGGCGGGGTTCTCTGCCCGCGACGATAATATGTCTTGGCCGCCGGTGGCCGCCGAATAATTGTTGTCGACAATGACCAGTACGTTGTCGGACTTGTTGAATACCGCATTGCCGACGCCGCTGGTCAATCCGTTATGCCAAAACCCGCCATCGCCCATCACCGCGACGGCGCGCTTCTTGGCTTCGACATTGAATGCCGACGCGCCGGCCCAGCCCAGGCCGTAGCCCATGGTGGTGTTGCCGATGTTGAACGGGGCGTTGATGGAAAACAGGTGGCAGCCGATATCGCTGCTGACATGAAAGCGCCCAAGTTCCTTTTCCGCCAGCTTCATGGCGGCGAAAATCGGCCGTTCCGGGCAGCCGGTGCAAAAGCCGGGCACCCGCGGCGGCAGTTTGGCGGGCAACGTCCCGGCCTCCGCCGGCGGATGGACCAGGGTCGAAGAAGAGGCGGCGAGATGCGGCGCATGATAGTTTAAAAATGCGCGCACGCCTTGCGTCAGGATATCCGCGGTATATTCGCCGGCCATGGGCAGCACATCCTTGCCGACGATCTTGGTTTGCACATCCGCCTTGCGCAAAATCGCATTCACCGCCTGTTCGATGAAGTCGGGCTGGCCTTCCTCGATGAGAAGCACCGCCTTCTTATCGGCGCAAAAGCCAATGATTTCCTCGTTCACCAAAGGATAGGTGACGTTCATGACATAGATCGGCAGCTCAGTGTTGCCGAAGGCGTCGGCAAGCCCTTGCAGCTCCAACGTGCGCATCAGCGAATTGTAAAGCCCGCCCTGGACGATGACGCCAATGTCGCCAGTGACGCCCCCCACGAACTCGTTTAATTTGTGATCCTTGATGAACTGCACGGCGGCGGGCCAGCGCTGGTCGATCTTTTCCTGTTCGTGAACGTAGCTCGACGGCGGCAGCACGATGCGGGTGACATCGCGTACCGGATTTTCCAGGGCGTCTTTCACGCTCGGCGACGGCCTACGGTTGTCCTTGGCCTCAAAACGGCCGTAGAGATGACAGGCGCGAATACGCAGCTCCAACATCACCGGCGTATTGGAGGCTTCCGACAATTCAAACCCCTTTTCCACCATGTGGACGATGCTGGGCAGATTGGGCCGCGGATCGAGAAGCCAGATCTGCGATTTCATGGCGAAGGCGTGGCTGCGCTCCTGCATGATAGAGGAGCCTTCGCCATAATCCTCGCCGATGATGATGAGCGCGCCGCCCATGACGCCGCCGGAGGCGACGTTAGCCAAGGCATCGGAGGCGACATTGGTGCCGACCGTCGATTTCCACGTCACCGCGCCACGCAACGGATAATTCACCGATGCCGCCAACATGGCGCCGGCGGCGGCTTCCGAGGCGCAGGCTTCGAAATGGACGCCGAGTTCATCAAGAATGTCCTGGGCGTCGGAGAGCACGTCCATCAAGTGCGAGATCGGCGCGCCCTGATAGCCGCCGACGTAGGCGACGCCGGATTGCAGCAGCGCCTTGGTGACGGCGAGAATGCCTTCGCCGCGAAATTCCGCGCCCTGGCCCAGCCGGAGCTTCTTGACTTCTTCCTTGAATGATCGTTCGGCCATGGGGCAAGCCTGCGAGGTTGGGCGGAAGGGCCTAAGCCCACCATATGTCGTTATCTATCCATACCCGAAATCACGTGAAATTGCAAATAAAAAATAGTTGTAAGCCCTTGGGCCTCATGGCCGGCTCAATCAAGATAGGGCGAGCGGCCGAGGTTGCCTTCGATCACCTTCAAGACATGCATCAGACGGGTCAGGTCATCATCGCTCAAGCCCTTGATCGCCTTGCGATAAATCCGGCCGCCGACCTGTTTAACCCGCTCTACCGCCGCCCGCCCGGCAGCGGTGATATAGACCTCGGTCACCCGGCTGTCATCGGCGCTTGGCGCCCGCCTGACCAGGCCTTCCGCCTCCATGCGAATGAGGATGCGGGTGATGGTAGACATCTTGATGATGGTGCGACGGGAAATGTCGCTCACCGTGCTGGGGTTGGTGTCTTCCAGGAGCGTCAGCACCCGCCAATGCGGCTGATCCATGCCGATGGTTTTCAAGGCCTTGCTCATTTCCTCCACATAGACCGCCGAGGTCCGGTTGAGCGCGTAAAGCGGGTAGCGGTCGAGGATAAAGGCCGGATCGTCGGGCGCCGGGTGGAGGGACTTTTTCGGTTTTGCCATTTTAGGCCCAGGATCTAGATGTCGCCGGAGGGGGCGTAGCGCGATTAGAACCGAAAAACACTCTGAAAATCAATTGATTTTATACCAGTTGCGGCAACGGCAGATCCCCCCGCCTGCGGCAAGGATGACGTCGGAGTAAAAGTGATTCACCCCAATAATAAACCGCTGTAGAAGGAAGGGTGCTGGTTCCTTCATCGTAAAATGGATCCCTCCTTGACCGCTTCCTCTCCCTCCTCCTCTTCCGGCTGGGCGGTGCTCGGCGTCGCCGATTACCGGCGCTTCATCCTGGCCCGCCTGTGCGGCAATCTCGGCATCCAGATGATCAACGCCGCCGTCGGCTGGCAGGTTTATCAACTCACCGGCGATCCCTTATACCTCGGCCTCGTCGGCCTGGTGCAGTTCCTGCCGATCCTGGTCCTGGGCTTTCCCGCCGGCCACGTGGCGGATACCCGGGAACGGACCACGGTGCTGCGCTTGTGCCTCGGTCTGGAGTTGGTGTGCGCGGCGATCCTCGGCATCCTTGCCTTCAGCGGCGGCGGCGCGGTGTGGCCGATCTTGAGCACTCTGGCGCTTCTGGCGGTGGGGCGCGCCTTTCATGCCCCCGCCAGTCATGCGCTCTTGGCTAACCTGGTACCCAAGGAACTGTTGCCCAGCGCTATCGGCTGGAGTTCGACCGTGTGGCAGGCGGCGACCATCGCCGGGCCGGCGCTGGGCGGCCTCTTGCTCATTTTAGGGTCGGGCTGGGTTTATGGCCTGGCCGCGGCGCTGCTGCTGGCGGCGACGGTCTTGACCGCCCGTATCGCGCCGAGAGGAGTGCCCGGCAGCGCCGCCATGGACTGGCTGGCGCTCACCGGGGGCATTCGCTACGTGTGGCGGACCAAGGTCATTCTCGGCGCCATCAGCCTTGATCTGGCCGCCGTGCTCCTGGGCGGCGCCACGGCGCTGCTGCCGGCGTTCGCCAGCGATATCCTTCATGTCGGTCCGGCGGGTTATGGCTGGCTGCGCGCCGCTCCCGCCATGGGTGCGGTGTTGACCGGCCTTTATCTGGCGCAGCGGCCGATCCGCCGCCGACTGGGCGTCACCATGCTCATGGGTGTCGGCGTCTACGGCGCGGCGATCCTGGCGTTCGGCCTCTCAACGGCGTTCTGGCTGTCGCTCCTGGCGCTGGCGGTGAGCGGCGCGGCCGACATGTTCAGCGTCTTCGTCCGCCATAGCTTGGTGCAGCTCGCCACCCCCGACGCCATGCGCGGCCGGGTGGCGGCGGTCAACTCGGTGTTCATCACCGCCTCCAACGAGCTGGGCGAGTTCGAATCCGGCATCGTCGCCGCCCTGATCGGCGTCGTGCCCTGCGTCGTGGCGGGAGCTATCGGCACGCTCCTGGTGGCGGCCGCCGCCCCCTACCTTTTTCCGGCCTTGCGGGTGATCGATCGGATCGAGGATGTACTGCCGCCGGAGCGAGCGGCCAGCGGATAAGCCCCGCGGATAAGCATTGCATCGATATTCCCAATCGGATACTTGTTTCCTTTAGGCAACAGCAAGGCCAGTTTCGGCATGGAACCCGTTCGTCCCATATCCTCGGCGCTGGAAGCGTCACCGCCCGCCGCCGAGCTGGGCGGGCGCTTGAAAGCCCTGCGTCAGGAACGAGGCTGGACGCTGGCCGATGCGGCGGAGGCTACCGGCATCGCCCGCTCGTCGCTGTCCAAGATAGAAAACGGCCAGATGTCGCCAACCTATGATTTGCTGTTGAAATTGGCGCGGGGATTTGCCGTCGATATCGCCGACCTGTTCGCCAACGCGCAGGTCGTGACCGCGCCCGGCCGCATGGCGGTGAGCCGCGCCAAGACCGGGCAGCATCACCTGAATGCGCTTTATGATCATGAAATCCTCGCCGGCGCCCTGGCGCGCAAGAAGATCCAGCCGTTCCGCACCACCATCAAGCCGCTGGCGAACGGCGCATCACCGAACTGGTCCGGTCATTCCGGCGAGGAATTTCTCTACGTGCTATCGGGCCGGGTGATCTTTTACACCGAGCATTACGAGCCGGTGACCCTGGACGCCGGCGACAGCCTTTATATCGACAGCTCGATGCGGCATGCGGCGGCTTCCGCCGGCCCCGGCGACGCCGAGGTACTATGGGTGACGGCGGCTTAAGGCCGGAAGTTAAGACGTCATTGCGAGCGAAGCGAAGCAATCCATAGCGATTTCGCTGTTTATTGGATTGCTTCGCCCCTATCGGGTCTCGCAATGACTGTTGGAGCGTATTTACTCCGCCGAGAACGCCTGAATGCCGGTCTGGGCGCGGCCCAGGATGAGGGCGTGGATGTCGTGGGTGCCCTCATAGGTGTTGACCGCCTCCAGGTTCATGACATGACGGATGACGTGGTATTCATCCGACACGCCGTTGCCGCCGTGCATATCGCGCGCCACACGGGCGATGTCCAAGGCCTTGCCGCAGGAATTGCGCTTGATCAGCGATACCGTCTCCGGGGCAAGCTTGCCTTGATCCTTCAAGCGCCCGGCTTGCAGGCAGGCCAAGAGGCCGATGGAAATTTCCGTCTGCATGTCGGCTAGCTTTTTCTGAATGAGCTGATTGGCGGCCAGCGGCCGGCCGAACTGCTTGCGCTCCAAGGTGTAAGAACGCGCCGCGTGCCAGCAGAACTCGGCGGCCCCGAGCGCGCCCCAGGCGATGCCGTAGCGGGCGTTGTTCAGGCACCCGAAGGGGCCTTTCAGCCCTTTCACGTTGGGCAGCAGGTGGTCGGCCGGAACGAACACGTCTTGCATGGCGATCGAGCCGGTGATCGAGGCGCGCAGCGAAAACTTGCCTTCGATCTTGGGCGCGCTTAAGCCCTTCATACCCTTTTCCAGAATAAAACCTCTGATCTCGCCAGAGTCATCCTTGGCCCACACCACGAACACGTCGGCGATGGGCGAATTGGTGATCCACATCTTGGAGCCGTTGAGGACATAGCCGCCATCAACCGTCTTGGCCCGCGTTTTCATGCCCCCCGGATCGGAGCCGTGATCGGGCTCGGTCAGACCGAAGCAGCCCACCCATTCACCGGTGGCCAATTTCGGCAGATATTTTTTGCGCTGTTCTTCCGTGCCGTAGGCGTGGATGGGGTGCATCACCAGCGAGGATTGCACTGACATCGCCGAGCGGTAGCCGGAATCCACCCGTTCCACCTCCCGCGCCACCAGGCCATAACACACATAGTTGGTGCCGGCGCAGCCGTAGCCGTCGATGGTGGAGCCCAGAAGGCCCAAGCCGCCCATCTCGGTCATGATGGCGCGATCGAAGGTTTCATCGCGGTGCGCCTTGAGCACCCGCGGCATCAGGTTTCCTTGGCAATAGTCCCGCGCGGCGTCGCGCACCATGCGCTCTTCTTCGCTCAGCAGGTCTTCAAATGAAAAGGGATCTTCCCAATTAAACGCCGCGCGCGCGGCGGCGGCTTTGGGTGCGGTTGCAGCTTGGCCCATGACCTTATTCTCCTAAGGATACGACACTTTCTGTTTGATAATCGCCCATGCGCACACGCAAGTCCTCAGGCCATGGCTTGGACCTGAAGGTTTCGTTGGAAAAATGCACCAGCGTCAGCCGAAACAGGGCGCGCTCCTCATCGCCGCAGGCGGCGACCACGCGGAGCACCGCGGAGCTGCGGCCGATCTTCTCCACTTCCAAGGTAAACGTCAACACGTCGCCCAGCCGGCTGACGGCAAGGAATTCCGCCTCGATGTGGACCGTCGGCACGCCATTTCTGCGCTCCAACACCAACTCCCGCCAGGGCAGGTCGAGGCCCTCCTCGAACCATTCTTCAACGGTGGCGTTGAGCATTTCAAAATAGCGGGGATAGAAGACGATGCCGGCGGGGTCGCAATCCTCGAATCGCACTTTTCTGTCGCTGCGGTAGGCCGTCATTGGCCGCCTTTCCGGTCTGTCGCCCGCGATATTTTCAGCTTGTCGACCATGACGCTAGCGCTTTTCATCCTGGGGCTTGGCAAGCCCGGCCATCTTTTTTGCGCGGTCACCCTAAGAGGGACTGCGCCCCCCGTCAAGCCGGCGGTTCCCACGCCGGGGCGGTCAAACGCCGTTTGCCGTCGGCGGTGCGCTTCACCCCCGGCGCGTCGAGAGCTTCCCGGTCCCACAGCTCGCAAGTCACCGGCTTGTGTTTCTGATCGAGCGCCTCGCAGTAATTGGAATAACGGCAGAGCCGGACCTCGGCGCCAAAGCCACCCCTGACTTTCAAAAACCAGTCAGGGTCGGCCAGCGCCTGGCGGGCGAAGCCGACGATATCGGCCTGGCCCTCGCGCAGGATGCTCTCGGCCTGGGCAAAGCCATGAATGCCGCCGGCGGCGACGATGGGCGTGTCATGGCCGGCCTGGCGGATGGCGGCGCGGATGCGGGCGGCGGGCTCCAGGTTGCGGCCAAAAGGCCCGAAGGCGTCGGAGATATAGGACGGCATGCACTCATAGCCGCTGCGGCCGGTATAGGGGTAGGCCGCCTCGCCGACCTTGGGCTGGCCGGCGTCCTCGAACTTGCCGCCCCGGGACAAGGACAGGAAATCCATGCCGGCGCGGGCGAATTCAACACCGAAATAGCAGGCGTCCGCCACCGTATTGCCGCCCGCCAAGCAATCCTCGCTTAAATAACGGCAGCCGACCACGAAGTCGTCGCCCACCGCGGCGCGCACCGCCGCATAGACCGCCAGCGGCAGTCGGGCGCGGTTTTCCCGCGGCCCACCGTAGCCGTCCCGCCGGGTGTTCAGCGCCGACAGGAACGACGCCATGGTGTAAGCGTGGGCATAATGCAGCTCAACGCCGTCAAAGCCCGCTTCGCGCGCGCGGCGCGCCGCATCAGCGAACAATCCGGGCAGCGCTTGAGGCAAATCGCGGATATGCGGCAGATGGGTATCGGTCACCCGCTCGCGATAGCCCATGGTCAGCGCTTCCCGCTCGCGCGGCGTCAGCACCTCCGCCAAGGCCTCGTCATGGAGCGCCTTGAGCGCGGCGCGCACCGCTTCCTCGGGCGCGTCCCCAAGCCCCAAAGCATCGCGATGGCGGTCGGTGATCTGAAGGAAGCGGTCGAAATATTTGTCCCGCTCCGGGCGGCGGCGGATGGCCAAAAAGTCGATGATCTGAATGAAAAGCTTGGTCTCGCCGCCGCTCGCCTCGCGCACTGCCTCCGTCAGGCTTTTCAGGCCGGGCAGGAAGCGGTCGTGGCCGATGCGCAGCAAGGGGCCGGAGGGGACGTCGCGAATCCCCGTCGCCTCCACCACCATGGCCCCCGGCCGGCCGTGGGCGAAGCGCCGGTACCAGTCGATGACGGCATCGCTGACGAAGCCGTCTTCGGTCGCCCGCCATGGCACCATGGCCGGCACCCAGGTGCGCTGACGCAAGGTCAAGGGACCGATGGCGATGGGGCTGAAGAGCCGCGAGGCCGCCGCCTCAGCCGCGCTTGGCCATGGTCCCGGGTTTGTTTTATACGCAATCCGCTCCGGCGGCCGCCACATTGATATCTTCTCCCTGTGTCACCGCAAATATTTTAAGCTTAAAATAATTACGGTGTCAAGGAAGAGCGGACTTTCTAGAAATAAAGCCGGTAGCCGATATAGAAGAAGGTGCCGAGAAGCTGCTGATTGATGCCGGTGAAGGTTTCGTCCTGCCATTCGACGCCGCCTTCGGCCTCGAAATGAAGCCAGCGCTTGAAGCGATAATCGATTCGCACCAAGGGGCGCACCAACAGGCGGTCGTTGCCGTTGTCAGCCCGGCGATAATCCACCAGCACCCGGGGATTGACCCTGAGCTCCGGCATAATCGGCAACCGCGCGTTGACGATCGCGCCGTAGCTTCGATAGGTGCTGGTGTCGTAATAGCGCAGACCGAAGGAAATGATGTCGCCCGCCAGCAAAAGATCGCTGGCGATGAGTTGGGTGTTGAAATAAAAATCCGTGCCGGTGGCGGCGAAGCCTTCGACGCCGCCTGACGCCGCAGTGCCGGACAATTGGGTTGCCGTAGCCTCGGCGGTCAGTTGCAGGCGTTCGGTCAAGTCCTGGGTGATGCCGAGAGTGGCGGTTTTGCTGCGCGCCGTACGGTCCTGCGCCAGTTCATAAAGTTCATCTTCGTTGAAACGTTCGAATAGATCGCCCAGATTATCGACCCCCTGCCCTTGAATCGCCGACATGGTGGTCAAAAATGGGCTGTTGCGGTAATCGAGATTGAGGGTCAGCGTGGTGCCATCCCGCACCGTCCAGGTGCCAAACAGCATGACCAGATTTAAGTCCTTGAAGAAAATATCGTAGTCGGCGAGCACATAAAGCGATTTCTTGGGATCAAAATACTTGATCTCGCCGCCCACCGCGCGGCGGTCGATGAGGCCGTCATTGCGCTGCTCGATGGCGTAACCGCCGAAACTCCACGCTGACGCCGGTTCGCCGATATCGAAGCTGGCGCCGTAGAAATTGCGGTCGGTGTTGATGTGGGTGTCGCGGCTTGATTCCACGGGGTAGCCGTAGACGCCATAGAGCGCGATCGCCGGCGTGATTTCATACCCCAGGCGGACGCCGTCGAAACGGCCGAAAACGCCGGACGAACTCAAGGATTGACGGCCGACGCGGCCATAAAGACCGTTCTTCAGTCCCCGCGCTTCCAGCGACAGGTTATAAACCCTCTCCTCGTTATCGCCGCCGGCGAGCAGGTCCATGTCATAACTGCCGATGAACAGCGCACGGATATCGTAAGCATCGTTGCGAAAGCGGGCGTTCAAATCAACGTCGGTGGTGAAACGCGACAGGTTGACTTGACGATCGCCATTTTCCGGATTGATCTCGTCGCGAAAGTAAAACTGCGACAGACTGCCGTAGATGTCGCTGCGCCAGGTGGAGGAGTCGCGCGCGGCGACTTTTTTGCCGGGCAGCGCCGCCTTCGGCTTATCCGCCACGGTTACCAGCGCCGCCAGACGCTGGCGCACCCGATCGGCATCCGCACCTTCGGGATAGGCGGCGAGATATTTTTCGTATTCGGCTTTTGCCTGCGCCAGCTGACCGTTGCGCTCCCGCGCCAGCCCTAACAGTTCTTGCGCCTTGCGCCGGATGGCACCGTCGCCCTTTTCCGCCACCTTGGTATAAAGCTGAATGGCGCGACGATAATCGCCGGACGTCATGGCGCCATAAGCCTCCTCCATGGCGGCGGCCAGCACCGGGTCTGCGCCAGAAAAATCATCGACGACGGAGATGCCGTCAAAGACCTGCGGCTGCGGCGTCAACGTTTCATCTAGTCGCCTTTCCGTGATAACCGTGACGATCAGCGCGCGCTGATCACTGGCGCTTCTGGCGTTAAGCCGCACCGGCATGGTGAATTTGAAAGTCATGGTCGGCCGCGTCGCCGATCCGCCTTCATAGGTGATCTCGGCAAGCGGCGCGCCCGAGGCGCGGTCCCAGCTTAATTCCGCCCGCTCCGACAACTGCGCCCCCAATTCCCCATTGGTGAGTGCGGACGACGGCCCGCTGCGCAGTTCAACGGCAAAGAAATCGGCCGCGTCTTTGGGTGCATGGCCCTGATAGCGCAGCGGCACGGTGAAGTTGACGACAATCTCATAGCCGTCGGTGCGTGATTTGATATCAACGGTGTCGACGATCCGCGCCTCGGCCCAGCGGGCGCTCGCCAGCACGAGAAACGCGGCCATAACGAACCAGCCAAGCCGCCGATCTCCAAGAAAGTGGGAAAAGATTGGATATCCGATCAATGAAACTCTCCATCCGAGACCCGGTGGTGACTGTTGCGATAGCTCGATACGGTGGTCAGCGAACTATCGGTGTAGGTATGGCAGGAACCGGCGCAATCCCGTAGTTCGCCCACCGTGTAATAGGTGGCCGGTGTTTGCGTTTTGCGGTGTTCGCCGGATTCATATTCGTTGGCATGACAGCCGGCGCAATCGGGCGCATAGGAAGGATAGCGCCATGAAATGCTCTGACTGTTGGCGGTATGACAGCTTAAGCAAGTAACGCTTGCACGATGATCGCCGGGGTAGTTTGCGGAAGCATGGTCATAGGTGGTGAACGACCAACTGGTTACGGTATGACAATTATCGCACTCCACCGAGGTGACGAAATGGCTTGCCGGTTTGCCGGCGGCCGCGACCCCATTGTGGCAAGAAGAACAAGAGCCGATGACCAAGGCGTGATCAAAATTGGCCGGGACCCAGGCGACGGTGGTATGACAGCCATCGCAATCGGCGGAGGTTTGCACATGACCGATGTTCTTGCCGGTGGCCGTGGTGCCGTTATGACAACTGGTGCAGGTGGTGCTGACGCCGGTATGGTCAAACCGTACATCGCTCCACGTAGTGGTAATGTGGCAATCATCGCAGGTATTGCTGGTGGCCAGATGATTGGGCGTTTTGCCTGAGGCCACGGTTCCATTATGGCAGCTATAGCAGGTACCGATCACATCGGCGTGATCAACGCTTGTCGCCGGCGACCAAGAGGTTACGCCATGGCAATCCTCGCAAGTGTTGGTGGTTGAGATGTGCGTGGCATTCTTGCCCGTCGCATTGGTTCCGTTATGACACGTGCTACAGCTACCGGTGACGCCAGCGTGATCGAATGTGGCTGGTATCCAAGCGGTGGTGGTGTGGCAATCATCACATGTGCTGCTGGATTGGATATGTGTGGCGTTCTTGCCGGTGGCGTTGACGCCATTATGGCAACTAAAGCAGGCGCCGGTCACGGCGGTGTGGTCAAAATGCGTCGGCGACCAGGCAGCGGTGGTGTGGCAATCATCACAGGCGTTGGTCGACTGGATATGGCTGGCGTTCTTGCCGGTGGCCGTAGTTCCGTTATGACAGCTAAAGCAATCGCCGACCACATCCGCATGATCAACGCGGGCAACTGGCGTCCACGCCACCACCGTATGGCAATCCTCGCAAGTGTTGGTGGTGGCGATGTGGGTTACACCCTTTCCTGCGGCATCGGTGCCGTTATGGCAACTGGCGCAACTGCCAGATATGCCGGTATGATCGAAATTGGCCGGCGCCCAGGCGGTAGTGGTATGGCAATCGTCGCAGGTATTGCCGGATTGAATGTGGTTGGCGGTTTTTCCCTCCGCCACCGTACCGTTATGGCAGCTAAAGCAGGTTCCTATTACTTCCGCATGGTCAACGCGTACCGCCGGCGTCCAGGCCGTCACCGCATGGCAATCCTCGCAGGCGTTGGTGGTGCTGAGGTGGGTGGCATTCTTGCCGGCCGCTGTCGTGCCGTTATGACAACTGGCGCAGTTGCCGGTAATGTTCGCATGGCTGAAATTGGCGGGAACCCAGGCGGTGGTGGTGTGGCAGTCGTCACAGGTATTGCCGCTTTGCAAATGACCGGCGTTCTTACCGGCAGCCACCGTACCGTTATGACAGCTAAAGCAGCTTCCCACCACGTCGGCATGATCAACTCTAGTCACAGGCGACCAGGCCGTGGTGGTATGGCAATCATCACATTCGTTATTGGTGGCGATGTGCGCGGTATTCTTGCCGGATTCTATGGCGCCATTATGACAAGTGACGCAAGCGCTGGAAACGCCGTCGTGGCTGAACGTGGCCGGCGTCCAGGCAGTGGTGACGTGGCAGTCATCGCAGGCGGCGGCGGTGGGGACATGGTTGGCGTTCTTGCCGCCGGCCGTTGCGCCGTTATGACAGCTGGCGCAAGTGCCAATGACCGCGGTGTGATCGACGTGCGACACCGCGCCCCAGGAGCTGGTGACGTGGCAGTCGGCGCAGGCGTCGGAGGTTGCCATATGAGATCTGTTCTTGCCGCCGGTGGTAACCCCGTTATGACAGCTCTGGCAATCGCCGCTGATGCCGCTGTGATCAAAGACGGCAGCCGTCCAAAGAGTGGTGGTGTGGCAATCCTCGCAATCCTGCGAGGTTTGAATATGGGTCGGCTGCTTGCCTCTGGCTATGGTGTTATTGTGACAGCTCTCGCACGCGCCGATGACCGCGCCATGATCCATGCGGGTCAATTGCGTCCAGGCGCGGTTGCTGTGACAGGCGTCGCAATCTTCCTGCGTATTGATGTGATTGACGGGTTTTGGCGTGGCGTTGATAAGACCGCCGCGCTCATGGCAGGCGGCGCAGCGCCGCGACGTTCCTTCAAAGACGCCGTTGACATGGCAGGACTCGCAAGAAACGCCGGCGTGGCCATCCTCCAGCAAGAACCCGGTGGCGGCGTGATCGAACTCTTCCGGCGCGGCGATTGCGGCATCCGGCGCAACGCCAACCCACGACAGCGTCAGCATGACGGCGATGCCGAAGACAAAGAGCCAGCGTTTCATCGTTTGATCCTCACCTTCTTGAAATTATCCACGCCATGGCAGCGCTCGCAGCGCGCACCAAAACGGCCATTATGGATGTCATCCACGGCATGGCAGGAGATGCAGGCAACAGCCAGCTTCTGCGGTTGCGTGCCGGGGCGATGACAGGCGCCGCAGGCGAGATTTTCATGGCCGCCCTGCAACGCGAAATCAGTCTCTGAGCCATGATCGAACCGCCAGAACGTCCAGCCGTTGGGGTTATGACAGTTGGCGCAAGCTGGCCCCAGCGCACCCTTGTGCGCATCCTCCGCCAAGTGGCAATCGGTGCAGCCAGCGCCGGCATCCTTAAAGGCGGCAGTCATGTGGCAGGCTTCGCACGGCGCGCCGACGTGCAGGCCCAACAGCGGAAAGACGCTCATGTCATGATCAAACCGCACCTTGTCGGCCCAAGTTTCTTCGCCATGACAAGACGCGCAGGCCGTTCCCAACTGCCCCTTATGCGGGTCGGATTGTCCATGACAACTGGCGCAAGTGGCTTGCAGCCTGACTTTCTTGGGATCTTGCTTGTGGCAATCGTTGCAGGCGGCTTTCTTGTGGCCGCCGCGCAGCGGAAATTTGGTATCCTTATCGTGGTTGAAGCTGACGGTCTTCCACGAGGCTTCACCGTGGCAGTCGCGACAGACGGGACCGTTGGCGCCCTTGTGCACGTCATCGGCCTTGTGACAATCGACGCAACCGCTCGCCAGCTTGGCGCTTTTCATGGTCGGCGTATGGCATAGCGCGCACGCCAGCGCGCCATGACGGCCGCGCAAGGGAAAATCGGTGGCGGCATGATCGAATTTGACCGTCTTCCAGGTGGTGGCTGCGTGGCACTGATCGCATTTGCCGCCAAACGCGCCCTGATGGACGTCGCCGAGCCCATGGCAGGAAACGCAAGCCAACGGCGTTTCCTTGTAACGCGCGCTGGGATGGCAGGCGCTGCATTGAACTTTTGCATGCGCGCCCGTCAGTGGGAATTTCGTCTTGGCGTGATCAAAGGCCGCCTTGCGCCAGGCTTCCGGGGTGTGGCAGCTGGCGCAGTCCTTGCCCAAGTCCCCTTTGTGAACATCCCTGTTTTCATGGCAATCGACGCATCCGGTCGGGGCGTCGCGGAACTTGCGACCGGGCGCATGACAAGCGACGCAGACGGCGGCGGCGTGCGCCCCGGAGAGCTTGAAATCGGTCGACACATGGTCGAAAGCTTCCTTGTTCAGGCCGACGATGTCGAAGGCGCGGCCCTTGTGGTCGCTGTGGCATGTCCTGCACTCGCGGGACCTTGCGGCCGCGTCGCGGCCATGAAATCCCTGACCTGCTTTGATGTCCGCCCCTACCTTGTCGTGGCAGGCGATGCACAGAGATTTCTGATCGCCCTTATTGAACGGCGCATGGCACTTGGCGCACCCATTCTCCACTTTCTGATGCGCCGCCGTCACCGGCCCCGGCATGACCAGTTTTTCCAGGGTATCGGCGCGGACAGGCGACGCCAGCAGCAGGAGCGCCATGCCGATCACCAGTCCTATTATGTTCAACCGTCTTGTCATCGCGTCGTTTTATGTGTTGCCAGCGTTTTTTTGCGCGGCTCCTTCCTAATAAAAATGCACCGCGATCACATGTACGATCGCGGCGATCACCAGCATGAAGAACAAGGGCAGATGCAGCACATGCCACAGCGAGAACAACCGTTCATAGAGCGCGAATTCTGATACCGCCCTGGCTTGTTTGACGAAAGCGCGTGACTTGTTATCAACATGCCGCAGCAGACGCCGCGCCTCCGTTCTGCTCCAGCCTGCGTCACGCGAACGCGCGGCGATATCGCGGCGCGCCAGGCGGTGAACGCGGCGGCGCGTGTGCGCCGCAGCGATCCGCGTCGTGACGATGCGGCCAAGGCCGTGTAGCACGCCCGACGGCTCTTGCAGCACGCGCTCGGAAAACGCGAAAAGCTCATCGCGCACACCCGGCGAGACGGCAAACAGCGCGGCGATATCGCTGCGGGTATCGTCCAGCGTGCCGCGCAGTTCGGCAAGGCTCGCCTTGCGGCCATAAAGGCCATGATGGATCTTGGCGTAAATATAGCGCCCGACGAGACCGCTGACGGCCACTATCAGCATGGAGATGAGCGCCACATTGCTGTTGGTGGAGCCCAGGCGAAAATTGGCGTGATACAGGATCAACACCGGGCCTAACACGCCAAATATCATATGCAGACGGAACCAGAGGCGGTTGCCGCCCATGAAGGCCAGACCGCGCACGCGTTTGCGCAATGGATAAAGCAGCAGCAACAGCATCATCATGGCGCCGATGATGCCCAGCATGTAGCCCGCGCCGCGCTCAGCGGTGGTCAGCTCCAGATGGCGCAGGCGGTAGCCGGCAAACAGCGCCAACACAACCGCCATGCCGAACGCCCACGGCATGACCGCGCCGATGCCGCGCAGCACCGCGCCGACCTGCGGTTCGCTCGGCGGCGGCATTTGGTCATTGGCGGCGGACATCGCTGATGGCTCCATTCGTCGTTGTCGCAAGATCGTGACCGTCATCAAAAAACCTCCGAAATCCATGAACGTGACGCCTTGGCGTCGGCGATCATCCGCCGCACGCCCGGCTGCGTGTTGGGCGCGACGTCAAGTGCCTCCTCGCGGCGGTTGTTTTTCAGGCGCGGGTTAGCCCCTTTTGCCAATAGCTGGCGCACCACATCGGCGCTGCCGCGACGGGCGGCAAGGATAAGCGCGGTATCGCCAGCCTTGTTCTTAGCATCAAGCTCGGCGGTGACCGGCAGCAGCGCGGCGACGATATCGGCGCGGCCCGACTGGGCGGCCACCATTAGCGCCGTGTTGCCGGTGGTGGTGGCGAGATCGACGGCTGCGCCGGCCTTGATCAATGCCCGGACAATATCGGCGTGTCCGCCTTGAACCGATAAAATCAGCGCCGATCTATGCTGCGCATCCGCTTGATCCAGCGCCGCGCCACGGGATATGAGGAGTTGGACCGTTGCCGTTGCGCCGCTCTGGGCCGCCAGCATCAGCGCCGTACGGCCCGATTGATCCGCAGAGTTGATATCAATCCTCCGATCAAGCAGCGCGGCGACAAGATCGACCGGCGCGGATGGCGCCGCCGCAAGCAGGGCAGCCGTATTGCCGCCGCCTTGCAGCGCGCCGCCGGCGTTCATGAGGCGCAACGCCGACTCCCACGTCTTGCGCTCGATGGCCAGCCTTAACGCGGCATCGACCAGTTGCGGAAATCGAGGAACGGGCCGATAGGCGGTCAGGAGATCGCCCACCATATCGGCGTAATTACGGCGCGTCGCCTCAAGCAGAGGATTGTTGGCCGGATCGGCGTCATCACTAAGCCTTGCGCCCTTTTCAAGTAGAAGCTTAACCACGGCGCGATGCCCCTGCCCGGCGGCCAGCGACAACGCCAACTTTCCTTCCGGGTTGCGCGCCGCCAACGACGCGCCCTGATCGCACAAGGCGGCGACGAGGGACGCCTCGCCCCGCCAAGCGGCGATCATCAACGGCGTCCAGCCGGCAAATTGCTGGTTGGTCTTGGCCAGATCGTCAAGCTGGGCCGCTGACGCCGCTGCGGACGGCGGCGACAGTCGCAGGCCGCTCGCCGCGCCATGACGGATCAATAGTTGCGCGAGAGTAACGGCATTGCGGCCATAGGCTATATCAAGCGCGGTGCGGCCGCGGGAGTCTTTTATGTTAGCGTCAGCTTTGGCCGCCAGGAGGGTTTCTAGAACTGGCGCTCGATCGCGCATCACCGCCGCCATCAACGGCGTAACGCCCGCGGCGTTGCGGGCGTTTTTGTCAGCGCCGGCGCGGAGCAACGCGTCCACGGTCTTTACATCGCCGGCTTCCGCCGCCAGATGCAGCGGCGTATCGCCAAGAGCGTTGGCTTGGCGCGCTTCCGTTTTGGCCTCCGGCGTCGCCGGCGGGCCGCGCTTATCGGCGGCCAGGTGATCCAAGCTGGCGCGGGCGGCGGCATGGCCTTGGGCCGCGGCAGCGCGATACCATTCCATCGCCGCGGCGCGGTCGGCGGCAACGCCCCAGCCGTATTCATACATTTTGCCTAAGCTGTATTGCGCCTTGGCAAATCCGGACTTGGCGGCGCGGGCGTAGAGGTCGGCGGCCCTGGCGTAGTCCTTTTTTCCGCCCGTGCCGTTGCGAAAGAGATTGGCCAATTCATAGGCGGCTTCGGCGCTGCCGGCGTCGCTGGCAACGGCAAGGATTTCTTGCGCCGCCGGATAATCACGGCGGCGAATGGCGTCCCGAGCGGCGGCCAGATCATCGTTTGCCCACACCGCGCCGACGGTCAGCACCATGAGCGCAAATACGCCGTAGAGCGTCCGTGTCCAGCGCCATCGATCATGCCTTGCGCCCCCCCATCCCATAATCAGCGCGTCCCGTACTTGGTATCGACGGCAACGCCGATTTCCTTCAAGAATCCTGTGGGTAAAATGCCGCCGGCACAGACAATAATGGCGTCGTTCCGCAACACCTTGCGCTCTTCATCGTGCTCAAGGGTTACGGCATCCTGGTCGATGGCGACGACGGCGGATTTCAAATAGACGCGCAGCCTGCCGGCGGCCTGGGCCGCGCGCACCCGCTCGCGGTTTTTCTGCTTCGCCCGACCGAAGGCATCGCCGCGATAACTCAAGCTCACCAGAGTGCCGGGCATCTCGACGAGTGAAGCCGCCGCTTCCAGCGCGCTGTCGCCGCCGCCCACCACCAGCACGTCCTGGCCTTTGTATTGCTCGGGATCGATCAGCCGGTAGACCACCTTGGGCAGGGTTTCGCCGGCAACCTCCAGCTTGCGGGGCGTGCCGCGCCGGCCGATGGCCAGCAAAACATTGCGCGCCTTGTAGCTGTTCTTCTCGGTGGTGATTTCAAAATAGCCGCCCCGATGGCCGATGGACGTTACCCGCTCGGAATAGTGAACCTGCAGGTTGGTGCGACGGCGAATCCCCTGCCAAAACTCCAACAGTTCTTCCTTGGTGGTTTCGCTGAACTGCATTTTGCCGACGATGGGCAGAACCACCGGAGCGGTCATGACGATCTTGCCGCGCGGATAGTGGGCGACGGTGCCGCCGAATGTTTCCTGCTCCAAGGTGACGAAGGAAAGACCCTTCTCCTTGGCGGCCAGTGAAGCGGCGAACCCTGCCGGACCGGCGCCAATGACCACGACATCAAGAACACCGGGCGGCGCGGGCTCGGCCTTGACGAGCTTCATGCGCGCCGCGATGGCCTCCATCGCCTGCCGGCCCTGGGTGATGGCGTTGCGAATCAGCCCCATACCGCCCAACTCCCCGGCGATGAAGATGCCCGGCACGTTGGTTTCAAAGGTCGGCGACACCTGCGGGATATCCACGCCCCGGCGTTCGGTGCCGAACACCAGATCAATGGCCCCCACCGGGCAGGCCGCAGCGCAAGCGCCGTGACCGATGCAATGGGTCGGACCGATTAGAGCCGCCTTGCCATGGATGACGCCGAGTACGCTTTGTTCGGGACAAGCCTTGACGCAGGTGGCGCAACCGATGCACTTGGCCGGATCAATCACCGGGTGAAGCGAGGCAGGTTCAGTCAGACCGGCCTCGATCGCCTCATCGCGGATGATCCGCGCCTGACGTTCAGCTTGCCGTCTGCGCTTTAAATAAAACCCGACAAATGCTGCCGCTGGCGCGCCATAGATCAACCAAGTGCTCGTTAAGGCAGCGCTGAGCGCCACGGGAACCCTCTTCGCATCACAGTCACCGGACGGTGCTTTGTCTCCCAAAGGAAGTCAGCATCGCCATCTTTCTTTGTCGCAATTATCGACGGCGGAAAATAATCAACCGTAAATAATCGCTAAAATCTCATCGATATCGCGACATTGTTTGCGCGCCATGATGCGTCATTTATATAAATAAATTACAATTTAAGAAGATATTGCAGCGTCTGTCACAGAGATGTCACAGTGGTTGTCGGCAAAAGATTTTGCAACGCATTCTCAATGTAAAAATTTTTTATAACCTATGTTGCGGAATCTGATTCCACAATCTTCACCGGGCGACCACCAGTCGAACGTTCTTGATGTTGAGAAATTGCAGAATGGCGTCGGCGGCGCGCTCACTGGAGGGGCGATCCGTCAGATCGAACGTGGTGCGGAATAAATCTTCTTGGGTTTTACGATAGCGATCGTGCATCGCCATCGCCGTTGACATAGCGGCGTCAAGCTCATGGAGAGAAGAAATTACCGGCCCCGCCGTCCAATCAAGAAAATCGGGGTTATCTCGCCACGGCAAATTTTGCGCATTGACGAAAATGCATGGTCTGGGCTTCCACAAGAACTCGTAAACTTGACTGCTGACATCGCCAAGATAAATGTCGGCGCCCAAGGTGTACGTCATGTCGACCCGGGCGGCGCTGCTGAGGTCAACCTTGATGTTCGGCGCAACAGAGGCTTTTTCCGGAATGTTCGGGCGCAGCCGGACGCGAAAGGGGTGCAGCGATACGTGCAGACGCCAATGAAACAGCATCGGGTGGGGCGCGAAGACAAGATTGAAATCCTGATTCTTGACGAAATAGTCGAGGATGGCCGGCCCCAGGTCATACCAGGACGAAAGCGTTGGATCGAAATGCGGCGCATAGAGCACCGTCGGCCGACTGTTGGCAAACAGCCGCGCGCTGGTTTTCGCCTGAAAATCGACGGCGTCAAATTTCGGATAGCCGATGACGGCATAATTTCCCTCGCGGATATGGCCAAGCTTTAAGAGCCGGTCGCGCGCCTTTGTTCCTGACAGCAAAATAAAATCGAAATCACGAAGCTCCGCCCGCCAGGACTCCGAGCGGTCGCCGGCGCCGTGACGAGTGTGTATGAGCTTCAGCCGGGTCAGGCCGAAGCGGGTTTTCAACAGGAGACTGGTGCGTTCCGGCACCACCAGCGCATCGTATTCGCGAAACAACGGCAGATGCGAGCGTAAGACCGCGATACGGCGAAAGGGGGCAATCTGCCCAAAAAAGCGTTCCGCCAGATGATAAACCTTCGGAATATCAAGCACCATCACCTGGCGGCAGCGATTGAGATCCGCTCCCTGGGCGGCCAGCAGCTCAGCAACAAAGGCTTTCTCCGCCTGGGAGGAAAACAGGGCGTCGATTTCCACATTCGCCCAGCGCCGCAAAAGCGCTCCCAGGACGGGCGCGCTGTGGGCCGCCTGATGCAGCGCTTCATGATTGAAAAGAAAGGCTAACTTGACTTTGTGGCCGGGCATTACTGAAAACTCCTGGTCACCTAAACCCTTTTTCTATCGGAACACGCGGCGACACCGCAGGCAACGACCGCGGTCAACGCGCGGACGGGAATCGGCTGCTAGATTCTTGCCGCGAGAAGGAATATGCCCAGGCACGCCATCCATCCCACCGCCGGGATATCGCCGCTGGCGCGTATTTACCGCCACGCCGGTCTCTTGTTGTCGGGCAAGGCCGTCGGCGGCGCGATGAGTCTCGGCTATCTCGCCCTTGCCTTGCGCGCCTTGGAGCCCGCCGCGTTCGGGGTTCTGGTGATGATCGAAGGCTACGCCATGGTCATGGCCGGCATCCTGCAATCCGAGGCGTGGAAACTGCTGGTCCACGACGGCGCCAAATTTCTGCATCAGGGAGCGCAGCGCAAGCTGCAACGTCTGGTGGTCTTTGTCACCGTCATCGACTTGGCGGTTGGAACGGCGGCAATCCTTCTGGCGATGGCGGCAATCCCCTTTGTCGGCGTCTGGCTTGACTGGCCGCCAGCCGCCACCCAAGCGGCAATGCTTTATTGCCTTGCCGTGCCCTTCCTGATGGTCGCCATGCCGTCGGGCATGCTGCGGCTGACGGGCTGCTTTCGCCGCTTAAGCTGGCAGTTGACGGTGATGCCCAGCATCCGCCTTATGGGCGCGGCGCTGCTTCATTGGCAACAAGCGGAACTCGGCGCTTTTCTTGTGTTGTGGCTGATCAGCGATATTGCGGCGGGGGTAGTGTTGTGGGCGTTGGGACTGCACGCGCTGCATCAGCAAGGGCACTTGAAACACCTGAAGCTTTCCTTGCGCGGTGTTGTTACGACAGAGCCCGGCTGGTGGACGTATCTGCTGCAAGCCAAGGCGGCAAGCGTGTTGGATATCGTGCGCGATCGCCTGCCCATGCTCCTGGTGGGCGGCGCGCTCAAGGCGGAAGCGGCGGGATTTTATCGTCTGGCGGCGGGCCTGACCAAGGTCTTCTCCATGCCCGGCGAATTGCTGACGCAATCGGTGTTTCCCGATCTTGCCGAGCTTGCCGGCCGGGGCGAGCGCGCCGCCCTGTGGAGCGTGGCCTGGAAAAGCGGACTGATCGCCGGCCTTGCCGCCCTGCCGCTGTTTATCGCCATCCTGCTCGCCGGCGGTCCGATCATTCAGACCATCGCCGGCAGCGGCTATGGCGCAGCCGCGACCATATTGGCGCTGCTGGCCGCCGCC
This sequence comes from Sphingomonadales bacterium, assembly GCA_019455285.1. Taxonomy (GTDB): domain Bacteria; phylum Pseudomonadota; class Alphaproteobacteria; order Sphingomonadales; family Govanellaceae; genus PRO5. Next base: position 120,904 of record JACFMS010000006.1, read on the forward strand.
CGCTTGTTTGATCTGTTCGGCTTTGCTTTCGAACCCGGCCTGCTCGCCATCGGCCGCGTCGGCGCGCTGGCGCTATCCAAAATCGCCATGGCGGCAACTGAGCTGGGCGGGATCTGGCCGCTGATGGCGGTGCTGGGCCTCAACGGCGCCGGCATCGCGCTGATTATCAGCTCGCTGGTTCTTTATGGGCTGATGGCCGGCGCTCTTTGGAAATTTAGCGCTCGTAGGTTCCCATGACCTCCGCCGTCGCCAGAGTGAACGGCTCCGCCGCCTTGGCGATTTCCAAACAGGTGGCCGGCTCTTTGACGGGCAAGGCGGCGGTCGACAGAGCGTAAAGCCGGAAGTAATAGCGGTGCGGCCCATGCCCGCGCGGCGGCAAGGGACCGCCGTAGCCGACGTTGCTGTAGCCTGGAATGCTGCCGAAATCATTGAGCCCCAGCTTGATCGGCGGCGTCGGCTTGAAGCCTTCCTCCAGACCGGTCCGCTGCGCCGGAATGTCATAGATCGCCCAGTGCTGGAACACGCCATGAGGGGCGTCGGGATCGCTGCATATCAGCGCAAAGCTTTTGACGCCGACCGGCGCTCCCGACCAGGTCAAGGGCGGCGACAGGTTTTCTCCTTCGTAGGTATATTTCTTCGGGATGCCGCCGCCGGCGGAAAAGGCGTTCGTGCGCAAGGAAAATGTCATGAGCAAGGTCCCCCTATCTATCTACCCTTCTCGAACATCCACAATTCCCAATGTCCGATGGCGGCATCATAGCGCAATATATACATATGGCCATCATTACCGCGCAGCTTGACGTAATCATGCCGCCCGCTTGGCCATCGATCGATTATCTCCACCACGCGGATCGTCCGCCCGCCCAAGGAAAAACCCGTCGGCCGTCCCCCATCACCATCAGGTTCGCACGCGACATCGACGATCATTCCGCCGCCGAGGCGGTAGCCTTTTTCTCGGCGCGCACATAAAAGCGGCTTTCAAGCGCCGCCAAATGCTCCACCACGCCGGTATATTCCAGTTCCGCCATGGGCAGCATCGCCGCGCCGACGAATCCTTGGCGGCGCATGTCGATGGCCTTGGCCGCCACCCGCGTCCTGACCTCATCCCAGAACGGATGGGCAAACGCGTCCTCCGGTCCGACGAGCTTGCCCTCGCGCATGGAGAAGGCGGCGCAGGTCACCACCGGCGGGCCATCGAAATAGCTGATCTTGCCGCCAAGCTGCACCGGCATCAGCGGCATGTTATGCGAGCCGCGCATGCCGCCGCCCACGAAGTGGCCGATCTGGAAGGGAGCGAGAATTTCGCCGGTGGCGGGAAATTTCATCTGCGCGCGCACCAGCATCACCGGATCGTCCTTGCCGGTGTATTTGCCGGCGATGTTATGGAGCCGCGAGGTCGCCACCGCCGCCGCCTGTTCACCGGTGGCGCGCGACCAGATGGATTCCACCACATAGCGTTCCGGATCGCGCAGCAGCGTGGCGATGCTGTAGATGTCCTCCGGCGTGCTCAACTCGATCACCCGATCGCCTTCGGTGTGCGCGACATCCATGATGACGAATTTGTAGCCGCGGGAGATCTCCGACGACAAGATGAGGCCGGGTGTGTTCATGACATCGGCAAAGGCCATGTATAGCGGTAGATTGAAGGCGCCGGGATCGGTCTTGTCGGCGGCGAAAAAGAGGAACGGTTCGGCGGCGCGCTCGGTGAAGGTCATTTCCACCACCGCCGGCCCCATGCCGCGCACGTTGCCGGAAAACGAATCCTTCAACAGATCCTGCCCGGCGCCGTAGAGCCCCTGGGATTTCGCCATCTGGGTGCCGGCCATGAAGGCATCCCAGGCCAATTTGTGAATATCGCGATGGTTGACCCCGCGGCGGTGGGTCATGAGAATGGCGATATCATCGCCGGTGCTGCTGATATAATGATCGATCAGAAGCTTGCCGCCTTTCTCGCGCACCGTCTGGCAGACCGTGTCGAGAACGTGGGGCGACGGCGCGATATGGCCGCCGATGGAGCCGATATCGGCTTTGATGACGCTCAACGTGATATCCATGGCGACCTCCATGACAATAACCCTGCCTGACCCAAGGGATCGGGCAGACGATCCATCCTATTTAATTTTACAGCAAGTTTACTCTCAAGCCCAGGCGCTGCCGTTGACCCAGGTCAATGCATCAGGCCGCGCGCGGGGATTCCTTGAGCCATGGCCATTCTCGATCAAGCGCCGCAAGCGCTCCGCGCACCACCGCCGGCCTCCTTGGCGGCAAAAGTCGCCCACCTCAGTCGTGCCGACAGCTATGCCGAAGGGACGAGTGCGGTGACGGCGCTGGAAACCCACATGTCCTGGGTGTTTCTTACCGATCGCCACGCCTATAAGCTGAAAAAGCCGGTGCGCTACGATTTTCTTGATTTCTCAACGCTGGCGGCGCGGCGGCAGGATTGTGACTTGGAGGTCATGCTCAACCGGCGGTTGGCGGGCGATGTCTATCTCGGTGTGGCGGCGCTGACCATGAGCCAAGAAGGCCGCTTGCAGCTTGGGGGCGCGGGCGAGGTCGTTGACTGGCTGGTCAAGATGCGCCGCCTGCCCGACGCTTACCGTATGGACCTGCTGATCGCCGATCACGCCTTAAAAGCGGAGGATATGCGCCGGGTATTGACCAAGCTTAGCATCTTCTACCGCGATGCCCCGGCGGTTGCCGTGGCCGCAGCGAGCCGTGGCCGCCACTATCAGGATGACATTCGCGCCGCCATGGATGATCTTCTGGTCCCCGCCGTCGGCCGGGCGCGGCAGGTCAAGCGCCTGGCAACGTTCCTAATGAATTTTCTCCACGAACATGCCCTGATGTTCAAAGAGCGGCGGATCATCGAGGCGCATGGCGACCTGCGGCCGGAGCATATTTTCCTGTTGCCTGATCCGGTGATCATCGATTGTCTGGAGTTCAACCGCGCCTTCCGGCTGTTGGACCCGGCGGAAGAGCTGTCCTTTCTCGCCATGGAATGCGATCTGTTGGACGCGCCGGAAGTCGGGGCAGCGGCGTTTGACATCTATGGAGCGATCACCGGCGATCGGCCGCCGTCATCGCTCATCGTCTTCTATAAGTCATTTCGCGCCTTCCTGCGCGCCAAGATCGCCATTTGCCACTTGAAGGATGAACACGTGCGCCTGCCGGAAAAATGGCCGCGGCAGGCCAAAGCGTATCTGCGCCTGGCGGAGAGTTACAGACTGGCGGCGCCATGAAGGCGGCCGATGACCTCGGCAATCATCGGCGCGGTGGAAACGATATCAAGCGTGCCCTTGATCAGGCCCGGCTCCAAGCGGAACGGCGGCACGGTATCGCTGACGACGACGCCGGAGATGAGGCCATCGTCAAACAGCTTCTCCGATCCTGGCGCAAACAGGCCATGGGTGGCGGCGGCATAGATTTCCTCGGCCCCCGCCTCCCGGCATGCCGACGCGGCGCGCAGGATGGTGGCGCCGGTGCTGATGATGTCATCGACAATGATGGCCGTGCTACCGCGCACCTCGCCGGCCAGCGTGGCGCCGCTGACGATACCTTCGCTGCGGTATTTTTCCATCATCGCGATGCCGATCCGTCGCTCCGTCCGTTTTCTCATCGTTTCGGCGAAGGAGGCCGCAGCCTTGACGCCGCCAATATCGGGGGAGACGATGACGAGATCGCGGTGGCGCAGGCGGTCGGCGAAATAATCGACGAATAGCGGCTCGGCATGGAGAAGCTCGGCACCGCAACGAAAGGCATTCTGGAAGGCGGCGCGGTTGTGGACGTCGATCACCACCACGCGATCGACGCCGACCGCTTCAAAAAGGCCGGCGACATAGCGCGTCGTAACCGGGTCGCGCGGTTTCGATTTTTGATCCTTGCGAGCGTAGCAGAGATAGGGAACGATCGCCGTCACCCGCGCCGCGCCGGCGTCATGAAGCGCGCCGATGAAGAACAGCAGCCGGCAAAGCTTGTCGTTGACGCTGGCCGTCGGCTCGCCATATAGCGATTGGATGACGTAAACATCATGGCCGCGCACGCTATCGAGCGGCCGGGCTTTGTGCTCGCCATCGCTGAATTCGCGCTCTTCGTGCGGGTAGAGCGGACATTCCAACGCTTTTGCGACACGCTCGCCGAACGCGCGGCTGGCGTTGAGCGCAAACAAGGTCAGACTGGCTTGCGGCATGACGACACCCCCACCCAAAATTGGTCTTCTTTTTCAATAGGCGAGGAATGATTCTGGCACATTGACGCGCGTCAATGGCAAGGCCGCCGCCTTTCCTACCCCATGGTCGCCGCCAGGAGCGGCTTTAGGGCCTTATAGGGACGGGTGTTTAAGACATCGCTCTTTTCCAGCCAGCCGCGCCGCGCCTGGGCGACGCCATAGCGCAGGAAATCGTAGTCGAAAACGCTATGACCATCGCTGGTGATGGCGATCAGCACCCCTTCCTCCTTGGCCAGCATGCACTGCACGTCGAGAAGATCGAGCCGCTCCGGTTGGGCATTGAGCTCCAGAAAACAGCCGCGGGCCTTGGCGTGACGAATGACACGCTCCATATCGACCTCATAGGACGGACGGGCCGGAAACAGCCGGCCGTTGGGATGGGCGAGAATGGTAAAATAGGAATGATCCATGGCCCGCATCAAACGCTCGGTCTGCTTTTCCCGGGACAGCGCAAAATGGCTGTGCACGGCACCGATCACCAGATCAAGGCGGCTGAGCACGCTATCGTCGAAATCAAGCGCGCCATCTTCCAAGATATCCACCTCAATGCCCTTGAGGATGACGACGCCGGGCTTGCGCCCGCGCAGACGGTCGATCTTGTCCATCTCCGCCAACAGCTCCTCCCTAGTCAGCCCACGGGATATGCGCAGATGCTGGCTGTGTTCGGTGATGGCGATGTACTCAAGCCCATGAGCGGCGGCGGCCGCCGCCATCTCACTGAGGCTGTTGCGGCCGTCGGAGGCTGTGGTGTGAACATGCAGATCGCCCCACAGGTCGCCAAACTCGATCAATTGGGGCAGCCGCTTCCCACGCGCCGCCTCGATCTCGCCGCGATCCTCCCGCAGCTCGGGCGGAATCCACGGCAGGCCGAGCGTGGCGTAAACCGATTTCTCCGTATCGCCGGCGATCCGCTTCTTGCCTTTGAACACGCCGTATTCGTTGATCTTCAATCCCCGCTCGCGGGCCAGCCGGCGCAGCGCGATGTTGTGCGCCTTGCTGCCGGTGAAATAGGTCAGCGCCGCACCGTAGCTTTCCTCCGGCACCACCCGCAGATCGACCTGGAGACCCGAACGCAGCACGATCGTCGCCCGCGTGGGGCCTTGCGCCTGCACCTCCTGGGTTTGCGCGTAAGATACGAAATGCTGAATGACATCGCTGCCCTTCGCCGCCGTCGCCAGGATATCGATATCGCCGATGGTCTCGCGCGCCCGGCGCAGGCTGCCGGCGACGGCGACGTCTTTTACTGCTGCAAGCTGGCGCAGATGGGCGGCGAGCGCGTTCGCCTCCCGCTCGGCAGTGGAAATAAGATGACGATCGGCGGTCTTGCGATGCTGCTTGAGGGCGTCGAGGATGCGGGTTTCCGTGCGCGCGCCAAAGCCCGGCAAGGCGCGGATGCGGCCTTTCTCCGCCATCTCCTGCAAATTCTTCAAAGATGTGACATGCAGTTCATCATAAAGCGTCTTGGCGCGCTTTGGACCCAGCCCCGGTAAGGCTAGGAGCTCCACCAGCCCGGCCGGCGCTTCCCGGCTTAGGCGGTCGAGCATGGAGGAGTGGCCGGTGGCGACGATTTCCGCGATCTTGCCGGCCAGATCGGCGCCGATGCCCCGCAGATGCGGCAAGCTCTCGCCTTTCGACAGCACGGCGGATACCTGCCAGGGCAGATTGTTCACGATACGGGCGGCGTTGCGGTAGGCGCGGATGCGAAAGACATTGGCGTTCTCGAATTCAAGAATGTCGGCGATCTTCTCAAAGATCGCAGCGATTTCGGCATTGTTGACGGCTATGTTTCTTTTTTTATTCACAGGTGCGCCAGGTTGACGTCATCGCAAGAAAGATTGAATGCGCTCATGCCCTCTTCCAACAGGTCGCCAAGATTGGGCGTGCCCATGAGATAGTCGGCAATATTATCCGTGCGCATGACCCGCGCTTCCCGCCGCGCTTCCTGCCATTCTTCCGCCGCATAATCGCCGCGGCCGATCAGCACCAGGGCGAGAAGATCGAGCTGCTCGTCGATGTTCAAGGACTCAATGGCGGACGAGAGCTCCTCGGCAGTAGGATCGTCCTTAAAGTCCTCAAGAATTTCAATGTCCCGATCATCGGAAGGATTCGATCCCGGAATTTCCTCCATCGGCTCCACCTTGGCGTCAAATTCCCGCGCCTTGATCAGAATAAAGCAAATTTTCTCGGGCGATATTGTCAGCATGATCCTTGCTCCTATCGCTGCCAGGCGATAAGCGGCAGTTCTGCCGGCAGGTAAAGATTGTCATGATGAGGCAGAACCCGCGGCGTGAAGTGTTCGGCAGGACGATCGGTGATGATATCTGCGCAATAAACATAGCCATGCACCGCGCCGGGTATTTCCTTGAATTTATCCATCTCGCGCCGCATCAGAGGATGAGGCGGCTGATGAGCAGCAAAGATCTCCACGATTACTTCATTGGGCTTGATTGCGCCGAGAAAAGCATGCACTTCGAAGCGCCAGCCCTTGTCGATGGCGCTGGCCTGAAAATTCCTGAAGTGAATTTCATGCCAATGACCACGTAAGCTGGTCTCCCACTGCGGCAGCTCCCGCGCCAGACGGGCGTTATCGGCAAGGCGATTGCGATAGCGACCGGCGGCGTCCAGATACAAGCGCTCGACATATTCCCGCAGCATGCGATTGCTGCTGAAATGCGGCGCCAGCGACATCATGCTTTTGCGCACCCGCTCCAGCCATTTGCGCGGCATGCCATAGCTGTCGCGGTCATAGAATTCGGGAACAATTTCCTGTTCGAGAATGCGATAAAGCTGTTCGACATGCTCCTTGTCGTAGGCGCCATTGCGATTGTCCCTGTCATCGCCGATGACCCACCCGATCTCAGGGTCATAAGCTTCCGCCCACCAGCCGTCCAGCGAAGAAAAATGCAACCCGCCGTTGACCAGAACCTTCATGCCGCTGGTGCCGCACGCTTCCAGCGGCCGGCGCGGCGTATTGACCCAGACATCGATGCCCTGCACCAGTTCCAAAGCGACGCTGAGGTCATAATCCTCCAGAAAAATGGCGTGACGCCGTATGTCCGGCTGGCGCACGAACTCGTACCAGGCGCGGATCATGGCCTTGCCCGCCGCATCCGCGGGGTGCGCCTTGCCGGCAACGATAATCTGCACCGGCCGGGTGGGATTTTGCAGCAGCCGTTTTAAACGTATGGGATCGCGCAGCAACAGGTCCGCTCGCTTATAGGCAGTGAACCGCCGCCCAAAGCCGATGGTCAGCGCATTGGGATCGAGCGCCTGACAGGCGTCCTCGATATCACGGTGGCTCAGCCCCCGCTGGCCGAGCTGGCGGGCGACTCTCTGACGGGCAAAATTGATGAGCGCGCTGCGCTGCATCATGCGGCAAGTCCAGATATCCTCGTCGCTGGCGCAGCCGATGTCGCATTCCATCTGCTCCAACGTGCCGCGCCAGCGTCCCTTGCCGCAGGCCTTGGTCCACAGGTCATCCGACCAGCGCGAATCCCAGGTCGGCATATGCGCGCCGTTGGTGATCGGGATGATCGGGATCTCGCTTTCCGGCCAGCGCGGAAAGAGCTGATGAAACAAGCGACGGCTTTCCTCGGCATGCAGTTTGCTGACGGCATTGATGGTGCCCGAGCCGCGCATGGCGAGATAGGCCATGTTGAACGGCTCGCTGGCGTCGCGGGGATTAGCGCGGCCAAGACCCAAAAGCTGATCGAGGGAAACCCCCAGCGCGTCCAAATAGCCGTCCATGTAGGGCAGATGGCGGGCGATCATCGCCGGATTGAATTGATCAAATCCGGCGGGCACCGGCGTATGGGTGGTAAACACGTTGCCGGCGCGGGTCGCCCACATCGCCTCGGCGAACGATAAATTATGCGTCTGCCGCGCGGCGCGAACGCGCTCCAAGATGGCAAACGCCGCGTGGCCTTCATTGATGTGGCAAATATCGATGTCAAGCGCCATCGCCTCCAGCGCCCGCCAGCCGCCGATGCCAAGGGCGATTTCCTGCAAGAAACGCATTTCCTGGCCGCCGCCGTAAAGCTTGGCGGTGATGCCGCGATCCACCGGCGAATTGCGCAAGTCGTTGCTATCGAGAAGGATCAGCGACACCCGCCCCACCGTGGCGCGCCAGATGCGCAGCGACAGCGGTCGGCCCGGCAGGTTGATGACTACGCGCATCCATGCCCCTTGTCTGGTCAACACCGGCTGAAGGGGCATGCTGGGCGGCTCGTTATAGGGATAAGCCTCTTCCTGCTCGCCTAAGGGATTCAAGAACTGGCGAAAGTAACCTTCCTGATAAAGCAGCCCGACGCCAACCACCGGCACGTCAAGATCGCTCGCCGTCTTCAAGTAATCGCCGGCCAGCACGCCAAGCCCCCCGGCATAAAGCGGCAAGGCTTCGCTCAAACCGAATTCCATGCTAAAATAAGCCACCTGCTTTAAGACATCGCCGCCATGGGCGCTGCGGAACCAGCCGGGTTCCTTCATATGGGTGCGGCGCTCCTCGATCAGACGATCGAGTTCGCCCCTAAAATGCCGGTCGGCGGCAAGGAATTCTAAGCGGTCATTGGAAACGTTCTGCAAGATAGTCCAGGGGTTGCGCGTACGCTCCCACAGCTCGGCGTCGAGCATTTCCCATAAGGTATCGCCGCTGTGACTCCAGGTGGAAAAAAGGTCCAGCGCCAAGTCGTTGAGAATATCAAGGTCCGGCGGAAGCTTCCTGGGCTGAAACAAAGCCATGCGTTCCGCTCCTGTTTACAGCCGCGCGCTACCCGGAGGCTGTCTGGTGGCGCAAGATCATACCTTGCGCCGGCGCGGCTTTTTGTTAGGGGATGCGGGCGGCGGCGCAGCAGCGGCCTTGGCCTCCATCTCGACGCGCGGCGGCACAACCGGTTTAACGATCGGCGCCGGACGCTCGGCGCTGAGTTCTTCCTTGGCGCGAAACCAGTGCTCCCAGGAGCGTCCCATCGGCCGTCCTTCGCGTTCCCAGATGAAATAGCTGCGCAGCCTGACCTCTTCTTCTGTTATTTTGTTGATGATCATCGATGTCTCATCCTCACTTGGTAGTAATCCAATGACAGCCCCCACCCCCGATTTCACCGGCGTTATCGGCTATTGACGACACGCCCGCCGTAGCTGTCGTCATCATCAGGCGTACGACCGCGCGCAACACGACGAAGCTGCGATTCCGGCCGTAGCGATCGATACAGATCAAGATAGCGGCGCGCCGAGCGTTCCCAGGAGAAATCGGCTTGCATGCCCGCCACCTGCAGCCGCCGCCACAACAGCGGCTGGCCGAACAGTTCGATGGCGCGGCGCGCCGCCTCGCCAAGCGCCGCCGCGCTGATATCATGGAAGGAGAGGCCGGTAGCGGCGCCGGCATGCAACGTTTCGGGCGTGGCGTCGACCACGGTGTCGGCAAGCCCGCCGGTGCGCCGCACGATGGGCACCGTGCCGTAGCGCATGGCGTAAAGCTGGGTCAGGCCGCAGGGCTCGAAGCGCGCCGGCGCCAACAAAATATCAGCGCCGGCCAGCAGGCGGTGCGCCGCCGGTTCGTCATACCCGATGCGCACCGATATGCTCTCGGGATAGCGCCGGGCCAAGTCGGCAAAGGCGCTCTCGAAACGCCGATCGCCTTCGCCGAGAAGGGCGAATTGGCCGCCGGCGGCCACCATGGCGGGGACCGCCTCCAGCACCACGTCGGCCATTTTCTGTTCCACCAGCCGACTGTTGAAGGCGATGAGCGGCGCGTTCCCCATCGCCGGCAAGCCCAATTCCGTCAACAGCGCCGCCTTGCAGATTTTCTTGCCCGAGATGTAATGGCGATCATAGCGCTCAATCAAGTGGCGATCGTTGACCGGATCCCATAAGCCATAGTCGGCGCCGTTCAGAATACCAACGAGATCGTTCTGACGCTGGCGGGCGACGCCTTCCAGACCATGGCCGAAGTCGGGACTAAGGATTTCCGACGCATAGGTCGGACTAACCGTAGTGATGCGGTCGGCATAGCGCACGCCGGCTTTGAGGAATGACACCCGGTTATGAAACTCTACTCCGTCCGGATGATAGAGGCGCGATGAAAGCCCAATGAAATCAAGACAAGCGGCCGGAAAATTTCCCTGGTACGCCATGTTGTGGATGGTGAAAACCACCGCCGGACGCGGCGCAGTATCGGCGTCCAAGAGCGCCGGGATGATGCCGGTGTGCCAGTCATTGGCATGCACGATATCGGGCCGCCAGGCGAGCGGCGTTAGACCGCGCGCCAGCCGCGCCACGACATGAGACAACAGCGCATACCGCAAGGCATTGTCATGCCACTCCTGACCATCGGGATCGCAATAGAGCCGGCCTGGCCGATCGTATAGCAGCGGGCAATCAATCAGCCAGATCGGCAGCTCGGAGCCTGGAAGCAATCCAGGAATGAGCGCGACATCATCAAATCCCAGGACGTTTTTTAAGGCGATCGGCGCGCCTTGCGCCATGAGCCGGTCTTTGGCCTGCGGGTAGGCGGGCATCAACAGCCGCACATCGACGTCATGGGCGCGCAGCGCCTTGGGCAAGGCCTCGCTGACATCGGCAAGACCGCCGGTTTTGGCAAGCGGATGAACTTCCGAGGAAACAAATAAAACACGCATGCTCGGGGTGGGCCCTTCTTTTTGTAAGGCTCTGGGGGAATCGGCCTTGCGGCCTCAAGGCATGCTAGGTGCCACCCTCGCTCCCTTCATTGACGGCCGTCAATAGAGCCGTCGCCATTTGTGGCTATCTTGAAGGCACTCAGCACCAGGGGCAGATGACCGACAGCATCGACATTTGGCATATGCCGCACGCGGACAGCACAAGCAAAGCGCCGCCGAAGCAGCCTATTCTTGGCGACATCGACCGCCACCTGCTGGCCGAAGGCAGTCACCTGCACGCCTTCGCCAAGCTGGGCGCGCACCCCATGACGCACCACGGTCGAGAGGGCGTCGGCTTTGCCGTGTGGGCGCCCAACGCGCGCCGGGTCAGCGTGGTCGGCGATTTCAACGGCTGGAACGGCCATCGCCATGGCATGCGGCTGCACCGCGATATCGGCGTTTGGGAGCTGTTCATTGCCGGCCTGGAGGCGGGGGCGCTTTACAAGTTTGAAGTGGAAACCGCCAGCGGCGAGACGCTTTTAAAAAGCGATCCCTACGCCATGGCGACCGAAGCGCCGCCGCGCTCCGCTTCCGTCGTCAAGGGACTGTTTGACGAGCCGGCGCTGGACGCGGCGTGGATCAGCCGCCGGCAACAGCTTCAGGACCGCCATGCCCCCATCGCCATCTACGAGGTTCATCTGGGCTCCTGGCGACGCCAGGCGGACGGCGGCTATCTGAGCTATGATGAGTTGGCCGACCAATTGATCCCCTATGTCGCCGACATGGGCTTCACCCACATCGAGCTGTTGCCGGTCAGCGAGTATCCCTTCGACGGCTCCTGGGGCTATCAGCCGACGGCGCTTTATGCCCCCACCCGCCGCTTCGGCGCGCCCGATCGCTTCCGCGCCTTCGTCAAACGCTGCCACTCCCATGGCCTGGGCGTGATCATGGATTGGGTGGCGGGGCATTTTCCCGGCGATGGCCATGGCCTCGCCCGTTTCGATGGCACTCATCTCTACGAGCATGCCGACCCGCGCCTAGGTCGGCATCCCGAATGGGACACCTTGATCTACAATCACGGCCGTCGCGAGGTGGCCAACTACCTACTCGCCAATGCCTTGTTTTGGATCGAGGAATACGGCATCGACGGGTTGCGGGTCGATGCCGTGGCCTCCATGCTTTATCGCGATTACGCGCGGCCGGCCGGCCACTGGCTGCCCAATGCCCACGGCGGGCGGGAAAATCTGGAGGCCATTGATTTTCTGCGCCGTCTGAATGAGCGGGTTTATGAAAAAGCCGGCGGCGCGATGACCATCGCCGAGGAATCCACCGCCTGGCCCATGGTGTCGCGGCCCACTTGGTGCGGCGGGCTGGGCTTTGGCTACAAGTGGAACATGGGGTGGATGAACGATACCCTGCGCTACATTTCCCGCGACCCCGCCCACCGCAAGTATCATCATGACGAGCTGACCTTCGGCCTGCTTTACGCCTTTCATGAAAACTTCATCCTGCCCTTGTCCCACGACGAGGTGGTGCACCACAAGCGCTCGCTCCTTGGCAAGATGCCGGGCGATCGTTGGCAGAAGTTCGCCAACCTGCGGGCGTACTTAGGTTTTTTCTATGCCCACCCGGGCAAGAAGCTCCTCTTCATGGGCAACGAATTGGCGCAAGAACGGGAATGGAACCACGACGTTGGCCTCGATTGGCATCTGCTTGGCGAGCCCGATCATGGCGGGGTGCAAGCGTTGGTGCGCGATTTGAACCGTCTCTACCGCAGCCTGCCGGCGCTCCATGCGCTCGACTGCGAGGCCGCCGGCTTTCAATGGATCGATTGTCACGATCACGACAACAGCGTGATCTCGTTCTTGCGTCGGGGCAAGCATCCAGCCGATGTGGTCGTGGCGGTCTGCAATTTCACACCAGTGGTGCGGCAGGCCTATCGCATCGGCGTGCCGCGCGACGGCTATTACCGGGAAATCCTGAATACCGATTCGCGCTTCTACGGCGGCAGCGATGTCGGCAACGGCGGCGGCGTCCTCGCCGAGCCGACGCCGGCCCACGGCTATGCCCAAAGTCTGTCCTTGACCCTGCCGCCGCTCGCCACCGTGCTGTTGCAGCCCGCCTGAAGGCTGACAGCGATGCGCCCGCCGACCGCAGTTATCCTCCCCGGCAGACCGTCACCGCTGGGCGCCACGGCGGATCAAGGCGGCGTCAATTTTGCGCTCTTTTCCGCCGTCGCCGAGAAAGTGGAGCTGTGCCTGTTTGATAACAGTGGCCGGCATGAGATCGCCCGCCACGTCTTGCCCGAATACACCGATGAAATATGGCATGGCTATCTGCCGGACGCCGCGCCGGGCCTACTCTACGGCTATCGCGTCTATGGCCCCTACGATCCCCTGGCCGGCCATCGCTGCAATCCCCACAAATTGCTGATCGACCCTTACGCCCGGGCATTGCACGCGCCCCACGCCTTCGACCCCCGGCAGTTCGGCCATGGCGATAATGACCACACCCCGGATTTGCGCGATGACGCCGATGTGGTTCCAAAGGCGCGGGTAGTCGCCGCCGCGTTCGATTGGCAAGGCGATACGCCGCCCCGCACGCCGTGGAGCGAGACCATCATCTATGAAATGCATGCTCGCGGCTTTACCAAACGGCACCCGGAAATACCTCCTCATATTCAAGGAACGCTGGGGGCGCTGGCAACGCCCACAGTCATCCACTATCTGCAACGCTTGGGCATCACCGCCGTGGAGCTGTTGCCGATCCAGGCCATCGCCCAGGAACCGCATTTGGCCAAGCGCGGCATGGTCAATTACTGGGGCTATAGCACTCTCGCTTATGGCGCCATCGAGCCGCGCTATCTTGCCCAGGGCGATCCCAGCGAGTTCAAGGCGGCGGTGCGCGCGCTGCACGCCGCCGGCATCGAGGTCATCTTGGATGTGGTGTTCAATCACACCGGCGAAGGCGACAGCCATGGCCCCACGCTGTCGTTTCGCGGCATCGACAACGCCAGCTATTATCGTCTGGGCGCGGTACGCAGCCATTATGTCAACGACGCCGGCTGCGGCAACACCTTGCGGTTGGAGCATCCCCAGGTTCTGGAGTTAGTAATGTCGGCGCTGCGTTACTGGGTGACGGAGTATCATGTTGACGGCTTTCGCTTCGATCTTGCCGTGACGCTGGCGCGTGAACATCATCACTTCACGCCCGAGGCGACATTTTTGAAAGCCGTGCGTCAGGATCCGATCTTGCGCGATGTCAAGCTGATCGCCGAGCCGTGGGATCTGGGCGTTGACGGCTATCAACTGGGGCGCTTCCCGCCGGGCTGGTCGGAGTGGAACGACCGCTATCGCGATACGGTGCGCCGCTTCTGGCGCGGCGATTTTGGCATGGTGGCCGATCTTGCCTTTCGTCTTACCGGCTCCAGTGATTTCTTTCACCACCGCGGCCGGCGGCCATGGGCAAGCGTGAATTTCATTACTTCCCACGACGGCTTCACCTTGCAGGATCTGGTCAGCTACAATCAAAAGCACAATGCCGCCAACGGCGAGAACAATGCCGACGGCAGCGACGCCAATTATAGCTGGAACATTGGCACGGAAGGGCCGAGCTCTGACCCCGCCATCAGCAACATGCGCGCCCAGCAGAAACGCAATTTTCTGGCGACGCTTCTGTTTTCGCAAGGCGTACCCATGCTTACCGCTGGCGACGAATTCGGCCGCACCCAGCTTGGCAACAACAATGCCTATTGCCAGGACAATGAATTAAGCTGGCTCGACTGGACGAACCTGGAGAGCCCTGACGGCCATGCCTTGTTTGTCTTCGTGCGCAAGCTCATGTACTTGCGCGCTCGCCACCCCGCGTTGCGCCGCGAGCAGTTTTTCCACGGCCGGCCCATCAGCGATGAGATTGTCAAGGATATCACCTGGCTGACGCCCGGCGGCCTGGAAATGACCGCCGCCGATTGGCGCAACGCCGGACTGCAAAGCTTCGGCTGCCATCTCGGCTTCCCCGTCGATGCCGAACAACAGCAACAAGGGGGCGAACATCTCCTGATCCTGTTCAATGGCGCCGCCGAGACCATTCTCTTTCGCCTGCCGCCAGAAGCATTCGGCGCAAGCTGGACATTGGCCATCGATACGGCGGCGCCGACGCCTAAGGAGGACGATGGCGCAAGCTTTACAGCGGCGGACGACATATCGCTGGCTGCCCGCTCGCTCGTTCTCCTCACGACCGGATGAGCGGAGAGGCGATGTCTAGCGACGCACGGCTCATGCATCTGGCAACTCTCGCCGGCATCGAACCTGGGTATTGGGATATCGCCGGCGCGTGGCATGATTTGAGCCCTGAGACGGCGCGCGCTTTGCTGGCCGCCATGGCGATCGACGCTGCTGACGCGGCGGCGGTGGAGCACAGCATTGTTGATCTGGAAACACGGCCCTGGCGGCGAGCTTTACCGCCGGTGATCGTTGGCGAGGAACAGCAGCCGATCCCTCTCACCTGCCATCTGCCGGCGCACTTTGACATAAAAAATATATCATGGTCTATCGCCCTGGAAAACGGCGAGACGATAACGGGCGTTCTTGACGGCGCTACGTTGGTCACCGAGGCGCGGCATGATGAAATGGGAGTAGCGCGCTACCGCCTTGACCTGCGTGCCGATCTGCCCTTGGGTTATCATACGCTGCAACTTGATCTGCCGCAGACGACGCCGCTGCCACTCATCATCGCACCGGCCGCCTGTTATCTGCCAGCCGAGGCAGAAGCAGGCGCGCGCCGATGGGGAATCGCAGCGCACCTTTATGCTGTGCGCGGCGCGCATGACGCCGGGATCGGCGATTTTACCGACCTGACGCAACTGATCGAGCAGGCCGCCGCGGCCGGCGCGGCGACGGTGGGGCTCAATCCGCTCCATGCCCTTTTTCTTGGCAGTCCCGAGGACGCCAGCCCCTACGCCCCCAGCAGCCGGCTGTTTCTCAACCCGCTTTATCTTGACGTCGGCGCGCCAGCGCCCCCGCACGCGGCGCACATCGATTACGCAGCGGTGGCGCGCGCCAAGCGCAGCTATTTCGAGCGCGATTTTGCACACTTCCGCCCCACCGCCGATTTCGAGCGCTTTTGCCGCGAGCGCGGCGCGGCGTTGCAGGGCTTTGCCGCGTTCGAGGCGTTGAGCGAACACTTCGGCAGCCATCTGTGGACAACCTGGCCCGGCGACTACCGGGACTGCGCCAGCGCCGCCGTCGCCGAGTTTTGCGTCCGTCATCGCCAGCGCCTTGATTTTCATATCTATCTGCAATGGCGGTGCCACCAACAGATGATGGCGGCGGCGGCGCGCGCCAACCAACGGTTGCCGCTGGGGCTTTACGGCGATCTGGCGCTCAGCGTCTCGGCTCACGGCGCGGACGCCTGGCTGGGACGCGAGCTTTACACCGCCGCCGTCGAACTGGGCGCGCCGGCGGACGACTTCAACCCCAAGGGCCAGACCTGGGGCGTCGTCTCCCCCCGGCCGCAAGCGCTTTATGACGACGCTTACGCCTCCTTCATCGCCCTCATGCGCGCCAACATGCGCTATGTGCGCGTCTTGCGGCTGGATCATGTGATGGGACTGGCGCGCCTGTTCTGGGTGCCGGCGGGGATGAGCGCCAATCATGGCGCTTATGTGCGCTATCCGGCGGATGACCTGTTGCGTATCGTCGCCCTGGAAAGCCAGCGCCAGGGCTGCGTCATCATCGGCGAGGATTTGGGCACCGTGACGCCGGATTTCCGCCGTCGCCTGGCGGAGAAGAAAATTCTTTCCTACCGCGTGCTTTATTTCGAGAAATCCGATCATCGCTTCCGACGGCCGGAGGAATATCCTGCGCTCGCCATGGCGTGCCTTTCCACCCATGACCTG
Source organism: Sphingomonadales bacterium (assembly GCA_019455285.1). Lineage (GTDB taxonomy): Bacteria > Pseudomonadota > Alphaproteobacteria > Sphingomonadales > Govanellaceae > PRO5. The sequence continues at coordinate 137,636 of JACFMS010000006.1, forward strand.
CCGACCCTGAAGGGCTATTGGCAGGGCGCAGACTTGGCGCTCAAGCGCGCCTTGCATCTCTTCGCCAGCGAGCATCTATCCGCGCTGGCCGAGGCGCAGCGGATGGCGGATAAAACGGCGCTGATCGCCGCGCTGCAATCGGCCGGTCTCCTGCCGGATGATGTTGATGGGCGGGAACTATCGCCGGCGCTGGCGCTGGCGCTCCATTGCTTCGTCGCCCGCGCCGCGGCGTGGCTGATGATGGTTCAGATTGATGACCTGGCGGGCGAGACAGAACAGATCAACCTGCCCGGCACGGCGTTCGAGCATGCCAACTGGCGGCGACGGCTGGCGGTTGATCTAGATACGCTGTTTGGCGATGCCTGGGTGCGAGAAGTGCTGGCGGCGGTGGCGGCGGAACGGGCGGCGGTTACGCCGCGTCCGCTCCCCGCGACGGCATGAGACAGCACGGCGCCACCTGCCAGATATCCTCGGCGTAGCCGCGGATGGTGCGGTCGGAGGAAAAGCCGCCCATGCGGGCGACGTTGATGATGGCCTTGCGCGTCCAGGACGCCTGATCGCCATAGGCGGCGTCAATCCTGTCCTGGCAGGAGACGTAAGCGGCGAAATCCGCCAGCACCATGAAATAATCGCTCGACAGCAGGGTGTCGACGAGATGGGTGTAGCGGTCCTTGTCGTCGGGCGAAAAGAAGCCGCCGCGGATCATGGCCAGCACCGCCGCCAGCCTGGCGTCGGTTTCAAGGATGGTGTGGGGCGCGTAGCCGCCGGCGCGGCGCGCCGCGACGTCCTCGGCGGAGAGGCCGAAGAAGAAGATATTATCCTCGCCCACGGCGTCGCCAATTTCGATGTTGGCGCCATCGCGGGTGCCGATGGTCAGCGCGCCGTTTAAGGCCAGCTTCATGTTGCCGGTGCCCGAGGCTTCCGCCCCGGCGGTGGAGATCTGCTCCGACAGATCGGCGGCGGGGATGATACGCTCGGCGGCGGTGACGCTATAGTTGGGAATGAACAGCACCTTCAACAGGCCATCGACCACGGGATCATGGTTGACCACCTGGGCGATGTCATTGATCAATTTGATGATCAGCTTGGCCATATGATAATCGGCCGCCGCCTTGCCGCCAAAAATCACCGTGCGCGGCGTCAGCCCCACCGTATCGCCGGCGCGAATGCGGTTGTAACGGTCGATCACCTGCAAGGCATTAAGAAGCTGGCGCTTATATTCGTGGATGCGCTTGACCTGGACGTCGAACATGGCGGCGGGATTGACGATCACGCCGAGGTCGCGGGCAATGCGGGCCGAAAGGCGATCCTTGTTGGCCTGCTTGATGGCGCAAAACGCCGTGCGGAACTCCGCGTCATCGGCAAAGCCGATCAGGTTTTTCAACTCGTTATGATCGCTGAGCCAGCCCTCGCCGATGCGCGAGGTAATCAGCGCGGCGAGCGCCGGATTGGCGAGATTAAGCCAGCGCCGGGAGGAAATGCCGTTGGTTTTGTTGATGATGCGCGACGGATAGAGGCGATGGAAGTCGGCGAACGTGCTGGCCTTCATGATGTCGGTGTGCAACGCCGAAACGCCATTGACCTTGTGGCTGCCGACGAACGCCAGATGCCCCATGCGGACATGGCGCACGCCGTCCTCGCCGATGATCGACACCCGACGCAACAGATCGTCGTCGCCGGGAAAGCGCGCCGCCACATCGGCCAGGAATTCCTCGTTGATGCGGTAGATGATTTCCAGATGGCGCGGCAACAGCTCGGCGAAGAAATCCACCGGCCAGGCTTCCAGCGCCTCCGGCAGCAGCGTGTGGTTGGTATAGGCGAAGATTGCGGTGGTGATGGACCAGGCGACCGGCCATTCCAGCCCATGTTGATCGATCAGCAGGCGCATCAATTCGGGAATGGCGATGGCGGGATGGGTGTCGTTGAGCTGGATCGCCACCTTATCAGGCAGCACCCTTAAATCGTCGCCGCTTTCCAGATAACGGCCGAGAATATCCTGCAGCGAGGCGCTGACGAAAAAATACTCCTGGCGCAGCCGCAGCTTGCGACCAACCTCCGTGGAGGTGCCGGGATAAAGCACGCGCGACAACGCTTCCGCCTCGTACTTGTCGCGCAGCGCGCCGGCCAGATCGCCATTATTGAAGTGTTGCAGGTTGATCTCCCGCAGCGGCCGGGCCGACCACAGGCGGATGGTGTTGATCAGATCTTGGCCGAAGCCCGGCACTTCCAGATCATAGGCGGTGGCCAACAGCCCCTTGTCGGGAACCCAGTGCGTGCGCGGTCGGCCATCATTGTCGGTGACGTGTTCTGTACGGCCGCCAAACCCGATGAAGTAATTCACCGCCGGACGGGGAAATTCCCACGGGTTGCCGTGGCGCAGCCAGTCTTCCGGTTGCTCAACCTGCCAGCCATTCTCGATGCCTTGCACGAACATGCCGTTGTCATAGCGGATGCTGTAGCCATAGGCGGGAAAGCCCTGAGTGGTCAGCGAGTCGAGAAAGCAGGCGGCGAGACGGCCCAGGCCGCCATTGCCCAGGGCGGCGTCATACTCTTCGTCATAGACCTGATCGAGATCGACGCCCAGGTGCCGCATCGCCTCGCGCACGTCCTCCTCAAGCCCCAGACTGTAAAGATTATTTTGCAGCGAACGGCCAATCAAAAATTCCATCGACAGATAATAGACCGCCTTGACGTCGCGATCGTGGTGCAGCCGCTTGGTGTCGAGCCAGCGCTTGGCCATGAAGCCTCGGGTATAATGCGCGAGTGCACGGAACCATTCTTCGGTGGTGGCGTTGGAGGGATCCTTGCCGACGGCGCAGATCAGCGCCTCGACCAGCGCCTGCTTTAATCCTTCCGGCCGCGGCAGCGCCGTTAGTCGTTGCGGGGGCGTCTTTGCAGCAGACGCGGCGGCAGTCTTGCCGTGCACGGCGGTTTGGTCTCCTAACTGACGGTGCGCAGTCGCCCTGCGCCAGGTGCGCGTGATGAACATTATCTCAAAGCGTGTTTAACGTGACGTGAATAGCCCCCAAACCGCGCCTGGTATCTGACCATGACGCCCCATGTATAGTATTTATTATATTCCAATATACCATTTATATGGTGTGCAAGGTGGTCTTATCCGGAACAAATGTCCAGCGCTAACTGCATTCTAAATCTCTTATCCGATACTGCACCGCGGTAAGTTCCTGAATTTTCGTATCACACGGCAAAAATGCAGCGCCGCCGACAGGCAGCGCGCAACGGAGACGGCAGTCGTCTCGCCGCGACTCGCGGCTGACGGCGATCAATTCGCAAGGCCGCTGATGCAAGTATGCTGCAGGGTTATCCGCAGCGCGCAGAGGGGAGCCTTGACGATGAGCAAGCAACCGGCATCCAAGCAACTGACGGCAGCGGATATTCGCCGCCTGGCGGGCGATATCGCCGATCATCGCGTCCTGGCCATTCTTGATACCGGCGGCACCATCGAAGATTTGGAAGAAGCGCTGGCGTGGGACAGCGGCAACAGCGATCTGGGGCGACGATTGACCCACAATCTTACCGGCAACGCCGCACGAATATTTGAGATTTTGTTTGAAGATCAGCGCCTTGAGGAAGAGCGGCGAAGCTGATGGCGGTCAATGCGTATCCTCTCGCGGCGATATAGAGGTAAAGCTTAACCCCCAAGCGGAGAACGACCCATGCCGCTTTATGTCATGGCGACGGAATTATCGGCTGACCGCCAAAGCGATCCTAAAACGCTGGAATTGCTTGAAAAACAAGTCGAGGAAAAGATTGAAGAAATATGTCCCAACATCGACTGGATCGGCAATTACGCCTTGTTCGGCCCTTACAATTATCTTGATATCTTCCATGCCCCGGATGCGGAAACGGCGATGAAGGTGGTGACCCTGGTGCGCACCTTCGGCCATGGCCGCACCGAGCTGTGGCCGGCCATTGATTGGTCGAACTTCAAGTCCATCGTGCGCAGCATGCCGCGGGCGGCGGTGTAGACCTTACTCCACAAGATGGTGCTTGCCGACGGCGCGCACGATGGTTGCCTGCGGCCCCTTGTCGCCCTCCACTTCTTCAAACCGCACCTCATCGCCCGGCGATAGTTTGGAAAATTCATCATCCGCCACCGCGTGGCGGTGAAAATAAATCTCCCGGCCATCGGCGGCGGCGATGAAGCCGTATCCTCCTTCCTTGAAAAGGCGGGTGATTTTGCCGTGCGGCGCGATCTCGTGGCTCTTTACTTTGCCTTGCTGTTTGCGCGACCGATCCTGTAATCGGCGGCGCGCCGCCATAAAGGCGTCGCGCACCGCGACATACGGGTCTTCGTGCGCGTGTTTGGCGCTGGGGTTGCGATTGACGGTGAGGTCCACGCCGCCCGGCGCTTCCAGATGTACGCGGACCGTATAAAGATTGCCCTGGTGATGGCGGCGGTGCGGCGCGGTGACCACCACCCGGCAAGAGGTGAGGCGGGGATGAAACGTTTCGAGCTTGTCGACCTCCTCGCGGATACGCTGATCTAAGGCCTCGGACCGTTCCAAGCCTTGATAGGCGATTTCAACGGGAACTTGCATGACCTCACTACCTCACGTGTTGCGGCGGCTTTAAGAGGACGCTGCCGCCTTCTGAGCGCGCGCCGCCCAGCTTTGAGCAAGAATTTCCGTCACTTCGGCATCGTCCAGTTGGGGAAAAGCATCATAATGCAGACTGATGGCGTAGAACGGCTCGGGCGTTTCCAGGCAAATCACCTCATCGGCGTCCTGTTCCAGAAGAGCGACGGTATCCGCCGGCGCCACCGGCGTCGCCAACACCAAGCGCTTCGGTCCTGCGCGGCGCAGCGCATGCAACGCTGCGCGCACCGTCGCCCCGGTGGCGATGCCGTCATCGACCACGATCACCGTCCGACCGGCGACCTCCGGTTTCTTTCGTCCAGCGCGGTAGACTTTTTCGCGCCGCGCAATCTCGCGCAGCAACGATTGCTTTTCGCGCTCTAGAAAGTCCGCAGATGGCGATACCGCCCGCATCACGTCCTCGTTGATCACCACTTCCGGATGCTCGCCATCGACGATGGCGCCCAACGCCAATTCCGGCTGTCCTGGCGTGCCGATCTTGCGGGCAATGACAATATCAAGCTCAGCGTCAAGCGCCTTGGCGACCTCATAGCCGACGGGGATGCCGCCGCGCGGCAACGCCAGCACCAAGGGCCGCTCTCCACGCAAGCGAGCGAGGCGCTTGGCCAGCTTGCGGCCGGCTTCTCGGCGATCGACAAACATCGATTATTCATCCTTCTCAGCAAGATAGCGTTCAAACCACGCCGCCGCGAGATCAACCACCTGATCAAGCGTGCCCGGCTCCTCGAAGAGGTGCGTAGCGCCGGGCACCACCGCCAGACGCTTGGGCCCCGCCAAATGCAAATAGGCGTCCTCGTTCAATTCCAACACTTCCAGGTCATGGCCGCCGACAATCAGGAGCGTCGGCGCCAACACCTTGGCTAACGCATCACCCGCCAAATCGGGCCGGCCGCCGCGCGAGACGATGGCTTTGACGCCGCAGGAAGGATCAGCCGCCGCAACGAGCGCCGCGGCTGCGCCGGTGCTGGCCCCGAAGTAGCCGAGGGCAAGATGTTGCAGCTTCGGCTGGCGGCGCAGCCATTCGCTGGCCATGATCAAATGATCGGCCAGGAGCGGAATATCGAACACATTGGCGCGCAGCCGCGCTTCCTCCTCCGTCAGCAGATCAAACAGCAAGGTGGCGAAACCGCGTTTGACCAGTCTATCGGCAACGTATTGATTGCGCGGGCTAAAACGACTGCTGCCGGAGCCATGGACAAAAACCACGATGGCGTGGGCAGCGGCCGGCGCATGGAAATAGCCTTCGAGCTTCAAGGGCCCGATGGTGACGGCTTCTCCTCTCTCCAGTGTGGGATTAGGCATGAACCACCCATCCGCCACGCTAACCGTTGAACATCATAACACTCTGACGCAGCAGCCGGAATTGATCGGCGTCAACGTGCTTCCACGGTGAAATCATATCTGGAAATACGATTGACATTGGCGGCAAACAGGTAGCCCTCGCCGCGAATGGTGAGGATGAATCGCGGCTGCGTCGGATCTTCCTCGATTTTGGCGCGCAAGCGGCGCACCCGCGTATCGACGCTGCGATCAAACGGCTCCCAGCGCCGCGATGCCATCATTTCCAAGAGATGGTCCCGGCTTAACACCCGATGAGGGTGGCGAACGAATACCTCTAGGAGCTTATATTCTCCGGAAGTCAATGAGACTTCCTCGCCGTGGTCGGAAATCACTTTGTGTCGGTCGGTATCGATTCGCCAATCCTCGAAACAGAAAATGTCGCCGCGTATCAGGGAGTCCGGAAAGGCGGCGCCGCCGGATCGGCGCAACACGCTTTTCACCCGCGCCAACACCTCGCGCAGATGAAAGGGTTTGGCGATATAGTCGTCGGCGCCGACCTCCAAGCCGATGATGCGATCCACCACATCCGCCCGATCGCTCACCACGATCAGTCCGATATCAGGATGCGACTGGCGAACATATTTAAGGAATTCAATGCCATACTCGCCATGCAACATGAAATCGAGAATAATGATGCTGGGCCGATGCTCCTCGATCGAGGCCCTGGCGCTCAAGATGGAACTTGCGGCGCAGACGTGAAAGCCGTGTTCCGACAGATAGTCCCGCAGCTTTTTCTGGCTTTCCGCGCTATCATCGACAACAAGAACCGTATCCATAGGTGAACCTCCATGGAGGATCCCCCGGCCCTCAATAGTTTTTTCTTGGCGCGGCAAGTTTGCCACAAAAGGCTTCAATTTGTCACCAATTGTCGTGAAATCAGTAATCACCCGGATTCAATAGTCTGGCAGAATCCCTATTCTGCACTTCCTAACTTCAAAAAAACTTCGCCTTCTCTCCGCCCCCCTAGGAGAACAATGATGGAACAAGCTTCCCAATCCGGCATTATTCTTAAATCCAAATTCGCCGGCAGCGCAGCGCGCGCGCATCCCCCCTTAAAAAATACCGGCATCGGCGAACAACTGCCCAGTGCCGGCGTGAGTGAAATTCCCCGCAGGCAAACGCTTTTTTTCGAAGGCGATTCGGCGGATGCCATCTTTGAAATTTGCACGGGAACAGTCGAGCTTTATAAAACTTTCTTAAGCGGAAGGCGCGGCGTGCTGGGCTTCTTCCGCGCCGGCGCTATCGTCGGCTTTGCCATGGATGCCGATTATCCCTATTCCGCCGAGGCGGTAACTCCTTGCCAAGTGAGACGGATTTCCCGCAGCAGCTTGGATCGCGTGCTGGGGCGAAACGCGTCGTTCGCCAAGCGCTTGCTGGAGGCGACGTGCCGGGAATTGACGGTGACGCAGGAGAAGATGTTCATCTTGAGCCGCAAGAGTCCGGCGGGAAAAGTGGCGTGGTTTCTGTTGCAGCACAAGCGCCCGTCAGCAAGCGGCGCTACACACATGGCGGTGGTGGAGATGCCGATGTCGCGCGCCGATATCGCCGATTACCTCGGCATGGCGCCCGAAACATTGTGCCGCACCCTGACGAAATTCAAACGCGACGGCTTGATCCTTGCGGATACGCCCTATCGCGTCCGTCTGCGCAACATCGCCAGGCTCGGCACTCTTGCCGCGGAAGCTTGCAATTAAACGATTTTTCAGGCAGCCGTGCGGCCGGCTTCGGTTCTGCCCGACGGCGGCCGCGGCGTAGGCCGCGAAATCGCTTCGATCGCCTCGCCGGCCAGTTCATGCGGCACATGGGTCGAAACGTTGCCCAGGCTTAGCATGCCAACCAGTTTCTGCTGCGCGTCGAGCACCGGCAGACGGCGAATCTGCCGTCCTTCCATCAGCCGGATGGCGTCGCTGACCTCTTCATTGGCGTGACACCATACCGCGTCCGGCGACATGACGTCGCTGATGCGGACATCCTTGGGTTCGCGCTCGCGGGTGACGCCGCGGCAGGCGATGTCGCGATCGGTCACCACGCCGATCACTTTACCTTCCGCCAACACCGGCAGAAAACCGATATCGTTGTCGCGCATTTTACGCGCCGCGTCGGCAATGCTTTCGGTCTTGTTGATGCTGATGACCTTGGGACTCATGATTTCCTTGACTTTCATGACGGCCTCCTTCCATGCGAAAAAAGGTGATAGCGCACTTGGCCGCCATCCTCACTGACGGCCGTCAATCGCTGCTTCAGCGTGGCAATCGCGCTGTTACGCCGTGCGCCCGACGACAGGCTGCGTCTGGGTATCATTCAATTGATCAAGAGCGAGAATTTTTTCTTCCTCCACAGCCGGTTGGCCGTAAGGATCAATGCCGAACAGATGCGCGGCAAACACCGTTTCCAGCATGAAGTGCATCATCAGCGCGCCCAAGGTTTTTTCATCAGGCTCGGAAACGGTGATGCGCCGCAGCGGCCGGCCGGCCTGCACCAGGGTTTCGATGGTGGCGTGCGCCTCCGCCGCGACGATGTCGGCGATGCGCTGGCGGGCAAGATAGCGCAGATCGGGATGGCGCAGACAGGCCGCCTCCGGCACCGCCGGACCGGCGGCGAGCGAACCAGAGGTCAGGATGGTGACGAACTTGTCGGGCGGCCCCTCCAGATAAAACTGCATCTGGCTGTGCTGATCCAGCGGACCAAGGGCAACGAGCGGCGTCGTGCCGCAGCCGTTCTTGCTCAAGCTTTCCGCCCATAAATGCCGCTGCCACTGCGTCACTTCCATTAGCCGCTGATCATAGGTCATGAGCACGTGCGCCGCGCATTTACCATTTGCGGCAAGTCGGAAATGAGCGGCGGCGCCCAGCGCGCTCGGAATGGCGCGCACATTGCTGGCGCGAAACACCCGCTCCAACATGGCGGCGCCGCCCTGACGCAATCGCGCCGGATCAAAACCGGCCATCAGCATCGGCAGCGCGCCGACCAGCGAAAATACCGCAAAGCAACCATCAAGATCAGGGTCGTAATCAAAGATCGGCAAGCCTTCCAGGACGGCGAGATGGCGCAAAGGGTTTTCGCCGGGACTGGTGATAACCGTGAAATGGTGCGCCAACCGCGTCCCCACCGCGGCGCGCGCGGCTTCGAGAAACACCATGAACTGCGCCAATGTTTCCATCGTGCGGCCGGATTTGGAGATGACCAGGAAATGCGTTGCGCGCAGGTCAAGCGTCTGCAACAGCGCCGCCAGGGTAGAGGCGGAAAGATTGTCGGCAAAATGGATGCGCGGCACGCTGGTCTCGGCGCGCACCGCCGCACAGGCGCTGATCATCGCCTTGACGCCAACCGCCGAACCGCCGGTGGCCAGCACCACGACGGTGGCAAACGCAGTGCGAATGCGCTCGGCATGCGGCCGCAGCGCCGTCAAGTCGTCGTCCCTTGCGGCATAGCCGATAAAGCGGTGGCGATCGCGACCATCCCCCGCCAAATAGCGAACGAGCCCCGACAACCTGGCCAAATCCGGCGACAGATCGAGATCGGGGACACGCAATCTTTGCAAAAACATCAGACGCCCGCTCCTGCCCCCTCCTTTACGGGAGGGGGCCGGCCGTGGCACTGACGGCGGTCAACATCGCCGCGCGATATGGCGTAAGTTCCTGCGACTAGATGATTTTTCTCTTGTGATGGTGGGCGCGGCAAGGTTCGAACTTGCGACCCCTGCGATGTGAACGCAGTGCTCTACCGCTGAGCTACGCGCCCCCTTTGTAGGCGGCGCGCAATCTAACAGCACTCGTAAGCCAGAGCAAGGCCGCTATCTCCGGCCTTAAAGCTTGACCATGCGCAGGCGCAGGGCGTTGGTAATGACGCTGACCGAGCTTAAGGCCATGGCGGCGGCGGCAAAGATCGGGCTGATCAGGATGCCGGCCACGGGATAGAGCGCGCCAGCCGCGATCGGCACGCCCAAGGCATTGTAGCCAAAGGCAAAAACCAGATTTTGCTTGATGTTAGCCATGGTCGCGCGGGAGAGATGCCGGGCCCGCACGATACCCATCAGGTCGCCTTTGAGAAGGGTGATTCCGGCGCTTTCCATGGCGACGTCGGTGCCGGTGCCCATGGCGATGCCGACATCCGCCGCCGCCAGCGCCGGGGCGTCGTTGACGCCATCGCCGGCCATGGCGACGACGCGGCCCTCGGCCTTGAGCCGGGCCACGACCCGCCCCTTGTCCTCGGGCAACACTCTGGCCTTGACCTCGGCAATGTCCAACTCGCGGGCCACGGCGCGGGCCGTGCGCTCATCATCGCCGGTCAGCATCACCACCCGCACGCCGTCGGCGCTGAGCGCGGCCAAGGCTGCCGGGGTGGTGTCCTTGATCGGATCGGCGATGGCGATCAGCCCTTTTAATTGGCCGCCGGCGGCGACGAATACCACCGTGGCGCCGTCATCGCGCAGGCGGCCTGCCGCCGTATCGAGCGCAGTCGTGGCGACGCCGTGCTCGGCCAGAAAGGCGCTGCTGCCCACCACCACCGGCGCGCCGTCGATCGTGGCGATCACTCCCTTGCCGGTAGGTGAGTCGAAATCAGCGACATCGCGGAGCGTCAAGCCCCGCGCCGCGGCCGCCGTCACGATGGCGTGGGCGATGGGATGCTCGCTGCCGCGCTCGACGCTGGCGGCCAGGACCAAGAGCGTCGCCTCGTCGCCGCCGGCCGCCGAATGAAGCGCCGTCACCGCTGGCTTGCCGCGCGTCAGTGTGCCGGTCTTGTCCACCACCAGGGTGTCGACCTTGGACAGGCGTTCCAGCGCCTCGGCGTTTTTGATCAGCACCCCGGCCTGCGCGCCGCGTCCAACGCTGACCATGATCGACATCGGCGTGGCCAGCCCCAGCGCGCACGGACAGGCGATGATCAGCACCGACACCGCGGCAATCAGACCGTAGCCCATGGCCGGGGCCGGGCCAAGGAGCGACCACGCCAGGAAGGCGATCGCCGCCACCGCCACCACCGCCGGCACGAACACCGCCGATACCTGGTCGGCCAGCCTCTGGACCGGCGCGCGGCTGCGCTGCGCCGCGGCCACCATGGCGACGATCTGCGCCAGCATGGTGTCGCGCCCCACCCGCTCGGCCCGCATGACAAAACCACCGCTGCCGTTCAAGGTGCCGCCCACCACCTTGTCGCCCACGGTCTTGGTGACCGGCATGGGCTCGCCGGTGATCATCGACTCATCGACCGCGCTGCGGCCCTCCTCGATGACGCCATCCACCGGCACCTTCTCCCCCGGCCGCACCCGCAAACGATCGCCGGCGTGAACCATGTCCAAGGGAATGTCCGCCTCGCCGCCATCGGTAGCGATACGGCGGGCCTGGCGTGGAGCAAGGTCAAGCAGCGCGCGGATCGCGCCGCCGGTGCGCTCCCGCGCCCGCAGCTCCAGAACCTGGCCGAGGAGCACCAAGACGACGATCACGGCGGCCGCCTCGAAATAGACGGCGACCGCGCCGCCCATGCCCCGAAAGGCCGGCGGAAAGACGCCGGGAGCCAGCGTCGCCGCCATGCTGTAAGCCCAAGCCACGCCGACACCTAAGGCGATCAGCGTGAACATATTAAGATTGCGACTGAGCAGCGACGCCCAGCCGCGAACAAAAAACGGCCAGCCCGCCCACCATATCACCGGGGTGGCAAGCAGCATTTGCAGCAGATTGGAGCGGGCCGGGGATAACAGCCAGCCATGGCCGAAAAGATGACCGGCCATTTCCAGGGCCACCACCGGCAAGGTCAGGGCGAGCCCGACCCAGAACCGCCGGCTCATGTCAAGGAGTTCAGGGTTGGGCTTATCCGCCAGGCTGACGGTCTCGGGCTCCAGCGCCATGCCGCAGATCGGGCAGTTGCCGGGGCCGACCTGGCGCACCTGGGGATGCATCGGACAGGTGTAGATGGCATCCGCCGGCAAGGCCTCAGCCACTGCCGCTGGCCTAAGAAAGCTTTCCGGGTCGGCGATGAAGCGCTCCCGACAGCGGCCAGAGCAGAAGAAATAGTCGACCCCGCCATGGCGGTGGCGGTGCGGCGTTTTTTCCGGGTCCACGGTCATGCCGCACACCGGATCCTTTATCCCCGCTTTCAGCGAAGCGCCGCCACAGCAGGAGGGTGAGCTGCCGTGAGCATGGGAATGAGAGTGAGAGTGAGAGTGAGCGCCATGATCGGTCATGGTTTTATCCTTGGCTTCAATTCTTCTCTTGTCATATATACCCCCATAGGGTATATTGCAAGCATGAATCCAGAAAACAAAAAAGCCATGCTCAACCGTCTGCGGCGCATCGAAGGTCAGGTGCGGGGTCTGGCCGCCATGATCGAGGGCGACCGTTATTGCATCGACGTGGTCACCCAGGTGCGCGCCGTGCGGGCGGCCTTACGCAAGGTGGAAGATCAAATTTTACAGGATCACGTCGCCCATTGCGTCGAAGGCGCCATCATGAGCGGCGACCGGGGGGACCAGCGGCAAAAAGCGGACGAATTATTGAAACTGCTGACAACGCTTGAGGACTAGGCTGCCACCCTTGAGCCACAATTGTTTGCCTATGCTTTACCCATTGATGGTAAAAGGCTATCGCAGCATTGCGCGGCGATGCTCTCGATTGGGTTGGGGGCATACCGTAAGGAGGATGAAATGATGCGGTTTCTCGCCATCTGTTTACTGTTTGTCGGGTTGGTTGCTCCCCTCGACCATGCGTTCGCCATGAACGCGGCGGAAATCAACGCCCGCGTCGATGAGGCGCTGCAAAAATTTTATAAAAAGTCCCCCGCCGGCAAAAAGCTCGCTGGCCAAGCCAAGGGCATTCTGGTTTTCCCCAAGGTCTATAAAGCAGGCATCGGTGTCGGCGGCGAATATGGCGAAGGGGCGCTTCGGGTCGGCGGCAAAACTGTGAATTATTATTCCACGGCGTCCGGCTCCTTCGGCTTGCAGTTAGGCGCTCAGGCCCGCACCCAGATTCTGATGTTCATGACCGCCGAGTCGTTGAATAAGTTCCGCAAGTCGGACGGCTGGGAGGTGGGCGTCGACGGCAGCGTGGCGCTAATCACCATTGGCGCCGGCGAGGATTTCGACACCAATACCGTCAAGGCCCCCATCGTCGGCTTTGTCATGAACAACCAGGGACTGATGTTCAACGTCAGCCTGGAAGGCACCAAGATCTCTAAAATCGACCGCAAATAAAAAATAAAGGGAGGCGTCGTTGCGCCGGCTTCGGGGAACACGTTCACGGCCAGCGGCGTCCGTCACCGCCGCAGCGGCGCTGATGCTGGCGTCGCCGGCGGCCGACGCGCGCACCATCGGCGGCTTCGAGGACATCGCCAACATGGCCCACGACATGGTCGAAGGGTTGTGGCCCGACGATCTGGCGGTGCCGGGCTTAAGCGCGCGGCTCGGCGTCGGCGGTCTTTATGCGCCGGAATACCGCGGGGCGAGCGACAATGAATGGACGCTGGCGCCGATCATCCGGCTGCAATACAAGGATCGCGTCACGTTTTCCGGGCAGAAGCTGAAAATACGCGCCCATCGCGGCGAACATTGGGGTGCCGGCGGCTTTGTCCGCTATCGCTTCGGCCGCGATGAAAAAGATCGTCCGGTGCTGCAAGGATTGGGCGATATCGGCGACACCTGGGAGATCGGGCCGTTCGTGGAATACCGCACGGGACCGGCGCGCTTTACCATCGAGCTGCGACCTGGCCTGCAAAACAGCCAGGGCCTTACTACCTATCTGGAAGCGGCGACCGGGATTTATAAAAGCGAACGCTGGCGAGTGCAGGGCCTCGCCTATCTGCTGTGGGGCGACAAGGAAAACCTGCGCACGCATTTCGGCGTCAGCGAAGAACAGGCGGCCGCCTCCACCTACGGTCTTCCCGTTTACCGTCCGAGCAGCGGACTGGTGGAAACGCGCCTAGCCATTGGCGCGGAATATTTCCTGTCCGAGAAAATCCAGATCGGCCAGTTTGTCAGCTATGGCTGGTTCCTTGACGAAGCGGCATCAAGCCCCATCGTCAAGGCCGGCAGCAAGGGTCAATTCACCGCCGGCGCGGGGCTGATTTTTAGTTTCTAACGCGGTCCCGGCATCGGCATGCCGCCGCCCATCCCTCCCATGCCGCCCATGGCGGGCATCTTGACGTAACTGGCGGGCACTTCAAAGAGCGCCGCGGGCTGCGCCCCCAGCTTCAAATTCTTCAGCATGATTTTCGTTTGCTGCTTTTGTCCCTTGGGCGTCGTGGTGGTCATGTCCATGCGAATGGGAATGTTTTCCTTGGTCAGCCAAATAAAGCCCTGAACCGATTTATCCCTGGTGGACATGCGATATTTGGTCGCGGCATGCCCGTCCACCGCGTCAGGACCCATCACGCTGACCTCCACCGTGGGATCCTGGGTGATGGTCGAAGCGTCGCGCTCCTTGGCCGCCTTGGCCAGGTCGATTTCCTGGTACATCTGATGATCCGGCATCACCATCCAGTAGACCTTCTTGTCGAAGCGGAAAATGGAGACCATTTTCATGCCCTGCATCACCGTTTCGGCGCGCTCCTTCAATTTCGCCACATGGACTTTCTGGGAAAAGCTGCCCTGCCCGGACTCGATGACGCGCTCCGCCGCGTAGTCGGTGGTGGCCAAGGGAAGGCTAGCCGCCTGCGCGGCGTGACAGCCCATGAATACCGCCGCCATCATGAAAAGAATGCTTCTTAAGGTCATGACGATCTCCTGATTGCGTCGCCCATGCTCAGTCATTAGACGACATTCCCACGGCGGCGGCAAGGGCGCGCGCCAGATGTTTTGGATGCAAAGCGGCAAGCCGTTCATCAGCGGGCAGCATCGCCACGCCCTTGACGTAAGCTCTCCATCCTGCCGACGATAAGTTGTAAACGTAGTTGAAAAACTCGTCCTTATAAACCGCTTCCAGCGCTGAGCGCTCCTGATCGCTCATCAGGCAGGCGTGCTCCGGCCGCCGCAGCTTGCGCATAACGGTCAAGACATTGCGCGCCAGATCGACGCGATGCGTCGAGATGCTGATGTTGCCGCCATGAATGCGCTCGTGCGCCATCACCTCGCGGCTAAACGCCATCGGCCCGCGCAGCGCCAGCCGGCAGAAGAAATCGCGGTCTTCGGAGGTGCGCACGCTCAAATCAAAAAGGCCTACGGCCAGCGCGGTGGCGCGCCGCACCGCCGCGGCGCACACCGGAATATAGCTGCCCTCCAGAAGGGTGGTGAAGGTCGAGCCTCGCACCTTAAAAAGACCGTCGATCTCGATCGCCGGCAACGTCCGCACCGGCTTGCCTTCGGAGTTCAATCGTCCCGTCGGACCGTTGGCGTCAACGATTTCGGTATCGCCGAAAAACAGCACGATATCCGGCATCAGGGTAAAGGCGCGCCGCGCCGTGGCGAGAAAAGCCGGCAGGTAATAATCGTCGGCGTCCAGCATGGCGACCAGCTCGCCGGACGCCCGGCGGTAGGCGGCGTTGCGCGCCGCGGCGACGCCGGCGTTGGCCTGATCGATGATGATCAGCCGGCCGCCGAAATGAGGCTCGAAGGAGGCGGCCACCTGGCGGGTGTTGTCGGTGGAGCCGTCGTTGACCACGATCACCTCGTCGGCCGGCGAGGTTTGATTAAGCACGCTGAGGAGCGCCTCGGCGATGAACGCGGCGGCGTTGTAGGCGGGAATGATCACGGAAATCGTCGGTTCGGCCATCCCTCACCCTTCAATCATGATTCCTCTGGCGGGCTTATAAGCCCTACCCTATATAGGGCCCATGCGTAAACCGACCTTAAATGCCGCCCCGAAAGTGGGCATCGTCAGCCTGGGCTGCCCCAAGGCGCTGGTGGATTCCGAACGGATTCTGACCTCCTTGCGCTCAGAAGGCTATGAAGTGGCCCAGGATTATGATGGCGCCGAGGTGGTGATCGTCAACACCTGCGGCTTTCTCGACAGCGCCAAGGAAGAATCGCTCGAAGCCATCGGCGAGGCGATCAAGGAAAACGGCCGGGTGATCGTTACCGGCTGTCTGGGCGTGGAAGCCGAGCGCATCCGCGAGGCCTACCCCAATGTGCTGGCGGTCACCGGCCCCCACCAGTACGAGGCGGTGGTCTCGGCGGTGCACGAGGCCGTGCCGCCAGTCCACGATCCTTTCCTCGACTTGCTGCCGCCGCAAGGGATCAAGCTCACCCCCCGTCACTACGCCTACCTGAAGATTTCCGAGGGCTGCAACAACGGCTGCACCTTCTGCATCATCCCCGCCATCCGCGGGAAGCTGAAAAGCCGGCCCGTCGCCGCCGTCCTCAAAGAGGCGGAAAAGCTGGCGGCCGCCGGGGTCAAGGAGCTGTTGGTCATCTCCCAGGACACCAGCGCCTATGGCCTGGACTTGGCCCACGCCGCCGGCGCCTGGCGCGGACGGGAGGTTAAGGCCCATCTGACCGACCTTGCCGCTGCCTTGGGTGAGCTTGGGGTTTGGGTGCGGCTCCATTACGTCTACCCCTACCCCCATGTGGACGAGGTGCTGCCGTTGATGGCCGAGGGCAGGATCCTGCCCTATATCGACATTCCCTTCCAGCACGCCAGCCCCGCCGTCTTGAAGGCCATGCGGCGGCCGGCCAACCAGGAAAAGGTCTTGGAGCGCATCCGTCGCTGGCGCGACCTGGTGCCCGACCTCACCCTCCGCTCCACCTTCATCGTCGGCTTTCCCGGCGAGACCGAGGAGGATTTCGAGTTTCTCCTCGACTGGCTTTATGAGGCCAACCTCGACCGCGTTGGCGTCTTTCGCTATGAGGCGGTGGCGGGGGCGGCGGCTAACGATATTGCCGCGGCGGTGCCCGACGACGTGCGCGAGGAACGCTGGCACCGCTTCATGGAAGTCCAGCAGGAGATCAGCGCCGCGCGTATGGCGGCGAAAGTCGGCCGCGAGATCGAGGTCATGGTCGACGACATGGGCGATACCGAGGACGGCGAGGCGCAGGCCATCGCCCGCTCCAAGGGCGACGCGCCGGAGATCGACGGCAACGTGTTCGTCGATTTAAACGGCGGACCCGAACCCGCCCCCGGCGCCATCCTCAAGGTCCGCGTCACCGACGCCGACGACTACGACCTGTGGGCAGAAGTAATTTCTTAATAAGTACTTAACCATCAACCTTACATAACTCTATCCCCTTTCTTCAGAGCTGCCACAGGAACGCCACGATTGATCCTATGATGGGGCGGTGATAAGTAAGGCGGCCTATACTCAAAAGCACTGGTGATGCCGAGAATTGCCCTATTCCTCCATGACTTTGCCGCTACCGGCGTCACCCGCAACGCCGTCGCCATCGCCAATGCCTGCGCTGAGCGCGGCCAGAAGGTCACCCTCGTGGTGGCCGCGGCCGTCGGCCCGATGCGCCGGGATGTCTCGTCCAAGGTAGCCGTGCATGCCTTGCTGGACGCTAAAAAACCCCTGCCGAGGCCCCTAAGCCTGGTGCTCGCCATCGCGCCGCTGTCGCGCTACCTGAAGGCGGTACGGCCGAGCGTGTTCTTTTCCGCGGGCAACCACGCCCATCCGTCCGCCATCATCGCCCATGCCGCGGCGGGACGGCCCTGCCCGATGATTTGCCGCTTCAGCAACGACGTGGTGCGACCGAAAGCGTCGGGCGTCCGGGGCATCCTCAATCGCGGCACTGAGGAATTGGCGGCCGGCTTTTACCGCGCGGTGGTGCGCTACGCCGACCGGGTGATCACGGTGTCCGAGGAACTGACGCAGCGCTTGCGCCGCCTGACGCCGCATTACGCCGAAAAAATCACCACCATTCGCAATGGCGTCGAGCTGACCGACCTTGCCGAGGCCGTGCCGCCGCCGGACCATCCCTGGCTTAATGGCAGCAATGTGCCGGTGGTGCTGGGCATCGGCCGGCTGACGGCGCAAAAAAATTTCGAAGGTCTGGTGCAAGCGGCGGCCATCGCCGCCCGCAGCCGGCCGTTGCGCCTGGTCATCATCGGTCACGGCGGCGAGACGGCGCGGCGGCGGCTTTACGCCATCGCCCGGCGCGAAAGCTTCGAGCATGCCTTGTCACTGCCCGGCTATCAGCCCAATCCGGAAGCCTATCTGAAACACAGCGCCCTGTTCGTGCTGTCATCCCATTGGGAAGGCGCGCCCAATGTGCTGTTGGAGGCGCTCGCCGCCGGCGCTCCCATCGTCAGCACCCGGGAAGCCTGCGGCGCTCATGAAATTCTCGCCGGCGGCAAGTTCGGCCGGCTAGTGTCGTCGCAGGATATTCACGGCATGGCGGCGGCGATCCTCGCGGCGCTTGATCAGCCAGGCGACGCGTCAAACGTCTCCCGGGATATTTGGCTTGGCGAATTTGCCCGTGAGCGGATGCTGGCCGCCTATCTGACGGTATTGGAGCAGGTGGCGGTGCCGGGCGCGTCGCTTGGCAGCGATACCGAATTGATGGAAGAACCGCCGGCCGCTGCCGAAATCATCGAATTGTAACCGCGTATGACAGCAACACTCGCTTCCGGCAGTTTATTTCAGACGCTCAGCCGCCATTTTCCCGGTGATGCCGCCCAGCCGTTTTTGATCACGCCAACGCAAACCTGGTCCTATGGCGATCTTATCGCCGCTTCCGCCAAGACGGCGCGCGCCCTGGCCAGCCTCGGCGTCAAGCCCGGAGAGCGGGTGGCGGTGCAGGTGGAAAAATCGGCGCAAGCGCTGATGCTGTTCTTCGGCGTCAACCGCTTGGGCGCTGTCTATCTACCCTTGAACACCGCCTACACCACGGCGGAGGTGAGCTATTTCTTAAGCGACGCCGAGCCGGCGCTGGTGGTGGTCGACCCGGCGCGCGCCGAGGCCATTGCCGCGGTGGCCGGCCAAGCGCGCGTACTGACGCTTGACACCCAAGGTCACGGCTCGCTGTGGGACGCGGTGGCGGCGGCGGACGACGCGCCGTGCGATATTTTCTGCAACGGCGACGATCTGGCAGCGATTCTTTACACCTCGGGGACCACCGGGCGATCCAAGGGGGCCATGCTCAGCCACCGCAATCTGGCGTCCAATGCCGCCACCCTGGTGGATTATTGGCGCTTCACGTCAAGCGACGTGCTGCTGCACGCGCTGCCGATTTTTCATACCCACGGGCTGTTCGTCGCCACCAATATCATCGCCATGGCCGGCGCCTCGATGATCTTCCTGCCGAAATTCGACATCGACGAGATCATGCGCACGCTGCCTCAGGCCACCACCATGATGGGCGTGCCGACGTTCTACAGCCGCCTCCTCGCCCACCCCAATTTCTCCCGCGCCACCGTCGCCCACATGCGATTGCTGATTTCCGGCTCGGCGCCGTTGAGCGCCGAGGTGCACAAAGAGTTTACCGCCCGCACCGGCCACAAAATTCTTGAGCGCTACGGCATGACCGAAACCAACATGAATACCTCGAACCCCTATGACGGCGACCGCATTCCCGGCAGCGTCGGTCTGCCGCTGCCGGGAATATCGGTGCGCGTCGCCGATCCGGAGAGCGGGCGCGTGCTGGGCGTGGGCGAGATCGGCGTAGTGGAGATCAAGGGACCCAACGTATTTATGGGCTACTGGCGGCAGCCGGAGAAAACCGCCACCGAGTTTCGCGCCGACGGCTATTTTATTTCCGGCGATCTCGGCTATTTCGACGACCAGGGCTATCTTTATCTGGTGGGGCGTGGCAAGGATCTCATCATCACCGGCGGTTTCAATGTCTATCCGGCGGAGATCGAGACGGCGCTCGATGCGCTGCCGGAGATCAGCGAGTCAGCGGTGATCGGGTTGCCGCATCAGGACTTTGGCGAGGCGGTGACCGCGGTGGTGGTCGCCAAGGGCGTCATCGATGAAACAAAGATTCAACATACGCTCGGCGAAACCTTGGCCAAGTTCAAGGTGCCCAAGCGCGTGCTCGTCCTAGACGAGCTGCCGCGCAACGCCATGGGAAAAATCCAAAAGAACGCGCTCAGGGAGCGGTACAAAAGCCTTTACGAGTGCTAACGCCACACTTGCTCGGCGATCCTGAGCCAGTTGCCGCCGAGAATGCCCTTGATGTCGCGTTCGTCGTAGCCAAGCCGTAGCAGCGCTTCGGCAATCTCTGGATATTGCTCCGGCGCCGCCATGGCGAAGCTGCCGCCGTAACCGAGATGGGGTGGGAACTTGTCAGGGTTGGCCTTGATGAATTCCGCCAGCTCCTCTTGATCAAAGCAATAGTCAAGGCTAAGCCCCACATGCGCCGCTCCCACGCGTGCGGCGACATAATCCACATGCCGCACAATCGCCGCCGTGGAGGCATCATTCTCGCCGAGGAACTTGCCGATGCCATTGATGCCGATGACGCCGCCGGTGCGGGCGCAGCCGTCAATGAGATCGTCGGGAATGTTGCGGGGATGGTCTTTCAAGGCAAGCGGGTTGGAATGCGAGAAGAGCACGGGACCCTTGGCATACTCAAGCGCCTCGCGCGCTGTGCGGTAGCCGGTGTGACTGAGACACAGCGGCATGCCGACCCGCGCCATTTCGTCAATCGTCTGGCGGCCGAGATCGCTCAAGCCCGGATCGTCATCCTGGCAGCCGCCGCCGATCTTATTGGTTTCGTTATAGGCGATCAGCATCCAGCGCACGCCAAGGTCATAAAAAAGCTGAATGCGGTTCAGATCGTCCTCAATCGGCACCATGCCCTCAACATCGAAGGTGACGGCAAGCTTGCCCGCCGTCTTGGCGGCGCGAATATCATCCACGGTGCGCACCATCACGTATCGGTCCGGCCGCCGGGCGAGCCAGGCGCGAAAATAGGTCAGCATTTTCACATGCTCGACCCAATCCATGCCGCCGAAGCCGACATTCAGGCTCACCACGTCGAGGCCTGAAGCGCGGCAGCGCTCCAATTCCGGCAGAAACCTGTCGTCGGCGCGCAGCGGCATGCACAGATGATTGTCCCATACCACGGCCTCATCCAGAAGCCGCGCCGCATCTCTTTTCCGATCGTTCATTCGACACACCCATTACCAGCCATAGACGTATCATGACGTAGCATAAAAAAAGCCCCGCCGGAATGGCGGGGCGTTTAGTTTTGAACTCACTAAGGCTTATGCCGCCTTTACGTCTTTTACAAACTGCCCCACCACCTCACGCAGCCGTTCAGCCTGCTGGCTCAAGTCGACGGAAGCTTGCAGCACTTCCTTGGCCATGCGTCCGGTTTCCGAGGAGGCTTGCGTCACCCCGACGATATTGCTGGAGACTTCCCGGGTGCCGGTGGCCGCTTGTTGTACGTTACTGGAGATTTCGTTGGTGGCGGACGACTGCTCCTCGGCGGCCGCCGCCACGGCGCCGGCGTTTTCATCGATGCGCATGACGCTGGAGCCGATGCCGGCAATGGCTTCCACCGCCTGTTTGGAGACTTCCTGGATGCGGTCGATCTGTTGCGCGATGTCTTCGGTTGCCTTGGCGGTTTGACCGGCCAGCGATTTAACCTCGCTCGCCACCACGGCAAAGCCCTTGCCGGCTTCCCCGGCGCGCGCCGCCTCGATGGTGGCGTTCAAGGCCAACAGATTGGTTTGTGCGGCGATGTCCTGGATCATCGCCACCACGTTACCGATCTCCATCGCCGCCTTGCTCAAGCCCTCGACGATGACGTTGGTGCGATCCGATACATCCGCCGCGCCGCGCGCCATGCTGGAGGTTTCGCTGATCCGCCGCGTCACCTCGCCAAGGGACGCCGCCAGCTCTTCCGCCGCCGCCGCCACCGTCTCGACATTGGCCGATGCCTGCTCGGCGGCGGCCGCCACCGTCATCGATTGACGGCTGGTTTCCTCGGCGATGCTGGAGAGCCCTTCGGCGTTGGCTTGGAGCTGCGAGGAACCGGCGGCAACGCCTTGCACCACCTCGCTAGCCGCCTGGGTGAAGGCATTGACGATATCCTCCATCCTTTTCGCCCGCGCCGCCTTGGCCTCGGCCTCGGCCTTCTCGCGCTGGCGATCCTCCTCGGCGCGACGGCGGTCGGCCTCCTCGCGTTCCTCTTGCTCGCGGCGGGCTTTTTCCTCCGCCGCCTTGGCTTCCGCGTCCAGCCGTTCGGCTTCGATGGCGTTGGCCTTGAAGACCTCGACGGTGCGCGCCATTTCGC
>JACFMS010000028.1:0-31543 GCA_019455285.1 Sphingomonadales bacterium
CGACATTCATGAACAGGGTGAGGAGGATGACGATCGCCACCATGAACAGCGATGAGTTGGTGAACGACACGTCGTGGCCGGCGATTTCCATCGGCACCAGCGGTTTGATTTCAAACTGCGCTAAAGGGCTGTGAGCCACTTTTTTATCCCCTTGTAACCCGTCAGTCTTTCCGCGTTTCGTCTTTGGCTTCTTCCGCCTGACGCCGCGCGGCTTCCTCGCTCATCTGGCGGGCCGCCCGCATGACGTTGTTCAATCCGGCAGCCGCGCCGAGAATGAAGAAGGTCACCAACAGCCACGGCGACGTTCCAAGCCAGCGGTCCAGAAGCCAGCCCAACCCTGTGCCGATGACAAGGCCAGACACCAATTCCGCCACCAGCCGGCTCGCGATCCCGAAGGCGCTGCTTTCGCGAAAGCCCCGCCGCTCTTCCTTACCGCCCGTCCCTTGTCGCGCTTTTTGAAGCCGGGCTTCAAAATCCGCGGGACTTTTCTGGTCCGGAGGCGGCGTATGCGTCGGCTGAGTCATGCGGCGAAAACCGTATTTCGTAACCCCCGCGAAACGCCCGGAAACGCTTGCCTTTTTAAGGCCTCGATGCCGGAAAAAGCCGTGTGCACCATAGTGATCGCCCCAAAGCCTGTCAAGAAGCATCGGGGGGAGGGTGGGTTAACGGATCAACTTATTGAAATATATGAATATATTAGCTTATCCGACGGCCCGCAGACGCTCCGCGCGCTCAAGGTCCACGGACACCAGTTGGCTGACGCCGCGCTCGGCCATGGTGACGCCGAACAGCCGGTTCATGCGCGACATGGTGACCGCATTGTGGGTGACGATGAGAAAGCGAGTGTCAGTGCGTCGCACCATCTCGTCCAAGAGGTTGCAGAAACGATCAACGTTGGCGTCGTCCAAGGGGGCGTCCACCTCGTCGAGGATGCAGATCGGCGCCGGGTTGGTCATGAACACGGCGAAGATCAGCGATAAGGCGGTCAGCGCCTGCTCGCCGCCCGATAGCAGCGACAGCACCTGCAAGTTCTTGCCGGGGGGGCTCGCCATGATCTCCAGGCCGGCCTCCAGGGGATCGTCGGATTCGGTCAACGCCAGGTGGGCATGACCGCCGCCGAACAGGGTGCGAAAGAGGACGCCGAAATGATTGTTGACCTCGGCGAAGGCGGCCAAGAGCCGCTCACGGCCTTCGCGGTTGAGACTCATGATCGCCTGACGCAGCTTTTGGATCGCGGTTTCCAGATCCTCCCGCTCACGGGTCAGGTTGCCGAGTTGATCCTCGAACTCCTGCAATTCGATGTCGGCGCGCAGGTTGACCGCGCCCAGGCGCTCGCGCTCGCGCTTTAGGGAGTCAAGCTTGTGCTCAACCGCCGACAGCTCCGGCAGATCGGCCGGCATCTCCATGGCGGCGGGCAGGTCTGCCGGCGGAGTGTTGAATTCTTCCATGATGCGGGTGGCGGCTTCGCGCCGGCGCTCGACGATCTGTTCCAGATTGGCTTCCACCCGGGCGCGCTTCTCACGCGCTTCCAGGAGGCGGCTGTGGATGTCCTTTAACACCCGCTCGACCTCGGCAAGCTCGTTCTCTGCGGCGGCCAGCACGTCGGAGGCTTGCTGGCGGGCAGTCTCCGCCTTCTCGATCTCATCGGTCAGTCGGGCGCGCTCGATGGCGATTTGCTGCGGCCGGGAGGCCAGCGCCGCCACCTCCGCCGCCACCTGATCACGCCGCGCCGCCAAATCGCCCAGTTGCTTTTCCGCTCCTTGCAGCCGGGCATCCCAGGCGGCGATGTCGCGGGCGATGGCGGCCAGCCGGTCGGCGCGGTGACGCACCTCGCCGGCGATGCGATCATGACGGGCGCGGGCCTCGGCAAGCTGTTGCCGCAGCATGTCCACGTCGCGCCGCATCTCCTCGACCTTGGCGTTCAAGGAGTCGGTTTCCGGCAGGGCATTAAGCGCCGCCTGCGACGCTTGGCGCTCATCATCGGTTTCCTGGATATCGACGCCCAAACGGCGCAGGCTTTCGCGAGTGGCGGCTTCCCGCGCCGCCTGCTCGGCGGCCTTGCGCTCGGCCTCGGCGAGCTTGCGCCGGGCGTCGCCGAGCACGCCCTCGGTGGTTCGCACCGCCGCTACCGCCTCGCGCTCGGCGGCGGCGGCCGCATCCAAGGCGTTGCGGGCAGCGGCGGCCGCCGCGCGCGCCGCCTCCACCTGTTGCCGCGCCGTTGCGGCTTCGCGCTCCAATTCCTGCAAGCGGTTTTTCTGCGACAGCCGGATCGCCGCCGCTGTGGGGGCATCGGCGGCCGCCTTCAGGCCGTCCCAGCGCCACAGCGCGCCATCGCGGGTCACCAGCCGTTGGCCCGGCTGCAAACTTGCTTGCAGGCGCTCGCCCGCCTCGACGGAGTCAACGATGCCGACCTGCGACAGTCGGCGGGCAAGCCCCGCCGCGCCGCGCACATGGGTAAGGAGCGGCGTTGCGCCCGCCGGCAATGCAGCCGGCGCGTCATAGGGCGGCAGTTCGCGCCAGGCGATGGGGGCGGCTTCCTCATAGGGTGCTTCCAGATCATCGCCGAGGGCCGCGCCCAACGCCGTCTCGTAGCCCGCATCAACCGTCAGGCGATCGACCAGCGGCGTCGTGCCGTCGCGGCGCGCGGCGGCCAGCAGCTTCTGCAACGTGGCGCGCTCGGATTCCAGGCGGGCCAAATCGGTTTCCGCCGCTTGCAGCCGGTCGCGAGCGCTCCGCTCACCGTCGCGGCCCTGCTCCAGGGCGGCGCGGGCGCTCTCGATGGCGGCGCGGCGATCGATAAGCACGTCCTCGGCGGCCTTGATGGCGTCGGTCAATTCCGTCACCGCCGTCATCTCCGGCGTGGCGGCGTAGCCGGCCAGGTGCTCGGTGAGCATGTCGCGTTCCCGGGTCAGGCGGGATATCCGTCCTTCCGCGCCGGCGATCACCTGGCGCAGACGATTGCGCTCGGCGCCCAAGGCGGCAAGCTCGCTTTTCAGGGCGTCCAATTCCGCTTCACGGGTGCCGGCGGCGGCGACCGCCGCCTCGACAGCGGATTGCGCCGCTTGCTGCGCCTCACCCTCGCCGGCGCGCGCGCTGATCAACTCGGCTTCCTCGCCGCGCAGTCGCTCCACCGCGGCGCGGGCGTCGGCGATCATGGCGTTTTCCCGTTCGGCGTCGCCGCTGATCTGCGCATCCAGGGCAGCCAGCCGCGCCTGCGCTTCCTCGATCCGCTGCTCTTCCTTCATCAAGCCATCATGCGCCACGGCGAGGTGATGCAGCGCCGCCGCGCGCTCCGCCTCGGCGTGACGCAACTCCGGCAGCTTGGCCGCCAGTTCCGCTTGCGTGGTTGAGTGCTTGCCAGCCTCGCCGGTGATCGCCGCGACTTCCGTCTCCACCTCGCGCAGCGCGCTTTCGGTGACGATCAATTTTTCCGCCGCCAGCTTCCATTGCAGGTAAAGTAGGATCGCTTCCTGTTGGCGCACCAGGCCGGACAGCGCGCGGTAGCGCGTCGCCTGCTTGGCCTGTTTGCGCAGATTTTGAATCTGCACGTCGATCTGCTGCATGACGTCGTTCAGACGGGTGAGATTGGTTTCGGCGGCGCGCAGTCGCCGCTCCGCCTCGTCGCGCCGGCTATGGAGGCCGCTGATGCCGGCCGCCTCTTCCAAAAGCGCGCGGCGGTCAGCCGGCTTGGCGCTAATCAGCGCGCCGATACGGCCTTGGCTAACCAGCGCCGGCGAGTGCGCGCCGGTGGCGAGATCGGCAAACAGCAACTGCACGTCGCGGGCCCGCACCTCGCGGCCATTGATGCGGTAAGCCGAGCCGCTTTCCCGCTCGATGCGGCGAGTGACTTCCAGCAGTATTTCGTCATTGAATGGCGCGGGGGCGCGGCGCGATTGATTGTCGATATAGAGCGTCACTTCGGCGAGATTGCGCGCCGGGCGGTTGGTGGTGCCGGCAAAGATGACGTCGTCCATGCCGCTGCCGCGCATGGATTTCGGCGAATTCTCCCCCATCACCCAGCGAATGGCTTCGAGCACGTTCGATTTGCCGCAGCCGTTGGGACCGACGACGCCGGTCAGCCCCGGCTCGATGAGGAGTTCAGTCGGGTCGACGAACGACTTGAAGCCGGACAATCTGACGCGGGTGAAATGCAAGGTATCGGTTCCCCGTTTCGTGAATGAGTTACATGGCGGCGCGCAGCGCCTTGTCGAACTCGTCGAAGGTGTGCGCCCCTTCATAAAGCTTGTCATTGATGAAGATGGTCGGCGTGCCCTTCACTTGGTGCTGCTCCACCCCTTCCGCCCGCCGGCGCAACAGATCGTTACGCAAGGCGTCGTTCTTTAAACAGGTTTCCACCTTGTCCCGCGCCATGCCGGTGGGGCGGACGAAGATGTCCATCTTGGCTTGCAGCGCCAGCTCCGCCAGCGTCGCGTCCTGCGGCGGTTCGCCAATCGCCTGCCAGCCCGGAATCCATTGCGCCTGACGGTTGAGGAAAAGGTCGATGTAGCCGTAATAGCGCTTAGGATCGGTGGCGCCGCAACGGGCGATCATCGAGGCGGCAAGGTCAGGACCGTTGAGTACGAAATGACGCATCACGTATTTGGCTTTGCCGGTATCCACGTAGGCCCGCTTGAATTCGGGGATGACCTCGCGGTTGAAGGCGGCGCAATGGCTGCAAGTCATGGAGGCGTATTCCACCACCTCCAGGGGGGCCTTGGGGTCGCCGAGCACGATATCGTTATAGCCGTCCACCGCCACAGGCGCTGATTCGCTAGCGGCGCTCGCGGCCGGGGTCTGCGGCGCGGAAACGGCGGGCGGCTGCGGTTTTTCCGTCTTGTCGCCGGCGTCGCAGGCGGCCGCGCCGAAAAACGCGAGAAAGGCCGTCAATCCAAGGATGGGGGCGGTTTTGGTATGGAGCATCTAAAGACCTACTAAATGTTGTGCCGAAGTATAGGGGACGATGATCTGTCTCTCAATAGGCGAAAGTATGGCGGGCGGCAATTTAGGGCTTGGCCATGACCGCGGCTCCCAGCCGGCCAAGGGCAGTCTTTAGGCCCTCATCCTGGACCGGCCTTACCAGGTCGCTGAGCGCCGCCTGCTCGGCCGCGCTCAAGGCCGGGCGGGGTGGCTTGCGGCGGCTCTTGGCCGCCGCCACCGGGGCCTGGCGGATGGCCAGCCGGGCCACCGCGGGAAAGCCGAAATAGCCATTGATGCGCTCCAGCAGCTGGGGGCTTAAGTGCTGCAATTCCAGCGCAAAGGCGCTGCCGGCCACCACATGGAGGGTGCCCGGCCCGTCACCCTGGGAGAAGGCCAGCCGCTCCGGCAGGCAATGGTCGGCGAGCGCCGGGCCGACGATATCCCGCCAGCGCGTCACCACCTCGACCTGGGCGAAGCCCTGGCGGGCGCACAACGATTTGGTCAGCCCACGCATGGATTCCGCCAGGGTGCGGGCGTAGCCCCGGCGCGGCTGCCACGCCGGGGCGGCATCCTTGGCTCTTGCGCCTGAAGAGGCCGGCTTTACTCTGTCCTTCGCCATGGACCTTAGAGTATCGAAAATCCCCAAGACGGCAACGGTGGAACTGGCCGATGACCTCTTGCGCTGGTATGACGCCCACGCTCGCGACCTGCCGTGGCGGGTGGCTCCGGGGGCGGGGGAGCGGGCGGACCCCTACCGGGTGTGGCTCAGCGAGGTCATGCTGCAACAAACCACGGTGCCCACGGTCAAGGCCCGGTTCGAGCGCTTTCTTAAGTTATGGCCCCGGGTGGCCGATCTGGCGGCGGCTTCTTTGGATGAGGTGCTGAAGGAATGGGCGGGGCTCGGCTACTACGCCCGGGCACGCAACCTGCACGCCGCCGCCCGTGCGCTGGCGACTTCCCATGGCGGCGTGTTTCCCGACACCGTTGATGGACTGGTGGCGCTGCCGGGGGTTGGCCCCTATACCGCCGCCGCCATCGCCGCCATCGCCTTTAACCGACGCGAGACGGTGGTGGACGGCAACGTCGAGCGGGTGGTGGCGCGGCTATTTGCGGTGACGACGCCCCTGCCGCAGGCCAAGGGCGAATTGCGCCGGCTGGCGGCGACATTGACGCCCACGCAAAGGCCCGGCGACTACGCGCAGGGCATGATGGACCTTGGCGCCACGGTGTGCACGCCGCGCGCGCCCAAATGTTTGTTGTGTCCCATCCGCCGCGCTTGCAAGGCGTATGCGATGAATATCGCTGAAACGCTGCCGCGTAAAATCGAGAAGGCGGCAAAGCCCGTGCGGGCTGGCGTCGCCTACTGGCTGGAAAGCGCGGAGGCGAAAACCGGCGCGGCAGTGGTGCTTCTGGTGCGTCGTCCGGCGCAAGGGTTGCTCGGCGGCATGCTGGCGCTGCCCAGCGTTGGCTGGGATGACGGCGCGCTGCCGGCGAAAATTTCGCAACTGAAATGGCGCGCCACGGACGCCGTCGTTCGCCACACGTTTACGCATTTTCATCTGGAATTAAAGATCGTCGCCGCGCATGTGACAAAACCGATTGATGTTGCCGGCGGCCAGTGGATCGCAATATCCGATCTCCTCGACGCCGGCCTGCCGACGTTGATGAAAAAGGCGGTGCGGGAGATGCTCTCTAATTTCCCTCTCCTAGCAGGAGAGGGTTAGGGTGAGGTAGAATCTCAACGCTACATTCGTTGCACTTCAGCAGTGAATCCGCCTTCCCACTTGCGTGGGAATGACGGTGAGGGTTTGGGGCTCTACCTCACCCTGGCGCTTCGCGCCCTCCCTCTCCTGCTAGGAGAGGGAAAGATTAATGCAGCTCGCTCCTGAGCTGTTGGCGCAACAGGTCGATGGGCACCAGTTTGCCTTTGACCTCGAAATGCCAGAATGTCCAGCCGTTGCATGACGGCGCGCCCATGAGTTCCGCGCCCACCTGATGAATGGAGCCGCGGGCGCGTTCGGCAATCAGCGTACCGTCGGCGCGCACCCGGGCAGCGAAACGGCGGCTAGGATCATAAAGCACCGCGCCGGGGCTCAATAATCCGCGCTCCACCACCGCGCCGAAGGGAATGCGCGGCTCGGTGCGTTTGGTTGGCGCAATGGAGATCACGTTGTCATCCAGGCGGGTGACGGCGGCGATGCGGTCGCGGGCTAGTCTCACGTAACGTTCCTCCCGTTCAATCCCGATAAAGTGCCGGCCGAGTTTTTTCGCCATCGCGCCGGTGGTGCCCGATCCGAAAAACGGATCGAGGATGACGTCGCCGGGTTTGGTCGACGCCATGATGACGCGATGCAGCAGGCTTTCGGGTTTTTGCGTGGCGTGTCCTTTATGACCGTTCTCGGTCAGGCGTTCGCTGCCGGAGCAGATCGGCAACAGCCAGTCGGAGCGCATTTGCACGCCGTCGTTCAAGCTCTTCATGGCTTCGTAATTGAAGGTGATCTTGCGCGCGTCCTTGTCCTTGGCGCACCAGATCAGGGTTTCGTGCGCGTTGGTAAAGCGCGTGCCGCGAAAATTTGGCATCGGGTTGGTCTTGCGCCAGATGATGTCATTCAAGATCCAAAAGCCGATGTCTTGCAGCGCCGTGCCGACGCGAAAAATATTGTGATAGCTGCCGATCACCCACAGCGTGCCGTCGTCTTTCAGCACGCGGCGCGCGGCGGCAAGCCAGGCGCGGGTGAACATGTCGTAGGAAGCGAAGCTCTCGAATTTGTCCCAATCGTCGTCGACGCCATCGACGCGAGTGTTGTTGGGGCGATGAAGCTCGCCTTGAAGTTGCAGGTTATAGGGCGGATCGGCGAAAATCGCGTCCACCGAGCGCTCAGGCAGGCGGTTCATCGCCTCGATGCAGTCGCCCATGAGGATATCGTCGAGCGGCAGGCGATTATCCCCGTCGCCCGCGCCGCCAACCGTCCGCTTTTTACTGGTCTTTTGCGTCGCCATGAGCCGCAGTGTGTAAAAACTGCGAATCGGCGTCAAGAGAATCTTTGAATTGAATCAGTAAGTTGCCTCTGACTCCTGAGTCATCAGCTTATGAATCGGCGCGAACGACTTGCGGTGAAAGGGAGTCACACCCACCATGTCTAGTGCGCGTTGGTGATCGGCGGTACCATATCCTGCATTTTTCGCCCAGCCGTAGCCGGGGGCGAATTGGTCGAACTGGGCCATCACGCGGTCGCGATGAACCTTGGCGATGATCGAGGCGGCGGCGATGGAGAGCGACCGTCCATCGCCCTTAACGACGCAAGTAAGGGGTGCGTCGAGCGGCGGCGGCTGGTTACCGTCCACCAGCACATGGCAGGGTTTTACGGCAAGCGCCGCCACGGCGCGGGCCATGGCGATGAAGGTGGCGGCGAGAATGTTGGCGCCGTCGATTTCCTCCACAGTCGCCTCGCCGATGCCGACAGCAGCGGCGGAAGCGATGATCAGGTCGTAAAGCTTTTCCCGCGCGTCGCGGCTGAGCTTCTTGCTGTCGTTGATGCCGGACGGGATCGCCTCGGGCTTTAAAATCACGGCCGCCGCCACCACCGGACCCGCCCACGCGCCGCGCCCGGCCTCGTCGACGCCGGCCACCGGCCCCTGCCATGATCGCTCAAGATCAAAGGTGGGTCGCGTCGGCAGAGTGAGGCCGGGTAGATCGACTTGCTGTTGCTTACGCCGCATGCAGCGTGTGTAGCGGCTTCAAGCCGGCCTTCGCAAGGGCCAGGTTGGCGGGTCTAAAACAAACTCAACTGAGGCGACGGGGCGCGGGGCGGAATAAAGCGGCTGCAATCCAAGGGCAGGTTCGATTTATTGAGGCCGAGGCGCTTGACCGCCTGATGAAAGCGCAAGGACAGCAAGTCGGCGTCCACCCCTTGGCCGCGCATGCGCCGGCCGAACCTGGAATCATTTTCCTGGCCGCCGCGCATGGCGCGCAGGCGGGAGAGCACATGCTCGGCGCGGTCGGGGTAGTGCTCGCGCAGCCAATCGGTAAAGAGTTCGCGCACCTCCAACGGCAGGCGCACCAGAATATAGCCGGCAGACGTGGCGCCGGCCGCGGTGGCGGCGCGCAGGACGTTTTCCATTTCATGATCGTTCAAGGCCGGAATGACCGGCGCGAACATGACGCCCACCGGAATGCCCGCCGCCGCCAACGTTTCAATCGCTTCCAGCCGTTTAGCCGGCGTGGCGGCGCGCGGCTCCATGGCGCGGGAAAGTTTCAGGTCCAGCGTGGTGACCGAGAGAAAAACGCGCACCAGATTGCGCCGCGCCATGTCGGACAGGATATCGACATCGCGGGTGATCAAGTGCGATTTGGTGACGATGCTCATGGGATGCCCGGTTTCGGCGAGCACCTCCAGGATGTCACGCATGATGTGGAGGCGCTTTTCCAACGGCTGATAGGGATCGGTATTGGTGCCCATGGCTATTGGCGCAACGCGGTAGCCGGGCTTGGCCAATTCCTCACGCAGGCGCGCCGCCGCGTCAGGCTTGGCGAAGATGCGGCTTTCAAAATCAAGGCCGGGCGACAGGCCGAGATAGGCGTGGCTTGGCCGGGCGAAGCAATAGACGCAGCCATGCTCGCAGCCGCGATAGGGGTTGATCGAGCGGTCGAAGGGAATGTCGGGCGAGGTGTTGCGGGCGATCACCGTGCGGCTGGCGTCCTTGAACACTTCCGTGCGAAGCGCCGCCGGTTCTTCATCCAGGCCGCCCCAGCCATCGTCGAACGAGGCGGCGTGAAATCGATCGAAACGGGTGGTGGGGTTGGCTGTCACCCCCCGGCCGCGCCGGGCGTCGGGCGGCCGCCAAGTGCCGAGCGTAGAGCGCGCCTTGATCAGCAAGGGAGCGGCCATGTCAGAACATCTCGCCCAGGAAGATATGCTCATCGTCGATGATGACCACATAGCGGTCCTCGATCGCCTTGATTTCGATCTTGTGCATTCTGCCGTCCTCGAATTCCGCTGGATTGAACATGGGAACGCCTCCGCTTTCTCGCCTCTCGATTCGATGACAAAGAGCATATCACAGAATAAGAACAAAACAAGAACATTTACGTCATTGGCAGAACGCATCAGCCTCGCCATGATGGGCTCATGCTCAGTGTGGTGATCCCGACCTTGAATGCCGGCGCAACCCTGGCGGCGACGCTATCGTCCTTGCCGGCGGGGCTGGCCGGCGAGGTGATCGTCAGCGACGGCGGCAGCACGGACGATACCGTCACCCTCGCCGAGCGTCATGGCGCGCGGGTGGTCCTGGGCGATAAGGGCAGGGGCCAGCAACTGGCGCGCGGCGCGGCGGTGGCCAAGGGTGACTGGCTGCTCTTTCTTCATGCCGACACCTGGCTGGGCCACGGCGCGGCCGAGATCGCGCGGACCTTCATGGCTGAGCCCGGCAATGCGTGGCGGGCGGCGGCGTTTCGGTTCAAGCTCGATGAGGACGATTGGCGGGCGCGTCTCCTGGAGGCGGGAGTGGCGGTGCGTACGAGGCGCCTGAAGCTGCCCTATGGCGACCAGGGATTGCTGATCTCCCGCGCGCTTTATGATGCGGTGGGCGGTTTTAAACCCATGCCGCTGATGGAGGATGTGGACCTGGTGCGGCGCTTGAAAGGCCGGCTGTGTGTCCTGCCGGCGGACGCTATTACCTCGGCGGCGCGCTATCGCCGTGACGGCTATGGACGGCGGGTGGCGCACAATCTGTCCTGCCTTGCCCTCTATGGCCTTGGAATAGCCCCGGCGCGATTTCAGAAATGGTATGAGAAATGAGCCGTAACACGCTTATTTTATTTGTCAAATCGCCGGTGTTTGGGCGTGTGAAAACGCGCCTCGCGCGCGATATCGGGTGGCCTCAGGCGACGACGCTCTATCGGCGGCTGACAGGTCGATTGCTGCGTTCGGTCGCCGTCGATCGGCGCTGGCGGACGGCGCTTGCCGTCACCCCCGATCATGCCGTCAGCGCCGGGTTCTGGCCGCGCCGGATGCGGCGGATTGCTCAGGGCGGCGGCGATCTAGGGAGCCGGATGCGCCGCGCGTTGCTTGGCGCGTCGGGGCCGGCGGTGATCGTCGGCAGCGACATTCCCGGCATTGATCGTCGCCACATCGCCACGGCGTTTCAATTTCTACGCTCCCATGATGTGGTGATCGGCCCGGCGCTGGACGGCGGTTATTGGCTCATTGGCGTGCGCTGCCCCGCCTACGCGCGGCGCTTATTTTATGACGTGCGCTGGTCGAGCGCGCATGCCCTTGCCGATACCCTGACGGGATTGCCGGCATCCGCCCGCGTCGCTAATCTGCCAGTGTTGCGCGACATTGACGATGCAGCGGATTTATCGGCAATCAGCGCTCGGTGAGGCGCGGCATGATCTCGACGAAATTGCAGGGGCGATGGCGGTAATCGAGCTGATCTTTGAGGATCAGGTCCCAGCCATCGCGGCAGGCTCCGGTGCTGCCGGGCAGGGCGAACAGGTAGGTGCCGCCGGCGACCCCGGCGGTGGCCCGCGACTGGATGGTCGAGGTGCCGATGTTCTTGAAGCTCAGCATGCGGAATAGTTCGCCGAAGCCTTCGATTTCCTTCTCATAGACCTGGCGGAAGGCTTCCGGCGTTACATCGCGGCCGGTAACCCCGGTGCCGCCGGTGGAGATCACCACGTCAATGGCGGGCTCGGCGATCCATTTTTTTAGCTGAGCGACGATGGAAGGGACGTCGTCCTTGACGATGGCGCGGTCGGCCAGCTTGTGGCCGGCCTCGGTCAGGCGATCCACCAGGGTCTGGCCGGAGGTGTCGTCGGCCAGCGTGCGGGTGTCGGAGATGGTCAATACCGCGATGTTGACCGGCACGAAGGCGCGGTTCTGATCAATGCCAGCCATGATCTGTCCTTAGCTTTTCTTGTCGTCGAGAGGCTTGTAGACCGGCCATTGCCCTTGCGCAAGGGCGTCAAGCTCCGGCGTCGGCTGTCCCATCCGCATGCGGTAGGCCCACAAGTTGGTCAGCACCCTGGTAACGTAAAGCCGCGTCTCCTCCAGGGGGATGCTTTCGATGAACAAGAACGGATCATCGGAAAAATTGCCCCTCTGCAGCCAGCGGTTGACGTTGCCCGGCCCGCCGTTATAGGCGGCGGCGGTAAGGAGCAGATTGCCCTTCATATTGCGGTCTTCCAAGAGATGCTCGATGTAGCGCTGACCGAGCGCGATGTTGAGCGTCGGGTCATTGAGCTTGGTCGAGGTGGGCGACTTTAAGCTGCGGTCGCGGCCGATGAAACTGGCGGTGGCCGGCATCAACTGCATCAGGCCGCGGGCGCCGGCGGAACTGACGGCCAGGGTATTGAACTCCGACTCCTGGCGCATGAAGGCGAAAATGACCGCGCGATCGATGGAATAGCCGCCCGTGGGCGTAAAATCGGGCACTGGGTAGAGCGCGCTGTCGACCATCGTCATTTCCCGCCGCTCCATCAGCTTGGCGGCGCGCACTTGGGTGCTCGGCAGATTGAGCCGGGACGCTAAGCCGAGTATTGCCTGATGGCGGTCGTCCTCCGAGCGCTGCCAGACATAGCGCAGCTCCACATCCGCCCAGTCGATGCGGCTGACCTGGCTTAAAGCGACGGCTCGCCGCACGCCTGGCAAGTCAGATATGGTGCGATAATCCTTCCAAGGAAACGGCGGGTGCTCCCAGGAGAAAACGATATCGCGGCCCAACTGGCGGGCGGCGATCATGCCGTAGAAGGTGCGGTTGTTGTAAGCCGCTCGGTCGAGAAGGCGGGCCACCGCTTCAGGCTGGCGGCAGGCCAGGCGGGCGCGGGCCGCCCAGAACGCCGCCGCCGAGGCATCCCATGGCCGCTCGCTGGCGGCCACCGTGGCGCGTTCGAAATGACCGGCCGACAGCGCGCAGTTACCCTGACGCCAGGCGGCCAAGCCGCCCACCCAATTGCCGGCAAAGCGCCCGGAGCCTTCGCCGGCGGCGCTCAAGGTGGCGAGCGAAAGCGCCTTGGCGTCGTTGCCGGCATGAAAGTAGCTGGCGGCAATCCTCGACAACAGGGTGGTGAAGTTTTCCTTCTCGAACAAGGCGCGCTCATTGGCCGCCCACAGTCGTTTTTCGGCCAGTTCCGGCTGCGCCTGTTTCAGATGTTGGGCGATCGCCGTCTGGGCCTGATAACGGGCGCGGCGCAGCTCGAGTTCTTTTTTTGACAACTGTTCCTGAGGCGCCGGCGGCTGCTGCTTGCGGGTAGGAACCGGCAGGCGGGGGGCGGCATGGCCCTTCGGGCGGCGCTTGGCGGCCAGCCGGTACAATCGCTCGGCGCCCGGCTGGTCGGCATAGTTTTTCATCCACCGCGCCAATTCGGCATAGCTGGAGCGGTAGGCGTTGGGGTGCATGTAGCGCTCATAAAGCACGTGGCCGAGCAGAATGCGGTCCTTCAGCCGGCGGATCAGCCGATCAGCCTCGGCCCAATCGGCGCGCGTCTGGGCGGCGAAAATCTTCTGGTAGAGCTCGATGTCCGACGGCTCGAGGACGGAAATGGCGAAGGGTTCGCTGACTTCCTCCGGTGCGGCCTTGGCGGGCCCGTCGGCGAGGCTCGCCAGGAGCAGCAGGAAAAGAGCGATAAGGTGAAAGAATGGTCGCGGAACCGTCATGACGAGAGTTCCCGCAGCCGCGCCGCGATGGCCAGAAAATCGCGCCAGGCGTCGCCTTTGAGCGCCGGCTGACGCAACAGGTACGCCGGGTGATAGGTCGGCATCACCGGCGCCTGGACGCCATGCTCGCCGTCCTCGTATTCGAGCCAATGGCCACGCAGGCGGGTGATGCCCTTATTGGTGTTGAGGAGCACGGAGGCGGCCGAACCGCCGAGGAATACCAAGAGCTTAGGCTTAACCAACGCGATATGGCGACGGACGAAGGGCTGGCAGGCCAGCGTCTCCTGCGGCGTCGGCTTGCGGTTGCCCGGCGGCCGCCAAAACAGCACGTTGGTGATATAGGCCGTCTGCCGGTCGCGGCCGATGGCGGCCAGCATGCGGTCGAGAAGCTGGCCGCTGACGCCGACGAAGGGCTTGCCCTGGCGGTCTTCGTCAGCACCCGGGGCCTCGCCAATAAACATCAATCCGCTCAAGGGGTTGCCGTCGGCAAAGACGGTGGACATGGCGGTTTTTTTCAGGGCGCAGCCGTCAAAGGCGCGCACCGCTGCTTCCAGCTCGGCCAGGGTGGCGGCGGCGCGGGCGGCGCTGGCCGCCGATTCGACCACCTCTCCCCCCGATTGCAAGGCAAGGGGACGCGCCGGCTGGGCGGGAACAGCGCGCGCCGACGCCGGCTCGGCCGCGGCAAGGAAGCGATTTAACGGCGTCTCTTCAATGGCCTCGTCCGCTCCCAGCTCTATGAGCCAGCTCAAGGCGGCAGCGGCTTCCGCAGCGGCCGCCTCATCCGGCGATATGTCGAAGCTCGGGGTCATGATATTTAGGCCTACCAGATTGCGTCCCAGTGACGAAACCATTTTGCGCCTTGGCCGTCATCATGTCATGGAATGGTTGACGCCTCGTTGACCGGCTCCCCCCGACCGGGCATAAACAGAGCGATATTTTTAATAACGGCAGAACAACAGGCACCAAGACCATGGAACGGGAATCGATGGAATTTGACGTCGTCATCGTCGGCGGCGGGCCGGCGGGGCTATCGGCGGCGATTCGCTTAAAGCAGCTGGCGGCCGAGAAGGGCGGCGAAGTCAATGTCTGCGTCATTGAGAAGGGCTCGGAGATCGGCGCGCATATTCTCTCCGGCGCGGTCATCGACCCCATCGCCTTGAATGAACTCATTCCCGACTGGAAGGAGAAGGGCGCGCCTTTGCACACGCCGGTGACCGACAATCACCATTGGGTGCTGAGCGAAAAGAAACACTTTGATATGCCGCATGTATTCCTGCCGCCCTTGATGAGCAACAAGGGAGCCTACATCGTCAGCCTCGGCAATGTGTGCCGCTGGCTGGCGCAACAGGCGGAAGCGCTCGGCGTGGAAATTTATCCGGGCTTTGCTGCGGCGGAAGTGCTTTATAATCAAGACGGCAGCGTCAAGGGCATCGCTACCGGCGACATGGGCGTCGCCAAGGATGGCTCCCGCAAGGACGGCTTTACGCCGGGCATGGAGCTGGTAGCCAAATACACCCTGTTCGCCGAAGGCTGCCGCGGATCATTGAGCAAAGGACTATTCCACAAATTCAATCTGCGCGATGGCGTCGATCCGCAGACCTTCGGCCTTGGCGTCAAGGAGCTTTGGGAGGTTGCGCCCGAACATCACAAACCGGGATTGGTGATCCATACCCAAGGTTGGCCATTGGACAGCAAAACCGCGGGCGGCGGTTTCATCTATCACTTGGAGAATAATCAAGTGGCGGTCGGTTTCGTGGTCGCGCTCGATTATGAAAATCCGTACCTGTCGCCGTTCGAGGAAATGCAGCGCTTCAAAACCCATCCGGCGATTGCGCCGATGTTCGAGGGGGGGCGCCGCATCGTCTATGGCGCGCGCGCCATCAACGAGGGCGGTCTGCAATCGATCCCCAAATTGATCTTCCCCGGCGGCGCTCTCATCGGCTGCGCCGCCGGCTTCGTCAATGTGCCGCGCATCAAGGGCAGTCACAACGCCATGAAGACCGGCATGTTGGCGGCCGAGGCGGTGTTCGAGGCGCTGTCGCGCGGCTCAACCGGCGGCGAGGAGTTGACGGCTTACGCTGACGCTTTCCGCAAGTCATGGGTCTATCAGGATCTTTATCGCGTTCGCAATGCCCGGCCGTCGCTGGCGAAATTCGGCGTTACCTTGGGCACGGTTTATTCCGGCATTGATATGTGGCTGCACAATATCGGCCTAGGGTTCCTGGTGCCGTGGACGTTGCGCAATCATGCCGACCATGCCGCGCTGAAGAAGGCGCGCGAATGCAAGCCAATTCAATACCCCAAGCCGGACGGTAAATTGACCTTCGATCGTCTGTCGTCGGTGTATTTGTCCAATACCAATCACGAGGAAGATCAGCCCTGTCATCTGACATTAAAAGACGCCGGCGTGCCGATCCGCATCAATCTTGCCGAATATGATGCGCCCGAGCAACGCTATTGCCCGGCTGGCGTCTATGAAATCGTGCGCGATGCCGACGGCGCCAATCCGCGCCTGCAAATCAACGCGCAGAACTGCGTGCACTGCAAGACCTGCGACATCAAGGATCCGACCCAGAATATCAACTGGGTGACGCCCGAAGGTGGCGGCGGGCCGAATTATCCCAACATGTAGCCCGGTATGACGCGCTTGTTGCGATCGTTCTTTACTTATTGTCGTCATCGCCTGGGCTATCGCTCGCCGGCGGCGTTGTTGCTGCTGGCGCTGTCTGCCTGCGCCTCAAGTTCGCCGCCGACGCCGCTGGCGTCATCATCGGACATGGCGATGGGCAGCTATCTGGCGGCGCAACATGCCCGGCGCAGCGGCGACACCACCGCCGCCGCCAATTATTTTCTCGACGCCATCGCCGCCGATCCCGACAATGTGCTGCTGTTGCAGCAGGGGTTTTCCTACGCTGTTGCCGACGGCCGCTACAGCGACGCCAAGCGTATCGCCGAGCGGCTGGCCGACACCGATATGAACTACAGCCTGCCCGAACTGTTTCTCGTTTTGCACGAGATCAAGGGCGAGCATTACGGCAAGGCGCTGGATAAATTGCAGCGTGTGCCCGACGCCGGGCTGAACCGCCTCCTGAAACCTCTGGTGCAGGCGTGGGTCCTGGTCGGCATGAAAAAAACCGATGACGCGCTGGTGGTGCTGGAGCCATTGCGCGAAACGCCGGCATTCATGCCGTTTCTGCTCAATCACCGCGCCTTTCTCTTGGATTATGCCGATGACCCGCGCGCCGCGGCGATGTATGCCGATGTCGCGGCCGCCGACCGTTATGGCAGTTTGCGGGCGGTGATCGGCCATGCCGGCCTGCTGACGCGGCAGGGCAAGAAGGACGAGGCGCTAGCCGTCATTGCCGCCGCGAGCAAGCGGTTTCCGCGGGCGGCGGCGGGAGAGCTCGGCGGCAAGGTAATCAACTCGCCCGCCGACGGCATCGCTGAGGCGTTTTATAGCGGCGCGTCCGCTCTGGCGCAGGAAAGCGCCGCCGGTCTGGCGGCGTTTCATCTCCGTCTGGCGCTTTATCTTAAACCTGATTTCGCCGAAGCGCGGCTCTTGTTGGCTAATCTCTTCGAACAGGAGGAACAGCACGAAGCAGCGCTCGCCATTTACCGCACCGTGCCTGATGACTCGGACGTAGCCGATCAGGCGCGGCTCCGGGAAGTCTGGGTTTTGAACGCCCTTAATCGCACCGAGGAAGCGTTGCAGGCGGTGGAGATTCTTCTGCAGCGCGGGCCGGATGAGGTCGAGGTGGTGGCGGCGTTGGCCGATCTGTTGCGCCAGGAAAACCGCCACGATGAAGCCATCGCCCAATATAGCCGGGCGATCGAGCTGTCGGACGACAAGCCGTGGTCGCTTTATTATGCGCGCGCCATCGCCTTCGATCAGGCCAAGCGCTGGGGGCAAGCCGAGGCCGACCTGAAGACGGCGTTGCAGATCAGCCCCGAAGAAGCCGAGGTGCTGAATTACCTCGGCTATTCCTGGGTCGATCGCGGCATCAACCTTAAGGAAGCCGAGGACATGATCAAACGCGCCGTGCTGGCGCGGCCGGATA
Organism: Sphingomonadales bacterium; assembly: GCA_019455285.1. GTDB lineage: Bacteria > Pseudomonadota > Alphaproteobacteria > Sphingomonadales > Govanellaceae > PRO5. Next base: position 17,633 of record JACFMS010000028.1, read on the forward strand.
ACGGCTATATCGTCGATAGTCTGGGCTGGGTTCTCTATAAGCTCAAGCGCTACGGCGAAGCGGTGGAGCACTTGGAGCGGGCGGTGCTGTTGCGCCCGGAAGACCCCACCATCAACGATCATCTGGGCGACGCCTATTGGCGGGTCAATCGGCGTATCGAGGCCAGATTTCAGTGGAGCCACGCCTTGTCCTTGAAACCTACCGAGGAGCAGGCGGCGGCTTTGCGCGATAAGCTCGAGCGTGGCCTCAATGCGGCGGTCAAGCCGCGCTTGACCAAGGATTGATCGGCGGTGGACGCGATCGTCGAGCGGGCGCATGCCAAGATCAATCTCTATCTCCATATCACCGGGCGGCGGCCGGACGGCTATCATCTCCTGGATAGCCTGTTTGTCTATGTCGAGTTGGCTGACATCTTGACCATACGGCCGGCGGCCGAATTGACCCTGGCGGTCAATGGCCCCTTCGCCGCCGGGCTGGCTGGCGATGATAATCTGGTGGCGCGCGCCGCCCGGCGTCTTGGCGAGGCGTTCGGTATTCTGCCCAGCGGCGCCATTACCCTGGACAAGGAAATTCCGCTGGCGGCGGGGCTCGGCGGCGGCTCGGCGGATGCGGCGGCCATGCTTCGGGCCTTGCCCAAGTTGTGGCGGCGAGAGGCGTCGCGCGCGACTCTTGAGGAGATCGCGCTCTATCTTGGCGCCGACGTGCCGGCAGCGCTCGACCAGCGCTCGGTCTACGTCAGCGGCGTCGGCGAGCTCAGACAGCCGGCCGAGCGGCTGCCCGAGTTCTATCTGGCGCTCACCAACCCCGGCATCGCCTTGCCGACGGCCGAGGTCTTTAAGAGATGGGCAGGGATGAACCTGCCCTTTACAGAGCCGCTAACCGCCCCCTTGCCGGAGGATTTTGCCGGCTTTATTGCCGCGCTGCGCGCGGGCCGCAACGATCTGGAGGCATCAGCCGTGGCCATCGCGCCCGAGGTCGGCGACGTGCTGAAAGCCATGGCCGGCCTGCCCGGTTGCCGGTTGGCCCGGATGTCCGGCAGCGGCGCTACCTGCTTTGGCGTGTTCGAACGGCGGGGTGAGGCCGAGGCGGCGGCGCTGTCGCTGGCGGTCGATCGGGGATGGTGGGCCTGGGCCGGAGGCCTTGTAAAATAATAGAACATAGATCCATTAATTTATGGGCCCAAACCTTAGGCTTTGTCTTTGACCCATGAATCGCCTGTGTTATTTTGCCTGCCCAAGAGCGGGGTAGAAAAACCCGATATATAGTACAAAAGGACAGCGAAGCATGAAGGATACGGGGGCGGACGCGAAGGCAGGGTTGAGGGCGCTCGGCCGACGTCTTTTCTCCTGGCTGGCTACCATGGCGGTTGGCGCTTTTTTGTGCGGCGCAGATGCTGACGCGCAAACCGTGGACCCTGCATTGTTAAGACAACTGCAACGCGCCCAGGCGGAACAGGGGCCGCTTCATCAACCCTCGCCGGTTGATCAAGCGCGGGAAGAGTCGCTGCGGGAACCGATGATGCGGGACTCCGCCGCAGCGACTTTCACAAGAGCAGCGCCTTATCCGGAACCCTTGTCTCGCCTCGAGCTCGATTATCAGAAGCGCACCGGCCAGGAAATCCGTCAATATGGCTACGATCTGTTCGCCAGTCCGGCGCAGCCTTCCACCGGCATGGTTGGCCGCATCGCCGACGACTATGTGCTGGGCGTCGGCGATGAGGTGGTGCTGATCCTGCACGGCTCCACCGAGCGCTCGGTGACCACTGCGGTCGATCGCGAGGGCCGGATCGTCACTGAAGGGTTGCCGCCGATCACCGCCGCTGGCCGCACCTTCGGCGAAGTGCGTGATGAAATTGAGGCGCGTACGTCGAAAGCCTTCATCGGCACCGAGGCGTTCGTCTCCTTGGGCGGTTTGCGCCAGCTATCAGTCTACGTGGTGGGTGAGGTCAAACGTCCGGGCCTTTACCGGCTGACCAGCTTATCGACGGCGCTGGATGCGCTGACGGCTGCCGGCGGCGTCAACCGCTCGGGCTCGCTGAGAAAGATCAAGATCGTCACCGGCAGTCAGAGTCGTACGCTCGATCTCTACCGTTTGATGGACGGACAGGGGGGCGATCTGCGCCTCAGCGACGGCGCCCGTATCGTGGTGCCGGTGATCGGCGGCACGGCAGCGGTCTATGGCGAAGTGCTGCGTCCTGGCATTTATGAATTGCCGACGGAAGGAAACAGCGCCAAGGAATTGCTGGCCTTTGCCGGCGGCACCATTCGCCCGACGGGTTATGCCTATGTCCTCACCCGGGTCGGTGCGGAAGGGCATCAACAGGTCGAGACGCTGGCGAATCTTAATGGCAGGGTTGCTGATGGCGATATTTATAATGTCGGCTTGCGGCGCGATGTCTGGGTGGGGGCCGTCGAGCTTCTCGGCCATGTCAGGGCCCCGGGTATCCGTTCGATCGGCGAGTCGCCGACGCTGAGCGCCCTGCTTGGCGATGTGGAGACCTTCAAGGATTATCCCTATCTGCTGTTCGGCGCCATCGAGACCACGGATCCGGTTAGCCGGGCGCGGGTGCTGGAGCCATTCAGCCCGGAAAAAGTGCTGTTCGGCGGCGTGGACCGTAAACTGCGCGATAAGGATCGGGTGATCCTGTTTGGCCGCAGCGATATTGATTTTCTCTCCGCCAGCAGCACCCGTCGGGTGGTGTTGACCGGCTCCTACACGCCGACGCCGATGCCCGGCGAGAAAGTCCCCCAGCGCTGCCTGCCGCTTGACGAGTTGGCGCGGCTGGTGGGCGATACGCGCTCGGAACGCTATGCGACGGCGGTGAGGGCGGTGTTTTCCCAGCTCGACGTCACCAAAGTTGAAGAAGCCGCCGATATTGAATCCGCTCGCCAGCAACGCGAGGCGGCGCTAATCAGCGCCGAGGCGCGGGGTGACAGCAATGGCCGCAAAATTGTGACGCGGGATGAGTTTGGCGAACGGGAAACGGATGTTCAGCCCGCCCCGCAAACTCCTGATCAGGATCAGGACGACCCGATGTGTCCGAAAGTTTATCGGGCGGTCGCCAATCTTCTGCCCTTCACCCTGGAATACGTCGCCTCCGCCGATGGCGCGGTGCGCACGCCTGGCGTTTATCCTCTTGCCGAAGCAACTTCGGTGGGCTCGTTGATCGCCGCCGCCGGCGGCGCGACGTTCGGCACGGATTATGGCGCCATCGAAGTGCAGTCCTCCTCGGCGAACGGCACGCCCGGTATGCGGCAGAGCGTTGATGGCCGAACCACGGATCTTGCCACGGTCGTTATCGGACCTGCCGGCGGCATCCGCCTCAATACGGTATATCGCGAAGAGGAAGGCGGCGCGGTTCTGCTATCCGGCGAATTCAAGCACCCTGGCGTCTATTCGATCCGCCGTGGCGAGAAATTGTCCGAGCTCATCGAGCGCGCCGGCGGCTTGAGCGATCAGGCTTATCCATATGGCGCGGTTTTCACGCGCAACCGGGTCAAGGAAGCGCAGCAGGCGGGTTTGCAGCGCACGGCGCGGGAATTGAACGCCGGTCTGGCGACCGCCGCGTTGAAGAACCGGGAGATGAGCGCCGATGTGTTGCTGGCGGCGCAGAAGCTGGCGGAAAGCATCGCCACCGTTGACATGGTTGGCCGGGTGGTGATCGAGGCGGACCCGCGGGTGCTGGCGGAGCGCCCTGATCTTGACACCATCCTGGAGGGCGGTGATGAAGTTCACATTCCCAAGCGGCCGAACTACGTTCTGCTGATCGGCGACGTGCTCAATCCGGGCGCCCTGCAATTCGTGGCCGGCAAGAGCGTGAAAGCTTACCTGCGCGAAGGTGGCGGCATTCAGAGCACCGCCGACGATGACCGCATTTTCGTGGTCTATCCCAACGGTGCGGCCAAGCCGGTCAAGCTGTCCTCCTGGGGCTTTAATACCGGGGCGATGGTGCCGCCGGGCACGGCCATCGTCGTGCCCAAGGATGTGCAGCCCATCGATACGCTTAATCTGGTGAGAGATATCAGCACCATCATCGGCCAACTGGCGGTATCGGCGGCCTCCATCGCCGTAATCAGCCGTTAACGGCATCATTGTGATGGCGCGGTGGGCGCTATCCTTGGCGGCGGTGGCGACCCTTGCCGGCCCGGTTCATGCCGAGGACATCCTTGAAGGATCGACAGCGTATCGCGCGATGGGCGGCGTCGGCTTGATTGAAATGCCCACCGCGCGCATGAGCGCGGATGCGACCCTTGCCGCCGGCGTCGGGTATCTTGATCCCGTCGGCCATGCCTTCGTCACCTGGCAGGCGACGCCCTGGCTGGAGACGACGGCGCGGCTCTCTGATGTGCGCGGCGTCGCCGATGATCTCGACCGTTCGCTGGATATAAAAGTTCGCTTGCTCCCGGAAACCGGTTCGTGGCCGGGTGTGGCGATCGGCTTTCAGGATGTGCTGGGCCATGGGCCGACCTCGGCGGAGTATCTGGCGGTCTCCAAAAGCTGGGGCGATGTCGATGTCACGCTGGGGTTGTCCTGGGGCTATCTCGGCAGCCGCGGCGGCGTCGGCAATCCCGCCAAGTGGTTCGGCGATAGCTTTGATGTCCGCGATCAGACAAAATCCGGCGTGCCGGCGTTCAAGAATTTCTTCGCCGGCAATCGCATGGGCGTCTTCGCCGGCGTTGCTTACCGCACGCCCATTGATGGTCTGGAAGTGAAGGCCGAATATAGCGGTGTCGATGTAGACAAGATCGCCTTCGGCCGCGCCATCAAGGATAAGTTCCCGGTCAACGTCGGCATGAGCTATCGACCGTTACGCTGGCTGGAGGTGGGGGCCGGATTCATTCGCGGCGATACGTTTTCTTTAAATCTGGTGCTTCGCGCCGAGCCGCGGCGATTGTCGGGCGTGCGGAAGGCCAAGACGCCGCCGACGCAGGCGCTGACGCCGCGGCTTTTGAACGCTGATCGGTCTTTGGCAACGACTCCAGCGCCTGTGGTTTCCCGGCATAACGGCGCGGCTCTTACGCAGGTTTCAAAAGCGTTGTTTGACGCCGGCATCGAGGCGCCGCTGTTTGAACTGAACGGCAACGAGGCGCGTTTAACCGCCTCGCTGCCGCCGGCCACGGCGTCGCATCAATCGCTGCTGGCGGCCTATCTGGTGTTTGCACATAGCTCAGCGGATGTCGACCGCCTGACCCTTCGTAATCGCCTGTCCGATGATCTGGGCGTCGAAGGGCAGGTATTCACCCGCGACCTGGTGATCAAACTCGTGCGCGCCGACGCCGCCTTTAATGATCTCTTGAAGGCCGGCGGGGTAACGGCGGTGACGATGACCGGCAAGGATGTCACCGCCCGCGTTGGCGAACCATTGCCGCCCGATGAAGCAACCGTATCGGCATTGGCAGATCTCGCCCCTGCCGCTGGCGGTTTGGCGACGGTCGAGTCGGCGACTGGAGAGGAAGGGATAGCCTCCCTTGCCGAGTTGAAGCAGGCGCGGGCGGCGGATCAGGCCAAACGCTATCTGGCCGATGTGGGACTTCAGGTTAGCGATATCGCGGTCAAGGACGGCGCGGCGGTGGTTGAGGCGTCGGCGGCCGGGCCATTAAGCGAAAGTGTTTTACGAGAAGCAGCGGCGGCAACGTTGGCCATCCTTGCCGAGAGCGGCGACGCCATCGCCGCCGCCAAGCTGACCATCGCGCGGGGCGGCGCGGTCGTCGCCACCGTGGAGGCGCCCGGCGGCGCCATCATCGCCAAGGATGGCGCGGTGAGCAAAGGCGGCCGGCTGGCGCGGCCCGGCATGCGTTACCTGCCGCTCTACGGCTATGTGCCGTGGAGCGCGCCGCAACCCTCTCGTCCGGTGGTTTCCGAAGTTTCCGCGCCGCTGACGGCGGGCGAGGCGGCGCAGGTATTCGCCGCCGCCAAGCGCCAGGGGCTCGTCCCCATCGCCGCCCGCAGCCGGAACGGCGTTACCGAATTGGCGGTGGCCAATGACGCCTTCCATAATGCCGCCACCGCCGTCGGCCGCGCCGGTCGGGCCATTGCCGCGGCAGCGCCGACGGGGGCTGAGCGCATCGCCGTCACCCAGATCGATCATGGCGTGGTCTTAGGGCGGGCCAGCTTGTGGCGCGGCGACCTGGAAAAGGCGGCCAATCACGTCGGCAGCCCCGAGGAGGTGTGGCTTCATACCACCATCGACCGCGGTGCAACACCCTCCGGCGAGGATTGGTTGAAGGCGGATGCTTACCCGCGCTTTTCCTGGACGGTCTTGCCGGAAGTCAAACAGCACTTCGGCGCGGGCTCCGAGGGCGGCTACAAGGCGGCGCTTTACGCCACCCTGGCCGGGCGCGTGGAGCCGTGGCCGGGATTGGCGCTCGAGGGGGCCATAAGCCAGGAGTTGATCGGCAATCTGGACGACATCCAACCACGCACCGGCAGCGCCGAGCCGAGAGTCAGGAGCGATATCGCCCGCTATGCCGATGAGGGCAAGACGGCGATCAGTCGCCTGATCGGCAGTTGGACGGCGCGGCCGTTGAAAAATCTTTTCCTGCGCGCCAGCGCCGGGTTGTTCGAACCCATGTACGGCGGCGTCGGCGTCGAGGCGCTGCTGCGCCCGGTGGATAGCGCCTGGGCCTTGGGCGCTGACGTCAATTGGGTCAAGCAGCGGGATTTCGACCAATTATTGGATTTTCGCGGCTACCGCGTCTGGACCGGGCACGTGAGCCTCTATCGCCAGTGGCCACGCTCGGGTTTCTTGGGCGTCATGCGCGTCGGCCGCTACCTGGCGGGCGACGTCGGCGCCACCCTGGACCTGTCGCGACAATTCGCCAACGGCATCCGGATCGGCGGCTGGGCGACGTTGACCGATATGAAGCGGCGGGATTTCGGACCCGATAGTTTTGCCAAGGGGCTTTATATCTCCATCCCCCTGGACTTGTTCCTGCCCTGGTCATCCCGGGGGGCGACCACGCTACCCTTTACGGTGCTGAACCGCGACGGCGGTCAGCGGCTCGACCGGGGGCCGGACCTTTATGATCTGACCACGCCGGGCACGGCGGATGCCTTGGAGGCCGGGTGGGGCGGTCTCTTGCGTTGACAGTTGAGGGATTATTAAGTCTCTCATCGTAAAGAGGGTTTCATCTATTCTGGCGACATTTGCTTTCGCCGGTACGAGTGACTAGGGTAAGGGCGTTTCATACATATAAGGGTTACAACGGCTTCCCATGAGCAGCATCTCAGCAAAAACCAAAGTTGCGGTCATTGGTCTTGGATATGTCGGCCTGCCGCTGGCGGTGGCCTTGGCCAAGCATTTCGACACCACCGGCTTCGACATCAGCGCCCGCCGGGTAGATGAGTTGAAAAAAGGTCATGACCGCACCGGCGAGATCGAGAGCAAGAAGCTGAAAGCCAGCACCTTGAGGCTCACCTCGACGGCCGGCGACATCAAGGGGTTTGATATTTACATCGTCACCGTGCCGACGCCGGTGGACGATAACAATAAGCCTGATTTGACCCCGGTACGCTCCGCCTGCAATACGGTGGCGCCCTTGATCAAAAAGGGCAGCATCGTGGTATTTGAAAGCACCGTTTATCCCGGCGTCACCGAGGAGGTGTGCGGGCCTTTGCTGGAAAAAGGCTCAGGGCTTAAATGCGGCAAGGAGTTCTTCCTTGGCTATTCGCCGGAGCGCATTAATCCCGGCGATAGAGAGCATACCGTCGATCGCATCACCAAGGTGATCTCCGGTCAGACGCCGGACGTGGTGGAGACGCTTGCCGATCTTTATGGCGCGGTGACCACCGGCGGCACCTTCCGCGCCGCCAACATCCGCGCCGCGGAAGCGGCCAAGGTGATTGAGAACGCGCAACGCGATATCAACATCGCCTTTATCAACGAGATCACCATGATCTTCCAGAAGCTCGGTCTGTCGGCTTATGACGTGCTCGATGCGGCGGGCACAAAATGGAATTTCCTGAATTTCAAGCCCGGTCTGGTGGGCGGACATTGCATCGGCGTCGATCCGTTTTATCTCGCCGAGCGCGCCAAGGAGATCAACCACAACCCGGAAATCATCCTTTCGGGCCGCAAGATCAATGACGGCATGGGCGACTTCATCGCCGAGCGCATCACGGCGCAGATCAACGGCGGCGGCCGGGTGCTGGTGCTGGGTCTGACGTTCAAGGAAAACGTACCGGACTTGCGCAACTCGAAAGTAATTGACGTCATCCGCGGCTTGGAGCGGCGCGGTTTCCGCACAGTGGTTCATGATCCTCATGCCGATGCCGAGGAAGCGCATCACGAATACGGCGTCGATCTGTTGCAGGGATCGCTCGGCGATGTCGATGGCGGCTATGATGGCGTGGTCGCTGCGGTCATGCACCAGGAATATGCGGCGCTGACGCCAAAAGAACTGGCTGGCATGGTGCGCAAGGACGGCCTCGTCGCCGACATCAAGGGCATGTGGCGGGGCAAGAAGTTTCCCGCCGGCGTGCGTTATTGGACGCTTTAGAAATTTACGCCGGCGCCCATCCACTCGCGCCTTTACAGAGCGTCACGGTATCTTCTTTGACTTCGTCTTTCTGCTTTGCCCATTGATGAATTTTCCGGCACGTCCGGCCATCCGAGGCGGTATAAGCCGCGCCTTCGGGGCTGGCCCATCCTTCTTGCGTGGTTTGGAAGGTGGTGCCTGTCTTTTTCCAGGTGACTTTCTCGCCCGACTCGGCAGAACGCGCGGCTGCTTGCGCGGCGGCTTCCTTGGCGTCGCCTTCAAGCCAGTTGCCGAGCCGATTGCCGATCAGCGCGCCGGCCGCGGCGCCGATCAACGCGCCCACCGTTCCGCCGGAAATCGCATAACCGGCAAGGCCGCCAGCAACCGCGCCGCCCACGGTGCCGATGGTTTCCTCCTTGCTCATGTCATCAAGTCCTAGACTTTCGCAACCGGCGAGAGCCATAGCCCCAGCGACTGCCGCAGCAATGGGAAGGTTGCTCGCGTTCATGCTCGATATCCTTTTCTGCCTGGGTGTTAATAATTTGCGAAACAGATGCGCCGCAAACCGTTGCTTCGCGGCCGCAACTACAGGAGCTTAAAGGGATAGCGAACGCGCCATTTACACGCATTGACGCCAGTCAATAGGGCTATGGCCGCGAGGCGCGCAAAAGGTTGTGGTAATTATGGCGCGGGAAAAAGCGTTGCCGATCGTCCGCTCATATAATATGCCGCCAAGCCGATCCATTCATGCATGGCAAGGTCGCTGATGCGCAAATTTTCAGCAACATCGAAGTTCCAGACATTGACGCCGTTACCTGATGAGCGATACGCAACCGGGTAAGGAATAACCGTCATGCCGGCGCGATGGAATGCGCCCACAGCGCGCGGCAGATGAAACGCCGAGGTGACGAGCAACCATGGCTTATCCGCTCGTTGTCCTAATATTTTCTGGGTGTAAATGGCGTTCTCGGCGGTGTCCTGGGATTGGTCTTCCAATATCAACCGCTTTTTAGCGATGCCGACCCCGAGCAAAAAATCCCGCGCCACATCGGCTTGGCTGATGCCGCCGGGTTCACGGTAGCCGCCGGTATAGATGACGGGTTTGTCAGATAAGCGATGGGCGAGCGCCGCCGCCCCGCCTAAGCGCGCCGCCTCGAACCCTAAGGAAGGTTCGCCGCGCGATCGCATCATGCCCGGCTGTTCCGTGCCGCCAAGAACGATGAGGCCGGCGGCCGTCTTGATCGCATCATCGGACGGGCGCGCAAAACGCGCTTCCAAGGGCGCGATCAGCCATTGACCCGTGGGCAGCACGCCGAAGGTGATGAGAAGCATCGCCGAGGCGGCAAGCAGCGTCAGCCCTAATCGCCGCCAGATTATGAGCGTAATAAGGCCGCCCGCCGCCAGGATCGCCGCCAGATTGCTTGGCTGAAACAACGCCCAGAAAATCTTGGCGGCGACGAAGAACATGCCTATAGCCTGTTGTGATAGCGTTGGTACCATTCGACAAAACGCGGAATGCCGACGTCGATGGGCGTGGTCGGCTTAAAGCCGATGGCGGCGGTCAGGTCGTCGATATCGGCGTAGGTTTCCTTGACGTCGCCGGGCTGCATCGGCTCGAAAATCTTCTCCGCTTTTTTGCCGAGGGAATTTTCCAATATCTCGATCATGTGCGTCAGTTTTTCGGAGCGGTGATTGCCGATGTTGTAGACGTGATGCGGCGCGGTCGAGCCGTTGGCGTGGATCGATCCGTCGTCCTTGGGCGGGTTATCCAGGGTGCCGATAACGCCGGTGACGATATCGTCGATGTAGGTGAAATCGCGGCGCATGTCGCCGTGGTTGAACACGTGAATGGGCTTGCCGGCGAGAATCGATTCGGTAAAAATCCACAGCGCCATGTCCGGCCGCCCCCACGGGCCATAGACGGTAAAGAAGCGCAGGCCCGTCTGCGGCATGCGGTAGAGATGGGCGTAGCACTGGCTCATCAGCTCGTCGGCGCGCTTGGTGGCGGCATAGAGCGATACCGGGTTATCCACCCGATCCTTGGTGGAAAAGGGCATGTTGGTGTTGCCGCCATAGACCGAGCTGGAGCTGGCGTAGACCAGATGCTCGAAGCCGTCCGTATGGCGGCAGAATTCCATGATGTTGAGGTGCCCGATCAGGTTCGATTGGGCGTAGACGAAGGGGTTGGTCAGCGAATAGCGCACCCCGGCCTGGGCGCCGAGGTGCACCACTTTCTTTACCTTGGCCCCGCTCAGGGCGGCCTTCAGCGCTTCAAAATCAGAAAAGTCCACCTTCTTGAAGGTGAAATTCGCCTGGCCTTCCAGCTCGCCCAGGCGGGCCTTCTTCAGGTCTACCGAATAATAGTCGTTCAAGTTGTCGATGCCGACCACCCGCTCGCCCCGCGCCAGCAGGCGCTGAGCGGTGTGGAAGCCGATGAAGCCGGCAACGCCGGTAACGACGACGGTCATGCGAAACCCCTTAATCCTGGCGGGCCTGAAAGAAGGCCCTTTATGGTCGATTTGTCGTTTTAGGGCAACGGGGTTGCGGGGGCGTTAACGGGCGGCTTTGGAGGATTGCATCGGCTGGGGAAGCAGTCTATGTTCCCCACCGCTAAAAACCGGCCATAGGGCCGCGGATGGGGCGTAGCCAAGTGGTAAGGCAGCGGATTTTGATTCCGCCATTCCCAGGTTCGAATCCTGGCGCCCCAGCCAGCCTTCGCTTGCTTCGCAAGCTACGGCTGGGCAAGCCAGTTCCTTCAGTTTCATGGCTGCCAGATGGTCTCAAGCCGCGCCATTTCGTCGATCGTAAAGCGCAACACCTTGACGATGTTCATGACGTTTTCGATCTCATCCAGGCTCAATTGGCGATCCTTTCGGGATTTCAAGTACTTATCCAACACCTGGTAGCCGCCGACATGAAATTCCCAGACATCCTCGGGGACGGGGGCGAAATATTGGCCTGAGTTGATGTAGAGCCGTTGATTCGCCTGGTCGTAAACCGGCTTTTCCACCCTGTTGCTGCCCTTGGTTATGTCCATGGCCGGGGCGGCGGGGATGCGGCGCATCAAGTGGGCCTCCATCAGTCCCGTTCCCAGGACGGACAGACGTTCGAAGGCGGCGCGGTCATCCACGAAGGGAATGCGGGGAAAGTCGATTTTCAGAAACTCGGCGTACTTCTGCCGGTAAGAGGGCGTGTGAAGCACGGCATAGGTGTAGCCCAGGATTTCCTCCGGCGTGTAGGCATGGCCGTACTTGGCATCGATAAATTTGCGAAAGTTGGTCGAGAAATTTTCAATCCGTTCCTTGCCCTGAAACGGATCGTGATCATCAAACAGATCGGCTTTTGGTTTTTTATGAATAGATGAGTAAATATAAAGAGGAAATACTTGATTTGCTTCGCGCGTTCGATTTGAGACTAGGCAATCATTAGCTACTGCTGAACAGATCAATGCATGTCTCCATTCATTTCCACCAATCTGACGTGGAATAAGAAGGCATAAGTTGTCACGGTGCATTACATGATCTAACAATTCCCTTCTTGGTCGATCCATCGATTCATAACCAAAGTAACACCAGCGCTTCTCAAATGGACGATAGTCACACTTAATTATACTGCTTTCCCAATTATCTTTATCTATGAGGTTCTTGCGTGCTGTGGATAATTTCCAGCTTGAGCCGTCTCCTAACAAGTACTTTTCACTTAACTCGGCGTCCGATTTGGATTGATCCAGCATATCTTTTATGCGGGAGATGATATCGTCGCGCTCGAAGGCGATGGCGAAATGGTCCCGATGCGTTTGAAAGCCGAGCACGTTTACCTTGAATATGTCGGTAACGGGCCAGAATTGCTCGTACGCGGCGCGAATTTCTTGATCCTGCGGGCTGAACAGGTAATAAGGGCTGTTGGGCTCTAATCGCCGCCAGTCAACGCCCTTGAAGTCCTGTTCAAAACATTCGCGATATTTATGCTTGCGGCTGCCCCACATATCAGCATGGAAGACTTGTTGCGCCAGGCCTTTTTTACGCACCAGCAGGGAGATGGATACGCCTTGCTCGATATCAAACACGTTCTCATCCTTGCCGCCGTCGGGCGTTCTTTCCTTTTTCTTGGCGTTGCCGTGCAGGTCCAGGACATAAATCTGATTAAAGGTCTGCATCAGGCTTTGCCGCATGCCGCGAAAGGTCGGATTATCCAAAAAAGAATGGTTGGTGATAATGCCGACAATGCCTTCATCTACCTGATCCATTTTCCATTGGGCGAAACGGATAAATTTTACATAATCGTCTTGCAGCCACTTAGGGTTTTTCTCGCCCAAAGGTTTGCCGTCCACCCATTTATATGTTTCGATGAGCTTGCTGATCCACGCCCCTTTGTTTTTAGAGTGGCCGGAATAGGGCGGGTTGCCGGTGATCACCAGGATGGGCTTGTCTTTGATCTCCTGCGCGTTTTTGACCTCTTCCGTTAAAGCGGGCAGCAGGAAATTGGGCTGCGGCGTGATGGGCTCCAGCGTGTTTGTCAGATAAATCTGCAATCGCTCCTTGGACTGCATGCTGTAGCCGCGGTCGTGCAGGAATTGCGAAAGTTTCAGGTGCGCGATGGTGTAAGGGGCAATCAGATATTCAAAGCCATAAAGGTTTTTCAAAACATGTTCACGGATCATCTGATCGCGCACGCCTTCCGAAACAACATCAAAAATCTGGTGCAGAATTTCCAGCAAAAAGGTGCCGGTGCCGGTGGCGAAATCCAGCACGGTGACTTTCTTGCGCTCCGCCAAACCGACTCGAATAAGAAACACGTCTTTCAGGATATCATTGATGGCGCGAACGATGAAATTCACCACCGGCGGCGGGGTATAGTAGACGCCCCGGCTTTTTCGCATGGCGGCATCATAGGCTTTCAGGAAATCTTCATAGAAATAAACGTAAGGGTCCTTGGCGAACAACAAGCGTTCTTCTTCGGTTGCGTCAAATAGCTTCCCCTGGCGCTTGGTAAAGGATAAGTCCTCATGGATAGCAGCTATATTCAAGTTGTTCATGATGGATAGAATTTCCTCCACCAGCCACTTGATGGAGGCGTAATCTGGATTTTCCAATTCATCAAGAAAATTGACCAGTTCGCGGATCAGCACAAAGTTAACGGGAATGTGTTGTTTGGCGTTGTGCAAAGAGATGGCGTTGTTTGTCCCGCTGTTTAGCCGCGCCAGGAATAGTCCATAGCCCAACATCTGGGCGAAAGCATCGGCAAATTCGGCCAAGGTTAATTCGTGAAAGACGTCCTTTTTAAAGATCGCGTAAAGGCCGAACAGGCGGCCTTGCTGATGTTCACGCTCTTGTCGAATCAATTCTTCGGTCAAATATTCCCGCAGGTCATGGCAGCGAGTGGCCAAGGCCAGCGCCAAATTTTTCGCCTTGCCGATGCCCTTGGCGGGGTAGAC
>JACFMS010000028.1:31553-32239 GCA_019455285.1 Sphingomonadales bacterium
GACAGAAACCCTGACAGCAGGTTGGCGACTTTCTCTGCCTTATCAGGGTCTAAACGGGCTTTGCGGTTACCAACGTCGCTGGCGTAGCAGAAAGTTTCCCGCTGGATGATCTGCCCCTCTCTAAGCCATACCCATTCCAGGTAATTGGTCAGAACCAGATTGTCGGATAGGGATTTATATTTCTTGATCTGGTCGGATTTCAGGATTTGGTCGAGGTTTTCCTCGATCTTTTTATTTTCAAGGTAACCCAGGATGCTTTCGTTCACCTTGAACTTGAAATCCGGGGCGCCTTTGCCGCCCTTATCCCGTTTCGGCTCATGGATTATGCGAATGGCGGGCTTGCTTGGCTTGACCAGGGACTTCAGCAGATTTTCAAGCGTTGGGCGGAGGGTGTGTTCGGTGGCGTCTTTTAGGTCCAGGGCCTTAATGGCGTCAAAATATTCCTTAAACGCCGCCGTCATGAGCCGTTCCCCCGTTAGTTGCTGCTCGCGTCGCTTACCTTAGCGCCCTCACTTTCCAATTGAAAGTCGCTATTTACCTCGTTCTACAGTAAGTCAAGCCGCGCTGCTTAGATCGTTGCAGGCGCTCAAGAACGGCTGTCGGCCGCTCAAATCCGCTCAAGCTCGATTAACCGGCCGGCTTGAAGCTCAAACGCAATCCCAGCGCGTGAGCGACCTTTACAATCG
>JACFMS010000029.1 GCA_019455285.1 Sphingomonadales bacterium
CCGATACCGTGGGCTGGCTCCTGATGGCTCGGCGATCGATCGCCTGGCGACCGGCTTTCATGCCGTGGTGGTGCAGCACGAATGCGATCATTTGGATGGCATCTTGTATCCCATGCGGATGACGGACATGGGTACCCTGCAATACCTCGGCGCCGCCGAAGGCGTGGCGGTGCGCGCGCTGGGCGGCGAAACGGAGGCGGCGGCATGACCCGCGCGGCTGTCCGCCCCGAACTGTTGCGCTGGGCGCGGGAGCGGGCCGGCATTCATGACGTCGGCGACCTTACTGGTCGTTTCCCGAAACTTGGCGAATGGGAAGCAGGTGAAGCGCGACCCACACTCAAGCAGCTGGAGGCGTTGGCGCAGGCGCTTCATGTGCCCATCGGCTATCTATTCCTTCCCGAGCCGCCGGAAGAGCCGTTGCCGATCCCAGATTTCCGCACCCATGACGGGCGCAGGGTGCGGCGCGCCAGCCCCGACCTCCTTGACATGCTCTACGCCTGCCAGGAGCGGCAGGGCTGGTATCGTGATTTCGCGCTGACGATACGCATGCCCGAAGCGGCCTTCGTCGGCAGCGCCACGCTAGCCGACCGGCCGGCCGATGTGGCGGCGCGAATGGCTGAGACACTCGACTTCAATGTGGCCGCAAGGGCAGCATGCCGCACCTGGGAGGAGGCTTTGCGGCTGTTTGTCGCCCAGGCGGATGCCGCCGGCGTGCTGGTGATGGTGAGCGGCGTTGTGCTTTCCAACAACCGCCGCACCCTTGACCCGGAGGAGTTCCGCGGCTTCGCGCTGGCCGACAAGCGCGCACCGCTGGTGTTCATCAACGGCGCGGACACGAAATCGGGCCAGATGTTCACGCTAGCACACGAGCTGGCGCATCTTTGGCTCGGGTCTTCGGCTGTGTCGGACGCCAGCGCCGCGCCGCTCAATGGCTACCGCCGCGAGGAGGTTTGGTGCAATGCGGTCGCTGCCGAGCTTCTTGTGCCGCTCGCGGCGCTGCGGCCTGCGATTCAGCCGATTGATCCCCTCGATCAAGCAATGCAGCGGCTGGCGCGACAGTTCAAGGTCAGCACGCTTGTCATCCTGCGCCGCCTGCTGGACGCAGGCGCGCTTGATCGGCCGGCTTTCGACCGCGCCTGGGCGGAGGAACGCGCGCAGTTGCGCGAACTTGCCCGGTCCGACGCTGGCGGCGGCGACTTCTACCGCACGACGCTCTCGCGCGTCAGCCGCCGGTTTGCCCGGGCGCTCGTCGAAAGCACGCTGGAAGGGCAGACACTCTACCGTGATGCGTTCCGGATGCTGGGCGTCAAGAAGACAGAAACGTTCAACAATATCGGCCGTGAAGTGGGGGTAATGGGATGACCCGCTACCTGCTCGACACCAACATCTTCATCGAGGCCAAGAACCGCTACTACGGCTTCGATTTTTGCCCTGCGTTCTGGGAATGGCTGATCACGCAGAACGCCACCGGCCGCGTCGCCAGCATTGACAAGGTTGGCGATGAACTCCAGGCTGGCGGTGACGATCTCTCCGATTGGGCCACCATGCAAGGACGCGCTTTCTTTCTGCCGCCTGATGATCCCGTTGTACCTGCCCTTGGCCAGGTCAGCGCCTGGGCGACCGGCCAAACCTATGAGGCAGCAGCGATCGCAACATTTCTTCAGGTTGCAGACTACTGGCTGATCGCTCACGCGCTGGCGCATAATTTTGTCGTGGTCACTCACGAGACACCGTCGGACTCAACCCGCAAGATCAAGATACCCAACGCCTGCATCGGATTGGGCCTTGAGTGCATAAATCCCTACGCAATGCTCCGGCGCGAACGCGCCCGGTTCGTTCTAGGGCCAGCTTCGAGGTCAGCATGACTCATTTTCCTGAAGAACCAGACCCGCGGGCGGAAATGCGCTTACAGCTGCTGCACGCCGCCCTGCCTCACGTGCCGTTCGACGGCTGGTCGCAAAAAGCCCTGGATCGGGCCGCCGATGACATCGGCGTTGATCGCGACGTCGCCCGCCTGATGTTTCCCGAAGGCGCGGTGGAAATGATCGCGCTGTTCTCGGCGCGGGCGGATGAGGCCATGACGGCGGCGCTCCTCGCCCGGCCGCTGGCGGGAATGAAAGTGCGCGAACGGGTGGCGCTGGCGGTGCGGCTGCGCATCGAGGCCAACGTCGAGCATCGTGAGGCGGCGCGTCGCGCGGTGGCGCACCTCGCCTTGCCGCAATATGCGCCGCACGGTATGCGCTTGGCCTTTGACACGGCGGATGCCATCTGGCGGACGCTGGGAGATGCCTCCACCGATTACAATTATTATACCAAGCGCTTGATCCTGGCCGGCGTGTTCAGCGCCACGGTGGTCTATTGGCTGGATGACGACAGCGACAGGTTCGCCGATACCTGGGGCTTTCTGGAGCGGCGCATCGGCGATGTCATGACTTTTGAAAAAACCAAGGCCAAGATCGGCAAGCTTGGCGAGAAAGCAACCGAAGTGGTGCGCTGGTTCGGCCATCGACGGTATGGCAGTTAGTCGACAAGCATGTTCAAAAACCCTGCCAATCTTCTCACCCTGTTTCGCATCTTCGTTATTCCCGCCCTTGTGTTCTCGTTCTACGTCAAGGGAGCCAGCGGCCATTGGCTGGGGTTGATCTTGTTCGTCACCGCCGCCATCACCGATTTTTTTGACGGCTACGTGGCGCGGCGGTGGGATCTCGTCTCGCCGCTGGGACGCTTCCTTGATCCCATCGCCGATAAATTGCTGGTCGCCACCGCCATCGTCATGCTGGTGGCGGCGGAACGGATCGCCGGCATGGACGTGCTGGCGGCATTGGTCATTCTGTGTCGCGAAATCCTGGTATCGGGCTTGCGCGAATTTCTCGCCGAATTGCAGGTGCGCGTGCCGGTGACGAAACTGGCCAAAGTGAAAACCACCATCCAGATGTTCGCGCTGTCTTTCTTGATCTTGAACGACGCCGCGCCGTGGGGCCTGCCAATGCCGCTGATGGGAACCATTTGTTTGTGGGCGGCCGCCGCGCTGACGCTTTATACCGGCTATGATTACTTGCGCGCCGGATTAAAGCATATGGAGTAGGACTATGGCGACGGTACTGTATTTCGCCTGGGTGCGGGAAAAAGTCGGCAAAAGCGAGGAAGAGCTGGAGCTGCCAAGCAACGTGCACACGGTCGCCGACCTACTGCATCATTTGCGCGGCCAAAGCTCATCCCATGCGGATGCCCTTGGTGATGAAAAGCGCTTGCGCGTCGCCGTCAATCAAGAACACGTGGACATGAACGCGCCCGTCGGCGGCGATGATGAAATCGCCATCTTCCCGCCGGTGACGGGAGGATGACGCCATGACGGTGAAGCTGAAAGGCGAAGCGTTCGATCCGCACGCGGAGCTTGCGACGTTCGAACGCCGGCAAGGCGAAAATATCGGCGCGGTGGCAAGCTTCATTGGCCGCATGCGTGCCGACGGCGGCGCGAGCCAGCTCACGCTAGAACACTATCCCGGCATGACGGAAAAAGAGATCGGCCGCATCGTGCGCGAGGCGCGGACGCGCTGGTCCTTGGACGACGCGCTGGTGATCCATCGCTACGCCACAATCCATGTCGGCGATCCGATCGTGCTGGTGGCCGCCGCCGCCGCCCACCGCGGCGAGGCCTTGGCGGCGGTGGAATTCATCATCGATTACTTAAAAACCCGCGCCCCGTTCTGGAAGAAGGAAGAGCGCGCCAAGGGTTCAGAGTGGATCGAAGCCCGCGACGCCGACGACAAAGCGGCGGAGCGGTGGAAGTAGCTTACGTAATGAATAAATCTAAAGTTGCGGGTTGCCATCCTGCTGAACGCACGCTCCTCCAAATTAAGTCTAATAGCATTAACTTGTCATAATAATTCTTGACAAAATTAATGCAGAATGCATTATATAAAAAATGAAAGTGGTCGAGTTCTCAAAAACTGCACGTAAGCAGTTGCTGGCAATCGAAAAAACGCAGCGCCTGCGCATTCTTGCCAAGATCGAGCAATACGCGACCGCACCGTCGTCACTTGCGGGTCAGGTAACGCGTTTACAAGGCGAGCCCTATCTGCGATTGCGGGTTGGCGACTATCGGATAATCTTCGATGAGGACGGCACTGTGATGATGATTGTTGCCGTCGGACATCGACGTGAAATTTATAGGTAGCGATGTAGCCATGAACACGATTCAAACCTTCAAGACTCCCAGTGGCGATGAAATGGTCGTTCTACCCCGCGCAGACTACGATCGTCTTGTTGCTGCGGCGGAAGACGCCATCGACGCGGCTACGGCGAAAAAGATCATGGCTCGCATCTCTTCCGGTGAGGAAGAGGTGTTTCCTCTCGAAGTCGTAAAGCGGCTGGCGGAGGAAGCGGAAAGCCCAATCAAAATATTTCGTGAATATCGCAGCCTATCGCAGGCTGATCTTGCCTCCAAGATCGGCGCCAGCACTATCTATATCAGTCAGATCGAAACTGGCCGTCGCACCGGATCGGCCAAAGTATTACGCAAGATCGCAAACGCCTTGAACATCGATCTCGACGACCTGGTTTCGTCTGCTGTTTAACGCTACCCTACGCCTGCCGTCTATTCACCAGATCGTCGTAATCCTGCATCAAGGTTTTGACGATCTCGCCGACTTCAAAGCGGTAGGGACCAATCTCGCCCAACGGCGTCACTTCCGCCGCGGTGCCGGTGAGAAACGCCTGCTCGAAGAATTCCATTTCCTGCGGCTGGATAGCGCGCTCGACGAGCTCGAAGCCGCGCTTTCTAATCAGATCAATCACCGTGCGACGGGTGATGCCGTCGAGGAAACAATCGGGCGTCGGGGTGTAGATCTTCTGTCCCTTGACGAAGAACACATTGGCCCCTGTCGCTTCCGCCACTTGGCCGCGATAGTCGAGCATCAGCGCGTCGTTGAAGCCCTTGGCTTCCGCCGCGTGCTTTGACAGCGTACAAATCATGTAGAGGCCGGCAGCCTTGCTTTTGGTCGGCGCGCATTCCGGCGACGGCCGCTTCCAATCGGAGATCATCAGCTTCAAGCCCTTCATCTTGGCTTCCGGGCTGAAGTAGGACGGCCATTGCCAGCTCGCCACCGCGACATGGATTTTCGTCGCCTGCGCGGCGACGCCCATCTGCTCCGCGCCGCGCCAGGCAACGGGACGCAGGTAGGCGTCGGTGAATTTGTTGGCTTTCAGCACCGCGCGGTTGGCCTCATCGAGCTGGGCCACCGAATAGGGTACCTCAAAGCCCAGAATTTTCGCCGAGTCGTGCAGCCGCTGGGAATGCTCGGTGAGCTTGAATACCTCGCCGCCGTAGGCGCGCTGGCCCTCGAACACGCAGCTGGCGTAATGCAGGGCGTGGGTGAGCACGTGAATCTTGGCGTCGCGCCAGGGAACGAGCTTGCCATCCAGCCAGATAAAGCCATCACGATCGTCGAACGGAACGAGAGACATGGAAATTTTCCTAAGATTAGTATTGGTAATGGTTGCGATGGGTAGCATTGTGGGATAAATAAGTCAACATGGCTGACATAAAATCAGGCACCCCTACCCTCTACCTGCGCGATGAGGAATTGCGCAAGGGGATCGAGCTTCTCTACTTCGCCTACCGCGATCACAACGGCGTTCCGGATGAAATCCTGGCCGAATACGGGTTCGGCCGCGCCCACCACCGGGTGCTGCATTTCGTCGCCCGCAGCCCCGGCTTGGCCGTCAGCGAGCTTCTCGGCGTCTTGCGCATCACCAAGCAGAGCCTATCGCGGGTCTTAAAAGAGCTGGTGGAGAAAGGCTACGTCCGGCAGGAAACCGGCGCCCGCGACCGGCGGCAACGCCCGTTGTACCTGACCGACAAAGGATCGGAGCTGGAGCGCCGCTTGTCGGCGGTGCAGCGCGAGCGTATGGCCCGCGCCTACCGCGAGGCGGGCGCGGAGGCGGTGGCCGGTTTCTGGCGGGTGCTGTTCGGACTCATCGACGCCGACGGCCGGGACGCCATCAAGACCTTCATCGAGAAGCCGTGACGGCTACTTCTTCGCCAAGGGGATGCGCGCCTTTCCCGATTGGGCTGCTTGGCTTTTCGGCAAAGTGATGGTCAGCACGCCCTTGTCGAAATCTGCCGCAATCTTGTCTTCGTCCACCGATGGCGGCAGCCGGAACGAACGCTGGAAGCTGCCGTAGCGGCGCTCCGAGACATAGACATTCTCTTCTTCCTCTTCGCGCTCGTAGCTTTTCTCGCCCTTCAAGGTCAAGACGCCGTCGCGCAGCGTCAGCTCCACGTCCTTCTCGTCCAATCCCGGCAGCTCGGCGGCAATGGTAATCGCCTTGTCGTTTTCCTTGACATCGACATCGGGAACCACGGTTTCCGGCATGGCTGCCCGCAAGCGGGGAAACGTCGGGAACGAGCGACCGAAGAAGTCCTCGAACATGCGGTCCATCTCGCCGCGCAAGTCAAACCACGGCTCCAGAAGGCTCCCGCGTTGCGGCGTCGGCTCCACGGCTTTTCCTGACTTACCGGCTTTTTCAGCTTTTTCGGCTTTCGCCGCTTTCGCCACCTTGACGGCCTTTTTCGCCTTCAACGCCTTCGTCGATTTGCCAGACTTCGCCATCGCGCCCTCCTCTCATCATCGACAGGGAACGATTAGAGTCCTACTTCATGATGGGAAAATCGTCGTTGACCGGCGTCAACGGCGGCGTGTGAACTTATCCCAACTCGCGGGAGCGCTTGGCAGCGGCGCTCACCGCTTGGCGCAACAGCGGCTCCAAGCCAGTCTCCGCCATCAGCACCGCAAGCGCCGCCGCCGTGGTGCCGGCGGGACTGGTCACCGCCTGGCGCAGGCGTTGCGGATCTGCCCCCGGCTCGGCAAGGAGCGCCCCCGCCCCGGCTACCGTCTCGATGGCCAGGGTGCGGCTCAACGCGTCGGGCAAGCCGGCGGCAATGCCGGCGGCGGCCAGACATTCGGCCAAATAAAAAACATACGCGGGACCGCTGCCCGATACGGCGGTAACCGCATCCATCAGCGCCTCATCCTCGATCCAGGCGCACTTGCCGACGGTGCTAAGGAGCGCCTCGGCCAGCGCCCGGGACGGCGCATCGACATGGGCGTTGGCCACCGCCACCGTCATCCCCCGACCGATGGCCGCCGGGGTATTGGGCATGGCGCGCACCACCGCCGCCCGCTCGCCCAAATGGGCGCGAAAATACCCCAGGCTCTTGCCGGCGGCGATGGAGAGGATCAGCGCGCCGGGAAAGGCCGGCAGAGCGCTCAAGGCACCGTCCATCATCTGTGGCTTGACCGCCAGCGCCACCACGGAAGGCATCAAGCCCGACGGCAGCTCGGACGCCGCCGCCGCCACCTGGGAGGACGGCAGTTGCATGACGGCATGGCGCGCCGGCTCGATGACCCGAACCGCCGCCGGATCCAGGCCGCGCTCCAGCCATCCTGCAAGGAGCGCGCCGCCCATACGGCCGCAGCCGACCAATAAGAGCGGCCGCTGGGTGGTGATGGTCGCAAAGGGGGACATGATCGAGCGCTGACGGATCAGGCTTCGCCGACGGTCTCAAGCATGGCCGACTCCACCGCTTCCTCGGGGCTTTTGTCGGACCACAACACGAACTGGAATACCGGATAGAACCGCTCGCACTCCTTCAACGCGGCAAAGGTCACCGCCTCGCACAGGGGGGCGATCTGAGCCTCCGAGTCGCCTAGTAATACGGCATGACGGAACATCAGCGCCCCTTCATCCGACCACAGCTCGAAATGGCCGAGCCACAACCGCTCGTTGATCAGGCTCAGGGTTTCATAGATCTTGGGCCGCTTGGCCGCCGGAACCCGCAGATCATAAACCGCCGCCACTTGCAAGAGGCTGGCATCCTCGCGCCACAAATAGCGCACATGGACCTCGCCCCAGGCGTTGGCGATGGAGGCCGTTAGCTCCTCGTCGCCGAAGCGCTCGAAATTCCATTCCTGTTGGCTGACCATCTCCTCGACGGCATCCAGCGGCGAGGAATCAACGAATTCGTCTTCATCAATGAAAAGGGTTGTCATGATGTACTGTCACAGGCTACTGCCCGATTTTGCCCCCAAATGTTGTAGCTCATTGAGAATAGGCGCTACATATAGTCTCACGTTGTACGCTGGCCTGCAAGCGACAAGAATTATGGCTTTGCCTTGTCCGGCTTATGCCCAGTCGATGCCTTGGCCGCGCCGGCGCCTTCCAGCGCCTCCAGCCGGGCCTTTAAGGCTTCCGCTTCAGCGCGGGCCAAGGTGGCCATTTCCTTGACCGCCTCGAACTCTTCCCGGGTCACCAGGTCAAAGTCTGCGGCCAGCCGTTCCACCTTTTGCCGCACTTGGGCCTCAATCTCGGCGCGTAAGCCATGGAGCGTCCCCGCCGCGCCGGTGGCCAGCCGGGCGAAATCGTCCAGCAGCTTGTTTTGGGTCTGAACCATGGTCCAAAAGTGTCTTTCGTCGTTGCGCCTTAATCCTCGCCACTATGGCGCGCCGTACCCCTGTTGCCAAGGATTTTCCTTATCCGTCTCAGCAACAGGAAATAGCGAATAGATCGATCGATAGAGGCATGGGAAGCCTTGACAGAAGCGATCCCGACAGGCTCAACTCGCGCCCCATGTTCCCTTTTTTCAAGGTCATGACCTGAATGTATGAAACCATCGCCGGCGCCCTCCTCGCCTTCCCAAAGATTGACCCCGTGGCCTTTGCCGTCGGGCCGGTGGCGGTGCGCTGGTATTCGCTGGCTTATATTTTCGGCCTCATCCTTGGCTGGGCCTATTTCGTCCGCCTGCTCCGCGCGCCCCATCCGCCGTGCCGGCGTATAGATATCGATGATTTTGTGATGTGGGCAATGATCGCCATCATTGTTGGCGGCCGTTTGGGCTATGTGCTGTTCTACAATCGCGAGTATTACCTGTCCGAACCCATGGCGGTCCTGCGGTTGTGGGATGGCGGCATGTCGTTCCATGGCGGCCTTCTCGGCATGATCATCGCCGTGCTCTGGTTCACCCGCCGGCGTCACATACCGCTGCTGGCCTTTGCCGATCGCCTCGCCTGCGTCGCCCCCATCGGTCTGTTTCTCGGCCGGCTGGCCAACTTCATCAACGGCGAACTTTATGGCCGCGCCACCGATGTTCCTTGGGCGATGATCTTTCCCGCTGATGAGCTGGGGCTGCCGCGCCACCCCAGCCAGCTCTATGAAGCGGCGTTGGAAGGGATCGTGTTGTTCATCGTGGTCAATGCGCTGTTCCATAAAACCCGGTTGGCCACGCGCCCCGGCATCCTCACCGGCGTATTTATGATCGGCTACGCAGTGGCGCGGATGATCGTCGAACTTGCCCGCGAACCCGATAGTCAGATCGGCTTTCTGGCCGGCGGCGTCACCATGGGCCAGCTCCTGTCGCTACCCATCTTAATCTTTGGCTTGGCGCTCCTATGGCATGGCCGCCGGCAGCCCCCTGCGGCATGACCGCCCTTGCCAACCATCTTAAACAGGTGATCCGGCGCGAGGGCGCGATCTCCGTCGCCCGCTTCATGAGCGAGGCCCTCGGCCATCCCGAGCATGGCTACTACATGACCCGCGATCCCTTCGGAGCCGGCGGCGATTTCATCACCGCGCCTGAAGTGAGCCAGATGTTCGGGGAACTCATTGGGTTGTGGGTAGCCGCTGTCTGGCAGGCGCTGGGAGGCCCCAAGAAGCTCGTTCTCATCGAACTGGGCCCTGGCCGCGGCACGCTGATGGCCGACGCGCTGCGGGCCATAAAAACCGTGCCAAGGCTGTCCTCGGCGCTGGATGTGCATTTAGTGGATATGAGCCCAGCCCTGCGCGCCATTCAGCAGCGCGCGCTCGCCCAGACCGGCGCGTTCTGGCATCAGCGCCTGGAGGATGCCCTGGCCGCCGCCGGCGACACCCCCACCGTCGTCATCGCCAACGAGTTTTTCGATGCCCTGCCCGTTCATCAATTGATCCGCACCGAGGAGGGATGGCGGCAACGGCTGGTGGGGCTGGATGCCGAAGAACGCTTCGTCTTCATGCTGGACAGCAATCCCACGGGACTGGCGGCGCTGATCCCGCCCGCCTTAACCGATGCGCCGATGGGCTCGGTGGTCGAGCTATCGCCGGCAAGCCTCAACCTCGTAGGCGAGCTTGCCCGGCATGTCTTGCGCGTCGGCGGCGCGGCGCTGATCATCGACTACGGCCACAGCATGCCCGGCGTCGGTGATACGTTGCAGGCGGTCAAGGGCCATGGCTACGTCGACATTTTTGAGACCCCGGGAGAGGCCGACCTGACCGCCCATGTGGATTTCGCCACCCTGGCGACGGTGGCGCGGCAGCAGGGCGCAGCGGTGTTTGGCCCCCTCGAACAGCGCCGTTTTCTGGAGGCGCTGGGGCTCAGGTTAAGAGCCGAACGATTGGCGGCGGTGTCGCCGCAGCGGGCGACGGAGATTTGGGCCGCGCATCGCCGGTTGACGGCCGAGGATGCCATGGGCACCTTGTTCAAGGCGCTGGCGATCGCCAGGCCCGGCATGGCTATTCCAGGATTTTCCACGTGACCGTTCCCTTGCCCATCGTAAACCCGCTCCTCAATCAGTCCGGCGTCGCACACGGTTTTTTCACCCGTCAGGGCGGCGTCTCTCGGGGGCTTTACGCCACGCTGAACTGCGGTCCCGGTTCATCGGATGACCCGACGGCGGTGGAGGCCAATCGCCGCCGGGTGGTGGAGCGGCTGTTGGGCTCGCCCAGCCCCCTTGCCACTTTATATCAGGTGCATGGCCGTACCGTGGTGACGGTCACCGAGCCTTTCCCCGCCGGCCACCGCCCCCAGGCTGACGCCCTGGTCACCCGCACGCCGGGCGTCGTCATCGGCGTCCTGACCGCCGATTGCACCCCGGTGTTGTTTTCTGATCCGGCGGCGGGCGTCATCGGCGCGGCCCATGCCGGGTGGAAGGGCGCGCTTCTTGGCGTCATCGAGGCAACCATCGAGGCCATGGAGGCCATGGGAGCAACCCGCGAGCATATCTGCGCCGCCGTCGGCCCGACCATCGCCCAAGCCTCGTATGAAGTGGATGAGGGCTTCCGCGCCCGCTTTGTGGAAGCTGATCCATGGTACGAGCGCTTCTTCATCCCCGGCCGTCCGGGACACACCCAATTTGACCTGCCGGCATTCGTGGAGCATCGCCTGCGCGCCGCCAAGGTCGGGTTTATCGAGAATTTGGGGCTTGATACCTATGCCGATGAGACGCGGTTTTTCAGCTACCGTCGCGCCACCCATCGCCGGGAGCCTGACTATGGCCGGCAGATCTCGGCCATTGCCTTAAAATCCCTCTCATAAAGGCGGTCTTGGAGCGCCCGCGGCGTCATGATCGGCACCACAAACTCCTTCGCCAGCGCCAGGAGGTCTTTATCTCCGCTCACCAACGCATCGGCCTTGGCGGCCAGCGCCAGGGCAAGAAACGGGCGGTCACAGGGATCGCGGCACTCGGGAATCTTCATCGTATACCGGACCGCGATGACCTCGCACCACGGCAGATAGTCGCCCAACAAGTCCTCCCGTTCGGCATCGCTTAAGCGAAACTTGGGGTAAGCCAGAACCCGGAGCAATTCAGTTGTAGTCTCCTTACTTGCCAGCGGACGGATGATCTCCCGCTGCCAAGCCAAGCGCAGCCATGACACCGAACCGGCATGAAATAATAAGGCCGAGAGCAGAACGTTGGTGTCGAGCACAAAGCGCAGCGGGCTCATCCGGCCTTGCGCCCGCCCTTACGGGCCCAGGTCACCGCCTCGGCCAGATCGTCTTCGGTGATACCCAGCTTGGCCAATTTAGCGCGTACGGCGGCGGCGCGATTCAAGCGCACCGGCGTCAGCACGATGCGGCCGTTTTCCTCGGTTACATCAAAATACTCCACCCCCTTGCAGGAGGACACCACCGCCTTGGGCAGGGTCAGCTGGTTCTTGGAGGTCAGTTTGGCGAGCATGGCAAATTTCCAAGTAAGTAAGGAAGTAAGAATACAAGGATAAGATATATTCCTTTACGAGACTTTTCAATGCCCAGGTCATCCCATGGGCGATAAATTTTGGTGACACATGTGGTCAGACAAGCGGTTTACAGTCTGTTTGGGTCTTGATACATTCCGCCGCGCCACGGCGTCGGATTATTGCCCGATGCCCAAGAATCGTAACTCGCGAGCATGGGGTCAGCCCGCATGAAAATTTTGGCTGGGAACAGCAACCGACCGCTGGCGGAAGCCATCGCGTCTTATGTCAATCTGCCCCTGGTCAAAGCCGATGTCCGGCGCTTCTCCGATAACGAGATTTTCGTCGAGATCTTCGAGAACGTGCGCGGTGAGGACGTGTTCGTCATCCAGTCGACCTCCTATCCCGCCAATGACCACGTGATGGAATTGCTGATCACCATTGACGCGCTGCGCCGCGCCTCGGCGCGCCGCATCACGGCGGTGATCCCCTATTTCGGCTATGCTCGCCAGGACCGCAAGCCGGGGCCGCGCACGCCGATCTCGGCCAAGCTGGTGGCCAATCTCATTACCGTCGCCGGCGCCGACCGGGTGCTGACCATGGATCTCCACGCCGGTCAGATTCAGGGCTTCTTCGACATCCCCACCGACAATCTGTTCGCCGCCCCGGTGCTGGTCGAAGACATGAAAGAGCATTACGAACTCGATAACCTGATGATCGTCTCGCCCGATGTTGGCGGCGTGGTACGCGCCCGGGCGCATGCCAAGCGTTTAGGCGATGGCGGCGTGCCGCTGGCGATCGTCGATAAGCGACGGGAAAAGCCCGGCGAATCCGAGGTCATGAACATCATCGGCGAGGTCGAGGGCCGAAGCTGCATTCTGGTGGACGACATCGTCGATACCGCCGGCACCCTGTGCAACGCCGCCGACGCCCTGATACGGGCCGGAGCGACTTCGGTCAGCGCCTATGTCGCCCATGGGGTGCTCTCGGGCAAGGCCCTGGAGCGGGTGGAGAATTCGAGCCTGAAGGAACTTGTCGTCACCGACACCATTCGCGCCACAGAGACCATCCGCGCTTGCCGCAAGATCCGCTATATCACCATCGCCCCCCTGGTCGGCGAGGCGATGATGCGGATTTCCACCGAAAGCTCGGTGTCTTCCCTCTTCGATTGAGAACTGTGTAATAAGGATTGATCGGTTATCCGCTATACACGGTTTAAGAAATCAGCCCCATAGCGTAAGCATCTAACTGATCGGCAACGGTCCCCCAGCCATCATAAAAGCCCATCTCTTCATGTGTTTTGCGGGACCCGCTGTTACGATGACGAGCGATGGCGGTATATTTCGTTCCGCCACCTTCGGCATCTTCCAAGAGCAGGATGGCAGTCATGAAAGGTTCTGGCGCGGGCTTCCAGCCTTCCGTATAGGCATCGGTGAACACAAGCTTTTGCTGATCAATCACCTCAAGGTAAACTCCTTTGTTGGTCATTTCGTTACCTTCAACATCAAACGTTGTGTTGAAACGTCCGCCGACGCGAAGGTCAATGTCACAGGATGTCACTTTATGAGGTTTGGGAACAAAGAAATGCATAAGGTGTTCCGGCCTGGTCCAGCATTCCCACAGCACCGCGCGTGGTGCTTTAAGCACTCTGGTGAAGCTCAGGTCTGTTTCTGGATCAAGATTCATGGTCTTTCTCTTTAATCAGGTTCATGACGTATTCGTCCAGCTGGTCGAGACGGGTTTGCCAAAGCCTGTTCTGCTCCGCCAGCCAATTCTGAGCCGGCAACAAGGCCTCCTTCGTCAGCTGGTAAGACCGGACGCGCCCGTTTTTCGTAGACTGGATCAGACCTGCTTTTTCAAGCTTGCCCAAATGACCAAGAAAAGATGGCAGGGCCATATCATGCGGCGCGGCAAGTTCGCTTACCGATGCTGGTCCATGCACTAATCTGGCTATTGTCGCCCGCCGTGTCGGGTCGCTCAGCGCGGCAAATATCAAATCCAGATCTGCACCATACTTAGCCATTTGACTAACCATAAAAGAATGAGCCCTACTAGTCAATAAAATACTTAGCCAGATAGGTAACTATTGTTGATGGACAACGCAAACCGATACGCGCCGAAAGCCACGGCCCTCGTTATGGTGGGGCGCCGACCCTCTTCCGTTGTTGAGTTTTGCCTGAAGACGGGGTAAAAGCCCCCGTTTCCTCTGCCCGCACCCCTGGAGGCGGGAGAGGCCCCCTGGGCCATGGTGGCTTAGGGGAGACCAAGCGACCTCAGGAGAACCTCATGTCTCAATCCATGACGCTCAAAGCTGAGACTCGCGATCGGGTCGGTAAGGGGTCCGCCCGCGCTGCTCGCCGTTCCGGCCGCGTGCCGGCCGTGATTTACGGCGAGAAGCAGGCCCCCGTTGCCATTTCGATCGATCGGGTCGATCTGATGAAACTCATCAATCACGGTCACTTCATGTCCAGCACCCTGGACGTAGAAGTTGGCAACAACAAGGAGCGGGTGTTGCCACGGGACATTCAGCTTCATCCCGTCACCGACTGGCCGATCCACGTGGATTTCTTGCGCATCGGCAAACACGCCACCATCGAAATCATGGTGCCGGTGGTGTTCATCAACCACGAAAAATCGCCGGGATTGAAACGCGGC
The DNA here is from genome assembly GCA_019455285.1 of Sphingomonadales bacterium. Classification (GTDB taxonomy): domain Bacteria; phylum Pseudomonadota; class Alphaproteobacteria; order Sphingomonadales; family Govanellaceae; genus PRO5. The sequence continues at coordinate 14,644 of JACFMS010000029.1, forward strand.
GGCGTGCTGAACATCGTGCGCCACGAAGTCGAGCTGCGCTGCCCGGCCGACAACATCCCCGGCGACATCATCATCGATGTCGACGGCCTGGAGATCGGCGATTCCATCCACATCAGCGCCGTGGCGCTGCCGGCCGGCGTCAAGCCGGTTATTCAGGATCGCGACTTTACCATCGCCACCATCGTGGCGCCCAGCGGCCTGAAGTCCGATGAAGCGGAAACGTCTGCCGCCGAAGCTGCCGCCCCGAGCGAGGGCGAAGCCAAGGCCAAGGCCGAAGAATAATCGCCGGGACGCCGCCCGATCTGATCCAACGACCGGGCGGCGGCTTTCGCCATGCGGCTATTGGTCGGACTGGGCAACCCTGGCGCAACGTACGCCAACAACCGGCATAACATCGGCTTTATGGCGGTGGACGCCATTGCCCGCCGGTATGGTTTTCCCAGCGCCAAGAGCCGCTTTTCCGCCGCCGTTTCGGAAGGCCGTATCGGCGATGAGCGGGTGAGCCTCGTCAAGCCGCAGACGTTCATGAATCTATCCGGCCAGGCGGTGGGCGAAGCGATGCGCTACTTCAAGCTGGAGCCCGCCGACATTGTGGTTTTCCATGACGATCTCGATCTGATGGCGGGCCGGGTGAAAGTCAAGCGCGGCGGCGGCCATGGCGGCCATAACGGTCTGAAGGACATCGACGCCCACATCGGCCAGGACTATCTGAGGGTGCGGCTGGGTATCGGCCATCCCGGTGAGAAGCATCGGGTCACCGGCCACGTGCTCGGCGATTTTACCCCCGACGAAATCGGCTGGCGGGACGATCTCCTCGATGCCATCGCCGTCTGCGCGCCGCACCTACTTACCGGCGACGGCAACGGTTTTACCAATGCGCTGGCGTTGTGCTTTCGGCCGCCGGCCGTTCAACCATAAGGACAATAGCCGACATGGGTTTTAAATGCGGGATCGTCGGACTGCCCAACGTCGGCAAGTCGACCTTGTTCAATGCGCTGACCAATACCGCGGCAGCCGCCGCCGCCAATTATCCCTTTTGCACCATCGAGCCCAACGTCGGCCAGGTGCCGGTGCCCGATGAGCGGTTAGAGGTGCTGGCGAAAATCGCCGGCTCCAAGCAGATCATCCCCACTCAGTTGGCGTTCGTCGACATCGCTGGTCTGGTGCGCGGCGCCAGCAAGGGCGAAGGATTGGGCAACCAGTTCCTCGCCAACATCCGCGAAGTCGACGCCATCATCCATGTGCTGCGCTGCTTTGAGGATACCGATATCACCCACGTGGAAGGCAAGATCGACCCCCTGGCCGACGCCGAGACGGTAGAGACCGAACTGATGCTCGCCGACCTCGACAGTCTGGAGCGCCGCCACGCCGCGCTCGTCAAGAAGGCCCGCGCCGGCGACAAGGAGGCGAAAATCCAAATCGCAGCCATGGAGCGCGCGCTTGAGGCCTTGCGCAATGGCCAGCCGGCGCGCGTCGCCCTGCCCAGCGATCCGGAGGAAGCCAAGGCCTTTCGCGAGCTGCAACTGTTGACCGCCAAGCCGGTGCTTTACGTCTGCAATGTGGATGAGGCGTCGGCCGCCGTCGGTAATGCCTTTTCCAAGTTGGTGGAGGAGAAAGCCGAGCGCGAGAATGCCCGCGCCGTGGTGATTTGCGCCGCCGTCGAGGCCGAGGTGGCGGTGCTCGACAGCGAGGAGGAAAAACGCGAATTCCTCGCCGCCATCGGCCTGAGCGAAACCGGATTGAGCCGGGTCATCCGCGCCGGCTATGACCTGTTGGGGCTGATTACCTATTTTACCGTCGGCCCCAAGGAAGCCCGCGCCTGGACCGTGCCCCAAGGCGCCAAGGCGCCCGCCGCCGCCGGCGTCATCCATACCGACTTCGAAAAGGGGTTTATCCGCGCCGAGACCATTGCCTATGCCGATTATGTCGCCTGCAACGGCGAACAGGGGGCAAAAGACGGGGGAAAAATGCGGCTTGAAGGCAAGGAATATGTTGTCGCCGACGGCGATGTGATGCATTTTCGCTTCGCTACATAAAAAAATAACTACTGCCCGAGTGACAATGGAAATGGCCTACGCCTTTGAAGACATGGCGGCGGGACAGCATTTCGACTGCGGCGCCTATGAAGTGACCCGCGACGAAATCCTGGAGTTCGCCCGTAAATACGACCCGCAACCCTTTCATACCGATGAAACGGCAGCGGCACAAACCATCTACCGCGGCCTGATCGCCAGCGGCTGGCATACCTGCGCCGTGGCCATGCGGCGGATGTATGACGGCTTTCTGAAGAACGCCGCCGCCATCGGCTCGCCCGGTTTCGGCGAGATCCGCTTCATCAAGCCGGTGCGCCCCGGCGACGTTCTGGAAGTATCATTCGAGGTGCTGGAAGTGACGCCATCGCGCTCTAGGCCCGACCGCGGCGCCATCACCACCAAGACATATGTGCTCAACCAAAAGGGCGAACTGGCGGTTACCATCATCGCCACCACCATGATGCTGCGCCGCAATATCGCGGTATAGCCTGACCCGTCACAAGCCGGTCATAAGAGGCGTCATGAGCTGATGCAGCTTTAGCTCAGGGCGCCGCTCATGCAAGATGATGATAAGAATTCCGATTTATCCTCCAACGAAGATTTTTCGTTCGACGAACCAATAGAACTGCCGCACCCGGACCCCAACGCGCCGCCGGCGCTGATGCCGTTCAGTCGGATGCTGCGCGCCGTTGTCGCTGAACTGCAAAACAATAATCCTGGCCGCGCGCAAGCCATTCTCGACGTCTATCTGGCAAGCAACCGACGGAACTTGCGGCGGCAAGCGGTTCTGAATTTACAGACGTCGGACAATTCCAGCGATGATGATCAGGATGATGATGTCGAATACATCTACGCGGATACCTACATATTCTATGGCCGCGCTTTGTTCTTATCATGTAAAATGGACTGCCAGCCGGTGATGGACAGACTATGTAGTCTGTTTTACATGCTCGATCATCAGCAGAACTTTATGGAAATGATTTGCGAACAGTTAGGCGAATGCGGCTATGTCATTTTCGTCGCAAGACTGTGTGAATTATACCAGGATTACCGCATCATCATGCTAAATTCGGCCATGCTTGGCGCGGTCAGGAAAAACTGCCAGCAGACAATCGGTGACCTTCTTAATTTGGGGGCCAATGATCTCATTGTCCGCCTATGCCTGCCGGCGCCTCAAGGCGAGCTATCACTCCGCGATACACTCCTACGCGTCTTGGAGTGCTTGAAACAAAACTCGCCATACGCAGCGCAGATCTGGCTTGAGCGGTATATGTATTACTGCATTACGAGAGCCCAAAATATAATCGGCGGTAATGTGGAGGGACAGCCCAATTTCCCAGCTCTTGAAGCCCAATTCGCGCAAGATTTAATTGGGCAGATAGGTTATCTTCTGGAGCATGAAGACGATGATATTGAAGGTGGCCCAACCATAGACCTGCTTATGGAAGCTCTGTTGCGGACATGCCGCGCAGAGAGAACTCGGCTCATTAATCATCTCTGTCAGATCATGGCCGCCGTGGTGGATAATGCAATCGACCTATCCTCATTCTGGACCAGACTGATCAGAGACAACGATTTTACAATTATCCGTATCATAAGTAGTTTTGTAAGCAGTGAAGAAGAACGCACGTATGTTCTCGATATATGCTTGGTCTGTGCTGTGAGAATCTGCAATATCACGGCAGTGCGCCAATTCCTGGCGTGGGGCGCCTCTCCTCACATTGCATTGATCGGACGTCGCCAAGTTCCCGGAGGAGATTTTGATCCTGATATTCACATGCCGCTATTGGATCTTTGCATCCGAAGCAACCTGATAAATGCGAATTACTACACAGCGCTGATCCTGATGGCCCATGGCGCGCCCTATTACCTGCACCACGGTGAAACTGAAATCAGTTGCATGACAATGGCCATTACAAATAGGCAATGGACCAGAGTTCAGAGGTTATGCCTGCTTGGGGTGTCATGCACTAGCCAGTTGATCGCGATAGCCCAAAATCAGAATAACATGGCATTCATCCCCACGCCGGAAGAGACTGTTCTGATGCTGGATGGCATCAATGAAGCGCTCATCCTCATTTGCCGTCTGCCGCCTGGGCTTCGAGGAGCAGTCTGGCAATTCTACGCGGAGGCAATTGATGCAAATGCCTTGATCGCCGGTCTTCACACCATAATACAGACGCAATCCTATGCCTCAATCCGCCAGAGGATCGCAAATACGCTGGCTTTATTACAATTGGATTTTGGCGAGCTGCATCAACAAATCACCCAAGGCCTTTCGATAAACCCGCCAGTTTTGTTTCTGGATGAGCATTTCCAGTTTTTTCTGGCTGTATGCCAAAGCCCTAATCCGCCGATGCTGACCGAGCTTCTCGCCTGGATCAGACTTTATGATTTAAACAATCCCGACATCATGAGCCGAGAAGATTTGTTCGCCTTGATTCATCATCGCTGTTTCCCGGGAGTACATCAGTAGCAGGAACGCCTCAATCGCCGGCAAATTCGCATAGCGTGGTGACCGACAGGCCGCAATCGGCCAACCGTTTGGCGCCGCCAAGATCGGGAAGACCAATGATAAAGGCGCATCCCGCCACTTCGGCCCCCGCCTTGCGCAACAGCTCGGCCGCCGCCAAGGCGGTGCCGCCGGTGGCGATAAGATCGTCGACCAACAGCACGCGATCACCCGGCCCCACCGCGTCGCGATGGACCTCGACCTCATCTTCGCCATACTCCAAGGCATAGCGCATGCGCACCGTCGGCGCCGGCAGCTTGCCGGCCTTGCGAATGGGCACGAAACCGACGCTTAATTGATGCGCCACCGCGCCGCCCAGAATGAACCCTCGCGCCTCGACGCCGGCGACCTTAGTCACGCCAGCGCCGGCAAAGGGCTGCACCAGCTCGTCCACCGCCTTCCTAAACCCTTGCGCGTCTTTTAAAAGCGTCGTGATATCGCGAAACATGATCCCCGGCTTGGGATAATGGGGAATGCTACGGATGCGCGATTTGATCCATTCAGGCATGATGTCACCTTTTCTGCAAAATGCGTCCCGCCACCGCATCGAGCTTGGCGGTGAGCATTGGATCGCGCGCCTCGGGCGCGGTGATCAGCGCCATTTCCAGCGCCCGATCGCAGCCATGGGAACAGCTGTCGCGGATTGATGACAAGCGATCAGCCACGGCGCGCACCAATGCCTTTGCTTGCTCGGCGTTGCGGTGGAGTACGGCGATGATATGGTCCACTTCCACCGCCCCATGCTCGGCATGCCAGCAATCATAATCAGTGACCATGGCGACGCTGGCGTAACACATCTCCGCCTCGCGGGCGAGCTTGGCCTCCGGCATGTTGGTCATGCCGATGACGTCGGCGCCCAGCGAGCGATAGAAATGCGACTCCGCCTTGGTGGAAAATTGTGGACCTTCCATGGCGAGATATGTGCCGCCCCGGTGCTGGGTGACATCCAACGTGGACAGCGCGTCCGCAATCACCCCGCCCAGGCGACCGCAGACCGGCTCGGCCAGCGACACATGGGCGACGCAGCCGACGCCAAAGAAGCTTTTCTCACGAGCGATGGTGCGATCGATGTACTGATCGACAATCACGAAGTCGCCAGGCGCATAATCCTCGCGCAGCGAGCCGCACGCCGACAGGGAGAGGATATCGGTCACGCCCAGGCGTTTCAACGCATCGATATTGGCGCGGTAGTTGATGGCGGCGGGAGGCAGGCGATGGCCGCGGCCATGGCGCGGCAGAAAAACCAGCTTCAGATCACCCAGGCGGCCAATGACGAAAGCATCCGACGGCTCGCCGAAGGGCGAGGATACGCGCTCCTCGCGTACGTCCTCAAGCCCCGCCAGTTGGTAAAGACCGCTGCCGCCGATAATGCCGAGAACGGTTGTCCCCTTGTCCATGACCGACGGCTGGATCTCCTAAACTTGCTCGCCGCGCTTGACCGGCTTCCAGACCTTCTTATTGATGAAATAGAAGAGCACGGTGAAAATCACCAGGAACAGCATCACGCGAAAGCCCAAGGATTTGCGTGCTTCCAGCGACGGCTCGGCCGTCCACATCAGGAAGGCGGAAACGTCCCGCGAGATCTGATCAGCGGTGGCCGGCGTACCATCGGCATATTCCAGCATATCATCGCTAATCGGCGCCACCATGGCGATCTGCGCCCCGGCGAATACCGGGTTGTAATTCATGCCTTCGCCCAATTCGAAACCTTCCGGCGCGTCCTCATAGCCGGTCAGCAGCGAGTGGATGTAATCAGGCCCGCCAAAACGCGCCTTGGCCATCAGCGACAAATCCGGCGGATAAGCGCCATTGTTGGCGGCGCGGGCCTGCTTTTCATTGGCGAAGGGGCCGGGAATGCGATCCGACGGCCGCCCCGGACGCATGAACATATCGCCATCGTCGTTGGGGCCGTCTTGCACTTCATATTCGGCGGCGATCGCTTTTATCTCGTCTTCGGAAAAGCCGATATCGGCAAGGTTGCGGAAGGCGATCAGACGCACGGAATGACACGCCGAGCAGACTTCCCGGTAAACCTGGAAGCCGCGCCGCAGCTGCGCCTTGTCAAACTGGCCGAACGCGCCGTTGAATGACCAGTCTACCTGTTTCAGCGCGCCGCCTTCCGAGGCCTGCGCCCCGAACGAGGCAAATGCAGAGAAGGCAAGAGCAACACCGATGGTCTTGATGAGTTTTTTCATGGTCATCGCTCTCCTCACGCCTTCGCAGCCGATTTTTTCAACACCGCCTCGTTGATGCTTTTTGGCAACGGCAGCGGCGTCTCCCAGCGGCTGACCACCGGAACGATGACAAGGAAGAACAGGAAGTAGAAGGCTGTCGCCGCCTGTCCCAAAATAAGGCAAGGAATTTCGACCCCGCCAATATGCACGATGTAATCCGGCGCATGAGCGCCGACGTAGCCAAGCAGGAACGTGTCGGCGACGAACACCCACAGCAGCATGCGATAGATCGGACGGAAGCGCGCCGAACGGGCGGGCGAGCCGTCAAGCCACGGCATGGCGAACAAGATCAGGATCGCCGAGAACATGGCGATAACGCCGCCCAGCTTGTCGGGGATCGCCCGCAGGATGGCGTAGAACGGCAGGTAATACCATTCCGGCACGATGTGCGGCGGCGTCACCATGGGATTGGCTTCGGTGTAGTTGTCGGGATGGCCGAGGTAGTTCGGCGCATAAAACACGAAGAAGGCAAACAGCAGGAGAAATACGCCGATACCGAAGGCGTCCTTGGCCGTGTAATAGGGATGGAACGGCACCTGGTCCTGCGGTCCCTTGACATCGATACCCAAGGGATTGTTCGAGCCTGGTATATGCAGCGCCCAGATGTGCAGGATGACCACGCCGACGATCACGAACGGCAACAGATAGTGCAAGCTGAAGAAGCGGTTCAAGGTCGGATTGTCCACCGAGAAGCCGCCCCACAGCCAAGCGACGATGCTGTCGCCCACCACCGGAATGGCGCTGAAGAGGTTGGTGATCACGGTAGCGCCCCAGAAGCTCATCTGCCCCCACGGCAGCACATAACCCATAAAGCCGGTGGCCATCATCAACAGATAGATGATGACACCGAGGAACCAGAGTACTTCCCGCGGGTTGCGGTAGGAGCCGAAGAACAGGCCCCGGAATATGTGAACATAGACGACGATGAAAAACATCGATGCGCCGTTGGCGTGGATATAACGCAAGAGCCAGCCATAGTTCACGTCGCGCATGATATGCTCGACGCTGGCAAACGCCAGGCTGGTATGCGGCGTATAATGCATGGCGAGCACGATGCCGGTGATGATCTGCACCACCAGACAGACGCCGGCCAATGATCCGAAATTCCACCAGTAATTCAAATTCTTCGGCGCACGGTAGCCGGCGCCCACCGCGCCATGGATCAGCGACAGGATCGGCAGTTGCTGATTGACGGCCTTTATGAAACGATTTTTGGGCTCATAAGTCGAGGATGCCATGATCTCTGCCCCCTAGCCGATCTTCACAGTGGTGTCGTTGAGAAACTCGTACGTCGGAATCGCGAGGTTGAGCGGGGCAGGTCCCTTCCTGATGCGGCCCGAGGTGTCGTAGTGGGAACCATGGCAGGGGCAGAACCAGCCGTTATAATCGCCGCGCTGGCCCAAGGGAACGCAGCCCAAATGGGTGCAGACGCCGACCATGATCAGCCATTCGGGCCTCACCGCCCGCTCGGCGTCGGTCTGGGGGTCGGGCAGGCTGGCCACGTTGACCGCCGCGGCCTCGGCGATCTCTTCTTCCGTGCGGTGACGGATAAAGACCGGCTTGCCGCGCCACATCACGGTGATGCTCTGGCCGACCTCAATATTGGACAGGTCGACCTCGGTCGAAGACAACGCCAGCACGTCGGCCGACGGATTCATCTGATCTATGAGCGGCCAGGCCGCCGCCGCCGCGCCTACCGCCGCGAACGCGCCGCCCGCGACATAAAGAAAATCGCGCCGTGTAACACCATCGGCTTCAGTGTGTGTGGCCATCAACAAACCCCTTGTCTTGACCTAATGCGGACCACGGGATGGTCCGGCCCCATCATTCCCCGCCCTTGACGGGCTCTTTGCACCGGGGCTACCAGACAAGATGGACCTACTGCCCCGGCTGTAGGCTTCCGGCCGTAACATTTAACGGGGGTGCAGCCAAGATGCAACGACTTAATCTGCCCGGACGCACCGGCAAAATCTTTCCCGGGACCGCCTGATGCGGCTTGCCCTCTTTCAGCCCGATATTCCGCCCAACACCGGCACCATTGTGCGCTTAGGCGCCTGCTTAGGCGTGCCGGTGGATATCATTGAGCCCTGCGGGTTTCCCTTCAGCGAACGCTCGTTCCGCCGCGCCGGCATGGATTACCTCGACCTCGCTCAGATCACCCGCCACCTGGATTGGCCGCAGTTTCTAGACGCCATCGGCCACCGCCGGCCGGGGGCGTCCCGGCTGGTGCTGCTGACCACCAAAGGCTCGACGCCCCATACCGAATTCGCCTTCCGCCCCGACGATATTCTGCTATTAGGTCAGGAAGGCTCCGGCGCGCCGGCGTACGTGCACCAGGCAGCTGACGCCCGGGTGCGCATTCCCCTGGCGGCGGGCGTGCGCTCCTTGAATATCGCAGTGGCGGCCGGCATCGTACTCGGCGAGGCGCTGCGCCAGACCGATGGCTTTCCGAAAGGCTAACCCCCAGCCATGAAACAAGATGTCGTAAATGACCACAAAGCCCGGGCGGCCGCCTGGTTTGAGGACTTGCGCAACCGCATCTGCGCCGCCTTCGAGCAGCTGGAAGACGACTATGACGGCCCGCTGCGCGATCTGCCGGCCGGACGCTTTGCGCGCAAGTCGTGGCGGCGCGAGGCGGTGGCGGGTGATGACAGCGATACCGGCGGCGGGGTGATGTCGATCATGCGCGGCCGGGTGTTCGAGAAGGTGGGAGTCAATATCTCCACCGTCTACGGCAAGTTTCCGGCCGAATTCGCCAAGACCATCCCCGGCGCGGCCGAAGACCCAAGATTTTGGGCCAGCGGCATCTCATTGGTCGCCCACATGCACTCCCCCCTGGTGCCGGCGGTGCACATGAACACCCGCCATATCGTCACCACCAAGGGCTGGTTCGGCGGCGGCGCCGACCTCAACCCGCCGCTTCCCAACGATCAGGACACCGCCGATTTCCATGCCGCCTTCAAGGCCGCCTGCGACGCCCATGACCCCGCCTACCACCCCCGCTTCAAAGAATGGTGCGACGAGTATTTCTTCATCAAGCACCGCAACCGCGCCAGGGGCGTCGGCGGCATCTTCTATGACTATCTGGAGGACGACTGGGAAAAGAATTTTGCCTTTACCCAGGACGTTGGCCGCGCCTTCCTTGACATCTATCCCAAGCTGGTGCGCCGGCACATGAACAAGCCTTGGACCGCCGAGGAGCGGGAGACGCAGCTTATCTATCGCGGGCTTTATGCCGAGTTCAACCTGGTCTACGACCGCGGCACCCTGTTTGGCCTGAAAACCGGCGGCAATGTCGAGGCGATCCTGATGTCGCTGCCGCCCGAAGCCAAGTGGCCGTAAGATAAGGTGTGTGCTTAGATAGGTTCACGATATTATTATACCGTCATCCCCGCGAAAGCGGGGATCCAGCTCTTTGATATTACAATGGATTCCCGCGTGCGCGGGAATGACAGCTTGATGTGGCAACAAATTAGCCTGACTGTTTTTCCCTTCAGAACTACCCCGCCCCCTCGGTCTCGCCGGCCAGTTGCCGCTCCAAGCGAGCGAGAAGGTCCTTTCGCGTCGGTTTGAAATCGCGGGCGATCCACCACAACTCCAACTCGGCCAAAAGATCGCCGACAACGGGACCGGACTTTGCGCCGAGCGCCAGGGCGTCGCGGCCTTTAAGCGGAAAAGCAGGGATCGGCCAGCGCTCCACTTCCTTTAAAAAGCCGCGCCAGCGCTTATCGTCCAAGGCCACCTTGCGGCGGCTTGCCCAGTTGAGGAGCGCGTGATCGACGAACGCCTCAGTCCCTAAGCGATAGAGGAGCGCCCGCAGCCGCCGGCCAAAGCCGGAGCCGTCCTTTTCCGGGGCGATATCCTCCCGCGGTACGATCATTTCGGCGAGCCGCACCTGGTCGCGCTTGGGCAGTCGCAGACGGAGGCCGACTTCGGCCGCGCCATCGGGCAGAAGGCTTCCTAAGCGCCGCACCGGATCGCTTTCCTTCCGCAAGCGCTCCAGCGCCACCACACGGTCCAGGCGATCGTAGAGCGCCGCCTCCGGGACGATGCGGTTCAAAATGCCGCGCTCAGCCATCAGGCGGACGGTCGGCGCCGGATCGGGTGCGGCCAGCAGGCGCAACAACTCCGTCGCCACCCGTTCGGCGGAGAGGATTTTCAGGTCATCCCGACGGCGCTCGCAGGCGGCAAGGCCATCGGCGTCGGGCAACACACCGTCCGGCGGACCGTACCAGGCGTGAAAGCGGAAAAAGCGCAAAATACGCAGCGCATCCTCCCTGATCCGCATCTCGGCATCGCCGATGAAGCGCACCCGGCCGGCGGCAAGGTCGACCAGGCCGCCGCAGGGATCATAGATGTTGCCCTCATGATCGGCATAAAGCGCGTTCATGGTGAAATCGCGCCGCGCCGCGTCCGCCGCCCAGTCGTCGGTATAGGCGACAGTGGCGCGCCGGCCATCGGTGGAGACATCGCGGCGGAGCGTAGTGATCTCGAACGGACGGTGCGCGACCACGGCGGTCACCGTGCCATGATCAATGCCGGTGGGCACCACCTTGATGCCGGCTTTCACGAGCCGCGCGGACGCTTCCTCGGGCGTCAGCACGGTGGCAAGATCTACATCCTTGACCGGCCGCCCGAGCACCCCGTCACGCACCGCGCCGCCGACAAAGCGGGCAACCGCGCGCCCCGTTTCGCCGGCGGTCAAGGCGGCCATCACCGCCCGGCTTTCCGGCCAGTCAAGCCATTCGCGGTTTTTCAGGGGCGAGCGGGCGGCATCGCTCATGGCGTTGTCGCGCCCCGATTGCGAAATTCACCGGGCACGACCTTGCCGTTCTCCATATGGGGCGGGACATATGTCTTTTGCGGGTCTTCGCCGGAGGACAGGGCGAGGTAAATGAACAAGGCGGCCATGAAGGCCACCAACAGGCCCAGCGCCTGCACGAACTGGCCCTGCGCCGCTTCAATCTCAGCCGCCGAATCGCTGGCCGATTGGGCACGTTTTTTGGTATAGCGCAGCCACAGGAAGTAGAGAACGAATGGCAGCAGAATAAGGATCACCCGCACCGCCGCGCCCATTGTCTTCTATCCTTTCAAGCGTCTTGCCAAGTTGACGATCATGCCCGCCGTCGCCCCCCATATGTAATGACCATTGTAGGGCATCGCGTAATATTCGCGAAGCCGTCCCTTATACATCAGCTGCTTGCGGGCATGGTTTGCCGGATCGAGCAGGAAGTCGAGCGGCACCTCAAACACCTCGGCCACCTCGAAGGGATCGGGATTGAGGGAAAAGCCCGGGGTGACGAAACCAATCACCGGCGTCACCTTAAAGCCGGTGCCGGTGATGTAGTCGCTCATCTGCCCAATGATTTCGATATGGCGGCGGTGAAGGCCGATCTCCTCCTCGGTTTCGCGCAGCGCGGTGGCCACCGCATCCGTGTCCTGCGGCTCCACCCGACCGCCGGGAAAGCTTACTTGTCCGGCGTGGTCGGTCAAATGGGCGGTGCGCTGAGTCAACAGGACGGTAAGTCCGCTGCGGTGCTCCACCAGCGGCACCAGCACGGCGGCCGGCGTCGGCGCTTGATCGCCGACGAGATCCAGGTCAACGCGGTGATCTCCGATAAGCTCGGATGGGTGGCCATTACGCAGGCGCTCGATGATCAGCTTACGCATGGCCATCCCCTGCCGGACCGATGGGAAAGAACCGCCCGCCGCTCCACACGCCCAGCATGCCGCCTTGCTCCTCGGCCAGTTCCACCAGGTCGTAGAACACGGCGCGGGCGATGAGCGCTTCCAAGCGGTCGCGCACCAGGACATAAGGCGCCGGCTCGCCGGTCTTGCCGTCAATCTCCACCCGGATCGGATGATCGGCGTCGGCGCTGACGTAATCGTCGACATTGGTGCGAAAGGTCAGCGTTTGCACCCGCCCCTTGCCTGCCGCCTCCATCTCAACCGCCAGAAAAGGCGCGTCATCGACCCGGATGCCAACCTTTTCCACCGGCGTCACCAGATAGTACTTGTCATCCTCGTCATGGCGCAGAATGGTCGAGAACAGCCGCACCATGGGCTTGCGGCCGATGGGGGTGCCCAGGTAGTACCACGTGCCGTCACGGGCGATGCGCATGTCGATATCGCCGCAAAACGGCGGATTCCACTTATGCACCGGGGGCAGGCCGCCGCCGGCCGCCGCCTTGGCGGCAGCCGCGAGGCTGTGCGTCCTGTCGTGTGTTAGGGTCATGGTGTCCAAAATATAGGGGGCGAAGGCCGCTATTTGAAGGTCTTAGCCACCGAGACGATATGCCCCGATATCCCTTCAAGCGCCCCCGAGACAAGCTCCAGGGCCAACAGGCGGTCAAGATCGACCCAGCCCGGCATGATGAAACGCCCATGCTCGGTGTGCTGGAAGCCGACCCGGCTGTAGTAGGGATAATCGCCCACCAGGATGACAATCCGATGACCCAGCGCCTGGGCCCGGGCCAAGCCTTCCCGCATCAATGAGATGCCAATACCCCTGCCCTTCAGCTCCGGCAGCACGGCAATAGGGCCGAGCATCAAGGCCGGCACGTCCGCCGCTCCTGCCCGGCGGATGAGAATGGGCCAGAATCGCAGGGTGCCCAGAACCTTGCCGTCCTGACGGGCAACCAGGCTTAATGCCTGCACCGGCTCCACGTTGTCGCGCAGGCGGTAGGCGGTTTTCTGATGGCGGTCGGGACCAAAGGCCAGATCGAGAATCGCTTCCACCGCCGGCAGATCGGCATCCGCCTGCGGCTCGATGGCATAGGAGAGAGCTGTGGCTTCTGCCGTTTTCACTGACGCGTCCTATCAAAGAGGCTGTGGTTGAGCGCCATAACACAAAAAAAACCGGCAAACTATCCCAAAAGAAAGGGCGGCGAAGCCTGGTCCCGCCGCCCAACGCCGTGAGAGGAAATTTTCGGCTTACCAGTCGACCTGAAAGCGCATGCCGAAAGCGTCGACGCCGTTTTCACCGTCAACGCCATTGGCGGCCACCGCGAAGGCATCGCTGATGTCGGACTTGGAGTAATTCATCATGATGCGGCTGTAGTCATTAAGGTGCCAGTTGACACCGAAGATCCAGGTCTTCTGCTTACCGCCGAAGATGTTTTCATCAATCAGATCGACCACATCATAGCGAATGCCGACCTGCCAGGCGCCAAAACCGCCCTCATAGACCGGCTTCTTTACCTTCACGCGGTTGAAGCTGCCTTCCTCCGCCTTATAGGCGCGGCTTTCGCCGGTCAGGAACCAGGAAACATCCGCATACCAGGCATTGAACGTCGGATCATCAAAACCGACGACCTCGACGGCGCGATCCGCCTTGATCCACATATATTCGCCCTGCGCCGAGAACGGCCCGAAAACGCCGGCCAGTTCGAGGCCGATCAGTGAATCGTTGTCGTAAAGGCTCGGCGTCGAAACCAACCGCGTCGACGCCAAATGCTGGTGCGGCCGCTGGCGATAACGGTACAGGCTTTCATCGGCCCCGGCTTTGCGGTAGCGGTAATGCGCGCCAAGATGGACCAGGCCGTTGTTGCCGATTTTCGGGGCGAAGGTGGCGCGGGCTGAGATGGTCTCGCCCTGATTGCCGCTGCCGCCGGACGCCGTGCCTTTTTGCGCGCCAACGCCGAAGGACCAGTTCTCTCCGCCCAGCTGAACGCCTACGCCAAGCTGACGCTCGAAGCTGAAGGCATCGGTATTGCCGCCGCGTTCCATGAAGGTGATAAAGCGACTGCTGGTCAGCTCTTCCAGCGAGTTGAAGGTCTTGAAGTTGCCGACCATCACCTCGCCCACGCCAATGTCGTAACCGATAATGGCGTCGGTAATCTCCACCTCGTTGTCAGCAAAATCAGCTTCAAATTTGTACTTCACATTGTTCCACGCCTTGCCCTCTATGCCCAGGCGCGCGGCGCGGAATTCCGTGGCATCATCATCGAGCGCATTATCGTCATCGCTGATCCAGGCGGCATCGACAAAAATGCGGCCGCGCAGATTCATTTCAAAGCGGCCGTCGGCGCTGGAAATCTTCGGCGCCGGCTCCCACTTCACCTTGATCCCTTCGGCGGCGGCCTTCTTTTGGGTTTCTTTCATTTCGTTGATCTGCGCTTGCAGGGCATCGATCTGCTGCTGCAACTGCTCGACGGATTGGGCGGAAGCCGCAACCGGGACCATGCTCATGCCGACCAGCGATGTCGTTGCCGCCAGCGCGATCGCAAGACGTTTCCTAGTCATCATTAATCATTCCTCTTCGTATGTTATAGCCTGCTTGAGGTTGTTATTCGGTCCTCGGACCACTCCCCCAACGCGGCCTGTCTAAAGGGCGCGCATGACCGCGCGATGAAAGAAATATGACAGTTCGATGACAGGGGGAAGCGCGGCTATGCTAGCGTCGGAAGACTGGCAAGGGCGTATCGGCGGCGTTTTGGTAGGTGACGGAAAAATCGGACAGGGCGGCAAGCGCATCCTCGATGGACTTGCCGGCCTTGACTTCAAAGGCATTGATGCCGCAACGGGCCATGAAAAATATCTGGTCGCGGCCCACATCCCCCACGGCGCGGATCTCTCCCTTAAAGCCGTAGCGCTCCCTCAACAGGCGGGCATAGGAATAGGCGCGGCCATCGCGGAAATTTGGAAAATTCAGCGCAATCATGCTGAAGCGCGGCAGATCGTCAACAATCTCGCCGGGGTGTTCGCCGGGCTCCAGCCGTAGTCCCAGACCGCCATTGCGCGCCGACAGCTCTTCCTTGCGCGACTTCCAAACCGCCAACGGCACGATGATGTCGCCCGCAGGCAGCGCTGCGGCATCCGGCGCTACGTGCGTCCAGCCATCCTCAACAATGCGGCGATCCTTAATTATTGGCATAGACATGTTCCTTGAATGGCTTGATGCCGACGCGGCGCAGGGTATCGAGAAACCGTTCGCCCTCCTCCCGCGTCGTCACATAGTAGCCCAGCAGCCGCTCCAGGGCCGGGATGATGGCGTCGCGCGAAAAGGCCGGGCCGATGATCTGGCCGATGGCCGCATCATCGGATGCTGAGCCGCCGAGCGTTATCTGATAGAATTCCTCGCCTTTTTTGTCGACGCCAAGGATGCCGATATGGCCCACATGGTGATGGCCGCAGGCATTGATGCAGCCCGACATTTTGATCTTCAGCTCGCCGAGATCATACAAGTAATCCAGACGATCAAAATGCTCGGCGATTTCCATAGCGATGGGGATGGAGCGCGCGTTGGCCAGCGAGCAATAATCCAGCCCCGGGCAGCAGATGATGTCTTGCAACGTGCCGATGTTAGCGCTGGCCAATCCCTGACCATCAAGCTTTTTCCACAACTCAAACAAATCACTTTGCCGCACGTCGGCCAGCACCAGGTTCTGCTCATGGGTGGCGCGAATTTCGCCGAAGCTGTAGGCGTCCGCCAGATCGGCGATGGCGCGCATCTGCGCATCGGTCACATCACCCGGCGCAATGCCGGTTTTCTTCAAAGAGATGCTGACGATGCGGTATCCCGGCACTTTATGAGCATGAGTATTATGGGCGAACCAGGCGGCGAAGGCCTTGTTTTCCGACTTCGCTTGCTCGAATGCGGCGACGGGTTCGGTGATTTTTTCGTAAGGATGCGGCGTGAAGAAGGCGGCAACCCGGGCTATTTCGGCGTCGGTCAGCACCAGCGCGCTGTCCTTGGTATAGGCCCACTCGTCCTCCACCAGACGGCGGAATTCTTCCAGCCCCAGCTCATGCACCAGAATCTTGATGCGCGATTTAAACAGGTGATCACGACGGCCGAATTCGTTGTAAACCCGCATGATGGCTTCGGTATAGGTCAGAAGGTGCTTCTTTTCGACAAATTCGCGCACCAGCTTGCCGATCATCGGCGTGCGGCCCATGCCGCCGCCGACGTAAACCGCAAACCCAACTTCGCCCCGATCGTTCTTGACGGTGCGAAAGCCGATGTCATGGAACGCCACCGCCGCGCGGTCTTGTGTCGCGCCGCTAAAGGCGAGCTTGAACTTGCGCGGCAGGTAGGAAAATTCCGGATGAAAGGTCGACCACTGGCGCGTGATCTCCGCATAAGGCCGGGGATCCTCGATCTCATCGGCGATGACGCCGGCGAAATGATCGGCGCTGATGTTGCGGATGCAGTTGCCGCTGGTCTGGATGGAGTGCATTTCCACGGCAGCGAGTTCGGCAAGAATGTCGGGCACGTCCACCAGCTTCGGCCAGTTGTACTGGATGTTCTGCCGGGTGGTGAAATGGCCGTAGCCGCGATCGTATTTTTCCGCGATATGGGCGAGCGTGCGTAACTGCCGGGACGACAGCAGGCCATAAGGAATCGCCACCCGCAGCATGTAGGCGTGAAGCTGCAAATAAAGCCCGTTCATCAGCCGCAGGGGGCGGAACTCGTCCTCGCTCAGTTCGCCCGTCAGCCGGCGCTGCACCTGACCGCGAAACTGCGCCACGCGCTCCCGCACGATGGTGGCGTCGAGATCGTTGTAGCGGTACATGGCCTTATAACTCCTTCCCCCTGGCGT
>JACFMS010000030.1 GCA_019455285.1 Sphingomonadales bacterium
CCTTCATCGCTGGCCTCGGCTGTATTTCTTGGTGTCCGTGACGGGCGCGCTGTCGCCGGCGGCCGCCGAAAATTCGTGCGGAACATAGTGAACGGCGGCGCGCCTGTCAACAACGCGCCATCGAATGAGGATGAGAAAGAAACAATTTTAACAATCGTTATCGAAACCTAAAGGGTAGCGGGTCCACTATTCTGGAAAATCATCCAATAACAGTTAAGGACCTGCGACGTGAACGAAGGCTGGACCATGCGACAAACGGCAGCAGCGCCGGCATCGGCGCAGGCTTATAGCCCCTCCTACGGCGCTCGGCAGGCGGCCGGCGAACCGGCGACGCCGGCGGTCGGCCGTCCGGCGCCCATGGATGAGATGCGGGGCGCCATCGGCACCGTCATCCAGGTGACCGGCTCAGGCGTCACCGCGGTTTGCGACCCGGAATTGATGAATCGGCCGCCGGTGGACCTGGAGGCGGCTTTCATGCCGTCGGGCCAGATCGGCTCCATCGTCAAGGTGCGGGTGCAAAGCGGCTATGTGTTCGCCACGGTGCGGAAGGTGCGGGCCACGGAAAGCTCGGCCGCCTCGCAAAAGGATGTGTTTGAAAGCCACCGCGTCTACGTCGATCTTGATTTCATGGGCCACCGCAATTTCCTGGATAACGGCGGTATGTCGATATTCTATCGCGGCATCGCCGACTTTCCGGTGCCCGGCCATCGCGTGCTGATGGTGACCAAACAGGAGATGGAGGAAATCTTTTCCGCCGCCGGCGCTGACCAGATGCGCATCGGCACCGTCTATCCCCATCACAAAACCGCGGCGATCATGCTCACCGATCACCTGCTGTCGAAGCATTTCGCCATCCTGGGCAGCACCGGAACCGGTAAATCATGCGCCACCTCGCTGGTCATCCATCGCTTGGTGGAGCGGTTGCCCAATGGCCATATCATCGTCCTTGATCCTCACAACGAATACGGCCGGGCGTTCAAGGGCATTGCGGAGACCTTCAATACCGAGAATTTGCAGCTGCCCTATTGGCTGATGACGTTTGAGGAACATGTGGAAGTGTTCGTCGGCCATCGCACCAGCGATCGCGATCTTGAAATCGACATCCTGAAACGGTGTCTGTTGCAGGCCCGCTCCAAGGATACCCGCAACCGCGCGTTGGCGCGGGTTACCGTTGATACGCCGGTGCCCTACAAGATTACCGATCTGGTGCAGATCATCGACAACGAAATGGGGCGGCTTGATAAGCCGGAGAAAGTCATTCCCTATTTGCGTCTGAAAACCAAGATCGAGGAATTGCGCAAGGATCAGCGCTATGGCTTCATGTTCTCGGGCCTACTGCTGAATGACAACCTGACGGAAATTTTGGCGCGCTTGCTGCGCCTGCCGGTATCCGGCCGACCGGTGTCCATTATCGACCTTTCCGGCGTGCCGGGTGATATCGTCGATGTGGTGGTTGGCATCCTCTGCCGTGTGGTGTTCGATTTCGCGCTGTGGAGCCGCGGCAACAACGCCCGACCCATACTTCTGGTGTGCGAGGAGGCGCATCGCTATGTGCCCGGCGATCACGTGGAAGGCATCGGCACCAATTCGGCCCGCCACGGCATCGAGCGTATCGCCAAGGAAGGCCGCAAGTACGGCGTATCCTTGGGCCTGATCTCGCAACGTCCCGCCGATTTGTCAGAATCGGCGTTGTCGCAGTGCGGCACCATCATGGCGATGCGGATGAACAACGAACGCGACCAGGCTTTCGTCGAGCACGTGCTGCCGGAAGGCGCGGAGGGCTTTCTTGCCGCCTTGCCGTCCTTGCAGAACCGCGAGGTCATCATCGTCGGCGAAGGCGTCAAGGCGCCGGTGCGGGCGCTTCTCGACGATCTGGCGCCGGACCAGCGTCCCTCCAGCGACAGCCCGCGTTTCTCCGCCCACTGGCAGGAAGACGTGCCCAACACCAAGTTGGTGTCCGACGTCATTGCGGCGTGGCGCATGCGAACCGTATAAAGTGAATAATAAAACTGCCTGTTCGCTGTTTTAGGGTTTGTTAAGGAGCTGTCTGGTAGACGGTAACTACCTTTGAAGATTCAACTTAAAGGTAGGGGCACATGTCGAATACTAATTCTTTGCCGGCTGGGGGAATCAGTCGACTCCTGACCATCCGTAATTCCATCTTCGCCATCGTCGGATTTCTGGTGACGTCGGTGGTGGTGATCAGCACCACCTCGGTTATTGATGCATTAAGTGAGCGCAAGGCCGCTCAACAGGTCACCCAGGACAGTCGCATTTCCCAATATTTTCTGAAGGCGGCCAGATATTGGTCCATCGAGCGCGGCGTCATCAATACTGCGCTCAATTCCCAGGAACCGGCGAGCGCGCTGTTCCTGGCGCGCATCAAGGAGTCGCGCGCCGCTGCCGACGAGGCCTATCAGGCGGCGATGACGGAATATAGAGACCGTCCGGATTTTGCCGGCAAGGTGGAGCTCTTGGCGGAGATCGACAAAAAACACGCCGATTACTTGGAGCAGCAATCCATTGCCGACCGTAATATGCTGGCGCCGGCTACTGAACGCGCCAGGCGGGTCGATCGCAATTTCTATAAGGCGGCCAGCGATCTGATCGTCGCCACGCAGCGGGCGCGCACCGCCGCCGAATTCGATCATGACAACGACGCCAATGTCGCCGCCTACCAGCAGCTCAATCACGCACTGTGGGTAATGAGCGAAAGCGCCGATCAGGAATGGGCGGTGATCGGCGCCAACATGGCGTCGGGCGAAACGCTGTCCGGCATCCGGCTTGAGCTTCTGGCCAATTATCGCGGCGCGCTGGAGACCTCTTGGGAGACGGTGAAGTCGATCACCAATTCCAGCCTGGTTGCGCCGGAACTAAAGCCGCTGGTGGCGGAAGTTGATCAGAAATTCTTTGGCGCCTTCCAGCAAACCCGTGAAGACGTTTATGCCGCGGCGCAGGTGCAAGAACCTTACCCGATGACGGCCATCGAATGGATTGATCAGGCGACCGCCGCTACCGCGTCCTTGATGTCGCTCAGTTCAGCGGCCGCTGATGAAATGATGAAAATCGCCGATCAGCATACCGGACAAGCGACCTCGACCTTCTTTATCGACGGCTTCATCGTGGCGGTATCGGTGGTACTTGGCTTGGCCTCGTTCTGGTTCGTCGCGCAACGTATCGTCAAGCCGCTCAACAGCTTGAGCAATGTCATGGCGGAGCTGGCTGCGGGCAATCTTGATATCGCCGTCACCGGCGCCGGGCGCAGCGACGAAGTCGGCAAGATGGCGCAATCGGTGCAGGTATTTAAGGATAACGCCAAGGAACGGCTACGGCTTGAGGCGGAACGCAAGGAGGCCGAGGAGCGGGCGCATCGCGCCAAGGAAGAGGAGGCGGAGCGCCGCCACCAGGAAGAAGAAGCGCAACGCCGCAAGGAAGAGGAGCGCGAGGAAGCCGATCGTCAGCGTCGCCGTCAGGATATGCTGTCGCTGGCCGATAAGTTCGAACAGTCGGTAATGCAACTGGTCAGCGCCGTGTCGGCGGCGGCGGATCAGATGGAGAACGCGGCGCAAGGCATGACGGAGGTTGCCGCCGACACCAGCCGGCAATCCTCGACGGTGGCGAAAGCCTCCGAGCAGGCGAGCGCCAACATTCAGATGGTGGCGAGCGCCGCCGAGCAATTGTCCGCCTCGGTCAAGGAGATCAGCGGCCAGGTGTCGCAATCTACGCAATACGCCCGCAACGCCGTATCGGATACGGAACGGGCGAGCGAGGAAATCAAGCAGTTGGTGGCAGCGGCGCAGAAAATTGGCGATGTGGTGAACTTAATCAGCGATATCGCCAGCCAGACCAATCTACTGGCCTTGAACGCCACCATCGAAGCGGCGCGCGCCGGCGAGGCGGGCAAGGGCTTCGCGGTGGTGGCGAGCGAGGTCAAGAATCTGGCCAGCCAAACCGCAACCGCCACCGAGGAAATCACCGCTCAAGTCACCGGCATGCAGACGGCGACCGAAGCGGCGGTCAAGGCCATCAGCGGCATTTCCGATGTCATCAAGCGGATCGATGAGACGGCGTCCAGCATCGCCATCGCGGTGGAGGAACAGGATGCCTCCACCCACGAAATCGCCCGCAACGTGTCGGAAGTATCGTCCGGCACCCAGGAAGTGACCACCAATATCTCCGTCGTCAACGAAGGCGCGGCGACCACCGGCAAGGCGGCTCATGAGGTGCTGACGTCTGCCCGCGAAGTGGCGCGGCAGACGGTTTCGCTGCGTCAGCAGGTGGAAGCGTTCCTGTCGCAAATCCGCGCGGCGTAAAACAACAATAACCTCCTCCTTGATGGGGGAGGTCGTCACGCCGGAGCGTTAAGCGAAGGCGGACGGGTGGGGGTGAGAAACGCTTGCGGCATCGGCTTTTCTTGCAGCCATCACCCCCATCCAAACCTTCCCCCATCAAGGGGGAAGGCTTAGTGTGAGATCTATTCCACCACCTCCGGCGTGCGGTTTTGTTGCAGCCGTTCGTAGTGTCCTTCGGGGAACATGTCCTCCGCGCCAGCCGCCGCATCGTCATCGCGCAAGATGGCGATGGGATCGCGGCATTCATACCAGCCGAGGTTGGGGCGATGCGCCTGATAGCCGATCAGACGCTGCAACGCTTCCGGCAAGCGCCGCGCTTCCTCGGGCGGCACCGCGAGATATTGATTTTCCATCTGTCGCACCCAGCCCAGCGCATAGCCGATGACCAGCCCATCACGGGGCGCGGATGATGCGTTGGCGCCGCCGCCGTGATAAGTCGATCCGTAGTAGATCAGCACCGAGCCCGCCGCCATTTCTCCCGGTATGATTTCATCGGCGTGCACCGGGCGCTCCACCGGCCAGCGGTGACTGCCCGGGACGAGGCAGGTGCCGCCATTGGCGGCGGTAAAAGGGGTGAGCGCCCACATGCAATTGACCCTCACCTCATACCCGTCATGATGAAAGGGGTAGAGGTCGTCGTCGCGGTGCAGCGCCTGCGCCGTTTCCCCGGGCTCGATGCGGATGGCCTGGGTAACATTCAACTGAAAGCGGTCGCAGTGGCCGCCGAAGATCTCCGCCATGACCGCCAGCACGGTAGGGTTGGTGACCAGGTGATGAATGGCCGGCGCCCGTCGGATCAGGCTGGCGATGCGCCGGGTGCGGCTGCCGCAGAAGGTCCCGGCGCCGGGCGGGGATTGCTCTAGCAGGCAGGCAAGAGCGGTTGCGGCAGGCCTCATGACCTCCGGCGGGGCCAGACGATCCAGAATGACGCAGCCGTCCAGGTCTAGCACCGCCATTATATCTTCCGGGGTGGCTTTGGCTCCAAGCGTGACCACAGTCATGGTGCTTCCTCCTCATATAGGATGGTAAAAAATGATAGGATTATTTATTACTAACACAGCCTATAGTTGTTGTAATATATATAAAATAGTATAGAATAATAAAAGCACACGCATACCGTGTATTAGTCCGTAAGTATCCGGTGTTTATGGGGTGACGGTGAGGATGATTTTCCCAATGTGCGCGCCACCGTCGATGCGGCGGTGGGCCTCGGCGGCCAGCGCCAAGGGGTAGGTCGAGTCGATCACCGGGCGTACCCTGCCGGCTTCGATCAGCGGCCAGACATGGCGCTTCAAGGCGGCGGCGATGGCGCCCTTGAAGGCGATATCGCGGCCGCGCAAGGTGGAGCCGGTGAGCGTCAGTCTTTTCAGCATCATTGGTAACAGATTGACCTCGACGCGGGAGCTTTTGAGGAAGGCGATTTGCACCAGGCGGCCCTCCACCGTTAGACACTTGATGTTGCGGTCTGTGTAATCGCCGCCCACCATGTCAAGAATGACGTCGACGCCCTTGCCGTCGGTGGCGGTCTTGACCGCCTCGACGAAATCCGTGGTTCTGTAATTAATGGCCAGGTCCGCCCCCAGCGTGCGGCAGACTTGGCATTTGTCCTCGCTGCCGGCGGTGGTGAAAACCCGCACGCCGAAGGCATGGCTGAGCATGATGGCGGTGGTGCCGATCCCGGAAGTACCGCCATGGACCAATAAGGTTTCCCCTTTCTCCAGGCGCGCCCGGTCAAACAGGTTGGACCACACGGTAAAGAAGGTCTCCGGCAGAGCCGCCGCTTCCACCATGGATAAACTGGTGGGGACGGGTAGAACCTGCGGGGCGGGGGCGAGGCAGTATTCAGCATAGCCGCCGCCGGCCACCAGGGCGCACACCGCTTCGCCGACGGCGTGACCTTTGACCCCGGCCCCCAGCGCCGCGATATGCCCCGCCACCTCCAGGCCGAGGGTGTCCGGCGCGCCGGGCGGCGGCGGATAATTGCCCTGCCGTTGGATGACGTCCGGGCGGTTGACGCCGGCGGTGGCGACCTTGATCAGAACCTCACCCGGGCCGGGGCGGGGCACGGCAATCCTGGTCGGGGCCAAGACCTCGGGTCCGCCGAACGCGGTGCAGGCTATGGCGGTCATGGTTTCCGGCAGCATGAATACCATCGCAGCTATCTCCTTTGATTGAAGAGTTTGGCACTGCAAAACAAAAAAGGCTACTCTTCTGCCAAGGAGTTATGCGGGAGTTGGCCATGGAAGAAGAGGAAAAAGTCGCCCGTTCGCCCATTCTTACGGAATTGGAGAGGGAAGACCTGGAAAAACTGTCGCGCGACGAGCTTGCCCGCCGCATCGAGCGATTGGAGCGGGAAATAAAACGCACGCAGACTATCTTGAACGCAAAACAGAATTTATCCGGTTCCGCGGAGGCGCTGTTTCGCCGCAAATAATCGCAAGCAAAAGTTGTGAAAATAACTCTTTATTTACTTATGGCGCGTAGAGTGAAACATAGGTTAGCGGAGTAAGTGCTACACCTTGTTGTATTTTCCACTCTGTTTGACGCCTCCCTGTCACCTAGAGCCACATGCCGCCACACTACGCATGTGGCTCTTTTTATGTGTTGCGCGCCATAACAAAACGGGCCGCCCACTGGGCGGCCCGCTCGGTTTCAAACGGGTGTGGAAAAAATTAGGCCGCTTTGCCTTCAATAACCTTGGCGCGCGCCGTCTTGCCGATGGCGATTTTTTGCGGCTTCATGTGCTCCGGCACTTCGCGCCGCAACTCGATGTTCAACAGGCCATTCTCATAAGAAGCGCCGACCACGCGGATGGTGTCAGCCAGCCGGAAGCGCCGCTCGAAGGCGCGCCGCGCGATGCCGCGGTAAAGATAGTTCTTGGCCTTCTCGACATCCTCTTCCTGAGCTTTGCCGGTCACGGTGAGCACCCCTTCATGGAGCGTCACGTCGAGATCGTTCTCGCCAAAACCGGCGACGGCCATGGAAATCCGGTAGGCGTCCTCATCCACCTTTTCGATGTTGTAGGGCGGATAGGCGCTCTCGCCGTTGTCGCCGCGCAGCGCGGTTTCCATCAGGCGATTGAGATGGTCGAAGCCGACGGTGGAACGTAACAGGGGAGATAGATCGATGGAACGCATGGTTTATATCCTCCTAGTTGCAAGCGATACTTACCGATCAGATGGCCCGCCGCATGGCCGGGCCGCGTCTCGGATCGGCCCCATAGGGCGGCCGATCCGTTATTGGATTTAGGTAAGCCTTGGGAAGGTTCAAGTACAGCGCATGCATTTTGTTAACCGCTCTGCCCTAAGGTGAACCCTGGATCATGACGGCAGACAACATCACAGAACCGAAGCTGGACCCCGCCTTCGTAGAGAAGCTCTATGAGGAGGCGATGGCCCTGGTGCGCGAGACGGCGACCTATCTCGGGGTCATTGGCTCCGCCGGCCATGCCACCATCGCCGAAGAGGTGCGCTCGGCGTTCACCGGCGAATCCCTGCGCCTGACCACGCAGCTTCTCCAGGTGGTATCCTGGCTACTAGCCCAGCGCGCGGTGTCCGGCGGCGAAATCACCATGGTCGAGGCGTTGTCGCCCCAGCGCCGGCTCAGTGGCCGCGACATCTGCCTTGGCGAGCCGATCATCGATATGGCGCGCCTGCCGGTCGAATTGGCTATCCTGCTTCACCGCAGCCGGCATCTCTATGAACGGGTCGAGCGGCTGGAAGGCCAGCTTCTGGCCGGCCAACCGCCCCATAATCCCTTGGATACACTGTTAAATCGTTTGAGGTGTTAGTTAAGGCGATGTGCGTGATGAACCAAATCACAAGCATCTGCGTCATGTCTCGCCATCCTCGTGAAGGCGGGGATCCAGTTCTTTGATTTCACTATGGATTCCCGCTTGCGCGGGAATGACGATTACCTATCTAAAAAACCCAGCAAATGAAAAGGGCGCCTCCCGCAGGGGCGCCCCGCCATCTCAGGCCCTAAAGGCCGTTATTTCTTCAGGCCGAAGCCGGCAAAGCGCTTCTGGAACTGCGCCACGCGGCCGCCGGCATCGACGAGGCGCTGCGGGCCGCCGGTCCAGGCCGGGTGGGACTTAGAATCGATTTCGAGGGTCATGGTGTCGCCCTCCTTGCCCCAGGTCGAGCGGGTCTGGTAGGTGGTCCCGTCGGTCATTACCACCTTGATCATGTGGTAATCGGGGTGAGTATCCTTTTTCATCGCGTGTCTCCGCCAAATCGAGGCAGCCTTATAGCCGAGACCTTGGCGGCGCGCAAGCCTTGCGGATTGTCGTTTTGGGCCGGGGCTGTTATACCCATCCGGCCTTGGCGTAGATGAGTACCCTAAAGTTGAGCGAGACGAACAACAGCCCCCGCACCAGCCGCGACATCGGCCAGCTCCGCTTCCTGCTGCCGTACCTGAAGGCCTATAAGGCCGTAGTCATCGGCGCGCTTATTGCCCTTATTGTGGCAGCCTCCGCCATGCTCGGCGTCGGCCAGGCCATCCGGCGCATCGTCGATATGGGCTTTTCAGCTGAGAACGCCGGCTATATCGACCAGTATTTTCTCGCCCTGATGGGGGTTGCCGCCGCGCTCGCCGTCGCCACCTTCGCCCGCTTCTATCTGGTCTCGTGGCTGGGCGAGCGGGTGATCGCCGACATCCGCAACCAGGTCTACGGCCATCTCCTGTCGCTGACCCCATCGTTTTTCGAGACCACCAAGACTGGCGAGATCATCTCGCGCCTGACCGGCGACACCACGCTCATTCAGTCCGTGGTCGGCTCCTCGGCGTCCATTGCGCTGAGAAATCTCCTGATGCTGATCGGCGGCTTGGGGTTATTGTTCGTCACCAGCGCGACGCTGACGGCTTATGTGTTGATCGGCGTGCCCCTGGTGGTGGCGCCCATCATCTTTTTTGGCCGTAAGGTACGCACGCTGTCGCGGCAAAGCCAGGATCGCATCGCCGACGTTGCGGCGAACGCCGGCGAAAAGCTCAACGCCATATCCACCATTCAGGCCTTCACTCAGGAGGAGGCGGAGCGACGCACCTTTACCACCGTCAACGAAAATGCGTTCACTACCGCCATTCGCCGCATCCGGGCGCGGGCGTGGCTGACCGCTATCGTTATTCTGTTCGTGTTCGGCGCGGTGGATATCGTGCTGTGGCGGGGGGCCAAGGGCGTGGTCGCCGGCTCGATTTCCAGCGGCGAATTAGCGGCATTCGTATTCTACGCCATCGTGGTCGCCGGCGCGGTGGGCGCATTGAGCGAAGTATGGGGCGATTTGCAGCGCGCCGCCGGCGCTTGCGGCCGCATCGCGGAGCTCCTTGCCACCAAGCCGGCGGTGGCGACGGTGGCTGCCCCCGTGACGCTGCCGAGCCCCGGTCGCGGCGATATCGTGTTTGACAATGTTGCCTTTCATTATCCCTCGCGGCCCGAGGACAGAGCGCTGGAGGATTTTTCGCTGCAGGTCGCGCCCGGCTCCACAGTGGCGCTGGTTGGGCCTTCGGGCGCGGGCAAGACCACGGTGCTGCAATTACTGATGCGCTTTTACGACATTCAGCAAGGCGAGATCCGTCTTGATGGCGTGCCGCTGCATCGCGCCGATCCGCAGCAACTACGCCGGCGCATCGCCATCGTGCCGCAGGATACGGTGATCTTTGCGGCGAGCGCGTTGGACAATATTCGCTATGGCCGGCCGGATGCTTCCGATGATGAGGTATGGGCGGCGGCGCGGGCGGCGGCGGCGGAAGATTTCATCCGCGCCTTGCCGCAAGGCGGCGATACGTTCTTGGGCGAGCGCGGCGCGCGCCTCTCCGGCGGTCAGCGCCAGCGCATCGCCATCGCCCGAGCGTTGTTGAAAGACGCGCCGGTGCTGCTTCTTGATGAAGCGACCAGCGCCTTGGATGCGGAAAGCGAGCATGTGGTGCAGGCGGCGCTGGAACGGCTGATGCAGGGCCGCACCACCATCGTCATCGCCCATCGCTTAGCGACGGTGCTCAAAGCTGATCGTATCGTGGTGATGGATGGCGGCCGGGTGGTCGCCGAAGGCACCCACGGCGAACTCATGCGCCAGGGCGGCCTTTATGCGCGCCTTGCCGAGCGCCAGTTCGGCAACGGGCAGACCGTGGCGGCGGTTTCCTAATAATCGAAATATTATTGTTTGGTGACGAGCACCACATCGATGCGTTCCGGCGGGCCGCCGTCGGCGGTGGGACCGAGCGCGCGCACCACGATGCCATCATCGGCGATGCCGTTTTCCGTCAGAATGTCGCGCACCACCAGCGCCCGCTTGAAGGCGGTGCGGATGGCTTCATGCAGGGTCAGGGTCTTCAAGTCGCCGGGATCGTTGCCGGGCACGTCCCAGGCCGGATTGCGGGCGCCGGAATAGCTGAGGATCTCAACCCGGCTGGCGGGTTTTACAAAGCTCTTGATCCATTCCACCAGAACGTCTTTTGCCGACGGCGAAATGATCAGGTCGCTGCGTCCATACAAAATTTGCAGGCTGCGGCTGGGATCGGCCTTGGCCGCCACGACGCGGGCCGGGTCGATGGGCGCGTACATGGTCTTGTCGGCCAATGGGTCGGCTTTGGGCGCCAGCGCGGCGGCGACCTTGCCAGCCGCTTCACCGCCCGCCAGTTCTTCCACGGCGCGGAAGTTGATGGTGATGACTTCCTCTTCGCCCAGCGCAGCGCCGGCGAGAAGGAAGGTCAAGATAAAGGCGGTAATACGAACCATCATGGGGACGGCAGTCTAACGATCACGGCGGCGGCTGTCCATCAGCGCGCGGCGCGCTGCGCCTCGCGCAGCAGCCGCGTCAAGGGGCCGTGCAGGGCGCCGTTGGTGGCCAATATCTCGCCCGACTGCATCATCAGGGCGCGGCCATTGAATTCGCTGACCATGCCGCCCGCCTCGCGCACCAGTAAAATGCCGGCGGCGATATCCCACGGCGCAAGGGCTGACTCCCAGAAGCCGTCGCAGCGCCCCGCCGCCACGTAGGCCAAATCCAGCGCCGCCGCGCCGAAACGGCGTACGCCGGCCACCTCCGGCATGATGGCGGCCATTTCCGCCAAATAGGCGACGGGATCGCCGCGCCCATGGTGGGGGATGCCGGTGGTAATCACCGCCTGCGCCAACTCGCGCCGGCCGGATACCCGCAGCCGGTTATTGTTGACATAGGCGCCGCGGCCCTTTTCGGCCCAAAACAGTTCGTCGCTGATCGGCTGATAAATCACGCCGGCAAAAATCTCTCCCGATCGCTCGGCGGCGATGGAAATGGCGAAGTGGGGAATGCCGTGGAGGAAGTTGGTGGTGCCGTCCAGGGGGTCGATGATCCAGCGCGAGTCCGGATCCGTTCCCTTGATCTCGCTTTGCTCCTCGCTGAGGAAGCCATAATCGGGACGGCCTTTCTTCAATTCCTGGATCAAGGTGCGCTCGGCCTTGGTGTCGGCCACCGAGACGAAATCCGCCGGGCCTTTCTTCGAAACCTGCAACTGCTCCACTTCGCCAAAATCGCGCACCAGTCCGCGCGCCGCTTTTTTCGCGGCCGCCGCCATGACGGTGATAAGGGAGGATTGCAGCGCCATCGGCTTTGTCTCTAATCAGCGCGCTTGGCGTAAGTGGAATCAGCGGTGGCGACGATGATCTTATCGCCGGTGTTGATGAACGGCGGCACCATGGTCCGCACGCCGTTATCAAGCTTGGCCGGCTTATAGGACGAGGCGGCGGTCTGGCCCTTCACCACCGGCTCGGTCTCTTCCACCTTCAGGGTGACGAATTCCGGCAGACTGACGCCGATGGCCTCGCCTTCATAAGATTCGACGATCACCATCATGCCGTCTTGCAGAAAGGCCGCCTGTTCGCCGATCAGCTCGCCGTTGATCTCGATCTGGTCGAAGGTTTCGGTGTCCATGAAGGTGTATTTGCCGTCCGCTTCAAACAGGTACTGGTAGTCTTTTTGATCGAGGCGCACACGCTCCACTGCGTCGGCCGAGCGGAAGCGTTCGTTCAATTTGCGCCCGTCGCGCAGGTTCTTTAATTCCACCTGCATGTAAGCGCC
Source organism: Sphingomonadales bacterium (assembly GCA_019455285.1). Classification (GTDB taxonomy): domain Bacteria; phylum Pseudomonadota; class Alphaproteobacteria; order Sphingomonadales; family Govanellaceae; genus PRO5. Next base: position 12,407 of record JACFMS010000030.1, read on the forward strand.
GCCCTTGCCGGGCTGCGTATGCTGAATCTTGACCGCTTTCCACAGCCCGTCCTGATGCTCGATGACGTTGCCCGGACGGATGGCGTTGCCGGCGATTTTCATGGTGTTCACCTAATAGTGTTGGATTAGCTTAAAAGCGCGCGCGACCCTATCAGGTCGCCGGTTGGTTGGCAATCGCGTCGAACAGGCGATTGAAGGCGGCGACCGCCGCCTTGGGGCCTTGGGGGTAGGCCCACACCCCGGCGCTGACCGCCAGGAAGTCAGCCCCGGCTTCCACAAGCGGCCGGGCGTTATCAACGGTGATGCCGCCGATGGCGACGCACGGCACCTCGAACATCTTTGACCACCAGCGCAGGATTTCCGGATCGGCGGCGGTTTTGGGCGTCTTGGTGGCGGTGGGGTAGAAGGCGCCGAAGGCGACGTAATCGGCCCCCTGTTCGCCCGCCACCATGGCGAGATGGCGGGAGTCGTGACAGGTGACGCCGACGATGTGGTTGGCGCCTAAAATCCGCCGCGCTTCCTGGTAGGTGGCGTCTTCCTGTCCCACGTGCGCGCCATCGGCGTTGACCTTTGCCGCCAGGTCGGGCCGGTCGTTTATCAGGAAGGCCACGTCATGGGCATGGGCGATGGGCATCAGCGCCCGGGCGGCGGCCAATACCTGCTCGTCCGGAACATCCTTCAAGCGCAGTTGCAGGCACGCCACATCACCGCCCGACAGCGCCGCCTCCAGGTCTTTGGCGAAGACCTGGGGGTCAAGCGCCGGCGGGGTGATGAGGTAGAGCCGACAGCGATGCGCGGGCGCGGCCGTGGCGGTTACTCCTTGCCCTGGTAGATGGCGATGATCTTATTCAGCATGGCCAGCGCCTCGGCCTTCGGGCGCTGGAAGGTGTTGCGGCCAATGATCGAGCCGTTGCCGCCGCCGTCGCGGATGGCGCGGGCGTCGTCATAGACCGACTCCGCGCCCTTGGCCGCGCCGCCGGAGAACACCACCAGCCGCCGGCCGGCGAACGCCGCCTGCATGACGTGGGCGACCCGGGCGGCCATGGTGCTCAGGTCGATCTTCTGTTTTTCGTAGACCTTCTTGGCATCCGGCTGCTCCAGGTGGTCGGTGGGGAGCTTGACCTTGATAATGTGCGCGCCCATCAGGGCCGCCATGTGAGCGGCATAGGCGCAGACGTCCATGGCGGTCTCGCCGTCCTTGGTCAGGTCGCCGCCCCGGGGGTAGGACCATAAGACCACGGCGAGGCCCACCGATTTCGCTTCCTCGGCGAGATCGCGGAACTCTTCCATCATGTTGAAGCAATCATCTGAGCCGGGATAGATGGTAAAGCCGATGGCAGCGCAGCCGAGGCGGAGCGCGTCGTTGACCGAGGCGGTGATCGCCTGGTCTTTGAGCCGTGACCAGGAATTGGCCGAGTTCATTTTCAGGATCAAGGGGATCTGGCCGGCCACCCGGTCGGCCACCGCCTCGATCATGCCGAGGGGCGTGGCGTAGGCGTTAAGTCCCGCCTCGATGGCGAGCGCCGGGTGATACCACGGGTCGTAGGCCGGCGGGTTGGGGGCGAACGAACGGGCCGGGCCATGCTCAAACCCCTGGTCGACGGGCAGGATCACCATCTTGCCGGTGCCGGCGAGCTTGCCGGTGCACAAAATGCGCGCCAGGTTGGCCTTGGTGCCGGGATTGTCGCCCTCGTACCAGGAGAGAATGTCTTGCACTTTGCGGGTAACTTTCATGGCTCGTCGGTCCTCTTTTCGCAGGTTTCGGTCAGGTTGCCAGTTGTTTAGCCCAAGCGAGCCTAACAGGCAATGAAGAGCGGTGGGGGGAAGGGGGCTTAATAAGACCACCTCGCAGAATCGGGTATAATCGGGTACGGGATTGGGTACGGGCTAGGAAATACAGCCATTTTAATAAACTATTGGTATTGTAGGGTGGGTCAAGCGCCAGCGGACCCACCGGTCCTATGTCGTGGGTTCGCTGCGCTTAACCCACGCTACCTGTCATCCAACCCACTATCCACGCCGTCAATACTTCGCCCTTGCGGGTGGTTTGGCCGAGGTCCAGGGTGGCGGAGGGGAGATCGTTGGGGGTGAGGATGGCACTAGAACCCCCATTGTCATTCCCGACAAGCTGCGTATGCGGCGCGATCGGGAATCCAGTTCTATTTTCCTCTTCGGTGTTTTCCATGGATTCCCGCTTTCGCGGGAATGACGTTTCTTTGGGTTGCAAAGCCGAGCGGGCTTTTTCTAAAAGCGTATCTGAACCGCGAAACAAAACATGCGTCCAGCCCACGTCCACCGCGCGCCAACAGATGCCGGGATCGTCGCCGCAATCCAAAACAGGCGTAACAAGGTTGGTGGCCTCGCCCATCAGCGCTTTTGCATATAATGGGCCGCCTGCGGAGGCGATGTGCGGCGCGCTCAACAACATAACCGCAACGCCGGTTTTCTCCGCCGCCGCGTGCGTCGCCGCCACGTGCTCCCGCGTGTGCACGATGACAACGCGGGAGGGCAGGGGCGTCATGGATTATTTTTCCAGCGCCGCGACGCCGGGCAGTTCCTTGCCTTCCATCCATTCCAGGAACGCGCCGCCCGCCGTCGAGATGTGGGTGAAGGCATCGGCCGCGCCGGCGTGATGGAGCGCCGCCACGGTATCGCCGCCGCCGGCCACCGAGAGGAGCTTACCGGCGCGTGTTAGCGCGGCGGCTTCCTGGGCGAGCGCCACGGTGCCGGCGTCAAAGGGCGCAATCTCGAACGCGCCCAAGGGGCCGTTCCAGATCAGCGTCTTGGCGCGGGACAACACCGCGCTTAAGTCGGCGACGCTGGCCGGACCGACGTCGAGGATCAATTCATCAGCCGCCACCAGATCAGCGCGCACGGTGCGTGATTCCGCGCCGGCCTTGAATTCCTTCGCCACCACCACATCCGAGGGCAGGTGCACGCGGCAGCCTGCCGCCGCCGCCCGCTTCAGGATGTCGCGGGCGGTGTCGGCGAGATCATGTTCGCACAGCGATTTGCCGACATGCACGCCCTTGGCCGCCAGGAAAGTATTAGCCATGCCGCCGCCGATGATGAGGTCATCGACCTTGGCGACGAGGTTGGTGAGCACATCAAGCTTGGTGGAGACTTTGGCGCCCCCCACCACCGCCGCCACGGGGCGCATCGGATTGCCCAGCGCGTTTTCCAGAGCGTTGAGTTCGGCTTCCATGGAAAGTCCGGCGGCTGACGGCAGCAGATGCGCGATGGCCTCGGTGGAGGCATGAGCGCGATGGGCGCAGGAAAAGGCGTCGCTTACATAAATATCGCCAAGCGCGGCGAGCGCGGCGGCAAATGCCGGGTCGTTCTTTTCCTCACCGGCGTGGAAGCGCAGGTTTTCCAACAATAGCACGTCGCCCGGCTGCAAGTTCGCCACTGCCGCTGCCGCCACATCGCCGATGCAATCCTCGGCGAACGATACCAGTTTGCCAAGCGTAGCCGCCAGCGCCGGGGCGAGGGGCTTGAGCGACATGGCGGGCACCACCTTGCCCTTGGGCCGGTCGAAGTGGGAGAGCACGATCACCTTGGCGCCCTTATTCAGCAGCGCTTCGATGGTGGGGACGACGGCACGGATGCGGGTATCATCGGTGATCTTGCCGTCCTGCATCGGCACGTTCAGGTCAGCGCGCACCAGCACGCGCTTGGCCTTCACGTCCAAATCGGTGATGCGGCGAAAGCGCGCCATGGCGTTGCTCACTTCGCCATCATCATGGCGATGGCGGTATCCGACATGCGGTTGGAGAAGCCCCACTCGTTGTCGTACCAGCTCGCCACCCGTACCAGGCGCTTGTCAATGACCTGGGTTTGCGTGGCGTCGAAGTTGGACGAGAACGGGCTGTGATTGAAGTCGATGGACACCAAAGGATCGGTGACGTAATCGATCACGCCCTTGAATGCGCCAACGCTCGCGGCCTTCATCAAGTCGTTGATTTCTTCCACCGTGGTGTCGCGGCCGGCGTCAAACTTCAAATCCACCAAGGATACGTTGGGCGTCGGCACACGAATGGACGTGCCATCGAGCTTGCCTTTCAGTTCCGGCAGCACCAGGCCCACCGCTTTCGCCGCCCCGGTGGAGGTCGGGATCATGGACAACGCGGCGGCTCGCGCCCGGCGCATGTCGGCATGAATTTGATCGAGAATGCGCTGGTCGTTGGTGTAGGCGTGAATCGTCGTCATATACCCGCGCACAATGCCGACGTTTTCATGCAGCACCTTGGCCATGGGCGCCAGGCAGTTGGTGGTGCAGGATGCGTTGGAGACGATCTTGTGCACCGCCTTGAGGAGATGGTGATTGACGCCGTAAACGACCGTGATGTCCTCGCCCTTGCCGGGCGCGGAGATCAGCACTTTTTTCGCGCCCGCCGTCAAATGCGCGCCCGCCTTGGCGGCGTCGGTGAAAAAGCCGGTGCACTCCATGGCGATATCGACGCCCAACTGCTTGTGCGGCAGGTTGGCGGGGTCGCGCTCGGCGGTGACGACGACTTTTTTGCCATTGACGATTAGATCATTGCCGCTGACTTCGACCTTGGCCGGGAAGCGGCCATGCACCGAGTCATATTTTAAAAGATGAGCATTATCCTTGGCCGAGGCGAGATCGTTGATCGCCACCACCTCGATGTCGGTGCGGCCGGATTCGATGATGGCGCGAAACACGTTGCGCCCGATCCGTCCAAAACCGTTGATTGCTACCTTAATGGCCATGGTTTTTGCTCCTTTCTACTTAAGACGCGCGCGCACGGCGGCTGCCACGTCCTCTGCCGTCAACCCGAAATGCTTGTAAAGCTCCTTAGAGGGCGCTGATTTGCCAAAGCTTGAAATGCCGAAGATGAGGCCGTCCTCGCCGACATAGCGCTCCCAGCCGAAGGGGCTTGCCGCCTCGATGCCGACGCGCAGCGTATCGCGCCCTAAGATAGTGGCGCGGGTCGCCGAGTCCTGCGCGTCCAAAAGTTCGGCGCAAGGCATGGAAACGACGCGGGCGGGAATGCCGTCCGCTTCGAGAATTTTTTGCGCGGCAAGGGCGATCTCCACTTCCGAGCCGGTGGCGATCAGCGACACGGCGGCCGCCTTTGAAGCGGCTTTGAGTTCATAAGCGCCGCCCGCCGATTTGTTGGCGGCGTCGCCATCGCGCACGGTCGGCAGATTCTGGCGGCTCAATGCCAGCACGCTGGGGCCGGTTTTATGATTGAGCGCCAGTTCCCAGCACTCCGCCGTCTCGATGGCGTCGGCGGGACGGAACACCCGCACGTTGGGCATGGCGCGCAACGAGGCCAAATGCTCGATCGGTTGATGGGTCGGGCCATCCTCGCCCAGGCCGATGGAGTCGTGCGTCATCACGTAGATCACCCGCTGGCGCATTAAGGCTGAGAGGCGGATCGCCGGGCGGCAGTAATCGGTAAAGACCAGGAAGGTGCCGCCATAAGGAACGACGCCGCCATGCAGCGCCATGCCGTTCATCGCCGCCGCCATGCCGAATTCCCGCACACCGTAATAGACATAGCGTCCGCCGTAATTGTCGGCGGTTAACGGCGCCTGGTCCTTGGTCTTGGTGTTGTTGGAGCCGGTGAGGTCGGCCGAGCCGCCAATGGTGGCGGGCACGGCGCGGTTGATGACTTCCAAGGCAATCTCGGAGGCCTTGCGGGTGGCCACCGCCTTGGCCTCGGTGGCAAGCTTTTGTTTCAAGGCGGCAAGCTCGGTTGAAAGCGCCGCCGGGATATCGCCCTTAAGCGCCGTCTGAAACGCCGTGCGTTTGTCGGCGGATGCGGCGGCCAGCCGTTCGCTCCAGGCGGCATAGGCGCTGCGTCCCCGCCGGCCGGCTTGCCGCCACGCGGTCAGCACTTCCTCAGGGATGTCAAATGGGCCATAAGGCCAGCCCAGCGCCTGCCGGGCGCCGGCGATTTCCTCGGCGCCCAAGGGCGAGCCATGGGAGGCCGAAGTACCGGCCTTGGTCGGCGCGCCATAGGCGATGGTGGTGCGGCAGGCAACGAGCGAGGGGCGGGGATCGGCCCGCGCCTCGTCAATTGCTTTGGCGATGGCGGTGGCGTCGTGGCCGTTGCAACGCACCGTATGCCAGCCGTGGGCGGCGAAGCGGGCGCATTGATCGTCCGACGTGGTCAGCTCGGTGGGGCCGTCGATGGAGATGTGATTGTCGTCCCACAACACGATCAAGCGGCCGAGCTTCAGATGACCGGCGAGGGATGCCGCCTCGTGGCTGATTCCCTCCATCAAACAGCCGTCGCCGGCGATGACGTAGGTGTGGTGATCGACGAGAGCGTCGCCATGCCGGGCCGCCAGATGCCGCTCGGCGATGGCCATGCCCACCGCCATGGCCAGACCCTGGCCCAACGGGCCGGTGGTGGTCTCCACTCCAGGTAGTTCAAGATTTTCCGGATGGCCGGCGCACGGGCTCTCCAACTGGCGGAAGCGCTTGATGTCGTCCAGCGTCGGCCGCTCATAGCCGGTCAGGTACAACAGGGCGTAAAGCAGCATCGAGCCATGGCCGGCGGAGAGGACGAATCGATCTCTGTCAGCCCAATCAGGGTGTTGTGGGTCAAACTTCAAGTATTTTATGAAAAGAACAGTGGCTACGTCGGCCATGCCCATGGGCATCCCCGGATGGCCCGAATTGGCCGCTTCCACCGCATCCATGGCCAGCGCCCGGATGGCGTTCGCCAGCACCGTGTGTTCTACCGTCACAATCTGCTTATCCATTGATAAATCTTCAGGTTACCCTGGCTGCCTTGCGGCCATGAAACGCGCGCCACAATGACCACTGGCGTCCTTGGCGTCAACCGGGTTGTCGCACTTTTTGCCGCCGCTTTGCCGGTCTTTGCGCTCAAACTTGAAGCAGGCACGCAAAAAGCAAGGAAAAGTATTGGATTTTTTGGGGCTTGTGCGGTTAGGCTAAGGTAGTACCTTGGCTTTATTCACACACGTCGCATGCATTCTTAAGGGACAGGCTAAGCCAATGGCGGAGGAACGGCCGACCGCAGGGGAGGCGGACAGCGCCATCAAGAGCGGGCGCGATTCGGCCGAGGCGATTTTACATCGCCTCGAGTCGGCGCTTGCCCGCGTCGCCCAGCTCACTCAGCGCCTGCCCTCCGCCGATGATCTGTTCTCCCCCACCGTGCAATCCCACCAAGCCGAGCGGCTGGCTCGCGATTATGCCGAGCTGCGGGAGCGCCACGCCGTCCTGTCGGACGAACATCAGGCGCTGCGGCGCGCCCATGACGCCCTGCTGGAGCGTCAACGGGAGGCTGAGAAGCGCTTAAGCGCAGTGATGGCGCGAGTGCAGGCAATGATCGCCAATCCGGCGGGCGGCGGAGAGTAGCCATGGCGCAGGTGACGGTGACGGTCAACGGACAACGCTACCAACTGGCCTGCCGGGACGGCGAGGAGGCGCGGCTGATCGGCCTTGCCGGCTATGTGGACGGCAAGGTCGGCGATCTTATCGAAGGTATCGGCAACATTGGCGATACCCGGCTTCTCCTGCTGGCGGCGCTGGTCATTGCCGACGAACTGATGGAAGCCCGCGATTCCGCCATGCGCGCCGAGGATGACGAGTTCACCCAGCGTCTCGCCAAGGCGGCAAATCGCCTTGAAGATATTGCCCGCCGGCTTGAGAGCGCCTAAGTAAAGGGGTGGCGGGTACTGCCCGGTGCGTCGAGACTGTCGATCCCTGGGGCGATATTCATCCCATCGGGAGCTGTCCCTGTCCTGGATCCTGGTCCAGGCATACGGCGCCCACCTGGCTCTTATGGCGCCAGAGGATGACCAAACTTGACGGCCATGGCGGTCCCGCCACTTAAATTTCCACACAAGTGACCTCTGCGAAGGTCGGCGTAGGTTGCTGATTAGAGTATAAATTCGTCATTGCGAGGAGGCCGCCCGCACGCTTTGCGCGCAAATCAATGATTGCAGCGTTACACGCTGCGGGAGGCCGACGCGGCAATCCAGAAATTTGCGTATTTTCGCTGTACTTCTGGATCGCCACGCCGCTAACGCGGCTCGCGATGACAGCGGAGGGTCTTGTTAACAGCCTGCCCCCTTTCACAGAGATATCTACAAGGCATGATGGTCGACGCGGAAAAATCCCAGCTACGGGCGCACGCCCGCGCCCGCAGGCAGGAGCTTGCCGCCGATCATGGCGCGCCGGAGCGGGCGGCGCAGCGCTTTCTGACCATCCTGCCCGAGACCGGGGTACGGAGCATTGCCGGCTATTGGCCCATTGGCGACGAGTTGGATGTGCGGCCGCTGTTGCATCATTTGGCGCTCGCCGGCCATCGCCTGGCCTTGCCGGTGGTCATGGGCAAAACATCTCCCTTGGCGTTTCGCGCCTGGGCGCCGGGCGATCCGATGATCCCCGGCGATTACGGCATCCACACGCCGGCCGCCACGGCTGCGGAAATCGATCCCGACATCATCATCGCGCCGCTCTTGGCGTTCGACGCCGATGGCCATCGTCTAGGTTACGGCGGCGGCTATTATGACCGCACCTTGGCGGCGCTGCAGGCTAAGCGCGATATTCTGGCGATCGGTTATGCCTACGCCGGACAGAAGGTGGGACGGCTGCCGCGCCATGACGGCGATGTGGTGCTGGACGCCGTGGTCACCGATCACGCGGTGCATTGGTTCAACAAGAAAGGGTTTCAGTGAAGGTTTTATTTTTGGGGGATATCGTCGGCCGCTCGGGCCGCACGGCGGTGACGACGCATTTGCCGGCGCTGAAAATTGAGTTGGGCATTGATTTCGTGGTCGCCAATGGCGAGAACCTCGCGGCGGGATTCGGGCTCAGCCAAGCCACCTGCGAGGAAATGTTCGCCGCTGGCGTTGATGTCATTACCACCGGCAATCACGTCTGGGATCAGCGCGACATCGTGCCGGTGATTTCCAGCGACAGCCGCATCTTGCGGCCGCTCAATTTTCCTGCCGGCACACCGGGGCGCGGCGCTTGCCGCTACAGCGACGGCAAAGGGCGCAGCGTGGTGGTGATCAACGTTATGGGCCGGGTGTTCATGGAGCCGCTGGATGATCCCTTCGCGGCGGTGGCCGGCGAATTGCAACGCCATCTGTTGGGCCAAGGCACCGACTTTTTGTTGATCGATGTGCATGGCGAGGCAACCAGCGAGAAAATGGCCATGGGCCACTTCGCTGATGGCCGCGCCTCGCTGGTGGTGGGTACGCACAGCCACGTGCCGACGGCGGACGCACAAATACTACCGCAGGGCACCGCCTATCAAACCGACGCCGGCATGTGCGGCGATTATAATTCGGTGATCGGCATGGAGAAGGAAGAACCGCTGATACGCTTTACCAAGAAGATGGCCAGCGGCCGCTTTACCGCCGCCATGGGCGAGGGCACCATGTGCGGCGTCTATGTGGAAACCGACGATAAGACCGGCTTGGCGCGCGCCGTTCATCCGGTGCGGCTTGGCGGCCGGCTGCGGCCGGAGCGGCCGGGAATATAAGCCCCTCATCCTCGAGCGCTATCGCGCTCTTCTCCCTCTCCCCAGGGGAGAGGGATGCGAAGGGTTGGCCGCCCTGCGTGCTTTGCACGCAAATAAATAACTATAATTCGCGCCTTACCCGAAGCTGGGTGAGGGAGAAGTTATGGGTTTAGTTGCGATTAAGACCGTTTTCGCCACGCGTTAGGAGCAAGCGCTTCCAATGAGCTTCTCGGGCAAAGATTAATTTATCCTCCGCGATCTTTGGTCTATGTTCTAAAAGCGCAAAGCGAAAATATTGTCGGCAATATTCTAAGTTAGGATCGGTAACAAGTTGGCGTAATTCAACGTTTCCCCCATGACCACTCGATACATACTCCGACCATCGCGACCATATACCCGCATCACCATAAGCAGAGCCGACGTATCGCATTTCCGTTTTCACATCTACGATAAGATAAACCCCTTTAATGTTCTCAAGTGCTGCCTTCCAGTCAGGGCGTTCATTTCGCACAAGAGATTCTAGCTCATCGAAGGAAACATTAATGTCTTCATAGCCAGGGAAGGGTCTGCCTGAATACAGCTCACGCAGCACTTCTAATACCTCAAAATCGCTATAATGATTTTCAAGGTTTACGCGGGTTGTGCGACTACGGTAGGACGAATGCAGCTTTAATCTACCGATAAAGTTACGGCCTATATGTGATAGCGCAACTTTATAATGGCACGCATGACGCTCAACGACATCGAATACCCCGCCGAATAACCAAGCGTCGGCCTCATGGTAAAACTGAATAAGTGCCAGAATGTGCGGCCGATTGAAATCATCCCGTCCTGGTTTGTATTCCTGCCAACTCTGCCATTCCAAAGGATCTCTTACAAATACATCTAAAGGCTGGTTACGCTGATTCCAACGCGCGAAATGCACTTTATAGAGGTGTTGGTCATCTATCCGCAAAATGTCGCTTAGTTTTATTGTCATTTAGCAGAGCCTTCACTTAAACCAAAGTTTCGTTGCGAAGATACAATGAATTCCTACAAGTTTGTGGCTATATACCTTGCGGTTGTTAATCATCACGCCGCCCGCGGGCTGATTTCCTGATTTAGTCTTCCGCCCAATTCATCCCGCGCTTTTTCCAAGTCATAGCGGCTTTGTAGGTTGAGCCAGAATTCCGGCGAGGTATCGAAGTAGCGGCCCAGGCGCAGCGCGGTGTCCGCCGAAATGGCGCGCTTGCCCAGCACGATTTCATTGATGCGGCGAGGTGGCACCTTGATATCCTTGGCCAGGCGGTATTGCGTCAGGTTTAAGGGAGCGAGAAATTCTTCTTTTAGAATTTCGCCGGGGTGAATGGGGACAATGATCGTCGGCATGGCGCTTATCCTTTAATGGTAATCCACAATCTCAACTTCATGGGCGTTGCCGTCACGCCATACGAAACAGACGCGGAACTGATCGTTGATGCGAATGGAATGCTGGCCTTTGCGGTCGCCGCTTAAGGCTTCCAGCCGGTTGCCGGGCGGCGAACGCAGGTCCAAAAGATTTAACGCCGAGTCCAGCATAATCAGCTTGCGATAAGCCACGCGGCCAATATCGGGGCCGAACTTCCGCGTCTGGCGGCGGTTCCATATTTCCTCCGTATGGCGGCACTTGAAGTGCTTTATCATGGTGCAATAACGTATCGCGTTATCATGATAACGTCAAGCGTTATTATTTACGCCTTCCCCAATCATATCGCCCCTTCAAGCGCCATACGGCGGGGGCAGCTCTTTGATTTCACTATGGATTCCCGCTTATCAAGGGAATGACGATTACCTTTTTGAGCCTGAATACGCTTAAATGCATGCCGCCTTAAATCTGGGCGCCGTCATTCCAATCCGTCCGGCATCGAGGCTTTCTTTTCCAACACGAAAGCTTGCAAGGCATCGTCGATGGCGAGATCGAGAGGCGGCGCTTCATAGGCGTCCAATAACCGCTTCCACACTTTGTTGGCGCGCTCTGCTGCCGTTAGGCTCCCCTCCTGCGACCATTGCTCGAACGAGGAATAATCGGCGACAGTGGAATTATACACCGCCGTTTGATATGTCTCCTGGGTGTGCGCGCAACCGAGGAAGTGGCCGCCCGGTCCCACCTCGCGGAAGGCTTCCATGGCTTGGGCCTTCTCCGACATATCGAGCCCTTCCGCCATTTTCTGCATCATCGCCAACTGATCGGCGTCGAGCACCATCTTTTCCGGGCTTGCCGCCAAGCCGCCTTCCAGCCAGCCCGCGCCGTGCATCACGAAATTGACGCCCGCCAGCACGGTGGCCAACAGCGTTTGCGCGCTTTCATAAGCCGCTTGCGCGTCCGGCGTCTTGGAAGCGCACAGCGAGCCGCCGCTACGCACCGGCACGCCCAGCCGGCGGCCCAGTTCCGCCACCGCAAACAACATATGGGAAGCGTTGGGCGTGCCGAAGGTGGGTGCGCCCGTCTGCATGGAGACGCCGCCGACGAACGAGCCGAACACCACCGGCGCGCCTGGCCGCACCAACTGGCAGAGCGCCATGCCGGCCATGGACTCGGCCAGGATTTGCGCGATGCAGCCGGCGGTGGTCACCGGTCCCATGGCGCCCGCCAGCACCGCCGGGGTGACGATTACGCCCTGATTGGCGCGGGCGTATTCCTTGAGCACGTTGATCATGGTGGAGTCGAACACCAAGGGCGAGTTGGAATTGATCACGCACATGATCACGGTGTTTTGTTCAACAAACTCCTTGCCGAATAGCAGGCGCGCCATGTGAATGGAATCGGCGGCCCGCGCGCCATGGTTGGACGCGCCAAGGAACGGCTGATCGGTATGGCGGATCAGGCTGTAGACCATATCGAGGTGGCGCTTGTTGACCGGCACATCGGTGGGTTCGCACAACAAGAATCCCGCATGGTGAATGGCCGGACACATGTAGGCGATCTTGGTCAACATGGTGAAGTCTTCGATCGAGCCATAGCGGCGGCCGCGATCAAGATCGGTGACGAACGGCGCGCCGCCCACCGGCGCGAATACCGTGTTGTTGCCGCCGATCACCACGCTGCGCGCCGGGTTGCGGGCATGATGCGTGAACTGCCGGGGCGCGGTGGCGAGAAGGGCGCGAGCCAGGCCGCGCGGGATATGCACCCGCTCGCCCTTAATGTCAGCGCCGGCTTTCCGCCACAGCTCCAGGGATTCCGGATCGCGGCGAAATTCGATGCCGATTTCTTCCAGGATGCGGTCGGCGTTGGCCTCGATGGTAACGAGCGTTTCCTCGTCGAACAAATTGACGTTGGGAATGGCGCGGCGGATATAAGGAAATTTTTCATGCTTGACGGCGGTTCTGTCGGCGCGCGAACGCTCGCGCCCACGCCGACGGGCAGGTTGTTCTGTGCTCATGTTCTACCTCTCGGTGCGTTACGGCCGCGTCGTCGGGTGCGGCCTTGCCCTATTGTCGCGATAACGGCGGCGGGAATGGTCATGGCGTTGACGAAATGGTGCTGGAAATCCGGTTCGAGAGCGGTTTCGATTTTCTCCACCCGCGCCGCCAGCTGCAAAAGCTCAGCGCGGGATTGTTGATTGAGAAGCGCGATGCGCGCGCCAACACCGGCGGCATTGCCGACGCCGTGGACATTTTCAACCCGGCACGGCGGCAGCATGCCCAAATCCAGGGCATAAGATGGATCGATCTGACTGCCAAAGCCGCCGGCGAGATAAATCTCGTCCACCGCCGCGCAGCCCAAACGGTCCATCAGCAAACGCGCGCCGGCCTGCAACGCCGCTTTGGCTAATTGAATGGCGCGCACATCCTGCTGGGTGATGCGGATATCGCGCTCACCTTGGCGATGCATAATGTAGGCCCACACCGGGCCATCCGCCACCACCCGCGAGGTGCGCTGCGCCGCCTCGCCCAAGATACTGCCATCGGCACGCAGGATGCCGGTGCGGGCCATTTCCACCAGCGCCTCGACGATGCCGGAGCCGCAAATGCCGGTCACCGCCGTATTAAATCCGCTATCATCAGACCAGACGTCGCAGCCTATCACCTTAAAGCGCGGCTCCAATGTCAAGGGATCGATGCGCACTCGCTCGATGGCGCCTGGGGCGGCGCGCTGGCCGCTGGAAATCTGCGCCCCTTCGAAGGCCGGTCCGGTGGGGCTGGAGGCGGCCAGCACGCGCCGGCCGTCGCTGAGCACGATTTCGGCATTGGTGCCCACGTCGATGAGAAGACGCACCGCGCCGCCCCGGTGCGGCGCTTCCGCCAGCACGGCGGCGGCGGCGTCCGCACCCACGTGCGCGCCGAAGGCCGGCGGCGCATAAATCTCCGCCGCTGGCAGCATGGTCAAGCCAAGATCGGCGGCGCGCCTCACGACAGGTCCTTCCGTGGCCAGAGAGAAGGGCGCGGTGGCAAGCCCCGCTGCATCAAGGCCAAAAAACAAATGATGCATGACCGGATTGCCCACCACCACCGCCTCGCAGATGCAGCGCGGATCGATGGCGGCATGCTGCGTCGCCTGGAGGATGAGAGCGTTCAGCGCATGATGCACCGCGGACGTCAATTGCGCGCCGCCGTCCTTATGAGCGAGGAGAAAAGACAGTCGGCTCATGATGTCGTCGCCGAAGCGAATTTGCGGGTTGACCGCGCCCAAGGACGCCACGACATCGCCGCTCGCCATGTCCACCAACTGCAAGGCGAGGGTGGTGGAGCCGATATCCGCCGTGACGCCATAGAGGTCCGGCGCAAAGCCGGGGCGCACATCGATGATCTCGTGTTCCTTGCGAACGATCGCCGTCAGGCTTCCGTCGCCTTCGTCCAAAGCTGGGGACAGTCGAAGAGGGGTGTCGGCATCAATCGTCAACTCGCCCAGTCCCCATTTGTCTTGCAGCGCCCGCACCAGTCGATCAGCATCGTGCGGCTTAGTGGCAGGCATGGTCACAAAACAGGCGCGTACGTCGCAATCAAGGGTAATGTCGCGATAGAGGCTTTCCTTGCGCACCACCGGGCGGTGGACTTGGAACTCCGGCGGCACGCTCACCGTCACATCGCCTTCTATGACGGCCTGGCAGGCCAAGCGATGGCCGGGCCGCATCGGCCGGCGTGTGTGATAGCGCTCCTCCACCTCATTCCAGGGCGATAAGCGTTGCGCTTGACTAGAATCCACGTTGATCTGGCAGCGTCCGCACAAGCCGACGCCGCCGCACACCGAATCAAGATCGACGCCCAACGCCAAGGCGGCGTCGCGCACGGTTTTGCCGGCGGCAAAGCGTCCGCGACGGCCGGCGGGGCTGAAGATGACGAGACGATCGTCAGGCATTTTCCGCACGCCTTCTGCGGCGGCCGTCGCGCTGCCGCCGCGGATCCTGATCGGGATCGCGATAGGTCGCGACCCATAGCGCGCAATTCTGATCGTGTCCCAGCACCACGTCCGCGCCGCGCACCGCCGCCATTTCCTCAGCATGGAGCGGATTGAGAATGGCCGAGGTCATGCCGGCGCCGATGGCCATGGCGAGATAGGCGGCGTTCAAGGGGTGGCGGTTGGGCAGGCCGAAACTGACGTTGGAAGCGCCGCAGGTGGTGTTGACCTTGAGTTCCTCGCGCAGGCGGCGGATCAGGCGGATGGTGCCCGCGCCGCTGCCGTTGGTGGCGCCGGCGGGCAGCACCAAGGGGTCGATGACAACATCCGCCGCCGGAATGCCGTAGTCCGCCGCCCGCTCGACGATCTTGCGGGCGCAGGCGAAACGCACGTCGGGGTCTTCAGAAATGCCGCTCTCGTCGTTGGAGATGCCCACCACCGCCGCGCGGTATTTCGCCGCCAGCGGTAAAACTTCTGCCAGTTTTTCGTCCTCGGCGGTGACCGAATTGACCAGCGCCTTGCCTTGATAGACCGCAAGACCCGAGGCCAGCGCGGCGGTGACGGAAGAATCGATGCTCAAGGGCGCGTCGGTCAGCGACTGCACCAATCTGATCACCTGCGCCAGGATCGCCGGCTCGTCCGCCATGGGCACGCCGGCGTTGACGTCCAGCACGTGCGCCCCGGCGGCCACCTGCGCCAAGGCATCCTCTCTGACGCGGGCAAAGTCCCCGGCTGCCATCTCGGCGGCAAGTATTTTGCGGCCGGTGGGATTAATGCGTTCGCCGATCACCACGAACGGCCGGTCAAAACCGATCACCACGTCCCTTGTCGCCGATGAAATAACCGTATCCGTCATGCTTGCATTTCCTGCGTGATGGTTTTTCTGCGGTCCCTGTTGACCGGGCGGCGGCCTTGCAGCACGCCGGATTGCTGAATGATTTCAGACACCAGTTCCTCCTGACGGTAGGCCATGACATGAACGCCGGCGACGCCGGGGATGGTGCGGATTTCCTGAATGAGCTCGATGCAGATGTTCTTGCCCTCGCGGCGCTGATCGGCGGCGCCTTCCAACCGTTCTATGATGGCGTCTGGAATATGGATGCCGGGTACATTGGCGCGCATCCATTTGGCCGCCTTGGCCGACACCAACGGACCAACGCCCGCCAGGATGAAGCATTGCTGATCGAGGCCAAGATCGCGCACGCGCTGCATGAATGCCCTGAACGTCCCCAGATCGAAACAGTACTGGGTTTGCACGAACTGCGCGCCGGCGGCGATTTTTTTCGCCAGCCGCAAGGGGCGAAAATCCAGCGGCGGCGCGAACGGATTGGCGGCGGCGCCGAGAAACAGCCGCGGTGGCGAGGTCAGCCTGCGTCCCGACAGCAGGCGCGCTTCATCCCGCATGGCGCGGATGGTTTGCAGGAGGGATATGGAATCAAGATCAAACACCGGCTTGGCGTCGGGCTGATCGCCCACTTCGACGCCATCGCCGGTCAGGCATAAGACATTGGCGACGCCGATGGCGGCCGCGCCTAAGATATCGCCCTGGATGGCGATGCGGTTGCGGTCGCGGCAGGATATCTGCATGACCACGGCATAGCCGGCGCGGCTGAGGAGCGAACACACGGCGACGCTGGACATATGGGTATGCGCGCCCGAAGCGTCGGTGGCGTTGATGGCGTCGCACACTTCCGCCAGCACCAGCGCGCGCTCATAAACATCGCGCGGGTCGGCGGAATCCGGCGGGTTGAGCTCCGCCGTCACCGCGAACTTGCCGCTGCGCAACACGCGCTCGAACCGCCCTCGCGAGGAATGGCCGGGCAGCGGCGCGTATTCCGCTGCCGGATCATAATAAACGCGGCTCATGACGCGGACCTTTCGGCGCGGCGGCGTTCCAGGTCCGCAACCCACGACGATCGGCCTTTGAGGCGATGGTCCAGCGCCGGTTGCACGGTCATGATGGCGGTTTCATTCCGCATGGTGCGACAGCCGCGCCAGGCTTCCACCCACACGCAGCGCATGTCGGGCCTGACTTCGCAATGGCCGTTGGCGCGCGCGCCGCCGCAGGGGCCGTTGCGGATATTTTTCGGGCAGTTCATGGGACAGGACATGCCGGTTTGCCCGAGAATGCACGCGCCGCACATGCGGCAATCGAAGATGAGGGATTTGGTTGGTTTCTCGACCGCCAGAAGCAGGCGCTGGGTGCGCCGCGGCCCCAAGACGCGCCATAACGGATCGAGAATGAGCAGCACCCCTAAAAAAGCGCGATAGAGGCGCTGGAAGGCGGGGGCGTATGTGACGGCGAGATGGCGCATGATCATTCTTTGCTCTAGGCCATGGCTGCCCGCTTCATGAAGTCCGCTAGCTCGCCGAGCCCGGTGCGACGGCGTTCGAAGGCAAGGCCGAGAAATTGCGCAGCGAGTTCGGCTTTAGCCGTCAGCGCCGGATCGTCCGTTTGCGCCAGATAGACCAGCTTCTTGTAATTGCCGAAATAATCGTCGCGCAGTTCGGGGTGGCGATCCAGCCCCAAACCCGTCACGATCAGCCGCTTGAAATGCCTGACCAGATAATCGGTGAGAAAAAAGCATGCCGGCTCGGCGTCAGTGAGTTCCTTGAAATCCTCCCGACCGGCGTAGAATTCATAACAATGGCTGCCGTCGATCCGCTCCACGCCGTAACGCGTGCATACGCGGTCGATCTCGCCGCCGGTGCCGCAATCGCCGTAAAGTACGAAAACACGATCATAGGTGCGCTGCGCCCGGCGAATTTTTTGCTCCAGGATGGCGGGAATTTTATGGGGACGGTTGTGCAGATGCGCCGGCAGGCAGGTAACGGCGATCTTATCCAGCTTGGCGGCGTCGATGAACGACACCATCTCCCGCGCCAGCGCGCCGCAGCCGATGATCAGCGTCGAGGGAGGGGCGGCGGCGGACATGCAAGTTATCCGGCCGGAACGGCGTGCTGCCGCCGCGCCGAGATCATCGCCTTAGCGGTTTCCACCGCCACCGCGGCGTCGCGGCAATAGGCATCGGCGCCGACGCTTTCAGCGAAGGCCTCATTGAGCGGCGCGCCACCCACCAGCACGATGTAATCATCGCGCCGGCCTTTTTGCTTCAAGGTGTCGATCACCACTTTCATATAGGGCATGGTGGTGGTCAGCAGCGCCGACATGCCGAGGATGTCCGGACGGTGCTCGTCCAGCGCCTTCATGAAATCGTCGGCCGAGACGTTGATGCCGATGTCCACCACCTCGAAGCCGCCGCCCTCCAGCATCATGGCCACCAGATTTTTGCCGATATCGTGAATATCGCCCTTCACCGTGCCGATCAGCACCTTGCCGATGCGCGCCACGCCGGTCTCGGCGAGCAGCGGGCGCAAAATGGCCATGCCAGCCTTCATTGCCTTGGCTGACATCAGCACTTCGGGCACAAACAGGATGCCATCGCGGAAATCGACGCCGACAATGCTCATGCCGTCCACCAGCGCCTTGTTGAGAACGCCGTTGGGCGACCAGCCGCGGGAGAGCAGGATATTGACCCCTTCAGCGACCTCATCGGCCAGGCCGTCATATAGATCGTCATGCATTTGTTCGACCAGCTCGTCGTCCGCCAGCGAGGACAGGTCAAGATCATCCGCCGTGCTCATTAGGCCCTCTTTTCCATGTTTCTTGCAGGAAAGCTTCAGCCAACTCTGAACCAGGCGGGGGAGGGCGGCCACTTCTAATTATTTCATTGCTCCATGAATTTTATTCAATCGGCCGGAATGTGCGGGAAGGACCTTTTCAGGGCAGTTTTTTTGCTGCAAAATCAAGGCGGTATTTCCTAGGCGACAGGATCGGAAAGCGACCATGGCCATGCCGGTGAGACTGGATATTCGCCATCTGCAAATGCTGAAAGTGCTGAAAGCCAGCAGCTCCATGAAAGAGGCGGCGATCAAACTCAACATCACGCCCTCCGCCTTGAGCCACCGGCTGCGGGAGGCGGAGCGCCGACTGTCCACCACTCTCCTCTATCGGGACCAGTCGCGCATTACCCTGACGCTCGCGGCGCAACGGTTGATCAGCGCGGCCGATACCATTCTGGCGGAACTGGAAAACGCCGAAAAGGAAGCGGAGCTCGGCTATCGCGGGTTCGATCAGGTCGTCAAAATCGGTAGCCGCGCCAACATGGCGCGCCGCTGGCTGCCACAGCTGCTGATCGAGTTTATGGCCAGCGACCCTAAAACCACAGTTGAGATCGTCACCGCCGCCGCCGCCGATCCGCTGGAATGGCTGCATGGCGAAGGGATCAATCTTGCCATCGTATCGGGCAAAAAACCGAGCGGAAATGTGATCGCCA
>JACFMS010000031.1 GCA_019455285.1 Sphingomonadales bacterium
GGTGAGGGGCAGCGCTGCGCCCTCACCAAGGCTGCCCGTGGCATTTCCAATCATCCAGGCCAGCGGTTGATAACTGTCCCGCAAAATATCGCCAATCACCATGCCCTGGCCTAACTCGGTTCTGATGGTGCCGAGGAGCGAAGCGCTGGTGAAGGCATCATAGGATGCCCCGCCGAAAATGATGCCCAATGAGTCCCCCAAAGAAGGGGCCATTTCGCTGAATATTGGTATCGGTTTTATAAAAATGGTCATTTCCAACGGGAAGGAAATCAGCAACGCCACCCGCGCCACCATGGCCGGGTTGAAGACATTCTGCCCCAGCCCGCCATAGGGATGTTTGCCAATGACAATGGCGATTGCCGATCCCAAAACACCGATCCACCATGGCGCCCATGGCGGCAAACTGACGGCAATCAGCCATGCCGTGACAATTGCCGATCCATCAAAGGCGAAAATTTGGATCGGCTGATTTCTGATTCTCAGGCAGATAACTTCGAATGCAAAAGCGGAAGCCAGTGTCACAAAAAATAAAATGATGGACGGCCAACCATAGAGGTAGAACCCATAAGCCGTTGCCGGCAACAACGCCAGCATGACAAGGACCATCGACCTTTGCACGCTTTTATTTTTGCGCATGTATGGCCCGCCAGGGACCGGGGCGTAGGTGGTCATGTTGCGCTCTCTAAATCGGATTGAGGAATGCTCTCGGCGTGATGGCGCTTGGCTTCCTCATGTTTCTTTTCAAGCTCCTTGCGGCGCTCTTCGTCTCGTTTGCTGCGCCGCTCGGCCAGCGTTTTCATACGCTCCTGATTTCTCTTTTCCTTGGCCCGCTCGGCCAAAAAGCCCTTGCCGTAATTGAAATACTGCACCAAGGGAATATGCGACGGACAAACATAGTTGCATGACCCGCAGCTGATGCAGTCATTAAGCCCGATCTTGGCGGCTCCCTCCACATCATCATGTTTAATGCGGGAAGCCATCTCAAGGGGAGTAAGCCCCGCTGGGCATACAATCACACAGCTACCACAACTGATGCATGGCATGACCGGCTGCGTATGCATTTTCTCCGCCTTCAGCGCCAGCACGCCCAATGTACCCTTAACCACAGGGACATCCAAATCAGGCAGCGGGATCCCCATCATCGGGCCACCCATGAACAACTCATCAGGCTTTGATGTCATGCCTCCGCAAAGGTCGATCAAATAGGAAATGGGTGTGCCAATCAATACCTCGAAATTGCCGGGATTCTTAATGACGTGTCCGCTGACCGTCACAATACGGGAGATAAGAGGACGGCCCAGATACAGCGCTTCATACACGGCATAAGCCGTGCCGACGTTGTGAACCAAAACCCCCAGGTCGGCGATGCGGCTTTTTGCCGGCGTTTCCTTGCCGGTCAGCGCCTGCACGAGATGCTTTGCCGAGCCCATGGGGTATCGCGCCGGCACCTCCACCACCTCAATGCCGATTTCCTTGGCGCACTCCCTGCTCATGGCGGCAACGGCGTGAGGCTTGTTGCCCTCGATGGCAACCAGTGACTTCTGTACCCTCAGCGCCTGCATCATGGCCTTAATGCCGAGCACGATTTTTTCCGGCCGCTCCTGCATCAGACGATCATCACAGGTAAGGTAAGGCTCGCATTCCGCGCCATTGATGATCAAGGTTTCTAATTTAGAACGCTGGCCCAGATTCAGCTTGACCGCGGCGGGAAAAGCAGCCCCACCCATTCCAACCACGCCGGCATCGGATACCCGGGCAGAAATTTCATCCGATGTCGCCTTTTCCAGATCGATGGGTGGAGGCAGGTCTGTCCATTCATCTTTCCCGTCAGGCTCCAGCGTAATGGTCAATACCGGCAGGCCCGAAGGATGCGGGGCCTTATAGTCGCCAATACGAGCGATCTTTCCGGAGGTAGAGGCATGGATAGGCGCTGAAATTTTTTTCTTACTCGCCGCGATCAGCTGCCCCTTACGCACGTGATCGCCCACGTGAACAATGGGTTCCGCGGGCTCTCCCACATGCTGCTGCACGGGGATATGCAACACCGGAGGGATCGGAGCAATTTGAGTTGGTTTGTGCGCCGTAAGGCTCTTCCGGCCTTCCAGGCGGGCCCCACCATGAATCTTGAACAACTCCATTACGACGCGACCCTATGTTGGGATGTGTCCGGCTTGGGCCAGTTCCAATTCTGCAATGTCCGCTCTATGGGAACCATCCTCAAGGCGCCGGTTGGGCACATGCTGATGCAATCTTCGCATGACGTACAAATATCAGATATCACCGTGTGAAGTTGCTGCGGCGCACCTAGCAGCGCATCGGTCGGGCAAACCTGGTAACACCTGGTGCAGCCGATGCACAGACTTTCGTCGACAAAGGCGATGGTTTTTTCCTTGATCTCCATCTTGGAAAGATCAACCTCGACGCCCAGTTTTTCCGCCAGTTTGGCGGCCAAAGCCTTGCCGCCCGGCGGGCACAATGTGACAGGCGCCTCGCCTTTCACCAATCCTTCCGCCGCCGGCTTGCATCCAGGATAGCCGCACTGGCCACATTGCGTGCCCGGCATCATCTGAATGATCTCTTCCAGCAGCGGGTCGTTTTCGACTCTTAAATATTTGGCAGAGATCGTCAACAAAGCGCCAAGGCCCAGCCCGATACCGCCAATGCTGATCACCATATCGAGCATGATTGACTATCCTTGCATGTGTTCGTTGGCGGCTTCCGCCTGCGATTCAGCTTGAGGCTCTGTCTTGACGGTCGTAAGCCCCGTAAAACCGATAAACGCCAGCGCCAGCAGACCGGCCGTGATAAATCCTATGGGCGCGCCCGCCATGCCAGTTGGCACGTCAGCCGAGGCCAGACGTTCCCTCAAGCCGGCAAAGATTACCATCACCAGCGTAAAACCGGCGGAGGAGCCAATGCCGTAAAGGAAGCTTTCCACGAAGGTGTGCCCTTCCTGAATATTAAGAAGCGCCACGCCAAGAACGGCGCAATTGGTGGTGATCAGCGGCAGGAAAATACCCAACACCTGATAGAGAACCGGCGATGTCTTCTTAACGAACAATTCCGTGAATTGCACAACCGCGGCGATAACCAGAATAAAGGTTAAAATCCCCATGAATTCGGCATGCAGCGGCACCAAAACATATTCCTGCAACACCCAACTTAGCACAGCCGATAAAGTAAGAACAAAGGTGGTTGCAAAGCCCATGCCGATCGCCGTGTCGATCTTGTTGGACACGCCCATGAACGGGCAGAGCCCCAGAAACTTCACCAGGAGAACATTATTAACAAGGGCAGTGCCAATGATAAGCAGGGCATATTCTTGCATTCTACAGACCCTCTGATGCCATAGCGATAAGAGGCTTGCTGAGAACCACGTGCGTGGGCTCCTTCTCCACAAAGCGCACCCGCTTCTGCATTTCTGGATTCATATAAACCGTACCCTTATCATCGATGAGAAGCACATACTTTATGCCCATTTTACGGGCAACATCATACCATCCGTCAGGCCCCGACACCGTCAATGCGGTGGCGGCGGCGTCCGCCACCAATCCGCCCTTATGAACGACGGTTGACGAAATTATATTCCCAACCGGCATCCCCGTTTTTGGATTAATGATGTGAGAGTACTTAACCCCCTCATGCTCATAGTAGCGTTCATAATTTCCTGATGTGTAGACATCCTCGCCATCTTCAAGCTCCACATAAGCGATAACGCCCCACTTGACGGGATCGCGAATGGCGATCTTCCATGGCCGCTCCGCCGGATGCCCAAGGGTATTCAGATCGCCGCCTGCATTGACAATCGCATTGCGGACGCCATGCTTGACAAGAACCTCTTCGGCGCGGTCCAAGGCCGCGCCCTTACCAAAGCCGCCGAAATCGAATTGAACGGCGGTGTTGGTGCTGGAAACCTTCCGGCCATTTATCGTGACATCATCCATTGACGGGGCTCGGGCGGCAAGTTCGGCGATATGGGCAAGCGATGGCATGGCGCCTTTCGGTAACTCATCACTGTGAAAACCCCAAGCGCCGATGATAGCGCCGATCGCGGGATTGAAATATCCGTCGCTCCGGTGATACAGCTCTTTCGCCTGTTTAAGCATGGGAAGCACAAAATCGCTGACTTCTATCGATTCGCCGCGCGCAAGAGCCTGATTGACCTCGGTCAGCTCCCCTTCCTTCCAGGCATGCCAATCTTTGTGCATGTGCTGGAATTCCGCCGATACGTCTCGAACCGCCTTGCGGGCCTGGGACTCCGGCACGCCAACGATGTCAAAGCTGACCAATGTGCCGAAAACATAGGCTTCTTCATGGTAAGGCTTATCGCCTGCCTCACGACAGCCGGCAAGGCACGCAACCGCTAAAAGAAGCCCAATTTTAAGAAGCCTGCCAACCATGGTCCCTACAAAGCATGACGGGGTGATTTTCTGATAAATACGGGTTGCAGCGAATGGGTGAAGCGTTCCGAACGCGTAAATACCCGGGCATACCAGATTCCAAACACAAGACCCGCGACGCCGAATATCAATTCGATGCCATTATTGGCGAATATTTCCGCGCCCAATAAGGCTCCCATCAGCATGCCGGCCAGTGGGAAAAGGTAGACGAGCATCGCCCCCTTCAACAGGCTTGACTGCGGGATGCCGATCTCGATCTCATCTCCCACATAGCCGCCAAAATCATTATGAATGGCAAGCGGCGGCAACGGTTTTGTCATAGCCGAGGAAAAAGCCTTGCCGCCGCAGCCGCTTGATGCGACGCAACCGCCGCATGCTTTTTGCGGGCTGGCTTCCACAATGGCCATGCCATTGCGAATGGCCTTGATGCTGACGATGGTCGTCATCATGTCCGCATCAAAGCGCCGCACCCCTTCATCACACGAGACGTTTGTCATGGGTTCACCTTTTCCAGCTGGTGGGGTTGCAGCACCCGTCCCGCAACTTTTGGTCCGCCTTTATAGATCACAGGACGCGCGCCCTTATTTGCCAGTGAAACCGCCCTTACCAAGTACGATTCCCGCTCCGGCACGCAGGCATTCACCGGGCAGGCCCACTTGCATCGCGCCTCGGCAAAGTATCCTTTGCATTCCACGCACAGCACATCATCTATGACGTATTGATCGGCAGCGGCGGAAATCGCCTGCACTGGGCACTCCTGTTCACAGGCGCCGCAGTTCACGCACTCTGCTGTAATCATATAAGACACGATTACATCACCCTTTGATTGAATACGTCCTCAAGTCCAGCTTTTTTGACGCGCTTCACGATGGCGTCCTTATCGGTCGTATAAAGCCCCTTTTCCTTCATGCGCTCAAAATATACGGAACCCGAGAAGGTGAACTTTGTCTTCAAGCCTCGTTCCGTTTCCATCTCTTCGCGAACGTGACTGACGGCATCGCCGATGGATATACTATCGGGCAGAATGATCGGATCCTTGCCGGCAAGGGCGCGCACGGCGTTATGCCCGCCGAGCACACCGGTCACGATCGCTTCCGTATGGCCCACCAGAAGACCCGCTTTCTCGCCGCCGCAGAAAAGGTTATCGATATTTCCCTCAACCTTCATGGCGTCATCGCGCGGGGAAAGGTCCGTAAACCGCATGGAATTGCCGACAGTCCCGGCATACGGATCCACATAGCGGGCTTCCTCTAGGCCGGGTAGCTGATTGAGCTGGTGCAGCGGTACAAAGGGACTCATCAGCTTGGCGTGGCCGGTATCCAAAAGAATGACGTTCTCCGCGTATTCCGACAACGCATACTGCGCGCACGCCTTAACCCCGAGTTTCTTGCGGTTAATCATATGCTCCGGCATGGGCACCATCACCATACCCGTGCGCTCCAGCTCTTCCCGAATGTGAGGAGCCAGCGTCTCCTTGCTCAACTTGCAAGAACCGCTCATGGCGCCAAAGGAGCCATCCGGCTTTTTTCCGGCTTTTTCCTTGATCCCCACCTTGCCGACAAGGCTGACGCGCGGCCCGAAGGTGGGGCAGCGGATCACGCACATGACGCAGCCGTTGCCGTTATCCGTGCACAGGGTTTGCGCGCCGCAACTGCCGGTGGTATCAACAAAGACATCCCCTTCCACCCGGTCGCCACTTTCAAGATATACCGCGACGATGGACCCGTCCCGGACATCAACTTCCGTAAAGCGGCTGAAATTCCATATCTCGACCCCTTTTTCCAGGAGATAGCGCTTCACTACCGGTTCAATCTTCGCCACATCATAAAGAGAGGCGTGTTTGTGGCCGGGGAATGAAAAATTCACGTGCCGGGAATTGCGGTCGCAGACCTCAAAAAGATCACCGCCGCCCATGGCGATCATTTCCTCGGTGGCGGTCATTCTGCCATTATTGCGCATGATGCCGCCCACCAGACCGGTGCCCAACAGGCTGTCGGTTCGCTCCAGGAGGATGACCTCTTCTGCCCCCGCTTTGCGGGCACACAGGGCTGCCGCTGATCCGGCCCATCCCCCACCTACGATAATGACCCGTTTTGCCAAGCTAACCTCCTGTAATATAAAGATTCCTTGCGGAGAGCCATACCCTTCGACAAGGCATCGCCAAGCTCATTTTCTAAAATAGTATACAGTATGCTGTAATGAGTCAATGCATCAATTAAGAACCTTTCTCAAGTGAAAAACCCCGGTCAGAGAAAGGGGCTGTTCATGGCGGCCCATTGTATACCATTTCAAACGGCCGTTCTACAGACAGCCGTCAGCGTCCGCCCCTAAGAGCTGGCGCGCGCCCTTAATGAAACTGCTTTTGCCGCCTGCCGGTAAAGTGCAATAGCCCCAGGCTCAGCAGCAACAGGGCGCTGGCGGCAAGAAAGGGAGCGCCAGGAAAAAACAGGGGAGAAACAGGAGAGGAGAATTGATAGAAAAGCTGCGACATCACCAGCGGTGAAGCCATCATGGTCAGGCTTTGTGCGCTCGAAATGGCCCCATGGAGAGCGCCCTGCCGCTCTTCGCCAAGCGCGTTAGACAGCAGGGCGCGTAAACTAGGCATGATCAAGGCGAGAAAAGACCACGGCAGAATAAAAGCCACCAGCATCCATTGATTGGCCGCAAAGGCAAAACCGATAAACCCCATCGCCCCCAACAGAAGGCCGACACAGGTTGTCCTATGTTCGCCAATCCTCCTCACGATCGGTCGAATCAGAAAGCCGGCGTTCAAGGCGACCAGCAGCCCAAAAGCCATCAACGAAAAACCGATCTCCTTTCCCGTCCAGCCGAATTTAAGAATGGCATAATAGCTCCAGGCCTGAGGATTGGCGTTATAGGCAAGCTGATAACAGATAATGACGCAAAGAAAGATGATTGTTTGCGGCGAATGCCGCAGCTCATGGCAGGCGCCGATGAGGTTGGCGCGCCGCCAACGGAAGGGGCTTCTATGCTCAGGACGCAATGTTTCCGGCAATGCCCACCATGCCGCCTGAAAATTCAGGCAAACCATAATGGCTGCGATAAAAAAGGGAAGGCGGAGATCAAAACTCCCCAACATGCCCCCTATGGCTGGGCCGCACACAAAGCCCACACCCCATGCCGCGCCGATGGCGCCAAAGGCCTTTGATCGCAAGTGCTTTGCCGTGGTGTCGGAAATCCAGGCTGCGGCGACGCCATGGCAAGACGCTGATATCCCGGCCAGAATACGGCCGGCTATCAGCCAGGTAATGCTGGGAGCAAGCCCCAGGATCAAATAATTTACGGCCAGCGCGGCAATGGAGAAAAGCAAAACTGGCCGCCTTCCGATGCGGTCGGATAGATTGCCAACGATCGGCGCAAAGAGAAAAGCCGCGCCTGCATACGCAAATGACAAACCGCCGCCCCACAGCGACGCTTCCACCACGTTGATATGCCCAAGCTCGATGAGTAATTGCGGAAGTACGGGAATAATGATTCCGAAGCTAACGGAATTTAAGAACACCGTCAGTAAAATGACCCGGCTGGCGGAATGCACTTTCATGATGGCTGAAGGTAACCCCAATCGGCGGCAAAAAAAAGAGCCATTGGGCATGAGAGATCGCCGCGAACCACAGCCCGCCGTTATGGGTTAGGGCAAGCGCGCCCGATCATTCAGGGAGTCACCAAGGCGCGTTGCTCGAGATCTCCCATGGATAAAATAAAGGGGGACTGGTCTTGTATGTTTTTAAAATCCGTCTTCGATGTCATGCCCAGCCACTGGGTCGAGATCGCCGCCTGCGCCACCGCGCCGCCAAGAGTGGTTCCGGGGCCGAGGATAATCACCACGTCTGGCGCAAAAGTCCGCAGTCCGTTACGGATCGCCGCGGTGAAATCATAGGTTTCGATTACCTGATGGCCAAGAGTGTAATTCCACAAATCCTGCAACTTGCTCGCCTTGGGCTGCCATAAATGCCCGCGACCATCAATCAGCGGTACCGTGGGCCGCTCGAACAGCTGGGGCGGCAGCAGGTTTTTGCCTTTCAAGGCCACGGGAATTTGCAAGGGGCTGTGGAAGCCCGCATGGTTGCCAAGGTGCATCGGAAACCGGCCATCGAGGGGCGGCAGGTGACGCTCAGCGGTTTTGAGCGCCTCCTCGCTGCCAGCGAACACGATCATGCCGCCAAGATCAATGGAGATGTGCAAATCGTAGATATCATCCGCCAGGGCCAGCAGTTCGCTCTTGCGGCCAGGAATTTCGACCCAGTTGTCATCGACGAAAGGATAAAGAATCTGGCCGCCGATGAGGGTCTCCTGCATCAAGGTTCCCATGGTATTGACCACATGAAACCCATTGACGGCGTCAAGCGCCCCCGCGCAGGCAAGGGCGATGTACCAGCCCATGGAGTTGCCGGTAACCGCCACGATCTCGAATTTCTCCTGGTCAATGGCATGATAGTCGGCATAGGCGCAAGAATAGATGAGCGGAGAGGCATTATCTCCCCGGGTAAAGAGGCTGAGCGAAAATTGCTTGGCGCCGTCTAACTCCATGATCGGCGTCTGGCCAAGCTCACGGCGTAGGGCGTCGAACTGCTCCAGCATATCCGTCTTATCGGCATGGTAGCGTCCAAGGTAGCCGTGTTCAGGCTTATTGTAGGTGCCGCGTCCGGGGGCAACCACCAAGGCGGTTTTTCTGGCCATGATCACCCTGCCTTTGCGACGTTAAACTTGCCGGTGAGCGACAAGGCGGCATTCACAATGCCATCGCGAGACGGCAGAGTGGAGGCGTAAGCAGGCCCGGTGGGAATAAAGCTGTCTTCCGCCGCAATGCGGGCGATCGACTTGCGGTTGTGTTCGCTAAACAGGGTCATCAGCTCTTCACTTAAGGAGCCGGTGCGCCGGCACTCGTCAACGATCAGAACATGCTTGCACCCTGCCGTGGCCTCCAGCAACGCCTCCTTCGGTATCGGCGCCAACCAACGTACATCAATGACCCGTAATTTGACGCCGTGCTCTTCTCGAAGTAGTTTTTCCGCTTGGCGGGAAAGGTAATAGCCGTTGGCGTAGGTGACGATGGCAAGCTCTTTTCCATTGCCATGAACGCCAACCTCGCCAAAATCGATGCTCGCGCCGCTTCCCGGTTGTGGATAGGGGTGACACCACAGACCATCGCCAGCCTGATGAAGGTCCCGCATCATGTAGAGCGCGATGGGCTCCAGAAAAACCACCACCCGCTGCTCTTCGCGGGCAAGCCTGACGCAAGTTCGCAGCATTTCCGCCGCATCATGCCCATTTGACGGACAGGCGAGAATCACGCCCGGAATATCCCTTAGCACGTTAAAAGTGTTGTCATTATGGAAGTGACCGCCGAAGCCGCGCTGATAGCCAAGCCCAGCGATGCGAACCACCATCGGATTCGTGTACTGCCCATTGGAGAAGAAGGAGAGTGTCGCCGCCTCTCCCCTGATCTGGTCTTCCGCGTTATGCAGGTACGCAATGAATTGGATCTCCGGCATGGGCAGGAAGCCGTTATGGGCCATGCCGATGGCAAGCCCTAAGATAGACTGTTCGTCGAGAAGGCTATCGATCACCCGCCGCGGTCCGAATTTCTTCTGCAGTCCCTGGGTTACGCCGTAGACGCCGCCCTTGCGCCCGATATCTTCGCCCGCCATGATGATTTCCTGATGCTGCAACATCAGATCCGTCATGGCCAGGTTGATCAGCTTGGCCATATGCTGTGGCTTATCGATATTGCGTAAGTTGACATCTCCGAAGGCTTCCGCCCGCTCCTCCTCGCTGGGCGTTTTGACCGGCATGCAGAAGCGTTTAGGCGGAATCAGGCTTGCCATGACTTCCGCCGCCGTTTTCAGGCGCGGGCGCTTAATTACTTGTTCGGCGACTTTTTCCGTATCCCGTGCAATATTAACATAGACGCCTAGCACCTCTTCCGGACTCATGATGCCGTGATTAATCAGTCGGCGGGCCGTGTGCAGCAGCGGATCGTTGGCCTCCTCCGCCTCGATTTCCTCTTTCGTCATATACGCCATTTGCAGATCGGCGCCGGCGTGGCCATAAAGGCGAACGCAGGACATGTGTAGAAACGCCGGCATGCGGCTGCGGCGCACCCAATCGGCGGCCTCGCTGGTAACGGCGTAGGTTTCCACGATATCCAATCCGTTGCACTTGAAATATTTAAGCGCGGGGCGATTTTTCATGGTTGCTTCCACCCACTTAGGCGGGGTCTTGGTGGAAATCCCAATGCCGTTATCTTCACAGACGAACAACAACGGAACCTGCACCCCTTGATAGGAGGACCAGCAGGCGGCATTAATGGCCCCTTGCGCCGTGGAATGATTGAGCGAGGCGTCGCCGAAGCTGCAGACCACAATGCTGTCTTGCGAAAGGACGCGCCGTTCCGGCTGGTATTTCCTCGCCAGTCCAATAGAAAAGGCCGCCCCCACCGCCTTGGGCAGATGGGAGGCGATAGTGGACGTCTGCGGCGGAATATTGAGCGCTTTTGAGCCAATGACTTTATGCCGGCCGCCGGAAATGGGGTCTTCCTTACAGGTGCAAAAACCAAGAAGCATATCCCATAACGGCGTCTGCCCCGGCACTTGCCTTGAGCGCGCGATCTGGAAGGCGGCATCGCGATAATGCAAGAACGCCATGTCCGTTGGCCTTAAGGCCGTCGCCACCGCCGCATTGCCCTCATGACCGGAAGAGCCAATGGTGTAATAACCCTCCCCGCGGGCCTGGAGTTTTCGGGAAACGCGGTCAAGGTGCCGGCACAGCACCTGTGAGGTGAACATGTCCACCAGCGTTTCCTGATCCAGTCCGGCTTCTTCCAGCGTGCAGTTGGAAAGGCTTTGCGGCAGGTCACGATTGCGAAGCCGGGTCAGGAAATTCTCATGGACGATGTCGGCGCGATCCATTGTTCCACACTCAATAAAATGCTTGAAGATCGGTTTGGGCTCGGCCCAGGATCAAGGCATGAATATCATGGGTGCCTTCATAAGTATTCACCGTTTCCAGGTTGATCATGTGACGGATCACCTGAAACTCCTCGGAAATGCCATTCCCGCCGTGCATGTCGCGGGCCATACGGGCAATTTCCAGCGCTTTGCCGCAGTTGTTGCGTTTGATGAGAGAAATGGCTTCCGGCGCCAAGAGGCCTTCATCCATCAGACGGCCTGCCTGCAAGCAGATTTGTAATCCAAGCGCGATTTCCGTCTGCATATCGGCAAGCTTTTTTTGAAACAATTGGTTTTGCGCCAAGGGACGGCCGAACTGGTGGCGGTCCAGCCCATATTGGCGGGCAGCGTGCCAACAAAATTCCGCCGCGCCCAAAACGCCCCAGGCGATGCCATACCGGGCCTTGTTGAGACAACTGAACGGCCCTTTAAGGCCCTCCACGCCGGGCAGAATGGCGTCGTCTGGAACCTCTACGCCATCCATGACGATTTCGCCGGTGATGGATGCCCGTAGCGAAAGCTTGCCCTGAATCTTCGGCGCGGAAAGCCCCGCCATGGCTTTTTCCAGTACAAATCCCTTGATCTTGCCACCGTGGGCATCGGACTTGGCCCAAACGACAAAGACATCCGCAATGGGACTGTTGGAAATCCATGTCTTGCTGCCGTTTAGAACATAGCCTGATGCGGTTTTGCGGGCGGTGGTTTTCATGCCGGCGGGATCGGAACCTGCATCGGGTTCGGTAAGACCAAAGCAGCCGATCCACTCGCCCGCGGCAAGACGGGGAAGATATTTTTGTCGCTGCATTTCGCTGCCGAACGCAAAAATCGGGTACATGACCAGCGAAGACTGCACCGACATCATGGAACGATAGCCGCTGTCCACACGTTCAATTTCCCGGGCCGCCAAGCCATAAGCGACGCTGCTTGCGCCGATGCCGCCATAGGCTTCCGGAATGGTAATGCCAAGGAGGCCCACCTCCCCCATTTCCCTGAATATTGCTTTATCCGTTTTCTCCTCGCGATACGCTTCCGTGACGCGAGGCTGGAGCTTTGCCTGCGCAAAGGCCTGAACCGTGTTGCGGATCATGCGCTCTTCTTCGGTGATCTGCCACTCCACCAAAAAAGGATCGGCCCAGTTGAACGAGGCGGGCTTTATGGATGCATTTTGCGTCATATGGGCTGTGCTCTCCTCAAGACTCAAACCAGAGCCGCGACGACGCGGGAAATTCGGCGACAGCCTTCTTGCAGAGACTGAGGCGAATAGGCATACGAAAACCGGAAATGCCCCGGCAGACCGAAGGCGCGCCCCGGCACAACCGCAACGCCCTCCGCTTCCAGAAGATATGCGCAAAACCCTGCATCATCTTCAATGACGGCGCCCTTGGGAGTTTTCTTGCCGAACGTTTTCCGGCAGTCGGGAAAAACATAAAAGGCGCCATCGGGCATGGGGCATGTCAACAACCCCGTTGCGTTCAAGGCATTCACCACAAGATCGCGACGCTCTTTGAAGGAATTGAGCCGCTCAGCCAGCAAATCCTGCGGCCCGTTTAATGCCGCAACCGCCGCCGCCTGGGAGATGGAACAAGCCCCGGACGTCGCCTGCCCCTGGATGGCGGTCATGGTTTTGATCAAAGGCAGAGGGCCGATGCCCCAGCCGATACGCCACCCGGTCATGGCATAAGCCTTGGATACGCCGTTGACCGTCAACGTTCTGTCAGCAAGATCAGGGGCAACACTGGAAAAGGTGGTAAAATCCTTATATGCGATATGTTGATAAATCTCATCCGCGATGACAGCCACCCCCGTATGATCGCGCAGAACGTCAGCAAGGGCCGATAATTCCGCCGCGCTGTACATGGCGCCGCACGGATTGCTGGGACTGTTGAGCATCAACCAGCGGGTTTTATCGGTAATGGCTTCCCGAAGCTGCGCCGGCGTGATCTTGAAGTCGGTGGACATGCCGCAGGCAACCACAACGGCCCGTCCCCCCACCACGTTGATCATATCCAGATAACTGGTCCAGAATGGCGCGGGCAGGATCACCTCGTCTCCCTCGTTGAGGGTCGCCAGGAAAGCATTGCTCAGCACCTGCTTGGCGCCGTTGCTGATCAGCACCTGTTCCGGCACAACCGGCGCGCCGCCCAAGGCGTTATGCCCGTTGCACACCGCCGCCCGCAGTTCAGGGATGCCCGCCGTCGGCGGATAGGTGGTTTTCCCCTGGTGCATGGCCAGCGCGGCTGCCGCCATGACATGGGGAGGCGTCGGGAAGTCAGGCTCCCCCGTGCCGAAGGAGATCACATTCTCCCCTTGGGCGGCTAAACCCCGGGCGCGCTCCGAAATCCGAACGATTTCAGAGACCTGCAAAGTTTCCGCCCGGCGGGCGATGGGAATGAGCGGCATTGTGGTCGTGGCACTCATTGACATTATGATTTGTAATAATCCTAGCCCTGTGCTTGGCATTGCCAAGCCTTAGAATGGCATATAATATTGAAAGGAAGTATCGATATATCTGAATTAAAATATTCTGATATGGAATGTTATGGCGTTTAATAGACGATTCTTGCCCGCCACCCATCTCTTGATGGCCTTCGACGCCGTGGCCAGGGCGGAGTCCGTCACCCAGGCCGCCGCCGAGCTTTCGCTTACCCAAGGGGCGGTGAGTCGCCAGATCGCCGCCCTGGAAGCCCAGATCGGCATCAAACTGTTCGACCGGGAAAAAAAACGCTTACGGTTGACCTGGGCGGGTGCTTCTTACGCCAAGGTCGTCAGCGCCGCGTTGCGTGAAATCGCTCAAACTACCCTGCAGCTAAAGGCCAACCCGCTGGGCGGAACCATCAACCTTGCCATTCTGCCCACCTTCGGCACCCGCTGGCTGGCGCCCCGCCTGTCTCTATTTTTGTCGGACAACCCCAATATCACCATTAACCTCAGCACCCGGCTTTCCCAGTTTGACTTCGCCAAGGAGGGCTTTGACGCCGCCATCCATTTTGGGAGCGCCACCTGGGCCGGGGCCGAACATCTGAAACTGATGACCGAAATGGTGGTTCCCGCCTGCTCGCCCAGCCTTTTGAAGGGGCGAAAGTTGAAGGCAGCCAGGGACATTCTTGATTTCCCCCTGCTGCATCTGGAAACGCGCCCCAATGCCTGGGAACACTGGGCGCAGCATTACGGTCTGACGTTGCCGCCCGTCACCGGCATGCTGTTCGATCAATTCTCAACCATGAGTCAGGCGGCGGCTCATGGTTTAGGCATTGCCTTGCTGCCAAGTTTTCTGATCCAGCAGGAATTGACCAGCGGGCAACTGATTTCCGCCTTCGGCGCGCCCACCCGCAGCGTTGGCGATTATTACCTCGTATGGCCGAAAAAAAACGCCGATTATCCCCCTTTGATCAAATTCCGGGCCTGGCTGGAAAAAAACAGCGGCGACTCCGCGCCCATCCTGTCGGCAAAAAAATAGCCTCCGCAGCAGGCGGAGGCCCAGTCAGGGGTTCGGTTGCTTATCCGAGATATGCAGTTACCGGCACCTCGGATTGCTCCAGGGGACGGGTAATGATTTCAACCAGCGTCGGACCGGCCGATGCAATGGCGTTGGACAAGGCGCCCGCCAGTTGCTCCGGCCGTTCAACCTTCCATGTCTTCAGGCCATACGCCGCGGCAATGGCGGCATGATCGGACTTCGAAAAGTCCACGCCGAAAAAGCGCCCGCCATAGCTTTGCTGCTGCCCCGCCTTGATCCAGCCGAAGCTGGCGTTGTTGATCACGATCAGCGTCACCGGCAAATTGAGTCGTGAAATGGTTTCAAGCTCGCCGGAAGAAAAACCAAAACTGCCGTCGCCCATGATGCCCACAATCTTTCGTCCCGGAGCGGCAAAGTAAGCGCCGACCACTCCCGGCAGAGAGAAGCCAAGCCCACCATGAAAGCGATGAAAAATGAAAGATCGGCCGGATTGCCGCGTTTCATAAAAGGCGCACAGGTATGGCGTTGGCGTGCCTGGGTCCGAGATCACGATGACGTCATCGGGCAGCGCTTTCTGCATTTCGGCAATGATGCGCTCCGGGTAGATGGGGACATCATTGGAGGCTGCGTGCTTCATAAACAAGGCGCGGCGTATGTCCTTGGCGCGGCAAACCGCTTCGCGCCCCCAACCGCTCTGCACGCTGCGGTCTTGCCGCGCTTCCAGCTTTTTTATCAGGGCCGCAAGCGTGAGCTTGGCGTGTCCCGGCAAGGCGACATCTGTTTTGTAGTTGGCGCCGATACAGATCGGATCGATATCAATGTGAATGATCGGTTTCTCGCCATTAACCGGGTTGGCGCCTTTTTCCGACGTCACGGAACCGACGCGACAGCCAACATAGATCACAAGATCGCTTTCCCGAACCGCATCCCTTGCCCCCGGAGTCGAACCGTTGGTGCCAATCGTGCCAAGGGCAAGCTCATGGGTTTCGGCAATGGTACCCTTAGCCGAGATGGTGGTGCCGACAGGGGCGTTGATAATCTCGGCGAGCTGAATGAGCTCCATATGGGCCATGGCATGCAGCGTACCGCCGCCGGTGATAATGATGGGTCTGCGGCTGGTGCGGATCAGTTCCGCGGCAGCTTCCAATTTGTCATCATCCGGCTGTTGCGGCCGCGACGGATACTGACCGAGGGTCGGATCGCCCCATACATCGTTGGCCGGCAAGTCCGCCTTCAGAACATCATAGGGAAGGCCAATATGCGCCGTTCCCGGCGTGCCGGAGGTCATGGCGGTGAACGCCGCCCGAAAGGCCGTGGGAATGCATGTCGCCTGCTCGACCACCCGGGTGTATTTGGTAAAGGGGCGAAACAAACTTTCCTGATCGCACTCGGTGAGAACAAACTTGTCCCTGCCGGTAACGGGAATGTCTGAGGTAATCGCCAGCACCGGAATGGTGGTGCCCTGGGCTTCGACAATGCCGGGCAGCATGTAAGTCGCGCCGGCGCCGCTCGGACCTTCCACTACCCCGACTCTGCCGGTGATGCGGGCATAAACATCCGCCATATAGGCGGCGCAGCGTTCGTCCCTGGCAAGGACGTGGCGAATGCTGTTTCCAACGCTCCTTAAGGCGTCATAGAATGGCAGGCTGGTATCCCCGCACACCCCGAAAATATGCTTGACGCCGAACTCCTGAAGCATTGAAACGGCGGCGACGCTGCCGCTTATCCTGTTAGCTGTGGCGCCTGAAGCTTCCGCGCTCTCCGCCAAATGCGCCTGTTTTGCCCGTGTTTTCGGTATGTTCATAAAAAACTTATCCACTTAACCGGTGACGTTTTCCCCTATCGCAGCTCCGGCCGCGGTGAACGCCAAGCTATAGGCTCGTGATGGCGTAATGGGCCCGCTGCGGTATTTATTGTATACTGTATGCTTTATTGATGATAAATAGCAATATCAAGAAGAAAATTCAAGGCTCTTAGCGCTTCATGCCGACGGAAAGATGCGTCCGGGCGCCTTGTCCCCGCCATTAAAAGAGCAGGAGCCATGAAAAAACTTATCGCATTACTGATTTGTACCCTTCTCCAACCTGCCGTTACGGGAGCAAAAGCCATGGATCATCACGCAGGCCCATCCAAGAAACAGAACGAAATCGGCAGCCGCGCCGTTTGGCATAAAGGCGCGGTTCGCGCCGAAATCCATGGCCAAGGCCCGGTTCCTTTGATCTTTATTCCCGGCCTCGCCAGTGGGGCATGGGCGTGGGACGATATGGTGCGCCGCTTCAGTCCCACCCATAAAGTTTACGCCCTGACGCTTGCGGGCTTCAGCGGCTTGCCGTCTCAACCAAGCCCTATCATTGACAAAGTGGTGCGGGATATTCGCCGCCTGATCCGGGAAGAAAAGATGGAGCGGCCGGTGCTGATCGGCCACAGTCTGGGCGCTTTCATTGCTTACCGAATCGGCATTGAGGCGCCGGGGGAAATTGGCGGCGTGATCGCGCTCGACGGGTTTCCCGTGTTTTCAAAACTAGCCGATACCGATGCCGCCGGACGCCAAGCTGCCGCCGAGAAGCTCGCTAACGAACTAGGCAGAAACAAAACCCCTGAAACATTCAAGGCCGCCATGCACAACTTTCTATCCACCCGGATCACCGACCTGGCCAAGGTGGATGCCATCACTGAACGGGTGATTGCCAGCGATCCCGAAGCGGTGGCGCAATACGTTATGGAAATGCTGCCGGTAGACTTAAGACCTCAATTACATCTCCTGAAAGCCCCGGTGCTGGCAGTGGTTGCAACCAATTCCTATAAAAATGGCCTGCCCGATGAAGAAATCCGTACGTTCTACGCCAATATGCTGCAAGCCATTCCGGACGTAGAAATCACCTTGATCCACGATGCGCGTCATTTCGTGGCGGTGGATCAGCCGGATAAGGTCGCCGAGGCAATCGAAAAGTTTCTGGATGCAAGATCCCAGCTCTAATGACGGGTAAAGTCTACTCCCGTTCTTATTCGTATTATGAAATCCCCAACCCGCCGTCCACCCGCAACACCTGGCCGGTGATCTGGCGCGCATCAGCGGATAAAAGAAAAGCGACAGCCGCTGCTATGTCCTCCGGCTCTGCAATACGGCCGGTAGCCGCAAGCTCCGCCATTTCCATCAACTTTGCTTCCGGAATTGCCCGGTGAGCGCCCGCATCCTTACGGGTGTAGCCGGGGGCGACGCAATTAACCGTAACGCCGCAAGGCCCCAGTTGCACGGCTAGGGATTTGGCCAACGCCTCGACCGCCGCCTTTGCCGCCGCCGTCACCGGAAAAAGGCGGCCGGGCGCATAAACATGCGCCACAAACGAACTGATGGCAACGACCCGCCCGCAATCCGATGCCTGTAAAGCCTCCATCGCCGCCGTGGTCAGATCGAAAAAAGCCCCGGTCATGACCCTATAGGATCGGTCCAGGACGGAGCGTTGCACCTCACCCAACAACGAGCGGTCAGCAAACCCCGCGTTGCTGACGATCTGATCCAGTCGCCCAAAGCGTGACAGGATCTGCACAATCAAAGAGGCCGCATATCCATCCTGCCCGAAATCACCATAGAAAGGTTCAACGACCGCGCCGCTTTCCCGCAGTTGAGCGGCTAACGCTTCCATTGGAGCACTCTTGCTGCTGTCCTCACCTCCCCCCCGACCTTGTATCGCCAAGGCAATTCCTGGGCCTGCAAGGCGGCGGCAGACCGCTGCGCCGATACCGCTTGACGCCCCGGTCACCAAAATAACCCTAGAATATTTATCGGACATAACAGCGGTTCTCTGACAAATCAGGAAATCAACGTATAGGTAGAGCGTAGGATGAGGATAATCGAAGATACCCCTGATAATCCAAGTATCGCATATCGGACATGACATTCCTTCATCAGTCTAACCAGGGAATTGGAAATCCAGAACCCCAGAGCAAGAGGTACTACGAACAATAGGCTGAAGACTGACTCATCATAATCGAAACGTCCAAAGTAGTGGAGAGTCAAGATAGACAAGGCCGAACTGATCATAAAAAAAGCAGCCAAGGTAGCGCGAATAGTAGGGGCGGTACCATGCTGATAGGCCAACGCAATGGGCGGCGCGCCTACAGATGTCAGCGTACCCATGTAACCGGAAGCAACGCCTGCGGAAAACAGGTTACGAGGCGTGGGCATAAACTTAAGGCCCGAAGACGTCAGCGCCACCGCAGCCAGAACGAGTGTGCCGAACACGATGCCATAAACCGATTGTGGGACCATGGCAATGGTCATGCCAGCCAATAGATTGCCAGGGATGCGTCCGGTAAGGGCAAAGCACAGTCCCCGCAGGTCCACTCTACGATATTCACGCCATACCATCATTGACGATACGGCAAAAGAGAGCATCAGCAAGGGACCCGGCACAAACCGCGGATCAATCAGAATCAGTACCGGCGCAGCCACCATCCCCAAGCCCAAGCCGGATGCGCCCTGAACAATCGATCCCACCAGTACGGCTAAGGAGCCGATGAGAAGCATATCCCATTCCGTGGACGCTATAATCTCAAGTACTGGGTCTAGCATGACAAACTTTTCAGCAGCACAACGATTCCTACATATTGTTACGCCATGGGGCTTTGCGTAAATATAAAAATATGGGCGCTTGGTGTATAGGATTTCTACCAAGCGCCCAACAAGAGAGTTTCAAGCGAGGTACTAGTACAATAGAGCCCGTAGATCAGAAGGCATAACGTAGCTTAGCGTAGTACATTCCTCCATTAATCCCCGACGGAGAAGTTGTCGGATATTTGGATCCCACGATGAAGTCCCATGGATTTCTATCCGGGAAATTGTTGAAAAGGTTTTGCGCGCCTACAACAAACTCCACGTCTTGTAGAACGTATACGCCAACTTCGGTGTCAACGGTAATTTCAGATCCGGCATCAATGCGGAGAGACCCGGCATTCACATGAAGTTCCGTGAATTTTCCATAGTAATTTACGCGAACCAGACCACGCCACCTGTCTTCGTTGTGTATGAATGTTATATTGCCCCGCCACCTTGGATTGTTCTTTTCCAACTGGGTAACGCGGGTCTGGCTTAGCAGCTCGTCGGGATCAGTTGGATCAAATGACGTCACATTTGTCTTGGTCCAGTTTACAGCGAGGCTGATCTCACTGGTGCCGGTGCTCGTCAGCTCAATCGGCATGGAGGCAACCAAATCAATGCCCTTGGTTGTCGATGAGAAGTCATTGGTAAAGAACCGGAAAGTACCCAGACCGCCTGCGGCAAAGAACCCCTCGGCGATCAATTCCGCACGCTGCTCATCCGTGAGAACATGGCTTGCGGACTGGGTAATGCGATCATCCATCTTAATGACATAGAAGTCCAATGTCACATTGATCCAATTAGTTCCATAAACCGCGCCGACCGTAAAGCTCTTGGAGGTTTCTGGTTGAAGCTGACTGCCACCAACTGCCATGGCAACCGGGCTCGTCGGCGGGATCACGCCCGACTCGATTAAGCTGCCTTCAGCGTTAATTTCCGTGGTAAGAGCGCTGAAGTTCTGCTGACCGGGCGTCGGCGCATGAAAGCCCGTGGCATAGGTAGAACGAATTCCGAACTCATTCGTTACATGGTATAGACCGGACACTTTATAAGTGGTCTTGCTACCAAAGTCAGTGAAGTCTTCATAGCGAACCGCCGCCCCAATAACCAAGTCTTCGATGACATCGGCTTCAAGGTCGAGGTAAATAGATTTATTGCTACGGGAGAACGCGCCGGCAATCGAGGGCGAAAAGCCGGGGAGCGCCTCTTCCCCAATCAAGAAACCCTGATCCCCCAGCACCCCAGGCTCAA
This sequence comes from Sphingomonadales bacterium, assembly GCA_019455285.1. Taxonomy (GTDB): domain Bacteria; phylum Pseudomonadota; class Alphaproteobacteria; order Sphingomonadales; family Govanellaceae; genus PRO5. Next base: position 20,674 of record JACFMS010000031.1, read on the forward strand.
AGGAGGAAGGTTCGCCGGTAACAATCTCGAACCTTTCCCTTCGCCATTCCACACCGGCTGCAATATTAAGCGGAGAGGCGAATCCTACATCAACGCCATAGGAAAAGTCGGCATTGAAGTTCCGTTCCGACTGTACGCGGGTGCCAATATCGTTGAAATCAGTCGGCGATAACGATCCCATGCTGGGATTAAGAACATTGCTGACATCGAATTTGATCTTGCTGCGACCCGCATTAAGGCTGATATCATAGGTAAGGCCATTATCGAATTTGCCGCGCAGACCAAAGGCTCCTGAAACATCCGTTACGTGGCTGCCGAAGAAGGGCGTGTAGCCGCCAGGGAAGACCTCAAGAGCAGAAAAGCAATTGGGGTCAGCGAAAATAGCGGTAAGTCGCGCCGCGGCATCCGCAGATCCGACGGCAATCGGATCATTAACCACCCCGGTGCCGCCGAAGTCGATGCCGCCATCGCAGGTCACCCCATCATTTGGCGTCATATCGCCAATCAGGAAATTACCGCCATCGTCATTGTCGGTAAACACGCCAAAACGACCTTCGGGGTTTCTGTAGAAGAAATCGCTTTGGGTGCGGCGCGACGCGTAGCCGCCAAACGCATAGAACTCGCTGTTCTCGCCCGCTTCGACGGCTAAATTGACGAAGGTCTTGATATCGTCGCTGATTTTAGGCGTCCCAAACCGGGTAGCCGGATCAGGAACATCGGTGTTGCCGGCGGCAATTAGTGCCGCGGCGTCGCCACGCTGAACGGCGCGTGTGGTCAGATCATTCTCGCGGAATTCGCCGCTAAACCGCACAAACCCGCTTTCGCCCAGTGGCGTGCCCCATGTGCCGGCGACTTGATAGTTATCACCATCGCCTTCATAGGTGCTGCCGACTTTGGCTTCCAGCCGACCGCCCTCGCGCTCGTCGCTCATGATGAAATTGATGACGCCGGCGATAGCGTCAGAGCCATATTGAGCCGCCGCGCCATCTCGCAACACCTGAACCTGTTTAATGGCGATGGCCGGGATATTAGACAGGTCTGGTCCTTGCGAGCCATCCGTAATGCCGCCGGAGAACGTGGCGATATCCGCCGCGCGATGGCGGCGCTTGCCATTGACGAGCACCAGTGCATGGTCCGGCGAAAGGCCGCGCAAGGTTGCCGGGCGTATGGAGGTAGATGTACCGCTCAGCGGATTATCGCCTATGTTAAGGGATGGAATAATTGTTCTGAGTAGATCAGAGGTATCCGAACTTCCCTGCTGGGTTAACTGTTCGACGCCGATAACGTCGACCGGCGCCGGCACATCCGCCGCAGACCTGGCGGCGCGGCGAGAACCGGTAACGATCACTTCTTCAACATTCAAGTTGTCATCACTGCTTGCCACTTGCTGTGCTGAGACATGAGACCCACCGATCAACACACTCGTTAAGGAAAGTATCAATGCTTGACTGGAAACAGACCCCCGAAAAGTATTTTTTGCATATTTGCTGAACGTTACGCTCGTTGATGCTGACGGCATATTTGTTTGCTCCCTGTATATAATTTACGGGCTCAGTCACCAAGGTGAAATAGCCTGGGCGATTAATAGGCTGGACCACCCATCGCCAAGTCATATAGCTAGACCGTCGCCGCCGCTCTTATCATGAGCGGCAGCGCGCATTTTATATGGCTATTTCTCTCAATGCCCAATCCCCCTATCTCGCATTCATTCGCCCTTATACGTGGGCCGACAACATGAATGCCTCCCGAAGCCATTTAGACTTACACCCAATATCGTAAGGTAGAATCGATATTGAGTATTCTGTATGCTGTATACAACTTAATGTCGTGTCAAGCGATTTTTTGTCGGGCAGATATCTAGATGTCGAATTCCCTTTTGCATTCATCGGCAAAAATCTTTATATTTTAAATATTATTTATTTTATTATTCTATTATTAATTTATAAACCGTGCACTTCTGTATACTTGCTGCGCTGTATCCGACGTTGTAGATTGAAAACACAAAACACTAAGGGTGCTATCCACCTCTTGGCGGAGGACGCTATATTTTTCCGCCAAAAAGGATGGCGCCCGACGCGGCAAGCCCATTGTACATATGCTTGGAATCTGGAAATCTAGAGTATGAAAAAGAAAAAGCTGGTGTTAAACACCCCCCAACAGGATACATTCGGTCCTTGGGTCAGAATTGGCCAAGCCCATCAATCGCTCAATGATCTCATTATCGACGCCTTGCGCCAGGCCATACTGCAAGGGCAGTTCAAGCTTGGCGAACGGCTTCCCGAGGCAAAACTGGCCGAGCTTTTCGGGGTTTCGCGGATTCCCATACGTGAAGCGCTGCGCGTGCTGTCGCATGAAGGGTTGGTGGAAATCAACCCGCGAAAGGGTGCGCGCATTCCACTTCTGTCCGCCGATGAACTGAGGGAAATTATTGAATTGCGCGCAGAACTTGAAGCAATATGCGCGCGCAACGTGGCCCGGGACTGCACGCCCGAGATATGCGAGCAGCTTCAAGCTCTGCTTAATCAGGGAAACCAGGCGGCCAATGATAACGATCTGAGCAAGCTAAGGGCTATAAATAAGGATTTTCATTCCATATTGGCTACCGCGAGCAAAAACCGATACCTTGCCGAATTCGCCAAATCCCTGCGCGACAGGACTTACTGGCTGTTCTCCTCCGATGCTGAAGGAACGGCGTTGGCGACCTGGCGCGAGCATGCCGCCATTCTCGAGGCGGTCATGGCACAAGATGAACAACTGGCGGCTGCGTTGGCCTCGCGGCATGTCAAAAGAGTCGGAACGCATATTGCGGATAAAATACCCTGAAGCCGCCAAGCTGATATTCTTTGATTTTTTAAATAATCATACCAGATTGCGGTCTCGGTAGACGGATTGAGTTGTTGACGGGAGACGGTCGGCAACATGTCACATGGCGGCGATGCCGCCATCGATGAGGAGCTCCGCGCCGGTGACAAACTTGGCCTCATCAGAACATAAATAAACCGCCGCGTGGGCTACGTCGTCGGGATCGCCAAGGCAGCCGAGAGGAATCTGGCGGGCCAGCTTGTCGCGGACCTGCGCTTGATCTCCCGACTTTCCCAGGCCATCGATAAGAGGCGTGCTGATAAAGGCGGGATGCAGGGAATTGCAGGTGATGCGATAGCCCTTGCGGGCGCAATGCAGGGCGACGGATTTGGTCAGATGCCGGACCGCCGCTTTGGCGGAATTATAGCCCGCCAGATTATGGCCAGCGATGATGGCGGACACCGAGGAGATATTCAAAATCGCGCCGCGCGAGCCCGCCTGAGCCGTGGTTGCCGCCATCAACGGCAGCGATGTCTTGCAGCCCAAAAATACGCTGTCCAGATCGACGGCGTGAATACGCCGCCAATCGTCCAGGCTGATATCCTCCACCGAGCCCATGAGCACGATGCCGGCGTTGTTGACCAGAATATGCAAGCCGCCGAGGCGGTCCCTGGTTTTGCCAATAACATTTGCCCAATCCTGCGGCGATGTGACGTCATGACGCAGCTTGAGAATCTCGCCCTCTCCTTCCAGGCCGGCGCCTTGCAGGGCGCCTTCATTGACATCCGTCAGCACTACCGAGGCGCCTTCTTGCAGGAATCTGGCGGCCATGGCGGCGCCCAAGCCCGATGCGGCGCCAGTGATGAGGGCGATCTTGCCGTGCAGTCGGTTACCGCTTTGCATCTCTCCCTGGTTCCTTTCAGAATTGCATCAGGCTACAAGGTCCGTCCATTTGGTCATAACTTGCGCCAGGTTCTTCTCTTTCACATGGCCAAAGCCGCGAATTTCTTCAGGAAGCGCGGCCAGTTCCAGCGATCGGTCGTAGGTATCGGCCGCCAATCGATCCAGGAGCCGAAGAATTGCCGCCTTGTAGTTTGCAATAAGCGCTCGCTCGGCCCTCCTCTCGCGGGTGTAGCCAAACGGATCCGCCCACGTGCCGCGAAGTCCCTTCATCTTAGCCAATATTTTAAAAAGCCAAAATACCCAGGGGCCGAATTCAAGCTTGCGCGGCTCGCCGGTTACGGGGTCGTACGGCGATAACAAGGGCGGCGCCAGGTGAATGGTCAGTCTAAAGTTTCCTGCAAATTGCGCCTTGATGTTCCTTTCAAAGTCGCCGTTGGCATAAAGACGCGCCACCTCGTACTCATCCTTGTAAGCCATCAACTTGAACAAAGATTTCGCCACCTGCGCCGTCAAGGCGGTGCGGCCGGGAAATAGCGCCGCTTCCCGTCGCGCCACGGCATCGACAAAGTCTTTATAAGACGCCGCGTAGGCCGCGTTCTGGTAGTCCGTCAAGAAAGCCATGCGGCGCTCAACCGTCTCCTCCAATTTTTCGGTTTTCTTCTCCAGCGTCGGCAGGTTAACCATGGATCGAACCTTGTCCGGCTGATGGGCGGCCAGGCGACCCCAGGAAAAGGCCCGCCGGTTGGCGTCGACGGCAATGCCATTGATAGCGATGGCCTCCTCGATGGCGGCGCGGCCAACCGGCAGCAACCCTTTCTGCCAAGCATAGCCGACCATGAACAAATTGGTGGCGATGCTGTCGCCCGCCAGGGCGGTTGCCAGACGGGTTGCCTCAATGAAATCCACATTCTCCCCGCCAAGCGGGGCGGAAATTTTCTGCATCAACGCGAGTTGTTGAAAATCCATGTCACCGTCAAGCTGGAAATCACCCGGCGGCGTGACAAGACTGTTGACCACCGCCCGCGTCCGGTCACGGCGCAGCGTATGCACCGCGTCCTCCGATCCCGCAACCACCAGATCACAGCCCAGCAGCAGCCGCGCCTCTCCTACGCCGATCCGCACTGCTTGGATGTCTTCCGGTCTTGCGGCAATCCGCACATGGCTCATCACGGCGCCGTTCTTCTGCGCCAGCCCGGTCATATCGAATACCGAAGCGCCCTTGCCTTCCACATGCGCCGCCATGGCAAGAAGAGCGCCGATGGTGACCACGCCGGAGCCGCCGATGCCGGTGATGAGAATACCGTAAGACGTCTCAAGCTCGGGAAGCGCCGCTTCCGGCAGTTCGTGAAACAGAGCATCGTCATCAGGCGATATGCTCGGCTGCCGCAAGCGACCGCCGTGAACCGTGACAAAAGACGGACAAAAACCATTGAGGCAACTATAGTCCTTGTTGCAGGCGAACTGATCGATCTGCCGCTTGCGGCCGAATTCAGTTTCCACCGGCAACAGGCTGACGCAGTTGGCCTTGGTGGAGCAATCGCCGCAGCCTTCGCAGACCGCGCTATTGATGAATACCCGCTTTTGCGGATCAGGATATTTTCCTTGTTTTCGCCGGCGGCGCTTCTCGGCGGCGCAGGTCTGATCATAAATCAAGACCGTAACGCCCCTCATGGCGCGCAGGTCGCGCTGCGCCTCATCAAGATAACGACGATGGCGGACAACGACCCCGTCCGCCAGATCCTTAGTACGCGCATACTTTTCCGGCTCATCAGTAACGATGACTATTTTCGCTACCCCTTCCGCCCGAACCTGCTGGGTGATGCGGGGCACGCTCAAGGGTCCGTCCACCATCTGCCCGCCGGTCATGGCAACGGCGTCATTAAACAAAATCTTGTAGGTGATATTGACGTCGGCCGCCACCGCCGCTCGTATGGCCATCAGGCCGGAGTGAAAATAGGTGCCGTCGCCGATATTCTGAAAGATATGCGGCGTGTCAGTGAACGGCGCAATACCATTCCAGTTGGCGCCCTCGCCGCCCATCTGCACCGAAGTGACGGTATGACGATCCATCCATACCGCCATATAGCTGCAGCCGATGCCGGCCATGGCCTGGCTGCCGTCCGGCACTTTGGTTGAGGTGTTGTGAGGACAGCCGGAACAAAAATACGGTTTACGCTCGATGGTTAGCGGAGAAGATGTGCTTGCTTGCCACCCAGCCTCAACATCATGGTGCCACGAGCGCAGGCAATCATTCATCAATCCTAACCGTTCCAGGCGTCCAGCAATGACGCGCGCCACCATGGATACGTCCAACACGCCATCCGAGGGCAACAGAGCGTTCCCGTCCTCATCGCGTTTGCCATAAATCCGCGGGCGGCGGGAACTGTCCAGATCGTAAAGTATTCGGGCGGCCTGATCCTCGATCAGAGAGCGCTTTTCCTCAACAACCAGCAATTCCTCAAAGCCCGCAGCAAAATCCATTATTCCCTGCGGCTCAAGCGGCCAGGTAAGCGCCACCTTATAGAGCCCAATGCCAAGCTCGCGCGCCAGATGTTCATCAATCCCCAATCGATCCAGCGCTTGACGCACGTCAAGATAGGCCTTGCCGGCCGCGACGATGCCTAGGCGCCTTTTGTCGGGTCGATAGATAACCTTATCAAGTCCGTTGGCGCGCGCAAACGCCACGGCCATCGGCAGCTTGTGGCGCAGCAGACGCTGTTCCGCCTGTATGGGCTCATGGCCCGTCCGCACGTGAACGCCGCCGGCGGGCGATGGCATATCGTGCGGAATGAGCAAAGGGCGGCGATGTGAGCTGACGTCCAGAGATGCGGTGCTTTCCACCAGCTCATTAACGCATTTAAGGCCCACCCATACCCCGGCATACCGCGACATTGCCCAGCCGACCAACCCGAAATCGAGAATATCGCCGATGGTCGCCGGATTAAGCACAGGAATCATCGCGGCGATCAGCGCTTGCTCGGATTGGTGGGCCAGCGTCGATGATTTAGCGCCGTGGTCATCGCCGAACGCCACCAGGACGCCGCCATGCCTTGCCGTTCCCGCCAAATTCGCATGTTTGAACACATCGCCGCTGCGATCGACCCCCGGCCCCTTGCCGTACCACAGGGCGAACACGCCGTCATGGCGCGCGCCGGGGAATAATCCTGCTTGCTGAGTGCCCCAGATTGCCGTTGCCGCCAAATCCTCGTTGACCCCCGGCTGAAAGCGAATCTGATGCTGATCGAGAAATTTTTGCGCCCGCCACAGCTCCTGATCGAAGGCGCCCAGCGGCGAACCGCGATAGCCGGAAATAAATCCCGCGGTGTTCAGCCCCGCCGCGGCATCTAACCGTTGCTGCCATAACGGCAGGCGCACCAGCGCTTGCGTGCCGGTGAGGAATATACGGCCTTCTTCGCGGGTATATTTGTCCGCTAAGGTTACGCGAGGCATACGCATGGACTGATCAGGCATACTCAGCGGCAAACATGCAAAAATGCCCAAGATCGGCGATTTCGGCGCTCAAATTTCCCGCTTCGTCGATCTGACAGGCAACCTCTTTCCCCTCCGGCAGGCAGACCAGCCGCCGAAAACGCTGTTTTTCTGGTGGCGATAGCCGGAATTGACCATGAGAGATCGGAATGATGGGGAGCGCGGCTTGATAATTCAAAAAACTGACGATGCGCCGTTTGGCTTTCGCCTGATCAAAGACCGTCATCCAGACGGCGGGATGAATCTCTGCTTCAAAAGAAGGCGTGCCGCCAAGCAGCGAGCGGATGAGCGACAGAAACAGCTTATCGTGCGCCTCGCTGCCGCCAGCCTCGATATCAGCCGCCGAATAAATGGAGCGGCCCTTGCCGTAGTCGTTATCGATGATCAGCGGTCGATCGGTATCGTCCCACGCCGGCGAGGTATGAATGGCCGCCCATTTTTGGTCATTCACCGCGCCGCCGAAAGGATAGCCATAGGGTAGCGTCAGGGTCGCCAATGGCCGTCCAATATACTCCTTGGCAAGCCGCACCGATCCCGCCAGATTGCCGGCGGTGTAGCGATGCGTCGCCAGGGTATCCGGCGCTATGGCGGTTCGCAACTCGTCCGCAACCGGATTAAGATAAATCACCTTGCAGATTTCATCGCCCTGGTATTGGCAACCGAAGACATCGTTTAGCATGAAATCGTCATGACGCGTTCCCGCCACTTCAGTCAGCGAGGTGTAGCGGCTGGCATAGAGCCTTCCGCCGTCTTGCACATAGGCGCGAAAAGCATCAACTTCCTCAGCCGTCATGCGCAGCACATTGGGCAGGATAATCACCTTGTAGCGATGCAGCGTCTTTAGCTGCTTGCGGGTTATGACGCCAAAGGGCAGATGGGCTTCCTGAAGAATGCGGCATGCCCCCATGACGCCATGGGCATGGGGATACTGCGCTGCGCTTGACGGCAGGATGGCGTTAATGGACTTGCCGTTATCGGCAAAGTCCATTTTGGACTCGCCGCTGAAATAGACAGCGATATCTTCCACTGCCTCGCCACCAAGAAAGGACTCATAAGGAATCATGCCGGAAAAAGATGCTTTCAAGCGATCCTGCATGGCCTGGCTGATGGCGCCGTCCGGATCGACCGCCGCAATCAATAAATAGGCTGACGCGCACGCAACCGCTGCATATCCCTTAAGCTGCAATTCTTCGGTGGGCTGATGGTAGTCGTGTTCGATCAGGTTTGCCGCAACGGTGGTCATGAACTCCACCGGCCGGCTTTCCGACAAATTCAGCATCAGGCGGGTGATCACCAATTGCTCATCACGTCCGCCATAAAAGTCACCGCCAAGAAAATCGTGATGCGCCGCCGATTCCAGCGACACGCCGCGCACCCAATCGGCCATGCCCAGCGCGAAATTGTGATAAACCTGTAATGCCGGCCGATAGCGATGAACATTATCGCGCAGTTCCCCGACAAACTCAGTCAGCCATCGTTCCCGCGCCGCTTGGAATTGACACCAGGCGGGGTCCAGCCAATCCACCTTCTTTGGGATATCAGCGCCAGTTTCCCGGCGGGCGCGGTCTTGGCAATGGCTACACAGACAAATCCCCGACCACCACAACATGTCGAAGAAGAAGGCGTCGATATCATAGCCCTGGACAATCTCGGCAGCCTGAGCGTGCACGTACGCCCGGTACTCCGGGTTATTGAAGCAGACGATGCCGTAGCGTTCCCTGGGCAATATCCCCGTAGCGCCAACGGCGGCGGGCTTAAACCGCCATTCGGGATGATGAAGGTAGGCCCAATTATCATAGTTCACGCTATAATAAGCGCAAACCGGCAGCTCGGCCTTCTTAAACTCCCGCAGCGTCTCGGCCATCAAATCGCGCCCCTCGAACCGTTTATGCATCTGGCCGGCGCGCGTGGGCCAGTAGCAAAGCCCGACATGGGACTGGAAATAGATCATCACTCCCGTTGCCTGGACCTCCTGGCAGACAGCTCGCACCTGGGCCGGGTCATAGCGGGCGAGAAATCTCGGATCCCAATCAGGGGTGTGCATATCGATCAGCACACGGCGAAAAGAGCGTTGGTTCCAGGGGGTAGCGCTATCGGGCCTGTCTTTCATCGACATC
>JACFMS010000032.1 GCA_019455285.1 Sphingomonadales bacterium
TAGGACTCGAACCTAGGACCCGCTGATTAAGAGTCAGCTGCTCTACCAGCTGAGCTATGCGCCCACGGGAAAGGTTAGCGGGGCCTCTCATAGCAAACCGATCTGGCCTTGTCGATAGCCAATGGTGGCTTTGCCGGGGCAAAATTCAGGCCGTGAAGGCGCCGCCCCGGGCAATGATGGTATTGCGGTGCAGGACGGCGCTCAAAATCAAGCCAAAGCCGAGCAAGAGCGTCAGCATGGCCGAGCCACCATAAGAAACCAGGGGCAGCGGCACGCCGACCACCGGCACCAGGCCCATCACCATCGCCATATTGATGAACATGTAGAAAAAGAAGGTGGCGGCCAGGCCGGTGGTCAGCAGGCGGCCGAAATGATTTTTGATGCCCAGGCTGGCGTACATGGCATAGCCGATGAGGAGCGTATATAGGAGGAGCAGGCTTAAGCTGCCCAACAGTCCCAGTTCCTCCGCCAGCATGGTGAAGATGAAGTCGGTCTGCTTTTCCGGCAGGAAGTTCAACTGCGCCTGGGTGCCCAGCAGCAGCCCCTTGCCGGTAACCCCGCCGGAGCCGAACGCGATCTTTGATTGCAGGATGTGGTAGCCGGCGCCCAAGGGATCGCGCTCGGGGTCGAGAAAGGTCAGCACCCGGTCCTTTTGATAATCCCTCAACATCCCCCAGGCCATGGGGATGGCGGCGGCGACCCCGGCGATGCCGGCCACGAAGACGGACGACCGCACGCCGGCGAGGAACATCACGGTGGCGCCGGTAGCGGTGATCAGCACCGCGGTGCCAAGATCGGGCTGACGCAGCACCAGCACGGCGGGCAAGGCGATCAGCAGGAGCGGCAAGGTCAGGCTGCGCACCCGCGCCGCCTCGCGGGTGGTCAGGCCGTGGTAGTAGCGCGCCAGCGCCAATACCAGCGCCAGCTTCATGATCTCCGACGGTTGCAGGCGGATGACTCCAAGGTCCAGCCAACGCTGCGCCCCCATGCCGATATCGCCCATGATCTCCACCGCCAGCAGCATCAGGAACGTGCCGCCGTAAATCCAATAGGCCGACGCCATCCACCATCTTAAGTTGATCAGCGCTACAATGATCATCAGCACGAAACCGACGGCAAAGCGGGTCATTTGCGGCGCCGCCCACGGCTCCAGGTGGCCGCCCGACACCGAATAGAGCATGGTAAAGCCGACGCTGGCGATGATGGTGATAAGGGAGATGACGAACCAATTCAGATCGCGCAGTTTGGCGAACAGATTGCGTTGCTGGCTTCTGATGGCGATCACGGTTTTCATGGTTTATACCTGTACTCCCGCCGGCGCCCGCATCGGCGCATCGGGGTCGCGCGCGGAATTGCGGCGCATGGCTTCGAGGAGTACATCGCGGGCAATGGGTCCCGCCGCCTTGGAGCCGCTGCCGCCATGCTCCACCACCACGGCGATGGCGTAGCGCGGATTCTCGATCGGACCGAAGCCGACGAACAGCGCGTGGTCACGCTCGATCCATGGCTTGTCCTCGTTCTTGATCACCCGGGTGGCGCGTTCTTCCTTGCTGATGCGGCGCACCTGCGCGGTGCCGGTCTTGCCCGCCATGCTGTAGCCGTCTTCGGTGATGCGCGCGCCATAGGCGGTGCCGCGCGCGCTGGTCGTCACTTCGACCATGCCCTGGCGCACCACCGAAAGGGCATAATCCGACACCTCGATGCGCGATGGCTTGGCTGCTTTTTTCGGCCGCACCAGCCGCGGCATGACGGCATAGCCGCCATTGGCGATGCGCGCCGTCATCACCGCCAACTGCAAAGGGGTAGTCAGTATATAGCCTTGACCGATGCCGACGATCAGGGTTTCGCCTTTCTGCCAGGGCACGCCGAAACGCTTCTGCTTCCAGGCCATCGACGGCACCAGTCCGGAGGCGGTATGGGGAATGCCGATGTCGAAGGCTTCGCCCAGCCCGAAGCGGCGCGCCATGGCGGCAATGGCGTCAACCCCGGTGCGTTCAGCCAAGTCGTAGAAATAAACGTCGCAGGAATTGCGGATGCCGCCGATCATGTTCTGCGTGCCGTGGCCTTCCCGCTTCCAGCAATGGAAAACGTGATTGCCGAGCCGCCGCTTGCCCGGGCAATAAACTTCGTGGGCGGCATTGACGACGCCTGACTCCAGCGCCGCCATGGCCACCACCATCTTGAACGTCGAGCCAGGCGGATACTGCCCTTGCACGATCTTGTCGACCAAGGGCTTGCGGATATCGCCCAGCAGCGTTTTCCAGGTATCCTGGCGGATGCCGACATTGAAATCGTTGGGGTCATAAGCCGGCATTGAAGCGAAGGCCAACACGTCGCCGCTGTGAATGTCCATGACGATGACCGAGGCGCTCTCGGCGCTGATCCGCTCGGCGGCGAATTTCTGCAAGCCCAGATCGATGGTCAGTTTCAGTTCAGCGCCCGGCGTCGCCTGTTCCTGATCAAGTTCGCGGATCACCCGGCCATAGGCGTTGACTTCAACCTTCATGTTGCCGGCAACGCCGCGCAGCGGCACATCAAAGGTGCGCTCCAAGCCGTTCTTGCCGATCTTGAAGGAGGGAAGGTGCAACAAGGGATCGTTGCCGGCTTCCTCCTCATTGGGCGCGCCGACATAACCCAAGAGATGGGCGGTCAGATCGCGATAGGGATAATAGCGCGTGGTGCCGACATCGGGCTGAACGCCTGGCAGGTCGGGGCTGGCGATATTGATGCGTGCGAAATCATCCCAGCTTAGGTTTTCCGCCACCGGCACGGCGAAGAAGCTGCGTTGCCGCCGCGAGGTGGCGAGGATCCGGGTGCGGTCACTATCATCGATAGGGATGATCTTGGCCAGGGCGTCGAGGGTGGCGGCGACGTCCGCCGTCTGCTCGGGAATGATGTAGGCGCGATAGTCGGCGCGGTTGGTGGCCATAATTTCGCCGAAGCGATCGACGATGCGGCCGCGCACCGGGGCTAAAAGGCGGATGCTGATGCGGTTTTCATCAGCAAGCTTTTTAAAGCGGCTGCTTTCGATGACCTGCAAGTAATACATGCGGCCGGCCAGGGCGGCGATCAGCGTTCCCTTGATGCTGGCGACAATAACCGCCCGGCGGGTAAAGACCTTTAAGCGGTCGGGACGATTTTTGCGGGTCGTGGCTTTCATCGATCGAGCGTCAGGCGGTGAATTTGGCCCAGGAAGCGCGCCACCAAAGGATACACCGAAACCGTCATCAGAGTCTGCATCACGATGGCGGTGGGCTTGACCGGCGCGTCGGTGATCATGGACAACAGGAGCCAGTCGGCGATGCCATAGGCGATGGCGACACTGATAAAGCCGAACCAGCTTAACAAAAACATCCGGCCGGCAAGAATTTGTCGTTGGCTGACGGCAAAATAATGCATGACTACCAGGGCGAAGGCGGTCAATCCGAAGGCGCCGCCGTTGGCCAGATCATAAAACACGCCGGCCAGAAACAGCGGCGCGGCGCCCATCAGATCAGGGCGGAACAGGGCCCAATAATACGCCGCGGCAAGAAACAGATGCGGCATGATCGCCTGGATATGGGCGAAACGATAGGGGACGAATTCCAAAAGCATCAACAAGAGCGCCGTTATGATCGGCACCGTGCCGCGCACGAAGGCCAGGGTTTGATGAGCCAGGCGGATCATGGCGATGGCTGCGGTGTTTCCGCCGCGGCTGGCGGCGGCGTCGCCGGGGTGAAGGCGAGAATGCGCACATAATCAAGTCGCGCCAAGTCGGATGACAGCATGACCCGCGGCTTGCCGCCCTTGGGCGTCAGCGCGACGCGGCCCACCGGCATGTCAGGCGGAAAGATGCCGCCATGGCTGGTGGTCACCACCCAGTCGCCGGCGGTGATCTGGTTGCCGGCGGGCAAAAAGGTCAGCATCGGCTGATCGAGATTATCCCCGGCGAGAATGGCGTTGACGTCCGCCGGCAGCACCTTGACCGGAATGCGGCTGTTTAAGTCGGTCAGCAGCAGCACCCGCGCCGTGGTCGGGCTTACGGTTATGACGCGGCCAAGGACGCCGCTGCGGTCGGCCGCCACGTGGCCGGGGGCAACCCCGGCGTTCTGACCGGTGTTGATGAGAATGGTGCGCACGTAATTGCCGGCGCTTTGGCCGATGATGCGCGCGGTGGCGATCGGCGTTGCCTGCATGTCATGGACATCAAGCAGGGACTTTAAACGGTTGTTCTCGGTGGCCAGGCGTTGCGCCGCCAGCTGCCATTCCATAAGCCGCTGGTTTTCGTCGCGCAGGCGGCTATTCTCACGATAAAGGAAGGCGACATCCTGCCCCCAGATCACCACATCCTCAACCACGCGGACCGGCAGGTTGACGACGTAAATGACGGGCGCCAGCACGCTATCCACCGCCGCCCGCAGCCGCTCCAGCGGCGCCGGGCTGACCTGGCTGAAAATGAACAGGGCGAGCGCCAGAATAGCGGAAATCGCCAGCGAGAAGCGGGCGCCAAAGCCACGGAGCGATCGCGCAAGTCGTCCCGTTCTGCTCCGCGCCACTCTCAAGGCCGCCGTCCTCCGCTAGACTGGAAAACTCCTCAGTTGTCCGTCAGGACGTGCTTGAGAATATGATCCTCGATCGACCGTCCCGAACCCAGGGCGACACAGTTTAGGGGCTCGTCGGCAACAGTGACGGGCAGGCCGGTGGCGTTTCTTAACACCTTGTCGATGTTGTGGAGGAGGGCGCCGCCGCCGGTGAGCACAATGCCCTTATCGACGATATCAGCGGCCAGTTCCGGCGGCGTCTGCTCCAGCGCCACCTTGACGCCTTCAACGATGGCGCCCACCGGTTCGGCCAGGGCTTCGGCAATCTGCAACTGATCGATGGTGATTTCCTTGGGCACGCCGTTCATCAGATCACGGCCCTTGATCTGTATTTCCTTGCCGCGGCCATCCTCCGGCGGGCAGGCGGTGCCGATTTCCTTCTTCAGACGTTCGGCGCTGGCTTCACCGATCAGCAGGCTGTGATTGCGGCGGATGTAGTTGATGATCGCCTCATCCATCTTGTCGCCGCCAACCCGCACCGAGTTGGCATAGACGATGCCGCCCAAGGACAACACCGCGACTTCGCTGGTGCCGCCGCCGATGTCGACAATCATCGAACCGGTGGGCTCGGTGACCGGCAGGCCGGCGCCGATCGCAGCCGCCATCGGCTCTTCGATCAGGAATACCTTGCGGGCGCCGGCTTCCAGCGCGCTGTCGCGAATGGCCTTGCGTTCCACTGGGGTAGATCCCGAAGGTACGCAAATGACGATCTGCGGCGTCGCCATCATGCTGCGGTTATGGACCTTGCGGATGAAGTACTTGATCATCGCCTCGGCGACCTCGAAGTCGGCGATGACGCCGTCCCGCAACGGGCGAATGGCTTGAATATTGCCAGGTGTCCGGCCCAGCATCTGCTTGGCTTCCTCACCCACCGCCAGTACTTCCTTGACGCCGCCGCGGTTCTTGATCGCCACCACCGAGGGCTCGTTGAGAACGATGCCGCGGCCCTTGACGTAGACCAGCGTATTGGCCGTCCCCAGATCGATCGCCATATCCGAGGACAGCATTCCAAGAATTCTAGAAAACATGCACCAACAGCCTTCACCATAAAGGGCGACCCGCACCCGATGCGCGGGTCGCAAAAATCACCACAACCTCTGGCTTCGGCGATCGGATGCGGCGCTTTAGGCCGTAAGCGACGCCGGAGCCGTCTTCATACGCTTGACCAATAGCTTGTTCAAGGCATGGACATAGGCGCGCGCCGAAGCCACCAGGGTATCGGGGTCAGCGCCTTGCCCGGATACCGTTTTACCATCTTCTTCCAAACGAACCGTTACTTCCGCCTGGGCGTCGGTGCCGCCGGTCACCGCATGCACCTGGTAGAGCTGCAGGTGGGCGTGATGGGGCACCAGTTCGCGGATCGCCTTGAAGGTGGCGTCCACCGGTCCGTCACCGGTGGCGGTGGTCGACTTCAAGCGGCCCTCGACCAGGAGCTCAAGGTCGGCCCGCTGCGGCCCCTTTGAGCCGCATTGGATTTGCAGCGATACGAACTTGACCGCATCATGACCGCGGATCACCTCATCGTCGACCAACGCGATGATGTCCTCATCGTAGACGGTCTTTTTCTTGTCCGCGAGGTCTTTGAAGCGATTGAAGGCATCATTCAAGGCGTTTTCGCCCAGGTCATAGCCAAGCTCTTTTAATTTCTCGCGAAAAGCGTGGCGGCCGGAATGCTTGCCCATCACCAGAGAGGACTTGCGCACGCCCACCGATTCCGGGGTCATGATCTCGTAGGTCTGAGCATTTTTCAGCATGCCATCCTGATGGATGCCGGACTCGTGAGCGAAGGCGTTGGCGCCGACGATGGCCTTGTTGGCCTGGACGGTCA
The DNA here is from genome assembly GCA_019455285.1 of Sphingomonadales bacterium. Taxonomy (GTDB): domain Bacteria; phylum Pseudomonadota; class Alphaproteobacteria; order Sphingomonadales; family Govanellaceae; genus PRO5. The sequence goes on from JACFMS010000032.1 coordinate 6,409, forward strand.
AGCCGGTAATGGTCGACACCAGGTGCGAGGCCGGGGCCAACTTTTCGCTAATGATGCCAGTGGCGTAGGGCAGGGCGTCGCGGCGGGTGCGGAGCGCCATGACCACCTCCTCCAAGGCGGCGTTGCCGGCCCGCTCGCCGATGCCGTTGATGGTGCACTCGATCTGCCGCGCGCCGCCCTCGACGCCAGCCAGGGAATTGGCCACCGCCAGCCCTAAGTCATTGTGGCAATGAGTGGAAAAGATGGCCTGATCGGCGTTCGGCACGCGCTTGATCAGCATCGCAAAGAGCGCCTTGTACTCCTCCGGCACGGCATAGCCGACGGTGTCGGGGATATTGATGGTGCGGGCCCCGGCCTTGATGGCGATCTCCACCGCCCGGCACAGGAAGTCATGCTCGGTGCGGCTGCCGTCCTCGGCCGACCATTCCACGTCCTCGCACAGGTTCCGGGCGTGGCTGACGCTGCGCTCGATGGCCTCCAAGACCGCCTCGGGCTCCATCTGGAGCTTGAACTTCATATGCAGCGGGCTGGTTGAAATAAAGGTATGGATGCGCGGCCGCCGGGCATGGCGCAGGGCCTCCCAGGCGCGGTCGATATCCTTTTGGGCGGCCCGGGCGAGGCCGCACACGGCAGCTGATTTGGCGATCTTCGCCACTTCCGCCACCGCCTCGAAATCGCCATTGGAGGCAATGGGAAAGCCGGCTTCGATGACGTCGACGCCCATCTGGTCGAGGGTCTCGGCGACGCGCAGCTTTTCTTCCAGGTTCATGGAGGCGCCGGGCGACTGTTCGCCGTCACGCAAGGTGGTGTCGAAGATAACAATTTGGTTTTTCATGGTCGTGGTCATGTCACTAGTCCTAAAGCTTGAGCAATTCCATTGGTCTTTAACGCGAAAGACCGTCATGAACTGGCTTTTACCCCTAAACGCCCCGCAAAACGGCGAGAAACCTAGCGCTTAGGGGCAGCTAAGTCGAAGTGACCCACGAAGGAGGGAAGACGCGAGCGCATAGGAAATCGCGGCAGCGATGCTGCCTTGATTGGATTCCCGATGCGAACGACGGATCATACCGCCCTATATCCTCGATCTTTTGCCAACGGTTCTTAGGAAGCTTTCAGCCGATGTCCAGCGACTGATATTAATTATAAGCCTCTACCGCAGTGTAGTTAACAATGTTTTACGTCGAGTTCAACGGTGGAATGTATTTTGCCGTCAAAAAGCAAAAGGCCGCCCCTAAGGACGGCCCTGCCCTATGGATGTGAGCCTAATTCCGTTCCCGGTCGACCAGCTTGTTGGCCTTCAGCCACGGCATCATGGCGCGCAGGCGTTCGCCCACTTCCTCGATCTGATGGGCGGCCTCGCGGCCGCGCTGGGCTTTAAGCCGGGGCGAGCCAACGGCGTTATCGAGCATGAAATCCTGCACGAAGCGGCCCGCTTGGATATCATCCAGCACCCGCTTCATCTCCGCCTTGGTCTCCGCCGTCACCATGCGCGGGCCGGTGCGATAGTCGCCGTATTCGGCGGTGTTGGAGATGGAATAGCGCATGTTGGCAAGCCCCCCCTCGTAGATGAGGTCGACGATCAGCTTGACTTCGTGCAGGCACTCAAAATAGGCCATTTCCGGGGCATAGCCGGCTTCCACCAGGGTTTCAAAGCCGGCCTTGATCAGCGCCGTCAGGCCGCCGCACAGCACCGCCTGCTCGCCAAAGAGGTCGGTTTCGCATTCCTCGCGGAAGGTGGTCTCGATGACGCCGGCGCGGCCGCCGCCGATGGCCGAGGCATAAGACAAACCAAGGTCATGGGCGTTGCCCGAGGCGTTTTGGTGGATAGCGATCAGGCAGGGCACGCCGCCGCCGCGCAGGTATTCCGAGCGCACGGTATGGCCGGGTCCCTTGGGGGCCACCATCAGCACGTCGAGATCGGCGCGCGGCTCGATGAGCTTGAAATGGATGTTCAGCCCATGGGCGAAGAGGAGCGCCGCGCCGGGCTTTAGATTGGGCGCCAGATGATCGCGATAGATCGCCGCCTGTAATTCGTCGGGGGCCAGCACCATCACCACGTCGGCCCACTTGGCGGCGTCCGCCGGGGTATAGACCTTAAAGCCGGCGGCTTCCGCCTTGCGTACCGTGGCCGAGCCGGGGCGCAGCGCCACCGCCACCTCTTTCACCCCGGAATCCCGCAGGTTGGCGGCATGGGCATGGCCTTGGCTGCCATAGCCGAGGACGGCGACCTTCTTGGTCTTGATAAGGTTCACATCGGCGTCCCGATCATAGTACACGCGCATGGGGTATCCTTTCCCTGGTCGATTTGTCGCCGCCGTTTTTGGCAGCCTATGCTTTAAGATTCAAGTCCCGTCTTGCCACGGGCCAGCGCCACGATGCCGGTGCGCGCCACTTCGACGAGCCCGAGCTCCCGCATCAGGTTCAAGAAGGCGTCGATTTTGGTCGACTTGCCGGTCAGCTCGAAGACGAACGAGCTGTTGGTGCTGTCGACCACGTGGGCGCGGAAGGCGTCGGCCAGCCGCAGCGCCTCCACCCGGTGCTCGCCGACGCCGGCGACCTTGACCAACGCCAGCTCGCGCTCCACCGATGGGCCTTCCAAGGTCAGGTCGGCGACAACGTGCACCGGCACCAGGCGATCGAGTTGGGCCTTGATCTGTTCGATCACCATCGGCGTGCCCGAGGTCACCACGGTGATGCGCGAGGTCTTGGCGTCCTCCGATACCGAGGCCACCGTCAGGCTGTCGATGTTGTAGCCGCGGCCGGAAAACAGGCCGATGACGCGGGCCAGCACGCCGGCCTCGTTATCGACGACGACGGAGATGGTATGGCGCGCGATTTCCTGAACGGGCACAGACATAATTTTTCCTTATAATGCGTTCAGTTGGTGTGCAATCAACATCAGCCCTTCGTCGTCATTCCCGCGCAAGCGGGAATCCAGATTCTTTATTAGGGACTGGATCCCCGCTTTCGCGGGGATGACAGGAAAAAGCATGGCGGAAGAGAATATCATCTGATCGCAACCCACTCTTTATACCAGCGCCTTGCCTTCATCCGAGATCGGGCTCAAGCCCGCGTCCTCGGCGCTGAGGATCATTTCGTTATGGGCCGCCCCCGACGGCATCATCGGGAAGCAGTTTTCCAGTTTGGCGACACGGCAGTCCACCAACACCGGGCCGTCGATCTTCATCATTTCTTGGATCGTGGCGTCGAGATCGGCGGGGTTCGACACCCGCAGGCCCGAGGCGCCGAAGGCTTCCGCCAGCCGTACGAAATCGGGCAGGGCGGCGGTGTAGCTTTCGGCATAGCGGCCGCCGTAGGTCAGATCCTGCCACTGGCGCACCATGCCCATGTATTCATTGTTCAAGATGAACACCTTGACCGGTAGGCGGTGCTGCACGGCGGTGGACAGTTCCTGGATGTTCATCAGGATCGAGGCTTCGCCGGCGATGTCGATCACCAGCGCTTCGGGGTGGGCGATCTGCGCGCCGATGGCGGCGGGCAGACCATAGCCCATGGTGCCGAGCCCACCGGAGGTCATCCAATGGTTGGGCTTATCGAAGCCAAAGAACTGCGCCGCCCACATCTGATGCTGGCCGACCTCGGTGGTGATGTAGGGGTTCTTGTTCTTGGTCAGGGCGTAGAGCCGCTCGATGGCGTACTGCGGCATGATGATGTCGTCGCGCTTGGCGTAGGCCAGACACTTACGGCCGCGCCATTCGTCGATCTGCTTCCACCACGTTTTGAGCGCCTTTTCGTCGGGCTTGCAAATCTTCGACTTCCAGATTTTGATCATGTCCTCGATGACATGGCCGGCGTCGCCGACGATGCCGATGTCAACATGCACGTTCTTGTTGATGGACGAACGGTCGATGTCGACGTGGATTTTCTTGGAATGGGGCGAGAAGGCGTCGACCCGGCCAGTCACCCGGTCATCAAAGCGCGCGCCGAGGCACAGCATGACGTCGCAGCCGTGCATGGCGAGGTTGGCTTCATAGGTGCCGTGCATGCCGAGCATGCCGAGGAAATGCGGGTCATGGCTGGGGAATGCGCCCAGACCCATCAAGGTCGAGGTGATGGGATAGCCGGTCAGCCGCACCAGCTCGCGCAGCAATTGCGAGGCCGCCGGACCGGAATTGATGATGCCGCCGCCGATGTAGATGATCGGCTTCTTGGCCTTGGCCAGGAGGTCGACGGCTTCCTTGATCGATGCCAGATCACCCTTGATCTGTGGCCGGTAGCTGCGGTGCTGCGCCTTCGAGGGCCGGATATAGGGCGCCTTGGCGACCTGGATATCCTTCGGCAGGTCGATCACCACCGGGCCGGGCCGACCGCTGGTCGCCACATAAAACGCCTCGTGCATGACGTAGGCGAGGTTCGCCACGTCCTTGACCAGATAATTGTGCTTGGTGCAGGGCCGGGTGATGCCCACCGTGTCGGCCTCCTGGAAGGCGTCGTTGCCGATCAAATGGGTCGCCACTTGGCCGGTCAGGCAGACCACGGGAATGGAATCGAGGAGGGCGTCGGTCAGCCCGGTGACCGCGTTGGTTGCCCCTGGGCCCGAGGTGACCAGCGCCACCCCCGGCTTGCCGGTGGAGCGGGCGTAGCCCTCGGCAGCGTGCAGCGCCGCCTGCTCATGCCGCACCAGAATGTGGCGGATGTGGTTCTGCTGAAAGATCGCATCGTAAAGCGGCAGCACCGCGCCGCCGGGATAGCCGAACACCACGTCAACCCCAAGATCGACCAAAGACCTCAAAACGATGTCCGCGCCGCTGATGGGTTCCGCCGTTGTCATGGCTTAAGTCCTCGTACCTTTACGTGTTTCCTCATGGCCGCCGACGGCCAATTTTAACGTCCTCTTTATCGGCAAACCGGATTGAGCGCAAACGCGTAAACGCCCAAGTTGCGCCATCGACCGAAGAAAGCCGATGGCGCGTGGAGGTCTGCCAACCTAAAGCCGGCGCACCGTATAAGACGTTTATTGCGCTGTCAACTCTTAAAATCTAATAAATGGAAATTTTTCTGATAGCAATCTTTTCAAAAATTGCTCATCGCCGGATGGCCAGTCCGAAAATTGATGGCGAAACCAGGTCATCTGCCGCTTGGCGTACTGCCGGGTGGCGGTCTGGGCGAGGGTCAGCGCCTCCTCATGGCCCAGCTCGCCGGCGAGGTGGCGGCTGAACTCGGGCACCGCCAGCGCCCGGCGCAAGGGGACGTCCGGCGGCGGGTTGGCGGCGAGAAAGGCGCGGATTTCCTCTAGCCCGCCTTCCGCCATCATCTGTTCCAAACGCTGATCGCAGCGGGCGTAAAGCACGTCGCGGGGCGGCGCGAGCACTAGGCAACAGGCATCGATTTCGGGCAGGATGCCGCCCTCCAGCGGCCGCCGTTGCCAAGCGCTCAAAGGTTCGCCGGTGGCCAGCGCCACTTCCAGCGCCCGGGCGATGCGCTGGCGGTCGCCGGCTTTCAGCCGCGATGCCGTTTCCGGGTCGAGTTCTTGAAGCTGGCGATGGAGCGCCGACGCGCCTTCCTCCGCCATCCGGCTTCGTACCTCTTGGCGCACCGTGGGCGGGACGTCTGGGATGGGGGCGATGCCGTAGAGGAGGGTGCGCAGGTAAAGGCCGCTACCGCCAACGACGATGGGAAGCTGGCCCGCCGCCCAGGCGACCGCCAGCGCCGCCGTGGCGTCCGCGCTCCAAGTCGCGGCGGACGAGACGTCGGACGCGGCGCGATAGCCGTAAAGGCGATGGGGGGCGCGGGCCTCTTCCGCCGCCGAGGGCCGGGCAGTGACTATCCTCAATTCGCGGTAGACCTGCATGCTGTCGGCGTTGATGATGACGCCGTTTGCGCGCTCGGCGAGCGCCAGCGCCAGCGCCGATTTGCCGCCGGCGGTGGGGCCGGCCAGGAATACCGCTTTATTTTTCATGGCGAGTTGGTTAATCCCCTCGGGTTGGATAGTTATATCGGCCGCAACGCGGCTGCATGCAAGCGTTTGGCCGAACGGAGGCCGGTAATGACCGTCGACCTAGTGGCAACGTTAATCAGCGGCGTGAAGGCGAGCATGGTCACCGAGGCCGCCATCGACGCCGCCCATGCGGCGTTCGCCGAGGCGGGGGGCGAGGTCGGCGCCATCAACTGGCTCAATCCTGGCGTTGCCGCCGATATCGAGCTTTTTGGCTTGCCGCTCGATCGCGCCCGCGAGGTGGGCCATCGCCTCTCCGACGCGCTGGCGCTCGATGTCGCTGTGCAGCCGGTGGCCCATCGCAAAAAGAAGCTCCTCGTCGCCGACATGGATTCCACCATCATCACCGTGGAGTGCATCGACGAGATCGCCGACATGGTGGGCATGAAAGAGAAAGTCGCCAAGATCACCGAGGCGGCGATGCGCGGCGAACTTGATTTCATCGGCGCGCTCAACGAGCGCGTCGCCATGCTCAAAGGTCTGGATGTGGCGGCTTTGGAAAAAGTCTACGCTGATCGTGTGCGCTTAACCCCCGGCGCGCGCGCCCTTATTCAAACCATGAACGCCAACGGCGCGACGACGGTACTGGTCTCCGGCGGCTTTACGTTTTTCACCGATCGCGTCGCCGCCGCCGCCGGCTTTAAAGTCGCCCGCGCCAACACATTGGAGATCGTGAGCGGCAAGCTTACCGGCAAGGTGACGCCGCCGATCGTCGATTCCGCCACCAAGAAGGCGACGTTGCAGGAATTTGCCGCCCAGCTCGACGGCGGCGTGGCGGCGGCGCTGGCGCTGGGTGACGGCGCCAACGACATCCCGATGATTGAGGCGGCGGGATTGGGCGTGGCGTTTTACGCCAAGCCGAAAACCGCCGCCGCCGCCGACGTCGCCATCCGCTACGGCGATCTGACCGCCGTGCTTTATTTGCAAGGGTACAAGAGGGAAGACTTCAAGCTTTAATCCCGCGCTTCAATCTCTTGCCGCGACGCGCAAGGATGGGCCGTTCTGGCAATTGAGGAAGGGCGAGTTTTCCAGCCAGCGCGTATCAGGGTAATAGGAAAACACGTACTGGCCGTCTTTTAATACATTGATGAGCTTTTGCGCCACCGCTTGGCGCACCGCCGGGCAGCCCCAGCTGCGGCCCAGCCGGCCGTGGGTTTCAGCGAAGGATTGCGCGACGTAGGGTGCACCGTGGATGACGATGGCGCGCTCCTTGGCCTTGTCGTTAAACCCCGGATCAAGTCCCTCCATGCGCAGCGAATAGCCGTTCGAACCGTGATACGGCTCCAACGTGCGAAAGAGGCCGATGCTGGTCGCCAGGCTGTTCAGCTTGTTGGAAAAGCGCCGGGCGTGGTTGTCGCCGGTGTTCTTGCCGTGGGCCACCAGCTCCTCAAACAGCAGCCGGCGCTGGGCAAGGTCGAACACCCATAGCCGCCGCTCGGTGGAGGGGCGCGAATAGTCGATCACCGCCAGCCGCCGCGCCGCGCCCAGACCGCTGGCGTCGGCGCAGCCCACGGCGTCCAGCGCCAATTTCAGGACACTGGGATTGGCGGCGGGGGCGAGCTTGGCGAGGGATTTAAGGAGCGGGGCGCGCGCCGTCTCGGCCTGCCCGGCGACGGGTGCGGCAAGAAAAATGAGCAGGGCAAGCCCCCCAAAAATCACGCGCAATCGGCTCATGCTGAACGCCAGCATAGCAGAGAAACCGCCGTTAACTTGCTCAAAATTCATGGGTTTCCTATAACCGCTTGAATTTGCGCTTTAATTAGGGCCGATAATGCCAATATATCATGGGATCTGGTGACAACTTGTTAAAGGCCAATCCATGAACCCGATGCGGGTTATCGCCTATTATTTTGTCGTCTTTATGGCCTTCGATCTGGCCGCGCCGGCGCTTGCCGCAACAACGGCTCCCGATCCGCTGCCCGTGGCCATCCACGCGGCGCTGGCGGCATCGCCGGAGGGTGTCGTTCCTGCCCGGCCGGCGGTCGGCATGACGCTTGAGGAGGCGGCGCGGCGGCTCTATGGCGCGCGCGACTTCCGCCCGATTTGGACCAGCCAAAAGATGGCGGATCAGTTGCTGGCCGGGCTGCGCGGCTTGGCGGAGGATGGCCTCGACCCCGAAGACTATGGCTTAAGCCGCCTCATCGCCGCGCGGCCGGTGCTCAGCGATCCTGATGCTGACCCGGCGCGGCGGGCAGCGGTCGACGTGCTGGCGACCCGCGCCTATATCCACGCCCTGTTTCATCTTCATCGCGGCAAGCTCGATCCCATTGATTTCACGCCCCGGCCGGTGGATGCGGCGGCGGGATTGACCCGCATTGTCGATAAGCTGCAAGCGGGCGACGTGCTCGCCGCCTTTGCGGAGGCGCGGCCGCAGAGCAAGCTTTACGCCGCCCTGCGCGATGGTCTGAAGGCCATGCGGCAAGTGGCGGCAAACGGCGGCTGGCTGGTGGTGCCAAATGGCCCGACGCTGAAACCCGGCATGACCGATCCGCGTATCTCGATCTTGCGGCAGCGGTTGGCGGCGGAGGGCTACCTGCCGCAAGAAGCGGTTGGCGGCAGCGACTATGACGCGACGCTTGAGGATGCCGTCAAGCGTTTCCAGAACGATTATTATCTCGAATCCGATGGGCTGGTGGGCGGCAAGACGCTGGCGGCGCTCAACGTTTCCGCTGCTGCCCGCGTCGATCAGATACGGGTCAACCTCGAGCGCGCCCGGCAACTGATGGGCGTGGCGCAGGGCGATTTCGTGGTGGTGGATATCGCCGGCTACCGCGTTTCCTTTTACCGCGATGGTCAGGCGATCTGGCGCTCGCGGGTGGTGGTGGGCAGAACGTACCGCCAAACGCCGGAGTTCAAGTCGGCGATCACCTCCGTCACGCTCAATCCCGATTGGACCGTGCCGCCTTCGATCTTCCGGCATGATATGGTGCCAAAGATCCGCCGTAACCTGAATTATCTGACGGCAAATCATCTTCGCGTACTGGATGGGCAGGGCAGGGAGATTGCGCCGGCCAGCGTCAACTGGAGCAATCCGCGCGGCGTCGTGCTGCGCCAACAGGCGGGACCGTGGAATGCGCTGGGCCGCGTGGTCATCCGTTTCGCCAACCATTACGCGGTCTATCTCCATGACACGCCCTACCAAGAGCTGTTCGATAAGGCGCAGCGGGATTTTAGTTCCGGCTGCATCCGCGTCGAAGAGCCGTTCGAACTCGTCTATCGCTTGTTCAATGCCGATGACGACGCCGCCCGCGCGGTGATCGATGAGGGCGTCGCCAGCGGTGAGACGGTAAAAATTCCGCTTCCCAAGCCGGTGCCCATTTTGCTGATTTATTGGACAACCGACGTGCGCGACGATGGGCGGGTTATGTTCAAACCCGATATCTATGGCCGCGATGCAGCGATGCTATCCCGCCTCAACCAGCGCACGCTACTTTAGGACGGCTTGCGTTCAAGTCGGTCACATTCAATAGGTAATCGTCATTCCCGCGTAAGCGGGAATCCATGGAAAATTAAAAAAATCTGGATCCCCGCTTTCGTGGGGATGACGTTGATATGGTTCTATATGATTGCGCTACGCCCAAATAAAATCAGGGCGGCTCGAAGACCGCCCTGATTAGAAAATTACCGCCGGCGTTTTTTACCGCGTGAACGGCACGGTAATATGGCTGAAGCCGCCGCCGCGGTAGATGCGGAGCAGTACCGAGGGACGGCCGCTCTTCTTCACCGTCTCGATGCGCTTGGCAAAAGCGGCGGGCGAGTCGATGTCTTCCAGCGATACCGACACGATCACGTCGCCGCGCTGCAAGCCTTTCTCCGCCGCCTCGCTCATGGGATCGACGTTCAAGATCACCACGCCCTTGATGTCGGCGGGCACGCCAAGGCTTTCCCGGACATCGGGGCCAAGCCCGCCCACTGTCATGCCCAGGCTGGTCACCTCGCCGCCGGGTCCGGGCGTCGCGGGTCCGCCGTCCTGCGAGGCTTGCAGTTGCGCCTCGTTACGCTCGCCGATCTTGACGGTCAGCGCCTTGCGTTCGTTCTTGCGCTGCACCACGATCTTGACCGCCTTGCCGATGGGCGTCGCCGCCACCAGGCCGGGCAGGCGCTGGTTGGAGGTCACGCGCTTGCCGTCGTATTCGACGATGACGTCGCCCGATTGCATGCCGCCCTTGGCCGCCGGGCCGCCTGGGGTGACGTCGGCCACCAGCGCTCCTTCCACCGATTTTAGCCCTAAGCTGTCGGCGAGATCCTTGGTGATGGGCTGGAAGCTGACGCCGAGCCAGCCGCGCTTGACCTTGCCCGCCGTCTTTAATTGGGCGATGACGCTTTTCGCCATGTTGGCGGGAATGGCGAAGCCGATGCCGTTGTTGGCGCCCGAGGGCGAGAAGATGGCGGTGTTGATGCCGATCACCTCGCCGTTCATGTTGAACATCGGGCCGCCGGAGTTGCCGGGATTGATCGGCGAATCGGTTTGAATGAAATCGTCATAAAGCCCGGTGTTGATGTCGCGGTTGCGGGCGGAAATGATGCCGGCCGTCACCGAGCCGCCAAGGCCGAAGGGATTGCCGATGGTGATCACCCAGTCGCCCACCCGCGCCTTGTCGGAATCGCCGAATTTCACCGCCGGCAGCGGCTTTTTGGTTTCAATCTTGATGACGGCGATATCGGTGGGCGTGTCGGAGCCGATGAGCTTGGCCTTGTATTCCTGGCCGCCTTGCAGGCGAACGGTGATGCTGTCGGCGTCCTCGATCACGTGGTTGTTGGTGATGATGACGCCCTGGGAGTCGATGATGAAGCCGGTGCCGCCGCCGGCGCGGCGGCGCGGCGGCGCGGGGCGCTGCTGATCGTCGTCTTGGCCTGGCAGGCGCGGGCCGAAGCGGCGCATGAACTCCTCGATGGCCGGGGTCGACTGCACCGTTTTCTCGACGGTGATGTCGACCACCGCCGGCAGCACCTGTTCGGCCAGATCGGCGAAGGTCGCCGGTGCGCCGGGGGCCGTGGGGGCGGCTTGCGGCGCGGGCATCGCCAGCAAAAGGGCGGCCATGGCCAGCATCGTTACGAACATTGCCTGGCGGGCTAGGACGCCAAAGGGGCGGAACGGTACAACGATTGATCGGCTCACGGGCCTACTCCTTGGTGAATTTGGATATTCCCTCTCCGGTAGCGTCCACCCCAGGGGCTATTGTTCTAAAGATTTTGTCGGAAATATGGTGCCATTTGATGGAATTGCAACCGCATTACCCCTTAATGAACCAAACCACTAGAAAGCCGGCCAGCGCGCCGATAAGGCCGAAGCGGCGTAAATTTACCGGTGGCAGATCGATGGCCATCCGCATCATCCGCTGCATGGCCTCGGGAAAGAGGGCGTAAAGCACCCCTTCCAGCACCATCACCAGTCCCAGAGCGACCCCCAGCTCGGTCATATGGCTATGCTACCGCCGTGGCTCGAGGTTCTCGAAGTAGCGGAAGAACTCGCTCTTGGGCGACAGGATAAGGGTCGTGTCCTCCTTGGCCAGGGCTTCCCGGTAGGCCTGCATCGAACGATAAAAGGCGTAAAATTCGGGGTCGCGGTTAAACGCTTCGGCAAAGGTCTTGATCGCCAAGGCGTCGCCGTCGCCGCGCGTTGTCTCGCTCTCGCGCTGCGCTTCGGCCAGGAGGACGGTGCGCTCGCGGTCGGCGCGGCTCCTGATGCGTTGCGCCAGTTCGGCGCCTTGCGCCCGCGCTTCCCGCGCTTCCCGTTCGCGTTCGGCGCGCATGCGCTTGAAAATCGCCTCGCTGTTGGCTTCCGGCAGATCGGCCCGCCTGATGCGCACATCGATGACGCTGATGCCAAGCTCGGACGCCTCTTCATTGACGGCGATGCGGATCTGCTCCAGAAGGCGCAGCCGTTCCTCACTCAAGATGGCGGTGAAGGCGGCGCTGCCCAGCACCCGGCGCAATACCGAATTAACGGTGGTCTCCAGCCGGTTGGCGGCGCCGTTCTCATCGCGCACCGTCTGGTAGACGCGCAGCGGATCGGTGACGCGAAACCGCGCGAAGGCATCGACAATGACGCGCTTCTGATCCGAGGTGATGACCTCCTGCACCGGGGTATCGAGCGGCAAGATACGCCGGTCAAGATAAGTGACCGACTCCCAGGGCAGCTTGAAGTGCAGACCGGCGTCCTGCACGGTGCGGATCGGGTTGCCGAACTGCACGACGATGGCCTGCTGGGTTTCAAACAAGCGGTAAACGGAGCTGAAGGCGGCGATCAGCACGACGACCGCCGCAACGATGATGAGGGTCAGGCGCTGGCTTTGCATCACTGGCCTCCTGACTTGCGTTTTTCAAGGTCGGGCAGCGGCAGGTAGGGAACGACGCCTTTGCCCGCCCCCTCATCAATGATGACCTTGTTCATGCCGCGTAAAATTTCTTCCATGGTTTCCATGTAAATCCGTCGTTTGGTGACGTCCTTGGCCGTGCGGTACTGTTCCAGAACCTTGACGAAACGCGCCGCGTCGCCCTTGGCTTTGGCGACCACCTGTTCGCGATAGGCCTCGGCGTCCTGGACCATTTTTGCCGCTTCGCCACGGGCGCGGGGAATAATGTCGTTCTGATAGGCTTCCGCCTCGTTTTGTTGGCGTTCCTTGTCGGCCTGAGCGGCCTGCACGTCGCGAAAGGCGTCGATGACGGCGGCCGGCGGATCGACCTTGGACAGTTTGACCTGGGTGATGCTGATGCCCGCCTGATAGCTGTCGAGCACTTCCTGGAGACGGCGCTGCGCTTCCTGCTCGATGCGCTGGCGGCCGCCGGTCAAGGCCGATTGAATTTGCGTCTGGCCGATGATTTCCCGCATCACGCTTTCAGCCACGGCGCGCACCGTCGCTTCCTGCGCTTCGATATTGAACAGGAACTGGCCGGCGTCGCGAATGCGCCAGAACACCGAAAATTCGATGTCGACGATGTTCTCGTCGCCGGTCAGCATCGAACGCTCCTTCTCGAAGTCGATGCTGCGCCGGGCGCTGGCGCTATCCGCGCTGAGGCCAAAGCCGATGTCGACGCGGTTGATGACGGTAACCCGCGGCGTCAACACCGTCTCGATGGGCGCGGGCAGGTGATAATTGAGTCCGGGGGCGGTGGTTTCCACCCATTTGCCGAAGCGCAAGACCACGCCTTGCTCGTCGGGCTTTACCGTATAAATGCCGGTGGCAAGCCAGGCGAGCAGCACCAGAAGCAGGATGATGACCACGCCGCGGCCGCCAAAGCCGCCGGGAAAGGCGCCTTTGAGCCGTTCCTGCCCTTTTTTGAGGATATCCTCGATGTTTGGCGGTTGCGGACTGCGGCCAGGGCCTTGTCCCCAGGGATTGCGGCCGCCGCCGTTCGATTGCCAAGGCATACTTTACTCCTCGCCCAAGTTTGACTGATTAGCGTTATATGATACGAAGCTAGCCAGCGCAACGACCACTACCTTTGGAGATGTCAGAATGAGTAGCGTAAATCGAGACGACGTGCTGCGGGCGCTGGCCGCGGTCAAAGACCCCAAAAGCGGCCGCAACGTGGTTGAAGCCGGCATGGTCCAGGGCTTGGTGATCAAGGACGGCAAGGTCAGCTTTGCCATTGAAGTGACGGCGGAAAACGGCTCGGCATATGAGCCCGTGCGGCTCGCCTGCGCCGAGGCGGTGAAAAAATTACCGGGCGTGGCGCAAGTCACCGCCGTGCTGACCGCCGAGCGGCCGGCAAGCGAACCGCCGCCTGCGCCCCATGGCCATGGCCACGCCCAAGCGAAGGCTCCAGTGCCCGGGGTGGCCAAGATCGTCGCCGTGGCCAGCGGCAAGGGCGGCGTCGGCAAGTCGACCACGGCGGTTAATCTGGCGGTGGCGCTCTCCCGGCTGGGCCTGAGGGTGGGATTATTGGATGTTGACATCTATGGCCCGTCGGTGCCCAAGCTGTTGGGGTTATCCGGCAGACCCGAGATGGGCGCCGACAAAAAAATCGTGCCGATGCGGGCTTATGGCATCGTCGCCATGTCCATCGGCTTTCTCCTGGGCGAGCCGGATCAGGCGGTGATCTGGCGCGGTCCGATGGTGATGGGCGCGGTGCAGCAGCTTCTCGCCGATGTGGCGTGGGACGCCTATGGCCCCATTGATGTGCTGATCGCCGACATGCCGCCCGGCACCGGCGACGCGCAACTGACCATGGCGCAGCGGGTGCCGCTCGCCGGCGCGGTCATCGTCTCGACGCCGCAGGACATCGCGCTTATCGACGCCCGCAAGGGCATCAACATGTTCGCTCGGGTCGAGGTGCCGATCTTGGGCGTGGTGGAAAACATGAGCACCTTCATCTGCCCGCACTGCGGCGGCGAGAGCCATATATTCGGCCATGGCGGGGCCGCCGAGACGGCGCAAAAATTCGGCGTGCCGCTGCTGGCGGAAATTCCGCTGACCATCGATATTCGTCAAACCTCGGACGCCGGCACGCCGATCGCCGCCATCGCTCCCGAGGGCCCGCAAGGCAAGGCTTATATGGCTCTCGCCCGCGCCGTGGCGGCGAAACTTGGATATCCGTCATGAACCACGACAGCTATGCCGACAGCTATTTAAGGGACATCCTGACCACGGTGAAAACCATCGCCGTGGTCGGCGCCAGCGATGACGACACGCGGCCCGTTTACGGGGTGATGCGGTTTTTGCAAAGCCGGGGCTATCGCGCCATCCCCGTCAATCCGCGCCTGGCCGGTAAGAAATTAATGGGCGAGACGGTTTATGGTGCGCTTGGCGATATTCCCGACAAAATCGACATGGTGGATATCTTTCGCCGCAAGGAGGACTTGCCGGCGGTGTTCGATGACGCCATCGTCATTGCCCCGGCAGTGATTTGGACGCAACTTGGCTTGCGCGACGACGCTTCGGCGGCGAAAGCCGAAGCCGCCGGCGTCAAGGTGGTGATGAACCACTGCCCGGCGATTGAGATTCCGCGGCTGGGGATTTAAGGCGCGGCGGGAGCCGGGCTGGCGTTGCCGGTATCGGCCTCGACCCGCCACGAGCCGTCCGCCTGCCGGCGCCAAATCGTCAAATACTTCCCGTAGTGGGGGTCACCTTCCGCGAAGGTGTTGATGAAGTGGCCCCAGGTGTAGGCGAGATCGTTGGCGTGGGAAATGCCGCCGCCTGCCGGCACCCAGGTCAGCTTGGCGCCGGCGGGAAAATCATTGAAGCTGGCGGCGAGCGCATCGCGGCCAGTTATCGGGTGGCCGCCGCTGGGCAGAAACACGACATTTTCCATCGCATAGCGCGTGAACGCCTCCTTGACGCCTGCCGTTTCCGAGACGCCGGAAAAAGCGATGTCGGTCGCCTTCACCATTTCCAGGTCAGCGGGCGGCGGCGCTTGCAAGCGATCGACGGTGGCATAGCCAAGCGCGCCGGCAGCGATACCGACGATGAATACCAGCAATGGGGATGCGCGCATGTGTCTCTCTCCTTGGCATCAAGCAAAATCGTTCGCCAATTCTTTCCGCATATCATCCGGCAGCCGCGCCATATGGCCGTAATTGGCATGGTCGATGGCGAAAACCACCGGCGTCTTCAGATCACGAAAGGCGGCAATATTGCCGTCGCTGAAGGGGAAATGGAGAAAGTGCACGGCGCTGGTTTTGCCGGCTTCATTGGTGCGCTCCACATCGCCCTCGGGCATTGCCTTTATACGCCGCTCGCCTACTTGCAGGTAAATATGGTCCTCGACGCCGCCCAGCGATGACAGGATCTTGTGCCGCTGCTGCGGGTCTTCGATTTCAAACAGCAAGGTGACGGTCAATTCACGGCCATTGGGCACCATGGGGTTGTAGGCGCGAAGCTCATCCTCGATTTGCGTCGCGCCGCCTTTTTCGATGAAAAGCATGTCCTGGATTTGCAGCCACATCGAGTCCCAGCATTCAAACAAAACCGTGACATGGGGGCCGACGGATAGCTGACGGCGCGCCTTGCGGGCGACATTTTCCGCCCGCTTGGTCTGGCGGATCAGGGCATAGTCTTCATTGGCAATCAGATCGTCGCGGGTGATGCGTCGCTCGGCGCGGGGCATGGCGCTCCTCTCCTAGAAACCGTAAGCCATGGCCAGGAGTTCGATCGGGTGGTAGGTGCGCGGTGGCGCTTCCTCCTCGCTGATTTTTTCCATGCCTTGCGCCAGATGATCGGCGGCGAGCGGGCATTCGGAGGCGATGAACTTCGCTTCCACGGCGATCGCTTGCCGCGCCGCCGGCTTGCCGACCTTGATGGCGGTGTCGAAGTTCTCCTTCATCATGCCCCATTTGCCGCCATGCCCCGAGCAGCGTTCGATCACCGAGATTTTTGAATCGGGGATCAGCTCCAGCATTTGCGCTCCTTTGGGGCCCATGTTCTGCGCCCGGGCGTGACAGGCAAGGTGCATGGCGACATGGCCGGGCAGGGGATGCAAACCGGCCGCCAATCCTTCCTTCTTGGCGATGTCGACGATGTATTCGGCAATGTCGAAGGTGGCTTGCGCGAGTTTCTTGACCGCATCGTTGCCGGGCACGATCAGCGGCCATTCGAACTTCAGCATCAGCGCGCACGACGGCGTCAGCGCGATGATGTCGTAGCCCTCATCGATATAAGACGTCAAGGTGGCCGCCACTTCCGCCGCTGCCTTGGCGACGCCTTCCAGATCGCCGTTCTCCAGCTTGGGCATGCCGCAGCAGCCGGGATAGACGACCTTGGTTTCAACGCCGTTCTTGGCCAACACGTTGCGCGTCGCCTGTCCCACCGCCGGCGCGTTGTAGTTGACAAAGCAGGTGGAATAGAGCACCGCCTTGCGGCCGTGGGCCGGCGCATCGGCGTTGATGTTCGGGGCGGCGCGCGCCGAGCGTCGCTCAAAGGTGTTGTAATAGAAATAAGGCATGGCGGCGTCGCGATCGATGCCGGCGATTTTTTCCATGGCCGGACGCGTCAGTTTGTTTTTGCGCCGCGTCGCCCAGTTGGCCAGTCCGGCGATGGTGCCGGCCAGTCGGCCGTTGCGGTCGGTTTTCGCCAGTTCCTTGTCGACAAAATCCCGCTCGCCGCGACGAAATTCGGCGGCGCGGTAGCGCACCATCAAATGCGGAAAATCAATATTGAATTCATGGGGCGGCACATAGGGGCACTTGGTCATGAAGCACATATCGCACAGCGTGCAGGCATCGACCACGCTCTTGAAACTCTGGGACGGCACTGTGTCGAGCTCGCCGCTTTCCGATTCGTCGACGAGAGTAAACAGCCGCGGGAAGGAATCGCATAAATTGAAGCAACGCCGGCAGCCGTGGCAGATATCGAATACGCGGCGTAATTCGGCGTCTAGCGCCGTTTCATCATAAAATTGCGGGTTCTGCCAGTCGATGGGGTGCCGTGTCGGCGCGTCAAGACTGCCTTCGCGCATGGCGCGTCCTCCATGAATACAAGAAATCAGGGGCCGCACGATTATCGCGCCGGCCCCCTCATGAAATCAATTGGAGAAGTTACTTGCCAAGGGTGTCGAGCGCTTTTTGGAAGCGTCCGGCATGCGACTTTTCCGCCTTGGCCAGGGTTTCAAACCAGTCGGCGATTTCGTCGAAGCCTTCGCCGCGGGCAGTTTTCGCCATGCCGGGGTACATGTCGGTGTACTCGTGGGTTTCACCGGCGATGGCGGCTTTCAGATTATCTGCGGTTTTGCCGATGGGCAGGCCGGTGGCCGGGTCGCCGGTCTGTTCCAGATACTCAAGGTGGCCATGGGCGTGGCCGGTTTCGCCCTCGGCGGTGGAGCGAAATACGGTCGATACGTCGTTGTAGCCTTCGACGTCGGCCTTTTGTGCGAAATAAAGATAACGCCGGTTGGCCTGACTTTCGCCGGCAAACGCCGCCTTGAGGTTTTCTTCGGTTTTGCTGCCTTTCAGTTTCGGGGATGCGGACATTGGTACCTCCATGTCAATCTGCGGGTGAATTCGGTGCGTCGCGAGGCGCTGCGGGGACGCGAAGGGCGCGCCTCCTTAAAGACGCTGGAGCCATTCTACGATCTGCGAGGGCCGAGTCAATAGTTTAGAATAATTACAAAATACTCGGATGGTTTAGAGTCGATCATACATCACAAAGGCATGGGCGGGAAACTCGCCAATGGCGGGATGAGCAACACGGTCGGTTTCATGCCAGGTTGCCGGATCAAGCGCGGGAAAGAAAGTGTCCCCATCCGGCGTGGCGTCGACCTCGGTCAGATACACCCGGTCCGCCAGCGGCAGCGCCAAGGCATAGATTTGGGCGCCGCCAATGATCATCACTTCATCCACTCCCTTGGCCTCGGCCAAGCGCGCCCCGACCTCCAGGGCGCTTTCCACGGTGGGCACCACGGTGACGCCGCCGGCGTCCCAGCGCCTTGAGCGCGAGATGACGATATTGTCGCGGCCGGGCAGCGGCCGGCCCAAGGACTGGAAGGTTTTGCGGCCCATGACGATGGGCTTGCCCCAGGTCAGTTCGCGAAAGTGCTTCAAATCGCCCGGCAAGCGCCAGGGCAGCTTATTGTCCTTGCCGATGACGCCATTCTTGGCCACCGCCACCACTAACGCCACGCGTGTCATGTCAAACCGCGACCTTGGCCGGAATGTGGGGATGGAAGCGGTAGTTCTCCAAGACGAAATCCTCGTAGGAGAAGGCGAATATGTCCGTCACCGCAGGATTGAGCCGCATGCGGGGCAGGGGGTAGGGCATGCGGGCAAGCTGCAGTTCCGCCTGCTCCACATGGTTGAGGTAGAGGTGGGCGTCGCCGAAGGTATGGATGAACTCGCCGGGCTTGAGGCCCGTCACCTGGGCCACCATCAAGGTCAGCAGGGCGTAGGAGGCGATGTTGAACGGCACGCCGAGGAAGATGTCGGCGCTACGCTGATAAAGCTGGCAACTCAAGCGGCCGTCGGCGACATAGAACTGAAACAGGCAATGGCAGGGCGGCAGCGCCATGCGTCCCACATCGGCGACATTCCAGGCGCTGACGATGAGGCGGCGGGACTCCGGGTTGGCGCGGATCTGGGCGATCAGTTGCGCGATCTGGTCGATCTTGCCGCCGTCCGGCGTCGGCCAGGAGCGCCATTGATGGCCATAGACTGGCCCCAGGTCGCCGGCTTCATCCGCCCACTCGTTCCAGATGGTGACCCCATGATCGTTCAGATAGCGGATGTTGGTGTCGCCCTTAAGGAACCAGAGCAGTTCGTAGATGATTGATTTTAAATGGAGTTTCTTGGTGGTCAGCAGGGGAAAGCCAGCCGCCAAGTCAAACCGCATCTGATGGCCGAAGATGCTCAGAGTGCCGGTGCCGGTGCGGTCTTCCTTGCGGCTGCCTTGGTCAAGCGCAAGGCGCAGCAGATCAAGATATTGTTTCATCTGGAACCATCCGGCGCAGATATCGTGGGTGATCTACCTTATGTATGCGATTCGGGGCGGAGGAGGCAAACGATCCGCGAGGTCTTTTAAAATGCCCCACCTTTCCCTATATTAGAGCCGTCGGGCAACCGACTATGGCAATAAACGGCCCTGCGTAATAGACGTTTCGGACCCGGGGGCGGTACCCGGCGCCTCCACCATTACCCTGATCTTGCATCATGGGGGCGAACTAGGATCGACGAGCGTTGAAAGGCTTGGCTTTTGCCCGGGATGATACCACCGTGACGGGTCAAAACCTAGAAATGCCAACGACAATGATGTCATGGCGCTTGCTGCGTAAGCAGTAGGCGGGGTTCGGAGGGCACCTAGCAACAGAAGCCCTCCACTTACCCCTTATTCAAAATCCTCGGCGATTTCTTCCAGCTTCTCGAACTCTTTGATGACCACCCGGGTGCGCTCGGGCAGGGCGATGACGCCATCGCCCTTAAGCTTGGTGAAGGTGCGGCTTACCGTTTCGATGGTCAGACCGAGATAGTCGGCGATGTCTTCCCGGGTCATCGACAGCTCGATGGTGTCCACCGGCCGCTCCCAGCGGGCGTTGTTGCGCGCCAGGCGCAAGAGGAACGACGACAGCTTGGCCAGTGGCGTCTTTCTGCCCAACAGCAGCATCTGCTCCTGGGCCACCGTCAGTTCATCGTTGGCCCGTTCCAGCAGCCGCGATTTAACGGTCTCGAAGCGGTCGACCAGGGATTTGAAGGCAGCGGAGTCGAACTGACAGAGGTTGACCTCGGTCACCGCCTCGGCGCCGTAAGCGTAAGCTTTGGGGGAGGCCAAGCCCAGGAAATCGCCCGGAAACAGAAAGCCGGTGATCTGCCGCCGGCCGTTGGGCAGGAGCTTATAGATCCGCACCGTGCCCGAGGCGACGTTATATAGGGAGCGCGCCGGCTCCCCTTCCTCAAAAATCATCTCCCCCGGCGCCAGCGAGCGATAGCGGGTGATCGCCATCATGGCGGCCAGCTCTTCCTCCTTCAACACCGCGCAGATGGCGAGACGCCGGATCTCGCAATGAATGCAGTCCTCAGGCGCTTCGTCAAAAGAGTGCCCTTTGGGCGCGGTGGAGTGCATGGGTCGAGGTCTTCTTTAATCTTCTGTACGTGCATTGGCTGTTCGGCGTAAGGCCCATCTCTGGCCGTCGCCGGCGGAATTTGATCAGGATCATAGCTAGGCAAAGGGTGTGACGCTAGCTTTTTAGAAAAATGTTAGGAGGAAGGTTGAGGAGGCGATATGGGCCGATCATTTCGTTGCCTGCCCCTGGATGAGGCCTTGGTCGATCAGGCATTTCCGCTGGTGGCAGCCCATGAACCCTGGCACACGGCGGAGGCATGGCGTGAGGAAGCCCGTCGCAGGATGGCGGCAAACAGCGGGCAGGGGGCCATCGTGGCCTTACGCGACGAGTTCGCCCGCGGCATTCTTCTATATGACATGATGCCGGAAGCGGTGGACGGCAGGCGCTGTCCAGTGCTGCGCATCACCGCGGTTCTGGTCTCAGATCTTTTGTTCGCCAATGATATTGCCGGGGCGCTGGTCGAGGCCGCCGAAAGGCATGCCTGCGCCATGGGGTATGCCGGCGTCGCCGTCTCAGCGTTCTGCCCGCGGGATAAGCCGGCGCTGCGCAGCCTCCATGTCGCCGGGCCGGTGGCGTAAGCGGCGGTAAAGCCAATGAATAATCATTCATCGCCTGTTCAATCATCCTCGTTTATGATCGTCCGCCATCATCGAGAGGGTGAATGCCGATGTCCGTATTGCGATTTTTGATGCTGTGTTGCGCCCCCATATTGCTGTCCGCCTGCGCCAGTTCGCTGACCGCCGACGTCACCCGCTTCCATCAGCTGACGGGTGCGGCGGGGGAAACCGTACAGGTGCGGCCCGCCGATCCGGCGCGCGCCGCGTCCCCGGAATTCAACCGCTATGCCGACCTGGTGGGCGCGAAGCTGGCGGCTTATGGCTACAAGCCGCCGGTGGCCGGTTCGCCTTCCGACCTGGTGGCTGAAATCGACTGGAGCGTCAGCGAAAGCGGCGATCTGCGCAGCGGCGATGACAGCCCGGTGTCGGTGGGCGTCGGGGTCGGCGGCGGCAGCGGCGGCCGCCATAGCGGCGTCGGCGTTGGGGTCGGCGTCTCCACCGGCTTTAACGTCGGCGGCGGCTCAGGTGTCAGCTATATCCGCCGCCTCAGCCTGATCCTGATCCGACAGTCAGACGGCGCGCGCCTGTTCGAAGGCCGGGCGGTCAGCCGCGGCGAAAACAGCGACATGCTGGCCGTCATGCCCTATCTGGTGGATGCCCTGTTCAAGGACTTCCCGGGCAAGAGCGGCGAGACCATCAAGGTCAAGTTGCCGGTGAACAAGTAGCAGTTCCACAGCGCCATGCCAACCGCCGCGCGCTCGGTCATCCGGGCCTGTCTCGCCCTCTTCCTGGTGTTCGGCGGCGTATCATCCGCCGCCGCCGAGGTGGTTCTGCACCGCGGCAATACCAACGAGCCCAATACCCTGGATCCCCATCGCACCTCCGGCACCTGGGAAAGTCATATCCTGCGCGATCTGTTTCTGGGGCTGACCAGTTTTGACGCCCATGGCGCAACCATCCCCGGCGCCGCCGAGCGCTGGGACGTCAGCGCCGACGGCAAGGTTTACGTCTTTCATTTGCGGCGCGGCCTCTTGTGGTCGGATGGCGTCCCCTTCACCGCCGATGACGTGGTGTTCTCCATTCGCCGGTTATTGGACCCCAAAACCGCCTCGGACTATG
>JACFMS010000033.1 GCA_019455285.1 Sphingomonadales bacterium
GTGGTGGGCCCGGCAGGACTCGAACCTGCGACCAAACCGTTATGAGCGGTCCGCTCTAACCACCTGAGCTACAGGCCCACGAGAAAGTTGAGCGATGTCATAGCAGACATCACTCCACAAAAACAGTCTTTACGCTCACGTATCGAGGAAGCTGCGCAATTTGCGGCTGCGGCTGGGGTGCTTCAGTTTACGCAAGGCTTTGGCTTCGATCTGACGAATACGCTCGCGCGTCACCGAGAACTGCTGACCCACTTCCTCCAACGTGTGATCGGT
Organism: Sphingomonadales bacterium; assembly: GCA_019455285.1. Taxonomy (GTDB): domain Bacteria; phylum Pseudomonadota; class Alphaproteobacteria; order Sphingomonadales; family Govanellaceae; genus PRO5. The sequence goes on from JACFMS010000033.1 coordinate 274, forward strand.
GTTCATGCCGATGCCGAAGCGCATGCGTAAGACCCGCTCTTCGCGCGGCGTCAGCGAAGCGAGCACTCTTGTGGTGGTATCGCGCAGGTTCGATTGAATGGCGGATTCCACCGGCAGGATGGCGTTCTTGTCCTCGATGAAATCGCCTAAGTGACTGTCTTCCTCATCGCCGATGGGGGTCTCCAGGCTGATCGGCTCCTTGGCGATCTTCATCACCTTGCGCACTTTTTCCAAAGGCATGCTCAAGCGCTCCGCCAATTCCTCCGGCGTCGCCTCGCGGCCGTACTCGTGCAGCATCTGGCGGCCGGTGCGCACCAGCTTGTTGATGGTTTCAATCATATGCACCGGAATGCGGATGGTGCGCGCCTGATCGGCGATGGAACGGGTGATGGCCTGCCGGATCCACCACGTGGCGTAGGTGGAGAATTTATAGCCGCGGCGGTATTCAAACTTGTCCACCGCCTTCATCAGGCCGATATTGCCTTCCTGAATGAGGTCGAGGAACTGCAGGCCGCGATTGGTGTACTTCTTGGCGATGGAGATGACGAGGCGCAAGTTGGCCTCCACCATTTCCTTCTTGGCAATGCGCGCTTCCTTCTCGCCCTTTTGCACCATCTGCACGATGCGGCGAAATTCGCCAATGGGTAATCCGGCGTCCTGGCTGATCTCGGCGATTTCGGCGCGGATCTGATTGACCGTTTCGGCCTCGCGGGTGGAGAAATTCTGCCAGCCGCGGCCGGAAAGCTTGGCCACGCTGCCCAGCCAATCGGGATCCAGCTCGCTGCCCATATAGGCGTTCAAGAATGCCTGGCGGTCAATGCGGTGACTTTCCGCCAGCCGCAACAGACGGCCCTCATAGCTCATCAGCTTCTTGTTGAGGCTATAGAGCTGCTCCACCAGCGCCTCGATACGGGCATTGTTGAAGCGCAGGCTTTTGACGAGTTCCACAACCTCCTGATGCATCTTCTCCAGCTTGCGCTGCTGCGGGGAGGATAATTCATCGCTGGCCATCTGCGCCTCAAACCGCGCTTCCTGCAGCTTGGCGAGCTTCTTATAAATCGCCGTGATCTGCGACAGCGTTTCAAGCACCGCTGGCTTTAAGGCTTCCTCCATGGCCGCCAGCGACATATTGTTCTCGCCGTCCTCGCCATCGCCTTCAAGCTCGCCTTCCTCGCCGCCGCCTTCCTCCAGATCAAGATCATCGCCAGTCGCGGCGGCAGCCGAAGCGCCGCCGCCTTCGCCATCAGCCGCGCCATAGGTGGCATCAAGATCGATGATGTCGCGTAACAGAAGCTGTCCGGCGTTTAGGTGCTCGCTCCAGGAGATGAGCGCCTTGAAGGTCATCGGGCTTTCGCACAAACCGGCGATCATGGTTTCCCGGCCGGCCTCGATGCGCTTGGCGATGGCAATTTCGCCCTCGCGGGAGAGAAGCTCGACGCTGCCCATCTCGCGCAGATACATACGCACCGGGTCATCGGTGCGGTCGCCGGCTTGGGTTTTCTCAGGGGCCGAGAATTCAAAATCGTCGCCGCCTTCGCCGGCGGGAATTTCTTCCGCTTCGGCGCCGGCTTCGCCGTCATCGGCGACGGCCGGTTCGTCCACCTCGTCGGTATCCACCACGTTGACCCCAAGCTCCGAGAGCATGGTCATGATGTCTTCGATCTGCTCGGAAGACATTTCGTCCTGCGGCAGGGCGCGGTTGAGCTCGTCATAGGTGATGTAGCCCCGCTCCTTGGCCTGGGCGATCATCTTCTTGACCGTCTGCTCCGCCGAATCAATGAGCGGTCTGTCCGTCGTCTCTTCCGTCGCTTCGGCGCGTTCCGCCGCCTGCGAAGCCTTTGTCGCCATGGGCCACTCCTAACACCGCCGCACGCCCCATCCACTCGGGCGCTGGCGAAAATCCAAAAAGCGCCGCCCTCAGACCGTCGGTTCCCGGCCCGAGGCGACGCCATATCCCGCCACCATCACTTCCCGCCCTTCGGCCTGATCGAGCTGCATCTTCAGCGCCCGCAAGCGGCCTAGAGCTTCGTCAGAAAAATCCCGCGCCAACTCATCCTCTAACCGCTTGATTTCGCGTTCGAGGGTAGACAAACGACGATGCAGGGCAACCACGTGCCGCCAGCCCTGTTCCACATCTATAAGCGCCGCATCCGGTTGCGCAAACCACAGGGGGGCAGAGGCCGCGTCCAAGCCATCAATCGCCTTACCGAATCCACCCTCCATCAGATGGCGGCGCAAGGCCGCCATGTCAAGATCATGGTCGGAAGCCGCTATACGTATGATTTCGCTCCGTAACTTGTCAAGGTCGGGGTTCTGCAATTCCAGCCCCGCCAGCTCCTCTTCGTGGCGCTCGATAAGCAGGGGATGGTTGAGGGCGCAGGCGAGGATCAGTTGCTCCCGCCGCCGTGCCTGTCCCGCGTGACCGTCCGGGCCCAGCAAGGCGGCCGACAGCCGGCCCGGCCGGCGGATATCGGTCTGCCCCCGCCGCAAGCTTCCCGACCCTCGCCCCCGGCCTTGCTCCCGGCCCGGCCGATCGGCCGGCAGCGGGGCGAACAGGCGCCGCCGGCGGGCCGCCATGTCGGATTCATAGTGACTGCGTACCCGATGGTCGGCGATGCGCGCCACCGTCTTCTTGACCGCCTCGTCAAAGGCGGCGCGACGTTCGGGCGTGTCGGTGGGGTAGGCTTCCAACAGCGTCGACCACAGCATGTCGGCCAGGCTTTTACTGCTCTCCTGCAAGGCCGCAAAAGCCGCGGCGCCCTGGGCTTGCACCAGGCTGTCGGGGTCTTCTCCCTGGGGCAATAGCAAGAAACGCAAGGAATGGCCGGGGGCTAGGCCAGGGAGCGAGCGCTCCATGGCCCGCGCCGCTGCACGCCGGCCGGCGGCGTCGCCGTCAAAACACAAGGTCGGTTCGGGCACCGTCCGCCATAACAATGCCAGTTGTTCTTCCGTCAAGGCGGTGCCGAGCGGCGCCACCGCTTCCCTAAAACCGGCCTGGGCCAGGCTGATGACATCCATATAGCCCTCGACCACCAGAATGCCGCCGCGCTCCCGCGCCGGACCGCGCGCCTGATCGAGGTTGTAAAGGGTGTGACCCTTATGAAAAAGCTCGCTTTCCGGCGAATTGAGGTACTTGGCCGGGGCGTCATCCAACGCCCGTCCGCCAAAGGCGATGACACGGCCGCGGCCGTCGCGGATCGGGAACATCACCCGGTTACGGAAGCGGTCAAAGGTAGGGCCGCCCTCCTCGGGCAGGATCACGAGCCCGGAGCGCACCAGCACATCTTCGCTGAAGCCGCGCGCCAGCATGGCCTCTTTCAACAGGGTGCGGGCGGCGGGAGCATAGCCCAAACGGAAGGCGCGGATGGTCTCATCCGCCAAGCCGCGGCGGCGCAGATAGGCCAAGGCGTCGCGCCCCGCTGCCGACCATAACTGGCTTTCAAACCAGGCGGCGGCGGCTTCCTCGGCCTCCAAAAGACCAAGCCGTTCCTTGGCCTTGGCCTCCGCCTCCAGATCGATTTCCGGTGGCGGCATGCCGGCTTCACGCGCCAGCCGCTCCACCACCTCGCGAAACGGCAGATTATCGGACTCCATGACAAAACGGATGACGTCGCCATGAGCGCCGCAGCCGAAGCAGTGGTAGAAGCCCTTGTCGTCGCTGACCGTGAACGACGGCGTCTTTTCGTGATGAAACGGGCACAGGCCAGTAAATTCCCGCCCCCGCCGGACCAGCCGCACCTTGCGGGCAACCACCCCGCTCAGGGGCAGACGCTGGCGCAGGTCATCCAGGTATGCGGGGGATACCGACATGCCCCTCCTAAGCGAAATCGGAAAGTAACCGTATCAGGCGGACAGCAGTCGCCGCACTTCGGCGCTCGCCTTGTTGAAATCCATGCTGCCGGCATGCCGCTCCTTCAACAGGCTCATCACCCGGCCCATGTCCTTCAAGCCCTTGGCTTCCAGCTCGCTGACCGCCTGGGCGCATAGGGCGTTGATCTCCTCCGCCGTGAGCTGCGCCGGCAGGAACTTTTCAATGACGGCGATTTCGCTCTTTTCCTTGTCCACCAGGTCGGTGCGGCCGCCTTGCTCATAGAGCCGGATGCTTTCGCGGCGCTGTTTGATCATGGTGTGCAGGAGTTCGATGATACCGTCATCGCTAATCGGCCCCTTGCCATCGCCACGCAAGGAGATTTCACGGTTCTTGATGGCGGCCAGGATCAAGCGCAGCGTCGATAATCGCTCCTTGTCGCCTGTTTTGAGCGCTTCTTTTTGCGCTTCCTTCAACCTGTCCTGCAACATCAACTCCCCCTTCCGGCAAAGCGTGGGCGGGTAACCGCACCCTCGCCGCAACCCAGATGTCATATTACTCCGCGTAAGCCGTCGACTCTAATTCAAACCCGGGCCTGAAGCAATTTCAGAACGAATAAAATAATTCATTGATAAGTAAGAATATTTTTTATTTCGTTATCCTTGACGGGGGTGGGGGCATCCCGTATCTTCCGGCCAATTTGCGCTGGCTCGCCCCACCTCCGACCGGGCGTCTTGAGCTGATCCGCGAGGCCCCGGCAGGCAAGCATCTTCAATCGCTTGCGACCGGGGGCGTTTCCCGCAGTTCTTTAACTCTAAGCGGAACCCTTAAGGTGGTACCATGTCCGATCACGCCCAAGCGCTGACGCCGCCGACGCCTGACGCCACCGCCGCCCTCGTTCTGGCCGACGGCGCGGTGTTCTGGGGCAAAGGCTTCGGCGCGGCGGGCGATGCCGTGGGCGAGGTCTGCTTTAATACCGCCATGACCGGCTATCAGGAGATCCTGAGCGATCCTTCCTATGCCGGGCAGATCATCACCTTCACCTTTCCCCACATCGGTAACGTCGGCACCAACGCCGACGACATCGAGACCGCAACCGCCGCCGCACGCGGGCTCATCGTGCGCAATGTGGTCACCGAGCCGGCCAATTACCGGGCGCAATCGGCCTTCGACCGCTGGTTGAAGGGGCAGAACCTGATCGGCATCGCCGGGCTTGACACCCGTCGGCTGACCCGCCTCATCCGCTTGAACGGCGCGCCCAACGGCGTCGTCGCCCATCGTCCCAATGGCCGTTTCGACATCCCGGCGCTGGCGGCGAAAGCCCGTAGCTGGCCGGGTCTGGAAGGCATGGACTTGGCCAAGGACGTCACCTGCCGGCAGACCTATGCGTGGGAGGAAACCCGCTGGAGCTTCGACAATGGCGGCGGCTATAGCCGGCTGAACGCGCCCCAGGCGCATGTCGTGGTGGTGGATTACGGCGTCAAGCGCAACATCTTACGCTCGCTCGCCAGCGCCGGCGCACGGGTAACCGTCGTCCCCGCCAGCGCCACCAAGGACGATATTTTGCGCCACCAACCCGATGGCGTCGTGCTCTCCAATGGCCCAGGCGATCCGGCGGCCACCGGCATATATGCGGTGCCGGTGATCCGCGAGCTGCTGGCCACCGGCAAACCGATCTTAGGCATCTGCCTTGGCCACCAGATGCTGGCCATTGCCTTGGGCGGCCGCACGGTGAAGATGCACCAGGGGCATCGCGGCGCCAATCATCCGGTCAAAGACCTAACCACCGGCAAGGTGGAAATCACCTCCATGAATCACGGCTTCACGGTGGACGCCGATAGCCTGCCGCCAGACGTCAAGGTCAGCCACATCTCGCTTTTCGATCGCACGGTGTGCGGCTTGTCCGTCGCCGGCAAGCCGGTGATCTCGGTGCAGCATCACCCCGAAGCGTCGCCCGGCCCCCAGGACAGTCATTACCTCTTCGACCGCTTCATGGATCTGGTGAAAGAGCACAAGAAATGAGGAAAGAGTCGCAGACGATATCCTTACTTTCCCCTCCCCCCCACGGGGGGAGGGATAGGGAGAGGGGGCTCTTTCAGCACCTCTGCGATGACCATCAGAACGCCTTCCATATTCGCCAGAATCTCGGAATTCCAAAAGCGAATGACGCGAAAGCCTTGGCTTTCCAGAAACGCCGTGCGCACAGCGTCGCGTTCGCCAGCCTGAGCATGTTGTCCGCCATCGAGCTCAATCACCAGCCGGCGCTGTCGAGCGGCAAAATCGGCAACATAGGGACCAATGGGAACCTGCCGCGCAAACTTCACGTCTGCAAATCGCTTGGCGCGCAGTTCTTTCCACAATGCCTTCTCGGCAATGGTCGGAGCAGACCGCATCTGACGGGCATGGCTAATCGTTGCACGATTTCTTTGGACCATGTTACTCACCCTCTCCCCTCCCTCCCCCTCAAGGGGGAGGGCCTCTTTGAGTCATCATATGCCTAAGCGCACTGACATCAACTCCATCCTCATCATCGGCGCTGGCCCGATCGTCATCGGCCAAGCATGCGAGTTCGATTATTCCGGCGCGCAAGCCTGCAAGGCGCTGCGCGAGGAAGGCTATCGCGTCATTCTGGTGAACTCGAACCCAGCCACCATCATGACCGATCCCGAAATGGCCGACGCTACCTACATCGAGCCGATCACGCCGGAGATGGTGGAAAAAATCATCGCCCGCGAAAAGCCCGACGCCATTCTGCCCACCATGGGCGGCCAGACGGCGCTCAATACGGCGTTGGCGCTGGCCAAAAGCGGCGCCTTGAAGAAGCACAACGTCATTCTCATCGGCGCCAACGAGGAAGCCATCGCCAAGGCCGAGGATCGCGAGTTGTTCCGCGAAGCGATGACCAAGATTGGTCTTGAATCGCCGAAAAGCGTCATCGTGCATTCGTTACCTGAAGCCGGCGAGGCCCTTGAGCAGGTAGGATTACCAGCGATCATCCGCCCCAGCTTCACGCTTGGCGGCACCGGCGGCGGCATCGCCTACAATCGCGAAGAATTCGATGAGATCGTCGCCCGCGGCCTCGACGCCTCGCCCACCAACGAGGTGCTGGTGGAGGAATCCGTTCTCGGCTGGAAAGAGTACGAGATGGAAGTGATCCGCGACAAGGCGGACAACTGCATCATTGTCTGCTCCATCGAGAACGTCGATCCCATGGGCGTGCACACCGGCGATTCCATCACCGTCGCCCCGGCGCTGACGCTGACTGACAAAGAATATCAGCGCATGCGTGACGCCTCGATCGCGGTGTTGCGCGAAATCGGAGTCGAGACCGGCGGCTCCAACGTGCAGTTCGCGGTCAATCCCAAAGACGGGCGGCTGATCATCATCGAAATGAATCCGCGCGTCTCACGGTCATCGGCATTGGCGTCCAAGGCCACCGGCTTTCCCATCGCCAAGGTGGCGGCGAAATTGGCGGTGGGCTACACGCTCGATGAATTGACCAACGACATCACCAAGGCGACGCCGGCTTCGTTTGAGCCGACCATCGATTACGTGGTCACCAAGGTGCCGCGTTTCACGTTTGAAAAATTTCCCGGCAGCGAGCCGCTTCTCAACACCGCCATGAAATCGGTGGGCGAGGCCATGGCCATCGGCCGCTCGTTTCCGGAATCCTTGCAAAAGGCGCTGCGCTCGTTGGAGACCGGGCTGACAGGCTTGGATGCGATCGCCATTCCCGGCGTTGATCCCGACAGCCCGGACCGCGAGGCGATCTTGCGGGCGCTGGCGCGTCCGACGCCGGACCGCCTGCTGGTGGCCGGACAGGCTTTGCGTCTTGGCCTGACGGTGGCGGACGTTCATGCCGTCACCCACTACGAGCCGTGGTTCCTGCGCCAGTTGGAACTCATCATCGACGCTGAAAATGACGTTAAGAAAAATGGCCTGCCGGCCGACCGCGAGGGCTTTTTGCGGCTGAAAATGCTGGGCTTTTCCGATGCCCAGTTGGCCAAGCTGACGCAGTTGAGGGAAAGCGACGTGCGCGCACGGCGTCAGGCGCTAAACCTGCATCCCGTGTTCAAGCGCATCGACACCTGCGGCGCCGAGTTCGAGGCGCGCACGCCTTACATGTACTCGACCTACGAGACCGATTTCCTGGGCGCCGCGGAATGCGAGGCGCAGCCCACCGACGCCAAGAAAATCATGATCCTGGGCGGCGGCCCCAACCGCATCGGCCAGGGCATCGAGTTCGACTACTGCTGCTGCCACGCCGCCTTCGCGCTCTCCGACGCCGGCTTTGAGACCATCATGGTCAACTGCAACCCGGAGACGGTCTCCACCGATTATGATACCTCCGACCGGCTCTACTTCGAGCCGCTGACCGCCGAGGACGTGCTGGAGATCATCCGCACCGAACAATCGAAAGGGACGTTCCTGGGCGTCATCGTGCAATTCGGCGGCCAGACGCCCTTGAAGCTCGCCAAGGCGCTGGAGGCGGCCCAGGTGCCGATCCTCGGCACCTCGCCCGACGCCATCGATCTGGCCGAGGACCGCAAGCGATTCCAGGAGCTGCTGGCCCGGCTCGGCCTGCGCCAGCCGAGAAACGGGTTGGCCACCTCGCTGGAGGAAGCGCGGACCGTCGCCGACGCCATCGGCTATCCGGTGCTCATTCGTCCATCCTATGTACTCGGCGGCCGCGCCATGCAGATCGTCTACGACACCGCGCAGCTGGAGCGCTACATGGCGGAAGCGGTCATGGTGTCGGGCGACAGCCCGGTGCTGATCGACAGCTATCTTGCCAATGCCATCGAGGTCGATGTGGACGCCCTGGCCGACGGCAAAACCGTTCATGTCGCCGGCATCATGCAGCACATCGAGGAGGCGGGCATCCATTCCGGCGATTCGGCTTGTTCGCTGCCAGCCTACTCGCTGCCCGATACGGTCATTGCCGACATCCGCCAGCAGACCGAGGCCCTGGCCAAGGCCTTGAACGTCGTCGGTCTGATGAACGTGCAATATGCCGTCAAGGACGGGACGGTCTATATCCTGGAGGTCAATCCCCGGGCCAGCCGCACGGTGCCGTTCGTGGCCAAGACCATCGGCGCGCCGATTGCCAAGATCGCCGCCCGGATCATGGGCGGCGAACGGCTGGCCGACTTTACCCTGCCCGCCGACGGCTTTCCCCATATCGCGGTCAAGGAGGCCGTGTTCCCCTTCGCTCGCTTCCCCGGCGTCGACATCCTGCTTGGCCCTGAAATGCGCTCCACCGGCGAGGTCATGGGGCTCGACCGCACCTTCGCCAAGTCGTTCGCCAAGAGCCAGCTCGCCGCCGGCGTCACCCTGCCGCTCAGCGGCACCGTCTTCGTCTCGGTGCGCAATCTGGACAAGCCGCTCCTCATCGACGCCGTGCGCAAGCTCTTGGCCATGGGCTTCAAGGTCATCGCCACCGGCGGCACGGCGGACTTCCTGGAACAGGCCGGCCTGGCGGTCAGCCGGGTCAACAAGGTGATGCAGGGCCGGCCGCACATCGTCGACGCCATGAAGAACGGCGAGGTGCAACTGGTGTTCAACACCACCGAAGGGGCGCAATCCATCGCCGACAGCTACGATATCCGGCGTACCGCATTGATGAACCGCATCCCCCACTACACGACGGTGGCCGGGGCCATCGCCGCGGTGGAAGCCATCGAAACCTTGCGCTCAGGCGCGCTTGAAGTGGAGCCGCTTCAATCCTATATTGGTCTCCCGTCTTAACGCGTCCGCTGATGGATTGGCGTGGGGATTAGCGCCCGCCGACGACCATACGGTTGTCGGGCGGGGTTTTATTTGCAACTGGTTGATAAATTTAAGAAACGGATTGGCGATGGTTGAAAAAATTCCCATGACCATCGAGGGGTTCCAGAAGCTCGAAGCCGAGTTGAAGGAATTAAAGTCGAAGGAGCGGCCGGCGATCATCCGGGCGATCGAGGAGGCGCGCGGCCATGGCGACCTTTCTGAAAACGCGGAATACCACGCCGCCAAGGAAAAGCAGGGCTTCATCGAAGCGCGAATCACTGAGCTCGAAAGCCAGCTCGCCCGCGCCGAGGTCATTGATCCGCGCGATTTGTCCGGCAATCGGGTAATGTTCGCCTGCACCGTTACGGTGGCGGACGAGGACGACAAACAGATCCGCTACAAAATTGTCGGCGCCCATGAAGCGGACGTCAAGGACGGGCGGATCTCCTATACCTCGCCGTTGGGCAAGGCGCTGATCGGCCGCGCCGTCGGCGAGGAGGTAGAAGTCATCACGCCGGGCGGCGACAAATACTACGAAGTCGTCAATATCGAATTCATTTGATCTCCGGCATCAGCGGCGCCGGCGCTACCGCCGCCGCTATGCCGAACGCCGATAAGACCTGTTCTGATACCGCCGCCTTCAGCGCCGCGCACCGCTGGATGGCGGCGACGGTTTCGGCCAACCGTTGCTCGGCGCCGATGGCCGCCAGGCGATCCTGCAGCGCCTGCTGCACCATAATCGCATCCTCGTCCTGACAGAACCCGGCCGCCGCCGTCGCCACCTCGCCTTTCCGCCAGTCCGGCAGCCGCGCCAGAATGGCGTCGAGATGGGTAACCAGCCACGGCCAGACCAACGGCGCGGCGGCAGAGTTATGCGCCAACACGGCAAAGCTGCGGTGCAATTCATCGCCCCGCGCCTGCGGCGTTAAGAGATAGTCGAGAAGGCGACCAATCGTCTCTGCGTGCGGCGTGGCGGCCAGCGCCAAGACCACATCTTCGCGCAATGCCGGATCATCCTGGCCTTGCATGGCGGCGAGCAGATGCTCGGCGAAGGGCGATCCTTCTGCTATCAGGGCGGCGCTGAAGGCGACGCGGCGGAAGTCGCTGGCCACGGCCTTCGCATCAGCAGCGCTGCGGCCGTATCCCAGATACGCCTTGCCGCGCGCCGCCATCAGGGCGGTGATCGCCGGATCCTGCAAATCCACAATGTATAGACTGAGCAATCGCCGCAGCGGTTCGCGAGTCTCATCGCCATCATCCGACGTCTCAGCATCAAGATTTTCAAGCCCGACTTCCAGCCGCGGCCGATAAATATCAGCGATCAGCGCGCGAGCGGCGGCTTGCGCCGGCGCGTCCTGCGGCACGATGTTGTGCAGCAGGAATTTCAAATCCGCGATGGACACGGTGGCCGCATCGTCATCGGCGCTGGCCGCCAATTGGCGGATCAGCGGCAAATAATCGCCGAAGACGAGCGAGCCGTCACGGAACGCCGCCGACAAGTTATCGGCGAAAGATAAAGCTTCAGCCGGTTGCAGCCGCGCCGCGCGATCGCCCAAGTACCGCCAGTCCTCGGCCGATAGACGCCAGCGGTAATAGCCGCGACCGCCGGCGTTGGGCACGATCGCAGACGGACAACTGGCTTCCCGCAAATAGAAGGTTTGATGCTGGCGCTTGGCCATGATGCATTCGGTAGCGTCCTTGCCGTCCTGATTTAACAGACGGACGCACATCGGGATTGACCACAACGCGTCGGCGTCAGCCGGCGCGCCGAGCGGACGATAGCGCGATTGCGATACATTGATTGTCACGCCGGTTTGCGGGCAACTCCATTCCACCGTCGCCAGCGGTACGCCCGGTTGATCGATAAAACTTTTCAAAGCGGCGGCTACGCTTTCCTCGCCCATGGTTTCGGTGATCGCCTTCAGGAAATCCTCGGTGGCAGCAGTGCCGCCGGCATGTTTCTGCAAGTAGCGCCCGATGGCGGCGCGGAATTTATCGGCCCCCATGTAGGATTCAAACATGGCGAGAATCGCCGCCCCTTTCTCATAGGTAATCGGCGTGAAGGCGGCGTCGATATCTTGCTGCGTGCGGATCGGTTGCCGCACGGCGCGCACATTTGCGCCGGAGTCGAGCGCCATGGCGGTGCGGGCGCCGCGGTTGATGTCCTTGTCGAAGCCTCGGTCAGGATGGAGGCGAGTCAGCATCTTGGCCGCCAGCCAATCGGCAAACGATTCGTTGAGCCAAATGTCCTCCCACCACGCCGAGGTGACCAAGTTGCCGAACCACTGGTGCGCCAGTTCATGGGCATGAACGCTGTCGAATCTTCGCAGCCGCTCCGGGGACGGCGCATCGCCCAGCAACAACAGACTGTCGCGATAAACGATGGCTCCGGGATTTTCCATCGCCGAAGCGGCAAAATCCGGCGCGGCGATGAGATCGAGCTTAGCGTAAGGGTAGCCAATGCCGGTATAAGCTTCGATGGCGGTCAGGATATCCTCGGTGCGCGCCAGCGCCGGGCGCGCCAGATCGCCTTTGCCGGGCGGCGTTACCGCCCGCAACGGAACGGCGGCGGTGCGGTGCTGATTGGCGGCCATGGTCTTACCGTCCACGATCTCCAACGGACCGACGGCGAAAGCGACAAGATAGGTCGGCAAGGCGGCCGTCGGCGCCAGAACGACGATCTTGTGGCCGTCGCCCAGCAGCCGCTCCACCGCCACCTGGGTGTTGCCGACAACGGTTTGCCCGGCCGGTACGCGGAACGACACATGATAGGGCGTCTTGAAGCGCGGCTCATCGAAACCGGGAAAGGCCATGCGCGCCGAGGTCGCTTCGAACTGGGTGAATACGAGCGGCTGATTGCCGCTGACCACTTTATAGACGCCCTCAAGGGCGCCAAAGAAAGCGGTATAGTCAAAGACAATGGTGGCGAGCTTGGTATCCACTGGGCGGCGCAGGCGCAGCTCCGCCAATCCTGTGCCGGCAATTTCGCTATAAGCGGCCGAGACGGCTTCTCCTCCCGAGGTAAAGACCCGCGCCTGACGAACGCTCAAGCCCTTGCCGTTGAGGACGATGCGCCGGGTCGGCGCAGCGAGCTCGACATCGATTTCCGCATGTCCCGAATACTGTTCCGCCTGCGGATCGATGGCAAAGCGCAGGCGGTAGGCCAGCGGCGTTACCGCATCGGGCAGCCGCAGCTTGGGCAATGCGCCGGTCTCGGTTGTCTCGCCGCCGCTTTTTGTTTTTTTATCATCCGGCGACGGCAGCTGCAGGCGGTAGAGTAGCGCCGCCGCAATCAAGACGCCGATCAGCGTGAATAACAACTTGCGCGCCGGGCTCATGAAAAAACCACCGGGCAAGGAAGTAGCCGCGTGACGGAAGATGATTTAGAGGTCGTCAAAGGGAACGCTCGGCACTTTTTTCGAACAGCGTATGGTCAGCGATGTCTTAACGCTGGCGACATTGGGGGCAGGCGTCAAGTGACCGGTCAGAAAGCTTTGAAACTGGTGCAGGTCACGGGCGACAATTTTTAAGATGAAATCGATCTCGCCGTTCAGCATGTAACACTCGCGCACCAGCGGCCACTTGGCGACCCTGGCTTCAAAAGCGCGCAGGTCGGCCTCGGCCTGGCTGTGCAGACCGATCATGGCAAATACGATGATCTCATAGCCCAACGCCTCGCCGTCAAGCTCGGCGTGGTACCCCTTGATATACCCGGCCTCCTCCAGCGCCCGCACCCGGCGCAGGCACGGCGGGGCGGTGATGCCCACCCGCTCCGCCAGGTCGACGTTGGTCACCCGGCCGTCATCCTGCAGGATGGCGAGCAGACGCCGATCGATGTCGTCCAGCTTAACCTTGTTCATGAATGTCCTTATTGTTAGGGCTATAATATAAGACTACTTCGGACGCCATTTCAGCAATAATATTACACAGGGAAAATTTGTCCGGGCCGCCCCTGGGAGCGCTTTGCGCCCCCCTGGAAGTATGCCAGAATGCGGATATGGCGATAGATTCTATAAGGAGTGGCAGCCGCCCGGCCAGCGCTGTCGGCAGGCTTCTTGAGCTGGCGGTTTCCCGCTCGCCGGAAAGCCGCGCGCTGCTGTTTCGCCATCTATGCGACCTATTTTTGAACAAGCGGCTACCCCCTGCCGACTCCGACCGCGAGACGCTTTATCAGGTCTTGCACCTGCTCAGACCGAAGATCCCCCTTTCCCTTCGGCGCGATTTGGCGGCCCAGCTTTATTCCATGGATAGCCCGCCGGAGCCCCTGGTGCGCTTGCTGACCGAGGACGTGGACGAGGTCTGCGGTCCCTTGATCGAGCACGCCGCCCTGTCGCCGGCGCTGATGGTCGATATTGCCCGCACCGGTTCGCTGGCCGCGCGCAGCCGCCTGCTCCGCCGCCGCGATCTGCCCGAGGCTGTTAAGTCCCTGCTGGAAGGGGAAAAATTGTCTCCTGAACCGAGGCCGGCCAAAGTTACGGCCAAGCCGATACCGGTGGCGGAGCCAGTTGAGGCGAAAGCCAAAGCAGAGCCGGCCATGGCCGAAACGGCGGTCGAGCCGCCGGCTGCCGCCGCCCCTGAGCCATCATTTCATGATCTGGACCTAGCCGCGGCCGCCATTCGCCGCAATCGGGGGCGGTTGCAGGATTTCGTCCGCACGGCGGCGGATTGGCAGTGGGAAACCGACCGCAGCGGCCGGCTGACCTATGTCTCGGACGGCGCCACCGCCGCCTTCGGTCAGCCGCCGGCGATGCTGGTCGGCGCTTCCTTACCCGAGCTATTGAAGCCGGCCAACGACGAGCCGGGGCGCAACGTCCTGGAAGAGGCGCTCGGGCGATGGCGCCCCTTTGCCGATCTGAAGGTGGAAAGCCGGGCGCAAGGCCCCGCCGTGAACCGCTGGCGGCTGGCGGCGGTGCCGGTCTTTGACATTGATAATGGCCGCTTCCAGGGCTACCGCGGGGCGGCTGTCCTGGCCGGGCCGCTGGCTGCGCCGCAGCCGAATCCCCCCGTCCTCCGCCGCCAACCGGCCATCGCGCCGGCGACGAACAGCGCGACCTCAACCGCCATCGACCCTGCGATGCTGTCGGCGGTGCAGAACTTAAGTCATGAATTGCGCACCCCTTTGAACGCCATCTTGGGCTTTTCCGAAATGATCGCCCAGGGCAGCCTGGGCGCCGTCGACCCCCATTACCGGGATTACGCGAATCGCATCGTCGCCGCCGGGCAAACGGTAAACCGGATGATCTCGGACATTCTCGAGTATGCGCCGTTGGTATCTGGCAAGAGCGCCCTGAAGATCCGCTCCGTCGGCGTCTCTCAGGCTCTGCGCAACGCCATGGCCGCCACCGAGTCCGCGGCGGCGGCAAAACCGGTGCTGGTGCGCCTGGCGGACGAGGCGGTGCCGGCCATCATTGCCTGCGATCCCACTTATCTGGAGGCGTGCTTGGCGAATATCTTGGGTGCGGTCATTGCCGAAAGCGCCCCCCATAGTACGCTGACAGTGACCATCCACACCCTGCCCACCGGCGCGGTGGAGGTGCGGGCGCCAATTGCCCGCTCAGACGCCGCTGCGACCGCCGTGGGGCCTTCGCCGATGTATGACTTGCGGTTGGCTTTTGCCCGGGAAATCGCCCAGCGGCTGCGCTTTGCGGTCATTACCCGCCCGGCCGGCGCCCCGCCCCGGAAGATCGTCCTGGTCACCCGGGCCACCGAATAAAAAACGCCAACATTTTCTCGTGGCAAAAAAGAATTAAACTTGGCCCCATCACGTTAACCATTTCTTCAGACATTTCCGCGATAGTGGCATCACCATAACTTGGCAACTGGAGACGAGTGATGCTCATCAATCTTATGAAAAGACTTCGTAAAAATGAGGCCGGCGCTACCGCTATCGAATACGGTCTGATCGCCGCTCTCATCTCGATCGTCGCGATCGGGGCCCTGACCAACGTCGGTTCTTCGTTGTCGACCACCTTTACAACGGTGAACGACGAACTGGCCACCGCCGCCGGCTAATCCCCGGCCTGGGGTCATTTTTCCAACGCTATCAAACGGCTCCGGGTCCCTTATTCCCGGAGCCGTTTGTGTCTCTCGGTTCGCGTCAAGCGGGCCGCACCAATGACAATGAAGGGCGGCGGATTCTTCCCATCCGTCGCCACGCGATGACGCAAGAGGGTGAAATGGGTTTTCCCGCAATGGCGGAACTGCTGCTGCCGGCCGTGCTGGCGGCGCTAATGGTTGCCGCGGCAATCAGCGACGCCCGCCGCTACATCATCCCCAACTGGCTATGCCTGGCGGTTGCCGGCGGTTGGCTGATTCTGATGCTGACCGAATACGCCCTGGCGGATGGCGGCGCGCGGCTTTACGGCGACGTCTGGCGCCAGTCCTGGTCGGCCGTGCTGGTGGCCGGCCTGGTGTTCGCCGGCGCCACCGGGCTGTTTGCCGCCGGCGTCATGGGCGGCGGCGACGTCAAACTCCTGGGCGCCGTGGCGCTGTGGGCGGGGCCACAGCTGGTAATTATGTTCTTATTTATCACCTCTCTGGTCGGCGGCGGGGTCAGCCTTGGCGTCTTGGTGCGCGAGAAAGCCCGGGCTAATGCCACAACTTCACCGATTGTAAACACCTTAAGCTCTACGATGTCGGCTCCGAAGGTGCCTTATGGCATGGGCATTGCCGCCGGCGGGCTTTACGTGGCCTGGGTTCTAGGTGCCCGGGCCGGGTTGATCGGCTAGGAAGCGGCCGCAGCAAACGGCAGAGGAATAACGCGAAATGACGCTCAATACGCGAAGTATCGTTCTCATCGTGGCGGCATTGGTGATTGCCAGCATTGCCGCCTTGTTGGCCCGCAGCTGGCTAACCTCGGAACAGCCGAAGACGGAAGTCGCCGAGACGGCGCCCAAAATCGAGACTCAAGTCCTGGTCGCCGCCGCCAATCTGCCGGCAGGCCGCATCGTGCAAAAAGGCGATCTTGCCTGGCAGCGCTGGCCCTTGAAGGAGGTGCCGGCGGACTACATCCTGCGCGTGACCGGAAGTGAAACGAACGACATCCTCGGCGCGGTGGTGCGCAGCGGCATTCACAGCGGTGAGCCGATCGGCCGCACCCGCATCGTCAAGAAAGGCGATCGCGGCTTCCTTTCCGCCGTGCTCACTCCCGGGATGCGCGCCGTGGCGGTGAAAATGACAGCCGTGAGCGGCGTCGGCGGCTTTGTCTTCCCCGGCGATCGCGTCGACGTGATGCTGGCGCAAAAGATCACCAACGACGACGGCGGCAACAAAATTAACTACGGCTCGCAAACCCTGCTGACCAATGTGCGCGTGATCGCCACCGACCAGCGCGCCGATGATCAGCAAACAACGCCGGCCGTAGCCAAGACAGTGACTCTGGAAGTTACGCCCAAGCAGGCCGAAAGCGTGGCGCTGGCCCAGGAAATGGGGGACATCGTCCTCAGCCTGCGCAGCGTCGGCGATCCTGACGTTGTGGCCGACGGCGGGGATCTGGCGCCGGCAGTGCCGCAAAAAGGCGAAAGCTACACCCGGGATAGCGATATCAGCCGTCTTGTCGCCAGCGGCGGACGCGGCGGCGACGCCGTCGTCGTCGTACGCGGCGGCGCCGGCAAGAACGTCAAGGCTGAGAGCGGGAGATAATGACGATGTTGCATATGATGAAAAAGCTGCGCACGCGAACCCTGGCCGCCATGACCATGGCGGCGATCGCGGCGGCAAGTCCCGCCTCGCTTGTCAGCCCTGCCGAAGCCGCGGCGGTATTCAGATCGGCTGAAGTATCGCTTGACCTTGAGGTCAGCACCGGCACGCTGGTGCGGCTTGATAAGCCGGCGACCAATGTTTTCATCGCCGATGCGGCGATCGCCGACGTGCATGTCAAGTCGCCGCGCCTGATCTATGTCTTCGGCAAGAAACCAGGCACGACCACGCTTTACGCAGTATCCGGCGGCGATGACGTGATCTTCAGCAGCACCATCAACGTTACCCACAACCTGACGCAATTGAAATCGGCGCTGCATCAAATTTCACCGGAAATGAAGGTCGATGTCCACCAGATGAACGGCATGCTGGTGCTGACCGGCACCGTAAAGTCGCCCGAGGAAGCCAACGACGTGCAGTCGCTGGCGCTAAAATTGGCGGGCGAGGACCAACAGGTGGTCAACCGCATGTCGATCGCCACCCCCAACCAGGTGAATTTGCGGGTCCGCATTGCGGAAGTGGCGCGTGACGTCACCAAGCAACTCGGCTTTAATTGGGAAGGCATGGTCGGCATCGGCAACAGCATGATCGGTTTGCAGAACGCTGCCGACGTGATGGAGTTCGTCAGCGAAAAGGCGGGATCCTATGCCTGGCCGGTGGTGCCGGGGGATACCGTGCCCGGCTTTTTCGACCCCACCAAACCGACGCGCCATTTCTTTACCGGCGGCAAGGATAGCGGCAGCTATGTCGGCAGCTTGGTTTCCGGCAAAGTCGACTTAAACGCCATCGTCGATGCGTTGGATGTCGAAGGCTTCCTCACCGTGCTGGCCGAACCCAACTTGACGGCGCTTTCCGGCGAGCACGCCTCGTTCCTGGCCGGCGGCGAGTTCCCCATTCCGGTGCCGCAGGAAAATGGCGTCATCACCATCGACTATCGCCAATTCGGCGTTGGCTTGAAGTTTACGCCGACGGTGATGAGCAACAGCAAGATCAATCTCAAGGTTCAGCCGGAAGTCAGCCAGTTGTCATCGTCCGGGTCGATCACCATCAACGGCTTCAATATACCGGCGCTGACGGTGCGCCGCGCCGAGACCACGGTGGAGCTGGCCAGCGGCCAAAGCTTCGCGGTGGCAGGCCTGTTGCAAAACGATATCGAGCGCGAGCTGCAGAAGTTTCCTGGCCTGGGCGATGTGCCGGTGTTGGGCGCGCTGTTCCGCTCCGATCGCTTCCAGCGCCGCGAGACCGAACTTTTGATCATTGTCACGCCCTATATCGTGCGTCCGGTATCCGGCAAGAAAATACCGATCCCCAACGACGGCTTCATCGTGCCCAGCGACAAGGAACGCTATCTTGACGGTCAGAGCTATCGCGCGACTCCGCAGGACGCCACCCCCGCCACCATCGACAAGAGCGGCAAGCCTTCGGTTACCCCCGCCGGCTTTATGTTGAATTAGGAGACGCATCATGGCGAACACGCAGAAATTTTATACCATAGGGCGCGTCGCCGCGCTGACGCTGATGACGCTCACCTTGACCGCTTGCTCGCACCAGAACGCCGAATGGTCGGGAAGCGAGACCGAGAAGCGCAACGCCGTTGAAATGGTGCGCTTAACCCACGACGTGAAAATGGCGGCGAATGAAACGCAGCTTTCTCCGGCCGCCGCCGCGGGTCTTATGGGGTTTCTCAACGGCGTCAACTTCGGCTATGGCGATCGCCTGGTGCTTGACGCCGGCGATAGCGCCGCCGGCGCGGCAGTGGCGCGCTACTTAACTACCGCCGGCTACGCAGTTGCGCCTTCGCTCGTCCCGCTGGGCGCCGGCGACGGTGCAGTGCGCGTCGCCGTTGAACGCTACGTGGTCACCCTGCCCTCTTGCCCTGACTGGCGGCAGAAGGCTTGGCCGAATTATGAGAATGCCCCCTCCTCCAATTTCGGCTGCGCCAACGCCACGGCACTGGGCTTGATGGTCGCCAATCCCCGCGACCTGATTGAGGGCGACAATTTTGCTGGACCGGATGGCACGCAGGCGGCAACCGCCATCGAACGCTATCATGCCGACAAGGTCAAATGGCCGGCCAAGTCCAGTGCGGGAAAGAGCGGCGGCGGCGCTGATACGCCGGCCAAGTAGTAAAGGACGTTCGACAATGGCTACATCGAAGAAAAATCACTCCCCCAAGGCCCCCGGCAACGAATTCGCCGCCTTTGTCTGCGAAGCGAGCGCCACCGAGGCCTTAGTGCCGATCCTCGCCGAACGCGGCTGGTCGCTGGAAAACGTCAGCATGGGCGGCATCGAGAACGCCATTCGATCGCTCGGCGCGTCGCCGTCGCCGCAGTTCCTGGTGGTTGACCTGTCAGACTCCATCGACCCCAAGGGCGACATGAACGCCCTGGCGGAAGTATGCGAGCCTGGCACATCGGTGATCGCCATCGGCACTCTCAACGACGTCGGCTTCTACCGTGAGCTGATCGATACAGGCGTAATCGATTATTTCATCAAACCGGTTTCTTCCAATGACATCCGCGCTGCGATTGAGCAGGCCGAGCATCTGACCGCCGCGCCGCAAGAAGCGGCGCCGGTAGCGGAGGCGGTATCGCACCGCTCCGTTGCCGTGATCGGCAGCCGCGGCGGCTCCGGCTCCAGCCTCATGGCCTCCACGCTGGCGTGGATCACCGCGCACCGGATGGGGAAATCAACCGCGCTGCTTGACCTTGATATCCATTTCGGCACCAGCGCCTTGGTATTCGATCTGGAGCCTGCCCGCGGTCTGGTCGATGCGTTGGATAACCCGGGACGGGTCGATAGTCTGTTTGTCGAGCGCGCCGTGATCAAGGAAAGCGAGAACCTTGCCATTTTGAGCGCCGAAGCTTCGGTATCGGAGCCTATTCATGCCGATCCGGCGGCGATGACCCATTTGATCGAGGAACTGCGCGCCAAATATCAGGTCCTGGTTATGGACCTGCCGCGCTATGTCGCCGCGCAGCATCCGTTCGTCATCGGCGAGGCGACGGACGTTATCATTGTAACCGACCTGTCTCTTGCCGCCACCCGCGACACCATCCGTCTGCTGAATTTCGTCAAGGAAACCGCGCCTTCGGCGAAAGTATACATCGCGGTCAATGGCCTTGGCCAGAATGGCCCGGTTGAAGTCGATCAGAAGGATTTTGAGGCCTCAATCGAGCGCAAAATCGATTGGCTGATCCCGTTTGATCCAAAATCCGTCGTTGCCTCAGCCAAGCAAGCAAAGTTCATCGCGCAAGCGGCACCCGGCAGCAAGATTATCGCCAAGCTGAGGGAAGCCGCCGAGACCATCGTCGGCGAGCCCGAGGAGGAAAAATCGGGATCCGTTTGGTCTCGTCTTTTAGGAAAAGGTCAGAAGTAAGCCGTCGTGTCGTTCGGTCGTCGCCAATTACCCGGGATTTCTCCCGATCCTCAGCGCAAACCAGGCTTCGGCTTTGGCCGCGGCGGCGTGACGCGCCTTGAGCCCGCCGCACCTGCCGCGCCAAGTGCGCCCATATCGTCGACGAACGCCTTCCCCTCCAGCCCCGGCGATGAGGCGGCAACGGCCCACGCCTCGGCCAACGGCGTATCCGTCGACAAGATGTTCGAGATACTCGAACCCATAATCAAGAAGACGTTCCCGCCCGGCGATTCCAGACGCAAGTCTACGGCGGAATTATCGAGCGAGATTGATAACATCATCCGCGAACAGACGCGACAGCTTAATGTTCAGCTCAACGAGCTGGAGCGCCGCGATCTGCTTACCGTCTTTCTCAATGACCTCTTGACCAAGGAAGAAGAGGAACAGGCGACGTCGAGCAAGGGCAAGGCTCGCGCCAAGCAATCCACCAGCAAGGAAACCATTTCGGAGGCCAAGAACAAACTGCAGCCTCTCCTTATGGAGCACATCGACGCCGCCGCCGCCAGCGAAATGGAGCGCGGCGAGTTGGCCGAGCAGATCAGCGAGATCGTCAGCGAACTGATGGTTCAGCAGAAGATCAACCTGAACCTGAAGGAGCAGCGCGACCTGGTCACCATGCTCCTCAATGACATGTTGGGGTTGGGTCCGCTGGAGCCTCTGCTGCAGGATGAGGCCATCACCGATATCATGGTCAACGGGCCGTCGCAGGTTTATGTGGAGCGCGGCGGCAGGCTGGAGCTGACCGACGTCAAGTTTCGCGATCAGCCGCATTTGATGAATATCTGTACGCGCATCGTCTCCGCCATCGGCCGGCGCGTCGACGAATCGACGCCGTTGTGCGACGCCCGTTTGAAGGATGGCAGCCGCGTCAACATCATCATTCCGCCGCTTGCCATTGACGGCGCGTCGATCTCAATTCGTAAATTCGCCAAGCGCAAGATCACGCTTGATCGCATGATCGAGAGCAACAGCATCTCGCCGCAGATGTCGACGGTGTTGAAAATTGCCGCGGCCTCGCGCCTCAATATTCTCATCTCCGGCGGTACGGGTTCCGGTAAAACGACCATGCTGAATGCCCTGTCCCGTCTTATTGATCCCGGCGAGCGCGTGGTGACCATCGAGGACGCCGCCGAATTGCAGCTGCAACAGCCGCATGTGGTGCGTCTGGAGACCCGGCCGCCGAACCTGGAAGGCCACGGCGAGATCACCATGCGCGACCTGGTAAAAAACGCGCTGCGCATGCGCCCCGATCGCATCATCCTGGGCGAAGTGCGCGGCGGCGAAGCGCTGGACGTGCTGCAGGCCATGAACACCGGCCACGACGGTTCGATGTGTACGCTCCACGCCAACCGTCCGCGCGAGGCGTTGGTGCGCCTTGAAAACATGGTCAGCATGGGTTCGGTGAATCTGCCGACCAAGGCCATTCGCGCGCAAATCGCCTCAGCGGTCGATCTCATTGTCCAGGTATCGCGCATGCGCGACGGCGTGCGTCGCGTCCAGGCGGTGACCGAAGTCGTCGGTATGGAAGGTGACGTGATTACGACCCAGGATTTGTTCGTATTCGAATTCGAAGGCGAGGATGATAACGGCAAGCTGCGCGGCAAGTTCCGCTCCACCGGCGTGCGGCCCCACTTCCTGCCCAAGGCCGAGTACTTCGGGTTGCAGCGGGCGCTCTTGGAAGCGATGTGAGGTAGGCCATGAATAACATCAATCCCGACGTGATCATGATCGGCGTATTCGGCGCCACGATCGTGCTGATGATCTCGGTGGTGTTCGTCATGGGCATCTTAAGTCCTGCCAATCGCGCCATGCAGCAGCGTCTGACGAAGATGCGCACGCGCTATGCCGCTTCGGCCCGCGGCAAAGGCGGCGATGCGGCGCGCAAGCTTCTGCTTTACGCCCGCGAAAGCAGTCTTGATAGCGCGTTGAAAAGATTTCTGCCGCGTCCGGCGGAACTGCGCCAGCGGCTCAATCAGACCGGCAAGACCATTTCCCTCGGCCACTATGCCTTGTTCAATGTCATTGCCGTCATCGGCGCTTCGCTCCTGATGGCGATCGCCAGCGGCCTGCCGGTGGCGGCGGCCATTCTAGTCGGCATCTTCATCGGGCTATTCATCCCGCACTTTGCCGTCTCGCGCATGATCGCCATGCGGCAGAAGAAATTCACCACGCTTTTTCCGGAGGCCATTGACCTTATTGTGCGCGGCCTGAAATCGGGCCTGCCGGTCACTGAATCAATCTTTGCCGTCGGCCGTGAAATGGATGACCCGGTGGGCGCCGAATTTCGCAAGATCTCCGATGATATCCGCCTAGGCAAGACCATGTCCGATGCGCTGTGGTCGGCGACCGACCGCCTGGCCACGCAAGAATTCAAGTTTTTCGTCATCAGTCTGTCAGTGCAGCAGGAAACCGGCGGCAACTTGGCCGAAACCTTGAGCAATCTTTCGGCGATCCTGCGCAGCCGGCAGCAGATGCGTCTGAAGATCAAGGCGATGTCGTCCGAAGGGCGCGCCAGCGCCATGATCATCGGCGCGCTGCCGTTCATTATGTTCGGGATCATCATGACGATGAACCCGGAATACGCCTCGGTGCTTTATACCGATCCGCGGGCGCAGATGGCTTCCGTCGGCTCGCTGATCTGGATGGGCATCGGTATGTTCATGATCTCAAAGATGATTTCATTTGAAATATGACGATCGCCGATTATTTGCCGTTGGGCCTTAAGGTCGAAGACCTGATCACGCTGCTCGCTGGCAGCGCGGCCTTTCTGATGATGCTTGCGGTGTGGAGTTCGGGCCTTGTCCGCACCCCCATGCATGGCCGTCTGAAGGCCTTGAAATCCCGCCGTGATGCGCTTAAAGCCGGCTATCTGGCGCCCAAGAAACGCCTGCCCACCAATCGCGCCAAAAGCGTCGGCCTGATGAAGCAGTTGACCAACCGCTTCAACATCTTGAAAGAGGAGCAGCAAAAGAAGATTGGCGCGCAGCTTGCCGAGGCCGGCATCCGCTCCAAGGACGCCATTGTCGTCTATATGTTCTTCAAGATGGTGCTGCCGGCGCTCATCGGCATCATTGCCTTTGTCGCCATCTTCGGTTTTCAGATCGTCGATTGGCCGCAATTCATGAAATTTGCCGGCGGGGTGGGCGCCATGCTGCTGGCCTCCGCCGCGCCTGACGTTTATTTAAAGAACCTGATCTCTCGGCGGCGAGACGCCATCCGTAAGTCGCTGCCGGATGCCCTCGATTTGCTGGTGATCTGCGCCGAGGCGGGCCTGACCCTCGATTCCGCCTTGCAACGGGTGGCGCGCGAGAACGAGCGCGGCAGCCCGGAGCTGGCCGATGAGTTCGGCCTGGCGGCCATTGAGCTCGGCTTCCTCCCGGAACGCCGTCAGGCGTTGATCAATTTGACCAACCGCGTGGCGCTGCCGGCGATCAAGGCGGTCACCGCAACGCTGATCCAGGCGGAAAAATACGGCACGCCGCTCGCCCAATCGCTTAGGGTGCTGTCCGCCGAATTTCGTAACGAACGCATGATGCGCGCCGAGGAAAAAGCAGCCCGCCTGCCGGCGATCATGACCATTCCGCTGATCGTGTTCATCATGCCAACGCTGTTCGTGGTGCTGATGGGACCGGCCGCCTGCAGCGTCGCCGACAACCTGGTGAATCGTTAGTTCAAGATAGCATCCTCCACAACCTCAAGGCGGCCCTTCCTGCGGGCCGCTTTTTTTGCATTGATTTGCGATTCGCTTTGGAGGAAGATCACCAGGTATCGTATTTGTCAACGCCGGATTGACTGCCAATCGAGCCATAACGGCGCATCCGGCGCGACGGGGGATGATCACGGGCATGAAGCGAGCGACCGCCGCCGGAGATAAGGCGTCACCACGCTCGAAAGCCATGCCAAGCGCCAGCAATGCCCCGCCAGCCGCCGCCCGGCCCGGACTTTTTGACTCGGTGTTCCATGAGGTGGATGAGGCCATCGCCATCGTCGCCAGCAATGGCCAGACGGTGGCCCCCATCGTCGTTGACGTCAACCGCCAGTTCGAGCGCCAGATCGGTTACCGCCGGGACGAGGTGTGCGGCAATCCGTTATTCTCGCTGCTTGCCGTCAACCACGGCCACGGCCGCCGAGCGATGCGTCAGATCGAGCGGGCGGTAGAGAACGGCAAGCCTACCGTCGTCATCGTCGACGTGGTCGGCAAAGAGCAGCAACCGCAGCCGGTGGAGCTGACGGTGCGCCCCTATACCTCTACGGCAAGCAACGGCAATTTCGTCTGCATCATGCGCGCCAAAGCCGCCTGGCGGGCCGAGGATGCGGCGACGAAGGAAATCACCAACCGCATCCTGACCTTTCTCAGTCACGATCTGCGCACCCCGCTCAACGGTATCTTGGGGTTCTCTGAAATCATGACCTCCGGCCTTTTGGGCCCGCTGCAAGCCGAGGAGTATCGGGCCTACGCTCGCGATATTCACGCCGCCGGCCAGGATCTGTTGCGCTTGATCAACGGCCTTCTCGACCTCAGCCATTCCGAGGATGGACGGTTTGAGCTTTTCGACCACGAATTCTCGCTGGCAGCCTGTATGGAAGCGGTGCTGGCCGCCATGGCCGGCAAGGCGGCGGCAGCCAAGGTGGAGCTTGCGCGCGATATCGTTGATCTCCTGCCGAGGTTTCGCGGCGATGAGGCGCGGATCCGTCAGGTGCTGATGGTGCTGGTCTCCAACGCCATCAAATTCACCCCGGCAGGCGGCCGTATCCACTTATCCCTGCGCCGCGGCAAGGGCGGGGCGGAAATTCGTTGCCGGGATACCGGCGTCGGCATCGCCAAAAACGAACTCGCCTGCGCCTTCCAGCCCTATCGCCGTATTGAGGATACCTATACCAATCCCAAGGCCGGCATCGGCGTCGGCCTGCCGCTGGCCAAGGTGCTGATCGAACAGCATGGCGGCTCGGTGAGCATCACCAGCATCGAAGGTCAAGGCACCACCGTAACCATCCGCCTGCCGGCTGAGCGGTTCATTACCTGATTCTTGCCACTATGGGCAGACGATGCCGTGTCAGATGCGGCAAGGTGTGATATAGTGCGGTCATCAGGACGGGAGAATAGCGGCGTATGGAAGATCAAGGCGAAATTTTCAAGGTCATTACCGCCAACCGCTTGCGGGACGGGGTGATCATCTATTATGTCAATGATGGCGCCGGCGCCTGGGTTGAGGATATTTCCGCCGCCACCCCTTTTGACGAGACGAGCCTTGCCGGCGCCTTGGAGAAAGCCAAGGCCAGCGAGCAAGCTTGCCAAGTGGTCGGCATTTATCCGACCGAGGTGGCGGCGCGCAACAAGCCCTTAAGCGCCCGCGAACGCATACGCGCCGCCGGTCCTTCCGTGAAGTATGGCCACGCCGCCGTGTTGCCCGATTTTTCCATCTAGCTATAAGGAGCAGGCCATGATCGAAGATGCGGTGCTTGGCGAGCTGAAGGCGAAGATAAAGGGCGCGTCACTGCCGCGCCGGGTGAAGTTTGATCTTGGCGGCAATGACATTCTCATTATCGATGGCGCTACGATCAGCCAAGAAGACGGCCCGGCGGACGTCACCTTGACGCTCTCGCAAGCAGACTTGAGCAGCATCTTGTCCGGCGACCTTAATCCGCAAATGGCCTTCATGACCGGCCGGCTGAAGGTTGCCGGCGATATGTCGCTGGCCATGCAGCTCGCCAGCGCGCTTGGCTGACGGTCACGCCACCCTTCTGAACTTTTTCTTGTCCCTCGGCGGGCGGCCGCTATAGTCGCCGCATCATGCCTGCCGCCCCGTCGCTCAGAACCACCATTGCCATCGTCACCCTGCTGGCCGCCGTGCCGCGCCTGGCGGCCAGCCTCTACACGCCGTCCATGCCGTCGCTCTCGGCCGAGTTCGGCGCTTCCATGGCTGAAGTCAAGATTACGTTCACGGCCTATATCGCCGGACTGGCCGTTGGGCAAATTCTCTACGGCCCGATTTCCGACAGTGTTGGCCGCAAGCCGGTATTGCTCATCGGCTTGACGCTGTTCTCGCTACTGTCGTTGGCCTGCATG
>JACFMS010000007.1:0-28032 GCA_019455285.1 Sphingomonadales bacterium
GAATCCAGTTATCCTTCAACGTATTGTATTTCCATGGATTCCCGATCGCGCCGCTAATCGCGGCTTGTCGGGAATGACGACTTTTATTTTGAGAACGCCGCTTTCGCAGAGGTTTCTTCGAGGAGAAGGTGGCGAGTGAAACGAGCCGGATGAGGTGGTCTTATAGTTTTTCCCTCAAAACCCCACGCTCTTGCCTTTTTTGGCGCGGGTGCCGGGGCGGCCGGCGGAGGAGCGGCCCTTAGGCTTCGTCCACCAACCGCCGCGCTCGCGCAATGCCGGTCGCTCGATGCCGAGATCGCGTTCTTCCAGGCGGCGGATTTCATCGCGCAGGCGCGCTGCTTCCTCGAATTCCAAATTGCCCGCCGCCTCGCGCATTTGTTTTTCCAAGGACGCGATGTAGCTTTTCAGGTTGTGGCCGACAAGATGCGTCGCGTCGTCGGCGCCAACATCCACCGTGTAGTGATCCTGCTCGGCGACGCTTTGCAGAATGTCGCCGATGGATTTGCGCACGCTTTCCGGGGTGATGCCGTGCTCGGCGTTATAGGCGAGCTGCTTGGCGCGCCGCCGTTCGGTTTCGGCGAGCGCGCGCGCCATGCTGCCGGTCACCTTGTCGGCGTACAAGATCACCCGGCCATCGACGTTGCGCGCGGCGCGGCCGATGGTTTGCACCAGCGAGGTTTCGGAGCGCAAAAATCCTTCCTTGTCGGCATCCAAAATCGCCACCAGACCGCATTCGGGAATGTCCAGACCTTCGCGCAACAGGTTGATGCCGATGAGCACGTCAAAAACCCCTAAGCGCAAATCGCGGATGATCTCGATGCGCTCGATGGTGTCGATGTCGGAGTGCATGTAGCGTACAGCGACGCCGGCCTCGTGCTGATACTCGGTCAAATCCTCGGCCATGCGCTTGGTGAGCGTAGTCACCAGCACCCGCAAGCCCTTGGCGGTCACGGTGCGGATTTCGCCCAATAGATCGTCGACCTGGGTTTCCACCGGCCGTATATCAGTGGGCGGATCGACGAGCCCGGTGGGGCGAATGACCTGCTCGACGAACACGCCGCCGGTCTGTTCCAGCTCCCACGGACCCGGCGTCGCCGAGACGTAAACGGTTTGCGGCCGCATGGCGTTCCATTCGGCGAACTTCAGCGGTCGATTGTCGACGCAGGCCGGCAGACGGAAGCCGTATTCCGCCAGCGTCGATTTGCGCTTGTAGTCGCCGCGCTCCATGCCGCCCAGTTGCGGCACCGTCTGGTGGCTTTCATCAACGAAAAGAAGGGCATTTTCCGGCACGTATTCAAACAGCGTCGGCGGCGGCTGACCGGGCGCGCGGCCGGTGAGATAGCGGGAATAATTCTCAATCCCGGCGCAGGAGCCGGTGGCCTGCATCATTTCCAGGTCAAGCTGGGTGCGCTCACGTAAGCGCGCCTCTTCAAGGATTTTGCCGGCGCGCTTGAACTCCTCCAGCCGCAGCGCCAGATCGCGCTTGATGTTCTTGACCGCCTGATCGAGGGTCGGTCCGGGCGTCACATAATGGCTGTTGGCGTAGACTTTGACCACTTCCAGGTCGGTGATCTTCTCGCCGGTCAATGAATCAAATTCGTGGATCGCTTCCACCTCATCGCCGAAGAACGAGATGCGCCAGGCGCGGTCTTCGTAATGCGAGGGGAAAATTTCCAACACATCGCCGCGCAAACGGAACGCGCCGCGCTGAAAGAACTGGTCGTTGCGCTTGTAGTGCATGGCGACCAGTCGGCGCAACAGCTCGCGCTGTTCGTAAGCTTTGCCGACCTCGATCTCCTGGGTCATGGCGGTGTAGGTTTCCACCGAACCGATGCCGTAGATGCACGACACGCTGGCGACGATGATCACGTCGTCGCGTTCCAGGATCGCGCGCGTTGCCGAATGGCGCATGCGGTCGATCTGGGCGTTGATCGACGACTCCTTTTCAATATAGGTGTCGCTGCGCGGCACATAGGCCTCGGGCTGGTAATAATCGTAATAGGAGACGAAATATTCCACCGCGTTGTCGGGAAAGAAGCTTTTGAACTCGCCGTAAAGCTGCGCCGCCAGCGTTTTGTTGTGGGCAAGGATCAGGGCCGGGCGTTGCACCGCCTCGATCACCTTGGCCATGGTGAAGGTCTTGCCCGAGCCGGTGACGCCCAAGAGCACCTGGTCGCGCGCGCCCTCGCGCACGCCCGTCGCCAGCTCGGCGATGGCCTGGGGCTGATCGCCCGATGGCGCGAAGTCGGACACCAGCTTGAACGGAATGCCGCCCTCGGACTTTTGCGGACGGGGCGGGCGCGGGGGGAGATGCAAGGGCTGGGCGGTGGTCATGCCCGCTAATATGGAGCGGCGGTGATGATTTGCAAAGGGCTCATGGAGCCGGCGTTTGATCGGTGTAACCTAAGGCCGCGGCATAGCCGCCCAGCGCCCGGCGCAGCATCACTTTCTCGATCTTGGAAATGTAGTTTGATTTCTCGCCCGCCCGGCTGCCGCGGATGACCTTCATCTCCTCGGCCGGGGCCAACTGCGCTCCCAGGTAGGCTTGCAGCGCCGCCTGGGTGGCCGGGGTCTTGATGTCCTCGTATTTTAGGAGGAACGCCGCCAAGCCTTCGGCATGGGTGTGAAAGTCCTGCACCAGCCGCACCCATAAGGCGGCATAAGCGCCGGGGGTCAGGATCGGCGCATCGGGCCAGGTCAGGTAGGCATGGTCGATCACCTGGCGGTAGGAGGCATAGGCGTCATAAGGATTGCGATATAGGAGGATGATCTTGGCCTTGGGGTAGAGCCAGCGCAGGTAGGCGGCGTGGTCAGAGCCGAATCGCACCTCTTTCAAGCCCCAGCGGGGCTTGCCCAGGGCATGGGCCGGTTTGGCGAACAGGGTATCGAAATAGGCGTAATGGGCGTCGATCAGCGCCCGCATGGGCGGAAACAGGTTGGCGACCCACTGATTCTCCAGGGCCGTCACGTTATCGCCGATGATCCATTCCTCGGGCGGCCAGTCGTTGGTGGCGGCGCGCAACTGGTCCATCAGGCTGTCAATGAGGTTGCCCTGGTGCCAGGGTTCGCCCCAGGTCATGACATCATCGGCGGTCATCATCAGCCGCTGCAACAGGGTCGAGCCAGAGCGCCAACCGGCCGACAAGATAAAGACGGGAGCGTCCGCGCTGCGGCCGCCGCAGCCCGGCCAGCGGCGGTCGATGGTGGCCAGCCGGGCCTTGAAATCAGCGGCTTCCGTCCGCTCCTTGGCCCACGAGGCGCGCGCCTTGGCCCCGCCGATAAAGGCTTTCAGGATCATATCAATGTTGTCGCGCCAGATCGCCATGATGCGGGCCTTCCCTTTTGTCCCCTGATAGTGCCGAAATGCGGATAATTGGTAAACGCTTAAAGCCCCAACAGGCCTGTTGCGTCCCCAAGGCTCTCGGCGTAAGTTGGCGCCGCTTTTTTTACCCCCCTTTCAGGAGGACCATAGCCGTGGGCTTTATCTCCGACTCGCTGGGCCGCATCAAGCCGTCGCCAACCGTCGCTTTAACCGGCAAGGTCGCCGAATTGAAGGCGCAGGGGCGGGATATTATTAGCCTGGGAGCGGGCGAGCCGGATTTCGACACCCCGGACCACATCAAGGAAGCGGCCATCGCCGCCATCCGCAAGGGCGATACCAAATATACCCCGGTCGATGGCACGGCGGCGATCAAGGACGCGGTGATCGAGAAGTTCCGCCGCGACAACGGGTTGACCTATAAGCGCGAGCAGATCACCGTCAACTGCGGCGGCAAGCACACCATTTATAACGCCCTGATGGCGACCTTGAACCCGGGCGACGAGGTGGTGATCCCGGCCCCCTATTGGGTGTCCTACCCCGATATGACGCTCTTGGCCGGCGGCACGCCGGTGATCGTGCCGTGTTCCATGGAAGCGGGTTTCAAGCTGACGGCGGCGGCGCTCGATCGCGCTATTACGCCCAAAACCAAGTGGGTGATTTTAAACTCGCCCTCAAACCCCACCGGCGCGGCCTACACCTATGACGAATTAAAGGCGCTCACCGACGTGCTGCTCAAGCACCCACATGTCTGGGTGTTGGCCGACGACATTTACGAGCACATCATTTATGACGGCTTCAAGTTTTATACCGTAGCCCAGGTCGAGCCCAAGCTTTACGACCGCACGCTGACCATGAACGGCGTCGCCAAGGCTTACGCCATGACCGGCTGGCGCATCGGTTTCGCCGGCGGCCCGGCGGCGCTGATTAAGGCCATCGCCACGGTGCAGTCGCAATCGACCTCAAACCCGTGCTCCATCAGCCAGGCGGCGTCGGTGGCGGCGCTGACGGGAACGCAGGATTTTCTCCCCATCCGGGCGGCGGCGTTTCAGAAGCGGCGTGATCTGGTGGTGTCCATGCTCAACCAGGCGGCGGGGCTGCATTGCCCCAAGCCCGAAGGCGCGTTCTATGTCTACCCGAGCTGCGCCGACCTGATCGGCAAGAAAACGCCCAAGGGTCAGGAGATCAAAAGCGATCTTGATGTCGCGGGTTATCTGTTGGAGGCTGAGGGCGTCGCGGTGGTGCATGGCGAGGCGTTCGGCCTGTCGCCGCATTTTCGCATTTCCTACGCCACCTCGGAGGCGGAGCTGATCGAATCCTGCACCCGCATTCAACGCGCCTGCGCGGCATTGCGATAAATAGACAACTGCATTAAGTGGTTAATGCTAATTCTCATCTACAATGTTCTGCTTCTGATCCAGCGTAAAAACTACTTCTGCGTACCCCGGCATAGTATCTAGGATATGTCGCGTGAGGCGTTCATAGTGCATGATGAAGCGCCGCAGCTCGGCGTCGTTCATCGCGCGGGTAGCAATGCCGGTGCGCTCTACTTTCTCCGCCAGTTTTCTTTCTTGCTTAGCCCGCCAGGTATAAACGCAATCGAAGCTTGGGGCGCGCAGGAGAACCAAATAATCGAGCAGGGAGAATAGATTTACGTATTCGCCTGCCAGCTTGTCATTGACATAGCGCCGCCAGCGGCCGTCCGCATCTTCTTGCCGTTCCAGATCATTGATGGGATCAACGAGTTTATCAGGATATTGCGCCCGCGCGCCCACGCACCAGCCTTCAAAGATCACCACGCCGGCACGGCCTTTGAAGGCCGGCCATTGGTCATGCGGCACGATGGTGTCATTAGCTTTATCGAAGCGGGGCAGGCGGGTGATATCGTCCGGCGTGGCGGTAGTCAATTTTTCAATCAGCTCACAGCCGAGGGTAACGTCATGGGTGCCGGGCACGCCGCGAGTTCTCAGTAAAGGATGCACGTCCGCCGCCAACCGCTGCCGGGCTTGATGAGAGAGATAAAGATCGTCCAGCGATAAGGCCGCCGTGTTCAAGTTCGCTTGTTCTTCAAGCAATGCCTTTAGAAACACCGCCGCGGTGGATTTGCCGCTGCCCTGGCTGCCGCAGATGCCGATCACCATGGGTCGCGCCATGTGACGATGCAGCTCAATGATTTTAACCGCCAAGGGAACGTAATAGGCATCAACGGTTTGCCGAAACTCCGCCGGCAGCCGTTCCGCGGCGATCAGGTCGTCAATGATGTTCGATGATGGCGTCATAGCGCTTAAAAGCGTCCGCCAGATCGGCGATCAGATCATCAACGTCTTCCAGGCCGATCTGCAAACGGATCACCGGACCGGCGCTCCATGGGGTGGCGGTGCGGATGCGGGATAAGTGACGGTAGAACATCACCAGGCTTTCAAAGCCGCCCCAGGAAAAACCGAGCTTGAAATGGCGCATGCCTTCAACAAACGCGGTAATCGCCGCCTCATTATCTTCCTTCAGCACGAACGAGAATACGCCACTCGCCCCGGTAAAATCGCGCCGCCATAACTCATAACTCGGCGCACTGGGCAGCGCGGGGTGACGCACCTCGGCCACTTCATCGCGGTCTTGCAGCCACTTGGCGATCGTCAACGCTGACTGCTGATGTTGCGCCAACCGCACCGGCAGCGTGCGCAAGCCGCGCAAGCCCAAATACACGTCGTCCGGCCCGGCGCATTGGCCGATGGCGCCGCTTTGCCGCCTGAGCGTGTCGATGGTACGCGCATTGGCGGTGGCTGACCCCAGCATGGCGTCGGAATGGCCGACCACGTATTTGGTCAGCGCCTGCACGCTCACGTCAACGCCGTGGGATAGGGCGTCGAAATAAAGCGGCGTCGCCCAGGTGTTGTCGAGGATCACGGTGGCGTTGACCGCATGCGCGGCTGCGGCGATGGCGGGCACGTCCTGTACTTCCATGGTGATCGAGCCCGGCGATTCCATCACCACCACACTGACGCGATCATCCAGCAAGTTGGCAATTCCCGCGCCGATCAGCGGATCGTAATAGACCACCTCGACGCCGAATTTGGCGAGCACATGATCGGCGAAGTAGCGCGTCGGTTCATAAATATTGTCGGCAATGAATACTTTCGTGCCTGCCTTGGCGAAGGTCAGCATGGCGGTGGTGATCGCGGCCAAGCCCGATGGATAAAGCACGGTGCCGGCAGCGCCTGATAGCGTGGTCAAGGCGTCGCACAGCGCAAATGATGTCGGCGTGCCGCGCCGGCCATAGGACATGATTTCGTGGCTCTTGCGGCCGGCTTCCGCCATTTCCGCCACGCTGTCGAAAATCACCGTCGAGGTGTGAAATACCGGCGGATTGACCGAGCCTAGCGTCCATGACTTGCGCCGTCCGGCCTCGACGATCTCGGTGTCTTTCTTGCTCATGGCCCTGCCGTTATGCCGTCGCCACCGGCGTATCTTCTTGCGCGCCCCATTCCGCCCACGAACCATCATAAAGCGCCACGTCGCGCACGCCCAGAACGGTGAGCGCCAGATAAAGATTGGCGGCGGTAATGCCGGAACCACAGCTCGTCACGATGGGACGCGACAGGTCGACGCCCGCCCCGGTGAACAGCGCCCGTAGTTTATCCGCCGGCAACAGACAGCCGGTTTCCGGATCAAAGAGCTTGCCGTTCGGCACATTGAAAGCGCCGGGAATGTGTCCGCCTTTGAGTCCGGGCCGAGGCTCCGGCTCTTGCCCGGAAAACCGACCCGGCGAGCGGGCATCGACAATC
Source organism: Sphingomonadales bacterium (assembly GCA_019455285.1). Classification (GTDB taxonomy): domain Bacteria; phylum Pseudomonadota; class Alphaproteobacteria; order Sphingomonadales; family Govanellaceae; genus PRO5. The sequence continues at coordinate 7,102 of JACFMS010000007.1, forward strand.
TGCGCCTCGCCGTTCGCAACGCAGCGGCGCATCTCGTCCAGGGAGCGAACGGTGCCGGCATTGATCCGCGCCGTAAAATGGCGGTCGCGGGGCATCGGCGGCAAGTCTTCCACCGGCCGACCCTCGGCGCGCCATTTCTGGAAACCGCCATCCAGCACTACCACATCGCGGTGGCCGAAATGCTTGAACATCCACCACACCCGGGCGGCGCTTTTAACGCCGCCGCCGTCATAGACGACGATGCGGTTGCCGTCGCCCAGCCCCAGCTTGCGCGCCCGGCTGGCGAACTTCTCCGGCGAGGGTAGCATGTGCGGGTAGGGACTCGTGGTGTCGCAAATCTCATCGACATCGAAAAATACCGTGCCGGGAATGTGCGCCGCCCGATACTCCGTCTTAGGGTCGCGGCCGTCCTGCGGCAAATACCACGAGGCATCCACCACCCGCACATCGGGCGCATTCAAGTGCGCGGCGAGCCAGTCGGTGGAAACGAGCGGGGATTTATCGGGCATGATGTCCTCTACTTTACGAATACGTCGGAGGCGGGCTGGCGTTTTACCGTCTCGTCGAGCCAACGCGGCACCGGCAGACCTTTTTCCCGCAAAAATGCCGGATTAAACAGCTTGCTTTGGTAGCGCTGGCCGCCATCGCACAATAGCGTCACGATGCGATGGCCCGGCCCCAGTTCCTTGGCCAGCCGGATGGCGCCGGCGACGTTGATGCCGCTGGAGCCGCCGAGGCATAATCCCTCGTGCTCCAGAAGATCAAACACGATCGCCACCGCCTCGGCATCGGGAATTTGGTACGCCTCATCCACCACCACATCCACTAGGTTGGCCGTTACCCGGCCTTGGCCGATGCCCTCGGTGATCGAGGAGCCTTCGGCCTTCAGCTCACCGGTCTTATAATAGCTATAAAGCGCCGCGCCAAAGGGATCGGCGAGCGCGATCTTGATGGCTGGGTTCTGCTCTTTAAGGAACATGGAGACGCCGCCCAGCGTGCCGCCGCTGCCCACCGCCGAGACGAAGCCGTCGACCTTGCCGTCAAGTTGCCGCCAAATCTCCGGCCCGGTGGTCTCATAGTGGCCGCGCCGGTTGGCCACGTTATCGAACTGGTTGGCCCAGATGGCGCCGGCTTTTTCCTGCTTGGCCATCGTCTCGGCTAATCGGCCCGAATATTTGACGTAGTTGTTGGGGTCCTTATAGGGCACTGCCGGCACCAGCACGAGCTCGCAGCCGCATAAGCGGAGCATGTCCTTCTTTTCCTGGGACTGGGTGTCCGGCATGACGATGACGGTGCGATAGCCCCGGGCATTACCCACCAGGGCCAGCCCAATGCCGGTATTGCCCGCGGTGCCTTCGACGATGACGCCGCCGGACCGTAGGAGTCCCCGCTCCTCGGCGTCCTTGACGATGTATAAGGCGGCGCGGTCCTTGACCGAGCCGCCCGGGTTCAAGAATTCCGCCTTGCCGTAGATCTCGCACCCCGTCAGATCGGAGGCGCGCTTCAGTTTGATCAGGGGCGTGTTGCCGATGGTCTCGATAAAGCCGTTCTTGACGTCCATGATGCGATTGGCGACTTTGATGTGGATTTCAAGGGTCTTCCTCTGTAGTTAACCCGTCCGGGCGGAGGGCGCAAGCAAGGGGCGATGAAAGCCATGGCAAAAAAACCGACAACCGGCTTGACGCAACTGGGCAAGAAGGCGGCGATTCCCGCCAGTCCGGACGAGGCGGTCCTGGAAACCGTGCCCAATCCCCACGGTGATACGTCTTATGTGGTGCGCTTTACCTGCCCGGAGTTCACCAGCCTCTGCCCGGTGACCGGTCAGCCCGATTTCGCCCATCTGGTGATCGATTACGTTCCGGACAAGAAAATCGTCGAAAGCAAGTCGTTGAAGCTCTTTCTCCATTCCTTTCGTAACCACGCCGGCTTTCATGAGGCATGCACGGTGGAGATCGCCAAGCGGCTCACCAAGGCGTTAAAGCCGACATGGCTGAGGATTGGCGGCTACTGGTACCCCCGGGGCGGCATTCCCATTGATATTTTCTATCAGACCGGCAAGCTCCCGGCGGGCGTTTGGCTCCCTGACCAGGCCGTCGCCCCCTATCGGGGGAGAGGTTAGGGGGTCGGGATCAAAAGCTCCATGTCGATGGCCAGCGCCTTGGCCAACCGTTTCATGACGTCGGCGGTGCCGGTGCGCCGGCCGGATTCAATCATGGTCAGGTAAGGCCGGCTGATCCCAGCCTTTTTTGCTAATGCGGCTGTGGTCAGGCCGCGATAAGTGCGCATCACGTGGACCGGGTTTTCGTCACCATCCAGCAGGCGATATACCAATTCAGCCGGAAATACTTCTTCTTCACCGCTGCGGATGCGGGCCAGGATTTCCTCGGCCAGCGCCGCATCGTGGATGTCCTCCAATTCCTCCACCATACGCTCGTATTCAGCGCGGGGCAGGATGACCATTTCCTCGCCGCTCGGTGTTGTAAATGCCTGGACTTTGTTCATGGCTGTTTCTCATTCATAAACATTCTTGCGGTGACCAACCCTGAGGATCAGCAGTATTTGCCCATCCTCGGTAAAGATTACCCGATAGTCGCCGACTCTCAGCCTCAACGCGCCGCTTCCCTTTAGACGCTTGACCTGGTTGACCAGGGAAGGCGGGCTTTGGGCATATTGCGCCAATTTCTGGCGAATCTGCAGCTGCACAGGCCTGTCCAATGCGCGCATCTGTTTGGCGGCAGCATTGGTAAATTTAATGCTCTTTATTTGCATAAAGTATCATATTGTTCCATATTGTCAAAGAAAAAATGTAACTATTAGTTACATAAAAAATTTACGGTATCCCCAGCATCTTATGGGTTTGCAGGCTGAGGCGCCATTGGGGGTGTTTCAAGCAGTAGTCCACGGCGGACTGGGTATTCTCCGCTCTTGCCGGGCCGTCCATGGGCTGCAGGAAAAAATGCTTAAATGCCAAGCCCGCGAATCTTTCCGGCGGGGCGTCGGCCTGGGGGTAGACGAGCTTTAATTCATCGCCCGCCGTCACCGCCAGTGGCGCGCCGGCCTTGGGGCTGACGCATACCCAGTCGACGCCGGGAGGCAGGGGCAGAGTGCCATTACTTTCAATGGCGATCTCAAATCCCGCCTGATGGAAGGCGTCGACCAGCGCCGCATCCAGTTGCAAGGCCGGCTCGCCGCCGGTGCATACTACCAGCGGCCGGCCGCCGCCCGGCCATAGCGCTGTTGCCGCATCGGCCAGGGCTTTTGGGGTGGCGAACTTGCCGCCGCCGGGGCCATCGGTACCGACAAAATCGGTGTCGCAAAAGGTGCACGTGGCCGCCACCCGGTCCGCCTCGCGCCCGGACCACAGGTTGCAGCCGGCGAAACGGCAGAACACCGCCGGTCGGCCGGTTTGCGCCCCTTCGCCCTGAAGGGTGTAGAACAGTTCCTTGACGGTGTAGGTCATGATCGGTAGTGGGTGGGGTCGGGCAGGTCCGCCTCGCGGAAGCCCTTGGCGCGCAAGAGACAGGAATCGCAGGCCCCGCAGGCCGCGCCGTCGTCATCGGGGTCATAACAGCTCAGCGTCAGTCCATAGTCTACGCCTAAGGCCGCGCCCCGGGTGATGATCTCGGCCTTGGTCAGGTGGATGAGGGGGCTGTGAATGGTGATCCGCCGACCATCCTCCACCGCCGCCTTGGTGGCGAGGTTGGCCAGCGCTTCGAAGGCGGCGATGAACTTGGGCCGGCAGTCCGGATAGCCGGAATAGTCGAGGGCGTTGACGCCGATGAAGATATCCTGGGCCGCCAGCACCTCGGCGAAGGCGAGCGCGAAGGAGAGGAAAATCGTATTGCGCGCCGGTACATAGGTGATGGGGATGCCGTGGGACATGTCGCTCACCGAGCGGCCCTTGGGCACCGGAATATCAGCGGTCAGGGCCGAGCCGCCGAAGGCCCGAAGGTCAATATCGATGACCTTGTGCGCCGCCGCGCCCAGGGCAGCCGCCACCCGTTCCGCCGCTTCGAGCTCCACCGCGTGGCGTTGGCCATAACGGAAGGAAAGGGCATGCGCGGCGTAGCCCTCGGCGCGCGCCATGGCCAGGCAGGTGGCCGAATCAAGGCCGCCGCTCAATAACACAACCGCTTTTTTAGTTGTTGCTTCCATGATCTCTTGGCATTAGCCCAAGGGTGCCGCGGGGACAAGGGATACCTTGGCGCAACCCTGTCCCGCTATTTTCGCCGCACCGTAAAAGACGACGGCCATGATAGGGTGCCAGTCGACATGATGAGGACTAGAGAAAACACATGCCCCTAAGCCCGCCCAAACCCAGAGAGAAGTTCCACACCCGGCACATCACCTGCGAAGGCTATGCCCGTCTGGACGGCCTGTGGGAAGTCGAAGCCCATATGACCGACACCAAAACCTACCCGATCGAGAACCGCTGGCGCGGCGCGATTGAACCCGGCACGCCCATCCATGAGATGCGGCTTAGAGTCGCTTTCGACGAGACATTGACCATCCGAGAGATAGAGGCGGCGACCGATAACAGCCCGTTTGAAATCTGCCCGGCAATAACGCCAAAGTTCACTGCCTTGATTGGCCTGAAAATGGGGTCCGGCTTTAATCGCCGGGTCAAGGAGATCATGGGCGGCATACATGGCTGCACCCATCTAGTGGAAATGCTGGCGCCCGTGGCGACGGTGGCGTTTCAGACCCTTGCCCCCGGCGCGCGCCGCCGGCACGCGGAGCTGTTAGGACAGCCGCAACCCCAACCCGCGCAGGACCGCGAAGGGGTAAGCTTTCTTGACACCTGCCATGCTTGGGCGCGCACCAGCCCGGTGGTCAAGCATTTCTTGCCCAAGCATTACGTGGCGGCGAAAGAGGATTAATCGTCCTCCAAACGATGGCTTTCCTGACGTTTGGCCTCAAGGTCGGCCAGGCGTTGCGCCTGCTCTTTCTCGGCCTTGGTGCGACCGAAACGAGCGCGATTGTCAGCTGCCGCTTTCTCCGCCGTCTGCCGTTGGTGCGTCTTCTTGGCGCGGCGCAGGTTGATGATTTCCGCCATTTGAACTATTCCTAGAGATAAGCTCGCCAAGTATGGAGCGAGGGGAGGGTGACAGCAAGAGGGATGGCGGACGCGCCCTATATCCGCGTGCGGATGCGCGGCGGCAAGGCTGCTGTTGACGGCGCGTACCATTGGCGCCGCGTTCCCAGCCGGATTGATGCTCCCGATCCTTTGGGCGAGGCGTGGGCCAAGTGGTCATGGGATGGCGAAACCTTAACTTTCGCCTCGGATCGCTATGGCATGATCCCGGTTTTTTATACGGTGTCCGACGATGGCGTCACGCTGTCGCCGTCGCTCACCAAGCTCATTGAGCTTGGCGCCTCCCGGGAGCTGAATTTCGCGGCCCTCTCGGTGTTCCTGCGCCTGGGCTGGTTTTTGGAAAACGATACGCCTTTTATCGCCATTAAGACCATGCCGCCCGGCGCGCGGTTTTCCTGGCGCGCGGGGGCACAGGCGCTATCGGGCGGCGCGTTCGTGGCTTCCGGCAGCAGCATCGGGTTTGACGCCGCCGCTGACCGCCTCCATGAGCTTTTTACCACCGCCATCGCCCGCCGCCGGCCGCCCGATCACGCCCGTTTCGTGATGCCGATCAGCGGCGGCAAGGATTCCCGGTTGATCCTGTTTGAATTTTTGCGTCAAGGCTATCGCCCCGGCATGTGCGTTTCCACCAGCACCGAGCCGCCGCGGATCAATGATGACGTGAAAATCGGCGAAGCGCTATGCGACGCCCTGGGACTGCCGTGGCGTCGCCTGGAGCTGACAGGGTCGCCGCTCGCCCGCGAGTTGGAGAAAGACGCGCGATCGCATTATCTGGCCGATGAACACGGCTGGTATATGCCATTGATGGCGTATCTTGGCGATCATGCCGATTACGCCTATGACGGCATCGGCCTGGATGTGTTCCTCAACTGCATGTTGTGGAGCGACGACAGAAACCGCTTCGCTCGCGCCGGCAATGCCCAAGCCATCGCGGATAATCTGTTAAGGCCAGATGAGGCTGCCTGGAAATCCGCCTTGCGACCGCAAGCCTATAACAAGCTTTCCTATGAGGTGGCGTACGATTATTTAACCGCGGCAATCAAGCCTCATTTGGCGGCGGCAAATCCCCTGGCGTCATTTCAGTTTTGGTCGCGCACCCGGCGGGAGATAGCCTTGGTGCCCTACGCCATGCTGAGCGACCGCGTGGTGGTCATGACGCCTTTTCTGGATAAGGAGGTATTTGATTTCGCGTCGTCCCTGCCGGTGGAGGTGCTTTATGGCCGTGACCTGCGGCGTACCGTATTGGAACGATACTATGGCGACTGTCCGCAACCGGGGTATGCCGGCGAGACAAAAAAAGCGCGCAATTTTCGCCCCTGGTTCAACCGTCGCTATGCCGCAGAACTGGTCCTGGCCTCCCTTAAGGCGTCGCTTCCGCTGCTCAGACGAGGCTGGCTGACGACGCGCGCGCTCAAGGCGGCATTGACCGGACGCCAGCGCGACCTCGATTGGTGCAACCCGGCGCGCATCGCCTGGATGATGGCGCTGGAGCGCCTTATAAGGCATTGAAAGGGGAGGTGTTTTCATCCTTATCCCACAAGCCGGGAAATGGCATCCCCCATGGAAGGGCATTGATCTTCCGCCCGGTTGGTGTTTGACTTCAAGGGTAGCAACGTGTCGAATTACTAAATAAAGCCTCGGGAGGATATGATGCTAAAACGGAGATTGCCGCTCGCCCTGCTTTTCACCACCTCATTGATCGCTGTCGATGCCCTGGCGGCGGAAACAACAGCCTTTGAGGAAATCCTCGTCACCTCGCGCAAGCGCGAGGAATCATTGCAAGACGTCCCCGATGCGGTGACGGTCTTTACCGCTCAGAAGATCGAGGATGCCGGCATCAAGTCGGTGAAGAATTTTGCTGATCTGACTCCCAACCTCAATTTTAATACCACCTTCCGCCCCGGCGAAGTGAATATTACCATTCGCGGCATCACCCAGGCCCAGGGCGCTGAAGCCCCGGTGGCGGTGGTGATCGACGGCGTGCAAGTGTCGCATCCCACCTTCATCAACCAGGAATTGGTGGATGTGGAGCGCATCGAGGTGCTGCGCGGGCCGCAAGGCTCGCTTTATGGCCGCAACGCCATCGGCGGCGCTATCAATATCGTCACCCGGCAACCCACCAACGAGCTGAGCGGTAAGGTCCAGGCGTCCTATGGCGATGGCGATGACATTCGGGTACTGGGAGCACTGTCAGGCCCGGTGGTTGAGGACAAGGCTTTCTTCCGGGTCAGCGGCTCGTACCGCGATTTCGATGGCCTGCTTAGAAACGAATTTCTTGGTACGCTCGCTGATCCCTATCGCGAATACATTGTGAACGGCAATTTGCTATTTACACCCAACGATCGGTTGAAAATCGATGTTCGCGGACATTTTCTCGACAGCAAATCCGGCAGCTTGTCTGCGGAAGTGATTACCACGGCGCAGCTTGACGAGTTCAAGCCGCTGTTCCTAGTCCGCAACACCGATCTGGTCGATAACCGGGAAATCTATGATTTTTCATTGAAAGTAGATTATGACTTCGATGCCGTGACCTTAACCTCCATTACCGGCTATACGAAGGTCGACCAGAATATCTTTGGCGATGCTGATTTCTTCCCCGTCCCGTTTCTCTTGCAAGATCTTGATTTGAACGTTGAGGCGTTTACGCAGGAATTGCGGTTGGCCTCGAATGGCGAGGGGCCGCTGCGTTGGCTCATTGGCGCCTTCTATCAGGATCGTTCCGTGGATAACTTTCTGCGCGTCCCATTTGACGATGGCACCGGGCAATCCACCGGCGTCAATTTCATCACCAGCCTGGATGAAGGCAAAAGTGAATCCTGGGCGCTCTTTGGTTCGGCGAGCTATGACATCACCGCAGCGCTGGAGCTGACTTTGGGCTTGCGTTATGAGGAGGATAAGCGCACCTCCGTCGACGCAGCCGCTGCCGGATCGGATGCGGGGGAAACCTTCAAGCAGTTGCAGCCCAAGGTCCAGCTTTCCTACGACTGGACGGAAAATCTTCAGACTTACGCCACCTATGGCCGCGGCTTCAGCTCCGGTGGGTTCAACGCCTTCTTCGCGGTGGGCAGCCCCGATCGCGGTTATGACAAAATGGTGTCCGATAACTTCGAGATCGGCATGAAGGGCACGTTCCTCGAAGGCCAGTTGATCGTCAACGCCGCGGTGTTTCATATCGAGCTTGATAATCAGCAGCTGTTTTTCATCAGCGTGGATCCGCCATCGCAGAATGTCACCAATATTGAAAAGTCTCATATCGACGGCGCGGAACTGGAGATCGTCGCTCGGCCAACCGACCGGCTGGATATCAATCTGGGGATCGGCATTGCTGATGCGGTGATTGACGATTTTGATGGCAGTGGCTCATTCAAGAATAACAAATCGCCGCAAAATCCCGAATATACCTTCAACGTATCGGCGCAATACCGTTTCCCCATCACCGACGGCATGGACTTGCGCGCCTACGCCAGCTATCTGCGGCGAGGAGGGATTTATTGGGATCCTGAAAATACGCTGAAGACTCCATCCAAGAACATTGTCAATCTGCGTCTGTTCTTGGAAACTGATCAGTGGTCGATCGGCGGTTATGTCGATAATCTGACGGACGCCCGCTATCCCACGCAAATATCGGCCAATGCTTATGGCCCCGATGCCCACGTCCGCATTTCCAGTCCTAAACGGATGTACGGCGTGCAGGGAACCTTCCGGTTCTAGGAAAGGTTACACTGTCATTGCGAGCGCAGCGAAGCAATCCATCAAGACAGACTGGATTGCTTCGCCCCTAAGTGGGGCTCGCAATGACAGTTTCATTTAGCTTGCTGCCGCCTTACGGAATCAGCCGCTGCTTACGCGCCTCCACCACGGCCTCGTCGCGGGTATGGGCCTTCAATTTAATGTAAATGTTCTTCAGGTGATGGCGCACGGTTTCCGGCGACAGGTTAAGGGTTCGGGCGACGATTTTGGTCGGCTGGTTTTTGCTCAGTTCCAACAGAACATCGCGCTCGCGCGGCGTCAGAATGCCTTCCACATCTCCAGGCGGCGCGTAGGCTACCGCCCAGGCATCGATGATAGCGCGCGCCCAATCGCGGCGCGGGCTTTCCTCATATTGCGCCTCGTCGCGCACCAGCGATAGCACGTCGTCGCTTGCCTCCAAAAAGGGGCGAACCGCGGCCGTACCGAGGGAGAGATCAAGCGCGCGGGCGATGGCGGGCCGCGCCACGCTGGGATCGCCGCCGGCGAGATGCGCCTCCGCCGCCAATAACTCCCCCCGCGTCGCCGCGATCAATCGTCCGCATTGCGTCGTGACGCGGGCAAAGTCGACAGCAAGCTGCAACGCCTCTTCGCGGCGGCCGGTCTTGCGCCAGTAGGCGGAGATGGTCAGCACCAATTCCTGTACTTCCTCCCACGGCCGGACGAACCATTGCCGGGCATGTATCACGGCTTCTTCCAGTTTGGCCCGGCGGATGATATCGCGGCAGCCGTCCATATCGCCGGCCAGCAGGCGTAGACGCGCTGCGATGGCGGCGGAAATGGCGGGAAAGTGCGGCATGTCCTCATCGACGGCATATTGGTAGGCTTCATCGATATCGGCGATCGCCCTGTTTTCGTGACCAAGAAAAAAATCGGCTATGGCGTGGGTGCCGAAGCCATAGGCCAGCGTATCCAGCAGCGGCACAGGGGGAAAGCGGGGAATGGCGGAGAAATGCGCCGCCGCCAGCTCCAGGTTATTTTGCTCGTAATAGATTAGGCCGAGATAGGAATTCGATTCCTGACGCAGCGTGATGTTGCGCATTTCGCCGGCATCCGCCATACGGTTCAGCACGATCTTTATATGATCCTCGGCGCTTTTCAAATCTCCTTTATGGACGGCGACGACGCCGGCATGAAAGGTGACCCAGGAAAGATTGGGCGCGAAATTGGCGCTCTCATAAAGCTTACGCAGTTCTTCCAATCGCCGGTCGATGAATTCCAGTGTGCCATACTCGTAGATGGTCATTAATTCAACCAGCGAGACAAAGCCCAGATAGCGGGCATCTTCGAAAAATAGCGCCTGGCAACGCCGCCTCAATTCCTCCATCCGCTTCAAGGGCAGGGCAGTGTTCGTATACCGCGATTCGCTGACATTGAGGACGGATTCCGCCAGATCCGTTTCCAGCTGCAGATTTTCATCAATGGGTCGGCCATGGGCGGCTTCGGTTCGCTGTATCTGCTTTAAACGCTCTAGATCGTAAATCCATTCGGCGCTGATGCCTTCCATGCCCTGTTGAACGATCCGCATCAGACGCAGCCGCGGCCGGCGGTTGATCACATCCTGGGGCAGCAAGCTCATGAAGGTGCGCACCCGCCCCAACCCTTCGCTGATGTTGAGAAGCGGGCCGCCGGCGTCCTCCAGGATCTGCGTGCCGAGGTCTATGTCGCCGGCATTCACCGCATGCTCGACCGCACTGGCGTACTGGTGACGGGCGGCAAAATGAATGGCGGCGCGGCGATGCAGCACGGTGCGGGGCGGCGAACTTTTGCGCTCCAGCCGTTCTTGCAGAAAGACCCGAAATAGCGGATGCAGGCGGATCGCCAGCGGCTCATCCTTGATCAGGGTGATGACCGGATTGATGCGCAACAGGCCGCGCATGAGGTTATAAGCGTCGCCACGCTTGGTGATGGCGAGCGCGGCGGCAAGATCAATCTCCGGTAGAATCGATAGCGCGATGAGAAATTCTCGTTCCTCCTCCTTCAGCGCGGCGATAACCTGTTCGGCAAGATAATCAAAGACCCGAGCGCGCTGCTCGCCGCTGTCGGTCCAGGGGGTTTGCGTCTGGCGGCGGTTGAGCAGATCGAGCCGCGCCAGTTGCAGCATCACCGGCCAGCCTTCGCTTTGCTCGATGAGGGCTTTTAAAATACCGCTGTCGGCCAGACCGGCGATCAGCGCGCGCGCTTCGGCATCGCTGAACTGCAAGGCCTGGGCATCCACCAGCCGCGCCTGATTCTCCACCAGCAGCTTCGACAGGCTGAGCTTGGGGATTTCCCGCGAGGCGATCAGGAGCCGGGCGTTGTCCGGCAGGCTGCGGATCAGTGTTTCCAAAAGGTTGTCGGTGCCTTCGCTGGAGGCGTTTTCGTATTCGTCAATGGCCAGCGCCACGCAGCCGTTGCGCCGCTCCAGGGCATCGACGATCTCGCCGATGGCGAAATCCGGCGGCCGGTGAAACAGACCGGCGGCTTGAAGCGCGTTGCCCAGATTATCGAGAAAAGTATCCGGTTCCTGATCTTCCCGTGTACAGTTGAGCCAGGCGATGGCCGATCCCTGCTGGCGCAGGGCATCCGTAAGCTGCACCAGGAGCGTGGTTTTGCCATAGCCGGCGGGCGCGATCAGCAAGCTTGAGCGCGCGTGTTGCGGCGCGCCGGAGAGCGCCAGGTCGATCAGTCGCCGGCGGTCGAGCGAGCCTTCGGCCGCGCTATAGGGCATGAATTTCAACGGTATAGCCATGGCCGGAGTATGCCCATGGGCCGATTGCGCCGCAAGCCATGGCTGGGATCGCGATTTTTCGGCATGGGATACGGTAACTCATGGAAGAGAAAAGGAAAAAATTGAAATCCGCGAACTGCTGCGGAAAACAGTCACCCATCTTGCCGTGCGGCATCCCTCATGGCCGACCTTGAGTAGCCGCCGCGCTCGGGCACAATGCAAGGGTAGGTTCTGATATGACCAGAGGAAGGGTAATGACCAAGACTTCGCGTTCCCGGGTAGCCGTTGATGTCGGTGGCACGTTCATGGATTTCGTGCTGTTGGATGAAACCACGGGCGAGGTGCGGATCGAGAAGGAAGCTTCCATCCCCGAGGAGCTTGCCAACCAATGCCTACTGGGGCTTTCCCGCTTGGGCATCGATCTGGCGACGCTTGATCAGATTTTCCATGGCATGACGGTGGGCGTCAACGCCCTGGTACAGGAGAAGGGTACGCGGGTTGGACTGATCACCACCAAAGGTTTTCGCGATGTGTTGGAGCTTGGCCGCGGCAACCGCAAGGAAGTCTACAATTATCTCTATAAAGGTCCGCCGCCCTTGGTGGAGCGTTACCTGCGCCGCGAGGTGAGCGAGCGGCTCAACGCCAAGGGCGAGGTCATCACGCCTCTCGATTTGGCGGCGCTTGACCGCGAGGTTGACTATCTGGTGGACGAAGGGGTGGGCGCGATTGCCTTGGCCTTCCTCCACGCCTACGCCAATCCCGGCCATGAAATCGCCGCTCGCGATCGCATCGCTGCTCGCTATCCTAAGCTTGCGGTGTCGGTATCCCATGAGCTGGCCTCCGAGTGGCGGGAGTACGAACGCACCACCACCACTGTGCTCAATGCCTTCATTCAGCCGCTGGTGAAAAACTATCTTGAGGATTTGACCAACGTTCTCGGCAACGCCGGCTACCGCAAGCCGTTGGCCATCATGCAATCTAACGGCGGCGCGTGCGACGCCCATACGGCGGGCGAAAAACCCATCCGCACTTTGATGTCAGGGCCGGCCGGCGGCGTCATCGGCGCCAAGTTTCTCTCCGACAAGCTGGGTTACGGCAACGTCATCTGCGCCGATGTCGGCGGCACCACCTATGACGTGGCGATCATCGAAGGCGGCAAGATACTGGAGCGCACCGAAACGCAAATCGCCGGCCGGCCGATCCTCGGTTCGCTGATCGATATCACCTCCATCGGCGCCGGCGGCGGCTCCATCGCCTGGCTCGATCATCGGCGTGGTTTTCGGGTCGGGCCGCAAAGCGCCGGCGCATCGCCGGGGCCTGCCTGCTTCGGGCGCGGCGGCACGGAACCTACGGTCACCGACGCCCATCTGGTGCTCGGACGCTTGGACCCTGATAATTTTCTCGGCGGTCGCATGGCGCTCGACGTGGCGGCGGCGCGTCGGGTGATCGAAGAAAAAATCGCCAAGCCATTGGGCTTGTCGCTTCATGACGCGGCCGAGGGCATTCTCGCCATCGCCGAAACCAACATGGCCAACGCCATTCGCACCAAGACTGTGGAGCGCGGGCTTGATCCACGCGAATTCATGCTGCTGTCTTATGGCGGTGGCGGCGGCCTGTTTGCCGCCGGCGTGGCCGAGGAGCTGGAAATTCCCCGCACCATGGTGCCGGTGGCGCCGGCCAATTTCTCCGCCTGGGGCATTCTCGCCACCGACTATATCGAGGATGACGCGCGGACCAAGGTCATGCCCTTCGACCGCGACCACATCGGCGATATCTTAAACACCCTTGGCGGCCTTGAGGATAATACCTCCAAGGCGGTGCAAAGCTATGGCTTCAAGGCGTCGGAAGTGGCGCACTACCGGCGGCTGGACTTGCGCTTCAAGGGACAGGAGTACACCATTACCGTCGAGTTGGACGCCAATACGCGCAGCGATACCACGGTGTTGCGCAGCGCCCGGCGGCAATTCGTCGATGCTCATCGTCAGCTCTATGGCCATGGCGATGCCGACGCCGAGCTGGAAATCGTTTCGGTGCGCTGCCGCGCCGTCGGCCGCGTCAATCCGCCGACGATCGCCCCGCTGCCGGTCAAGGGCAAAACGCCGATCAAAACCCGGGACGTGCATTTTCGCGAAGCTGGCGGCTTCGTCGCCACCAAGATCATCGACCGCGACAGCATGGCGCCGGGAGTCACGATCGAAGGCCCGGCCATCGTCGAGGAGTGGACCACCACCACCTTGGCGCCGCCCGGCTGGCAGGTGACGCGCGATGAGTATGGCAATTTGATGCTTGAGCCGCGAGGAGAGCGGAAATGACCAAGATTGATGTGGTGCTGACCGAAATTATCCGCAATCGCCTGATCGCGGCGACCGAGGAAATGGCGAAGACGCTCATTCGCACCGCCTTCAATCCGCTTTTGTACGAGGTGCAGGATTTCGGCGTTTCCATCATGTCGGCCACCGGCGATCTGTGGGCGGAAACCCCCGGCTGCACCATTTTCAGCCGGGCGCTTCCCGATGTCATTCGCAACGGCATTCGCCGCTGGGGCGACGCCTTCAAGGAAGGCGATGTAATGATCGCCAATGATCCTTATGAAACCGGCACCCATATTTCCGACACCTCGGTCTATATGCCGGCGTTTTATGATGGCGAGCTGGTGGCGTTCTGCGGCAGCACCGCGCACTGGGCGGATATCGGCGGCAAGAATCCCGGCGGCTGGTGTCCGGACACCACCGATGTCTATCAGGAGGGCATCTGTTTTCGTCATCAAAAGTTGATGGCGGCCGGGGTGAAAAATCAGGCCATTTGGGATTTGATCGCTGATAACGTGCGGGTGCCTAAAACGGTCAAGGGCGACCTGGAAGCGCAGATCGCCTGCTGTCTGCAAGGGGTGGAGCGGGTCAAGAGCTTGTGCGCCAAGTATGGCGTGGCGACGGTCAGGGCCTCGATTGCCCATGTCATCAAGGAAACCGACCGCGCCATGCGCGACGCCATCGCCAAAATACCCGATGGCGAATTCGGCGCGTCCATCCGACTCGATAGTGATGGCGTCAACCCCAACGGCGAATTCCTGATCTGTCTGAAGGCGATCGTGGAAGGTGAGCGGGTGCGCTTTTCCTTGCGCGGCTCCAGCGAGACCGCCATCGGCCCGGTCAACCTGCCGGCAATCGGCACCATCGGCACTTTGGCCTCGGTGCTAAAGGGCCTGTTGATGCCCCATGACCCCACCAACGAAGGCCATGCCATGTGCCTGGAGTTCGACCTACCGCCGGGCTTGATCGTCAGTCCCGTCCGACCCGCGCCGGTGGATTCCTACGGCTATTGCATCGAATGTCTGACTGAACTGATGTTTCGCGCTTTTGCCGGGCTCATTCCCGACCGCTGTCCGGCTGGCGGCTTCCAGATGTTCGCCCTAAGCTTGGCGCGCAGCGACGCTAGGTATGGCGATCCGTTCGTGATGATGGACGTGGTTGATGGCGGCAATGGCGGCCAGCCGGCGGCCGATGGCGCCACCATGATGTTCATCGGCAACGGCGACGTGCCGAACATTCCGGTCGAGGTCTTGGAAACCCGTTATCCGGTGCGGGTCACCGAAATGGAGTTTGCGCCGGAAGTGGCGGGGGCTGGTAAGTTTCGCGGCGGCTGCGGCCTGAGAAAAGATTATCTCCTACTCGAGTCCGGCGCCTATTTGATGTTCACCTCGGAAAACACCAAGGATCCCACCGCCGTCGGCTATAACGGCGGCCATACCGGCGCGCCGGGCAAGATGATCGTTAATCCCGGATCGCCCAATGAACGGGTATTCAAAGAACGCACCTCGGGCATCGGACCATTTCCCGCCGGCACCGTACTTCGCGCCCAGTCGGGCGGCGGCGGCGGATGGGGCGCGCCCAAGGACCGCGATCCGGCGCTGGTGCTCGCCGACGTAAGAAACGGTTTCCTGACAGTGGACGATGCGCGGCGGCTTTATGGCGTCGCCTTAACCAATGCCCAGGGCAAATGGCAGATCGATGCGTCCGTCACGCAAAAATTGCGAGCCGCGTGACGCTCATGAAGGCGGCGAGGAGATTTGATCTATTTTACGCCATCACCCTGATCGCCGTATTTTATTCGGGCTTTGCCTCGGCGGGTTTGGCCATTTTAAAGCCGCTCATCATCGGTGCGCTGATCGATGATTTTAAATTCTCGCCCCGAGAGGCCGGGTTTGTCGCCGGCATCGAGATGGCCGGCATTGGCGTTGCCGCCTTTGTCGTCGCGGCATTCGGCGGTGCTTGGAATAGGCGGCTGGTGATCCTGGTTGGCGTTACGCTTGGCATCGTCGGCTCATTGATACCCTTTTTTTCTCATGCCTTCGACATGGTGCTGATGATGCGGCTGCTGGCGGGCATCGGCTGCGGGTTGATCGCTTCGACCATTTTTGCCGTTATCGGCGGCACCCGCGATCCGGATCGCACCTTTGGACTTTATTACATGCTGACTTATGTGGGGGCGGCCATGCTGGTGCCCGTCGGAAGCTGGGTGTTGGCGCATTTTGGCGCCGACGGCGGTTATGGGCTCTTAGCGTTGGTTTTGTTAATCGTCTATATTGCTGTTCCGCGCATTCCCCATGGTTTTTACCAACAGCGAGAATCCGGCATTCACAACACTCTGCCACCTTTTCCGCTGAAGGATGCAGTGGTGAGCTTAAGCTTGTCCCTGGTTTTCTGGACTGGACTTGGCGCGGTATGGGCTTTCGTTGAGCGTTTGGGGGTGGATGCCGGCATGACGTCGATGACAATCAGCAAGGCGCTGACGATCGGGCCGCTCATGTCGATGGCGGGAGCGCTGTCAGTGTCCGTGCTGCATACTCGCTATGGCCGTACCATGCCGTTGCTCGTTGCCATCATACTGGCGATAGTCAGCGTCGGTCTGGTGGGCTGGGGCGGAACGACCACGACATTTACGGTGGGTGTGCTGTTGTTCAGTTTTTTATGGCCGGTTTTTCTGGCTTATCTTGGCGGAACCATGGCGGCGCTCGATCCCGGCGGTCGTGTTGTCGCCATGAGTGTTACTAGCCAAACCATCGGCATGGCATTGGGTCCGGCAGCCGCGGGCATGCTGGCCGGTACTTACGGTTATGCCGCCATCACTGTCATGGGATTGGTTTGTTTTGGAGTAGCCCTCATGTTGCTAGCACTATTGACGATGAGAACACGACGGGTATCTCCAACAACCATTGTTGTCTGAATAGTATGTATTACTACCGGAACACCACGGTTTTGCCGTCATTCAAGAGCACCCGATGCTCGATCTGATAGCGCACGGCGCGCGCCAGCACCATTTTTTCCACATCGCGGCCCACCGCCACCAGGTCTTCCGGCGTCATGGCATGAGTGACCCGAGCCGTGCCTTGTTCGATGATCGGGCCTTCATCAAGATCGGGCGTGACGAAATGCGCGGTGGCGCCAATAAGTTTCACGCCGCGCTTGTGCGCCTGGTGGTAAGGCATGGCCCCCTTGAACGACGGCAGGAACGAATGATGGATGTTGATCGCCGGGCAGGGCAGCGACGCGCACAGCTCGTCGGATAGCACCTGCATGTAGCGCGCCAGCACCAGAAGATCAGCCTTGGTTTCCTTCAGGAGCGCCAGCAGTTTTCCTTCCTGCGCCTTCTTCGTTTCCTTGCTCACCGGCAGGTGCTGGAACGGAATGTCATAGGAGGCGGCAAGCTTGTAAGAGTCGCGATGGTTCGACACGATGGCCGGTATTTCCATCTTCAGTTCGCCGATGGCGGTGCGATAAAGGAGATCGGACAGGCAATGGTCGAACTTAGACGCCATGATGACCACCCGCGGCCGCGTTTGCGGATCATAGAGTGTCCACGTCATGGCGAATTCCTTGGCCACGGCGGCAAACTCTTTTTTCAAGGTCTCCGCGGTGTACGGCTTATCGGTGGTAATAAAGCCGACGCGCATGAAAAACCGGCCGGTGGACATATCATCGAACTGCGCGCTGTCGGTGATGTTGCAGCTACGCTCGACGAGAAACTTCGACACCGCATAGACAATACCGATGCGGTTGGGGCATGACAGCGTCAGGACAAAGGAATTATCGGCCATTTGGGTCATGATGCGGCTTTCTATCTTACCTATAGGGCTTAGTCATATCCTGTTAATAAAGCGTATCGCAATGGCGGATTGGTTTACGCAACATATTCGCGCGTCGCTTCCTTAAACCATAGCCACAGGGCGCGGGCCAGGCCTTGCTCGATATAAAGGTCATAGGCCGGGGCATCGCTCAACGCATGGATCAAAACCGGCTGACCGGTCAGAATGGTGCGGGCGCAATCGCCGGCCTTGAAGGCGCGGGGATGAAGGTCCAGGGGGCAGCCCTTGGCCAGCACCCGGCGGGCATTGTCGCCACTTAGTTCGAGCGCCACGGCGCGGTGGGACACATCAACCGCCACATGATGGATGCCGGCAAGGGCGGACTTCAAAGCCGCCAGCTTGGCCTCACTCTCGCCCTGCGGACCGACGATGAGCCAGCCGTCGGGACGCGACCACAGCACCCGCCAACCATGGGCGGCGGCGGAGGTGCAGGGGATGATGGGCGGCGCAAAGCCGAGAGCAGCGGCCGTGCCGTTGATGAAACGCTCGTCATCGGGATCACCCCTGAGCTCGATCATGGCGGGCAGGGGCTTTTCAATGAGCCGCACCCCGCGCCCCGTGATGCCGACGATGCCCAAGGGCGCTGCGGTTCCCGAAAGCGGCGATCTGTAGGCTAACCTAGGCATTCAGACGCTCTCCTTGCGGATCGTAGAATTTTGGTTCAACCACTTTGACCGGATGCCAGCGGCCTTGCGCATAGACGTTCAAGACTTCGCCCATCCGCGCCCGGCCGCGCTTCAGCATCGCCATCGCCACCGGGCGGTTCAGGCTCGGACTCCAGTAGGTGGAGGTGACATGGCCTTCCGTATCGGCAGGCAAGGTTTTGACGTCAGCCGACAGTAGATGGCCGCCCACCGGCAGCACGTTGCCGGCCAGACTTTCCAGGCCAATGAGCTGCAAGCGGTCGGCACGGGCCGGTTCGATCCGGGCCAGCGAGCGCTTGCCGACGAAATCAGTCGCCTTTTTTCGCGCCATGTCGCCAAAGCCGATATCATCGGGCACAGTGGCGCCGTCGGTGTCGGAGCCGACGTGGAGATAGCCTTTTTCGGTGCGCATCACCATAAGACTTTCCAAACCGACAGGCGTGACGCCAAGATCGCGGCCAAGCTCCATGAACAATTCCCACAGCGACGCGGTATAGCCCGCCGGAACGGCGATTTCGTAGGATACCTCGCCGGTAAAGCTGACGCGATGGATGCGGGTCGGCGCGCCGGCGATAGCGCCAACGCGCACCGTCATATGGGGAAAAGCGTCGGCGGAAAGATCAATATCGGTGCCGGCGCGCGCCAACAGATCACGCGCCTTGGGACCGGTGAGAAGAATGACGCCCCAGGCAGCGGTTACGTTGGTGACGTACACCTTCAGATGCAGCCACTCGCATTGCAGCCATTCCTCGAAGGCAAGGGCGATGCGCGACGCCGCGCCCGACGTGGTGCCGACCAGATAGAGATTGTCGTCGAGCCGGGAGATGACGCCATCGTCGATGACGATGCCCTGCTCGTTGAGCATGATGTTGTAGCGCGTCCGCCCGGTTTTTAAGGTCGTAAGATTAGTCACCGTCATGCGGTTGAGAAATTCCAGGGCGTCAGGCCCCGATACCTCGATCTTGCCCAGGGGTGAGTAATCGAGGATGCCGACGCCGGTGCGCACCGCCATGACTTCGCGGGTTACAGCCGCCGGCTCATCCTCGCCCGCGCGCGGGTAACAGGCGGGCCTAATCCAGGGTCCGTAATCTTCCAGCTTGGCCCCCACCGCCTGTTGCAGCTCGTGGGTCGGCAAGGTGCGGGCGATGTGGAACAGCGGTCCCCGATGCACGCCGGCGATGGCGGCGAAGCTGACCGGCGTAAAGGGCGGGCGGAAGGTGGTGGTGCCGGTCTCGCTGATGCTGCGTCCGGTCAGCCCGGCGAGCAAGGCCAAGCCGTTGACGTTGGCGGTTTTGCCCTGGTCGGGGGCCATGCCCAGCGTGGTGTAGCGCTTCACGTGCTCCACCGAGGCATAATTTTCCCGCGCCGCCAGGCCGACATCCTCGGTGGTGACGTCGTTATGAAAATCGATCCATTGCTTGGCGCGGCCTGAAATGGCCTCCGGTGTGCGCCAATGGGCCTCGCCGGTGGGCGAGGGAGAGAATGCTTTCGTCACCGGCAGGGGATGCAGAATCGCCCCCAGATCGAAGACGCCGGCGGCCGCGCCCACGGACGTTTCATGTTGCCGTGATCGGTCGGGCACGAAACAGCTTTTCGCCTCGTCGTACCGCAGCTTGCCGCCCGATTGGCTGAACAGGTGCACGGTGGGGTTGACGCCGCCCGACATCGCCACGGTGTCGCAGGTCAGACGCTGCGCGCTGCCGCCTTGCAAGGGTGCGATTTCCAGGCCGCTGACGCGGGTGCGTCCGAAGGTCTGGCGCACCACGTGGCCGGCAAATATTTTGATGCCCGCTGCGGCGGCCTGGTCGGCGAGCGCGCCGGGGCTAGTACGGCTGTCGACGATGCCGGCGATCGTAGCGCCCGCCGCCTGCAAGTCGAGGGCGGCGACATAGGCGCTGTCGTTATTGGTCACAATGGCGATGCGTTTGCCCACCAGCACCGCATAGCGGTTCAGATACTGCCGCGCAGCCGAAGCGAGCAGAATTCCTGGCCGGTCGTTGCCGGGAAACACCATCGGCCGCTCGATGGCGCCGGTGGCGAGGATGACCCGGTTGGCGCGCAGATGCCACAGGCGCTGGCGCGGCAGGTGGAGCGCGCTGCCGGGTGGTAGATGATCCGTCACCCGTTCCAGCGCGGTTAAATAATTATGATCGAGGTAACCGGTCACCGTGGTGCGCGACAATAATGTGACTTCCGGCATGCGGGACAATTCTTCGATCGTATCCGTCGCCCATTTATGGCTCGGCTTGCCATCGATCTCGGCGCGATCCCATAACAGCGAGCCGCCGAATTTTGGTCCTTCATCGGCGAGAGTGACGCGCGCGCCGGAACGCGCGGCACCCAGCGCCGCCGCCAGTCCCGCCGGGCCGCCGCCCACCACCAGCACGTCGCAGGCTTGATGCTGATGCTCGTAGCGGTCGGGATCAGGCAGGCGTGGGCTAACGCCGATGCCGGCGGCGGCGCGGATCGCGCCTTCAAACCATTCCCAGCGCGGCCACATGAAGGTCTTGTAATAAAATCCACCGGGCAGAAAGCGATGGAAGAGGCCGGTCAGCGCGCCGATGTCAAACTCAAGGGTGGGCCAGCAATTGGC
>JACFMS010000007.1:28042-28516 GCA_019455285.1 Sphingomonadales bacterium
TGGCGCTTTTCGCCTGCAATCCTTGATAAAGCTCTATGGCGGTGGCGCGGCTGTTGGTATCGCGGCGCGGGTCATGGCCGACATCGACGATGGCGTTGGGCTCTTCCGAGCCGGCGGCGAAGATGCCGCGCGGACGGTGATACTTGAAGCTGCGGGCGACGAAATGCACGCCGTTGGCAAGGAGCGCCGAGGCCAAAGTATCGCCGGTATATCCTGCATAAGCTTTGCCGTTGAAGGTGAAGGTGAGCGGTTTGGCGCGGTCGATGACGCCGCCGCTCGGCAAACGAAATGGTTGGCCGCTCATGCTTCGATCTCCGGCGCGCGGTCGGTCATTTTGTAAACCGCCTTGATTTCGTGAGTTGCCGTATGGCGCAGGACGTTGAACCACTGGCCGCAGCCGAAGGTGTGCCGCCAGCGCTCGCGAAACCAGCCCTTGGTGTTGGTGCGGTAGTAGAGATATTCGGCCCAGACTTC
>JACFMS010000007.1:28526-36110 GCA_019455285.1 Sphingomonadales bacterium
ATGACTCTCGCCGCCGTAGGTGAATTCGCTTTCATCGCGCGCGCCGCACCAGGGACATTTGATCTCAAACACGAACGAGTCTCCTTAGTGAGCGACGCCGGCGGCCGCGCCCTCGTCGATGAGCGCGCCGGTGCGGAAACGATCGAGGCCAAATGGTTCGATCAGCGGATGTGGGCGATCGGTGGCGATTAGGTGGGCGAAGGTCCAGCCGCCGGCGGGAATGGCCTTGAAGCCGCCGGTGCCCCAGCCGGCGTTGACGAAAAAGTTTTCCACCGGCGTCTTGTCGATGATTGGGCTGCGGTCGGGCGAGATGTCGGTGATGCCCGCCCACTGCCGCATCAGCCGCAACCGGCTGAATGCCGGGAACAGCGACAACAGCGCCTCCACGGTATGTTCGATGGTGGAGAAGCTGCCGCGCTGGGCGTAGGAATTATAGGCGTCGGAACCACCGCCGATCACCAACTCGCCCTTATCCGATTGGCTAAGATAGACGTGCACCAGCCCGGCCATGAGAAGCACATCGAGCACCGGCTTGATCGGCTCGGAGACGAAGGCTTGCAACGCGCAGCTATCCAATGGCACGCGAAAGCCGGCCATTTCGGCCAACACCGAGGTATGGCCGGCCACGGCGATGCCGACTTTCTTGGCGCCGATGTAGCCTTTCGTGGTCTCCAGGCCGACGACCCGGCCGCGGTCTCGGCGCACCGCCTTGACCTCGCACTCTTGGATGATGTCGATGCCGTAGGCGTCAGCGGCGCGGGCGTAGCCCCAGGCTACCGCATCGTGGCGGGCGATGCCGGCGCGGCGCTGAATGAAGCCGCCATGGAGCGGAAACCGCGCCGAGGGCGAGATGTCAATCAGCGGCGCCAGCTTCTTGATCTCGGCCGGGGTCAGCATCTCGCTATCGATGCCATTCAGTTGCAGCGCGTTCGACCAGCGCCCGAACAGATCCATCTCGTGCCGGCTGAAGCCTAAGTTGATGAGTCCCCGCTGAGAGAGCATGACATTGTAATTCAGATCGCGGCTCAATCCTTCATAAAGCTGCAACGACAGCTCATAGAAGCGCGCGCTCTCGGGGTAGAGGTAGTTGGAGCGGACCACCGTGGTGTTGCGCCCGGTATTGCCGCCACCGAGCCAGCCCTTTTCCAGCACCGCCACATTGGTGATGCCGTGGTTCTTGGCCAGGTAATAGGCGGAGGCCAAGCCATGGCCGCCGCCGCCAACGATGATGACATCGTAAGCTTCTTTTGGCGTTGGGCTGCGCCATGCCTGCGCCCAACCATCATGGTAGGAAAGTGCATTGCGGATCAGCGACAGAACCGAGTATCGCGAGCGAAAAGAGGGCTTTCTTGCCGCCACAGGCATCTCCATACAGTACTGTATTGATTGACTGTACATTACTGTATGGACTAGAGATAGGCAAGCGGGAACGAATGAGGAATAGATGGCCAAGAAAGCGGCAGACCAGCGTATGACCCGGCAGGACTGGATCATGGCGGCGCGTCGCGCCCTCATTACCGGCGGCATCGAGCAGGTCAAGGTCGATCGCCTGGCCCGCGAGATGAAGATTACCCGGGGCAGTTTCTACTGGTTTTTCAAAAGCCGGGAGGAGCTTCTGGAGGCTTTGCTGGAGGATTGGGAGGCAACCAACACCAAGCCTCTCCTGGACGCAATCGCCAAATTGCCCAAGGGCGACGGCATGGCGGCGATGAATGCCTTGATTGAGTTCTGGGTCGAAGAAAAGGAATTCAGTCCGGCCTACGACTCGGCGATGCGCGACTGGGCGCGCATCTCGCCGGCGGTGGAAAAGGCGGTGCGGCGGATTGACGATAAACGGATCGACGCCATCAAGCAGATGTTTCTCGATATGGGATACCCGGATGAAGAGGCGTTCATTCGCGCCCGCGTCACCTATTTCCATCAGGTCGGCTACTACGCGCTGCGCATTCGCGAAAGCAAGGCGACAAGGCTGAAGCTCCTGCCGCTTTACACTAAAACGCTGATTTGAGATTGACGGCGCCGATGGCATGACTACTCCTGACTTCGCATCGGCCTATACGCAACTTTTTTACATTCTGTAAAAACACGCTTTAGGGTGGGCTTTCATCCATATGAAGAGGGCAGCCATCACACCGTCCAAACTCGCAACGTGTTGACTATCGGCTTACTGGAGTATGACATTTTAATTATTTTGGACAAATGTACGTTTTTTGTTTATTCCGGACCTGCGGGGTGATAGCTAATGAATGGCGACATGGGCGACCGTGTTTTGTTGCAGTCCGTTTAGTTAGTGAGACCCCGACCTTGACGCAGATAGATGAAAAACTTGAGCCCATCCTGACCGAAGTTCTGCGCCGCAATGCGGGCGAGGTGGAATTTCACCAAGCCGTATGCGAAGTCCTGGGAAGCCTGGGCCGGGTGGTTGCCAAACATCCCGATTACCTCGATGACGCGCTGATCGAGCGCATCTGCGAACCGGAGCGCCAGATCATCTTCCGCGTACCATGGGTTGATGACAAAGGCCATGTCCAGATCAACCGCGGCTTCCGGGTGCAGTTCAACTCCGCGCTTGGACCCTACAAGGGCGGGATCCGCTTCCACCCTTCGGTTAACCTCGGCATCATCAAGTTTCTGGGCTTTGAGCAGACCTTCAAGAATGCGCTGACCGGGATGCCGATCGGCGGCGGCAAGGGTGGGTCCGATTTCAACCCGCGCGGCCGTTCGGATGGGGAGATCATGCGCTTTTGTCAGTCCTTCATGACCGAGCTTCACCGCCATATCGGTGAATACACTGACGTACCGGCGGGAGACATTGGCGTTGGCGGCCGCGAGATAGGCTATATGTTCGGCCAGTACAAACGTCTGACGAACCGCTATGAAGCAGGCGTACTGACCGGCAAGGGCTTGGTCTATGGCGGCTCGCGAGCGCGAAAGGAAGCCACGGGCTATGGCGCGGTTTATTTCGTGGAGCGTATGCTGGCCACCAAAGGCACCGATTTTGCTGGCAAACGTGTGGTGGTATCGGGATCAGGCAATGTGGCGATCTACACGATGGAAAAGATCCTGTCCTTCGGTGGCATAGTCGTAGCCTGCTCGGATTCGAGCGGTTATGTCGTTGACGAAAGCGGCATCGATCTCGATTTGGTGAAAGAGATCAAAGAAGTGCGGCGGGAGAGGATTTCCGAATATGCCCGTCTGAAAGGCACAGGAGCGCATTATATCGAGGGCGGCTCGATTTGGGATGTCGCTTGCGATGTCGCCATGCCCTCCGCCACTCAGAACGAGCTGACGGGCAAGGATGCGCGCACGCTGGTGAAAAATGGCGTCATCGCGGTGGGGGAAGGGGCTAACATGCCCTCCACCCCCGATGCGGTTCACATCTTTCAGGAGGCGGGCGTGCTGTTTGCGCCGGGTAAGGCGGCCAATGCCGGCGGCGTCGCCACTTCGGCGTTGGAGATGCAGCAAAACGCCTCGCGCGATAGCTGGACGTTTGAACAGACCGAAGAGCGGCTGGCCATGATCATGCGCAGCATTCACGATATCTGCGCCGAGACTGCCGAGGAATATGGCGCCACGGGCGATTATGTTCTGGGCGCCAATATCGCGGGCTTCGTGCGCGTCGCCGAGGCCATGCGCGCCTTGGGTCTGATCTGATCACGATGAATCTCAACAGGCCCTAAAGCTATCCGTAGAATAAACTTGTTTGCTGTCAGCCTGCCGATTTTCCGCCGGACTTTTTGCCAAAAGTCTCTATCCATTCCATGGGGAAGGGGAAGACGATGGTGGAATTATTCTGCGTGGCGATGGTGTTGAGCGACGTCAGATAGCGCAATTGCATGGCTTCCGGGCGCTGGCTGATGATCTCCGCCGCCTCCAATAGCTTTTGCGCCGCCTGTTGTTCGCCTTCGGCGATGATGATCTTGGAGCGTCGCTCACGCTCCGCCTCGGCCTGCCGGGCGATGGCGCGGATCATGGTTTCATTTAGATCGATATGCTTGATTTCCACATTGGACACCTTGATGCCCCAGGCATCGGTCTGAGCATCCAGAATTTCCTGAATGTCCTTGTTGAGCTTGTCGCGCTCCGCCAGCATTTCGTCCAATTCGTGCTTGCCCAACACGGAGCGCAACGTAGTCTGGGCAAGCTGGCTGGTGGCCTGCATGTAATTTTCCACCTGGATGATGGCCAGATCAGGCTTGATGACTCGAAAATAGATCACGGCGTTGACCTTGACCGACACGTTGTCATGGGAGATCACGTCCTGTTCCGGCACATCGAGCACCAGAGTGCGCAGGTCAACCCGGATCATTTGCTGCACGATGGGGATAAGGATGATCAGACCCGGCCCGCGCACGCCACTGAAGCGCCCCAGGGTGAACACCACGGCGCGCTCGTATTCCCGTAAAATCTTGATCGCCGCCGAGAGAAACAGCGCCAGGATGACGATGGCGGGAAGATAAAAGCTAAGCTGGTTGATCATCTGCGGTCTCCTTGGCTTGGGGGAGAGGAGGCGGGCTGAACTTTAAGCGTCAAACCATCAAGGCCGATGATGCGCACCTTTTGTCCGGCGGCAAGCGGGGTGTCGCTGATCGCGCGCCAGCGCTCGCCGTGGACGAACACCTGGCCCGCGGTACCGGACCATTCCAGCACGTCGCCGATTTTGTGCAGCATGTCTTCCTGTCCGGTGACGACAGGTCTGCGGTAGGCGGCGATGACCATCGGCACGACCAGCAGGGCGAACAGCAGGCTGGCGCCGATGATGGTCAGCAAGATCGCCCAGGAAATTTCAAAGCCGGGGATATCGCTGTCGAACATGATGGTCGCGCCCAGCACGAAAGCGATGGCGCCGCCGATGCCGAGGATGCCGAAGGATGGCGCGAAGGCTTCGCCGATCATCAAGGCGATGCCCAACAGGATAAGCCCCACCCCGGCGTAATTGACGGGCAGGGTGCCCAGCGCGTAAAGGGCGATGAGCAGACAGATGGCGCCGATGGTGCCGGGGTAGATCACGCCCGGGCTCATGAACTCGAAGATCAGGCCATAGATGCCGATCATCATCAAAATAAGCGCTACATTGGGATTGGTGATGGCAGAGAGAAATTGGGTTCGCCAATCGGGGTCGAAGTGCGCGATCACAAGGCCAGCGGTTTGCAGCTGCACTTCTTTATCGTTGAGAATGATCGTGCGGCCGTCGGCGTCAGCCAACAGTTGGTCGAGCGTGGCCGGCATCAGGTCGATCACTTTTTGCGCCAACGCGGCCGACGCCGGCAGACTGGCGGCCTCCCGCACCGCCTTTTCCGCCCACTCGGCGTTGCGGCCGCGCAACTCGGCCAGGGCGCGGATGTAGGCCACGGCGTCGTTAATGGCCTTGGCCTCCATGGTCTTGGCGCTGCTGTCCTCCGCAGGGGCGGCCGGCTTCTTGCCGTCCTCCGCCGGGGGCGGCTCCTTGTCGCGGCCGCCGGGCAGCGGCAAGCCGCCGCCGATGGCCACCGGGGTGGCGGCGCCGAGATTGGTGCCTGGCGCCATGGCCGCCACGTGGCTGGCGTAGAGGATATAGGTGCCGGCGCTGGCGGCGCGCGCGCCGCTGGGGCTGACGTAGGTCAGAACTGGCAAGGGGGAGGCAAAAATCACGCGGATGATGTCGCGCATCGCGGTATCAAGGCCGCCGGGCGTGTCCATGCTCAAAATGACGGCGGCGGCGTCTTGCTCCATCGCCGTCTTGACGCCCTGTTCCACATAGGAAGCTTGCGCCGGTCCGATGGGGCCATCAATACGCAGCACCAACGCATGGCCGCGCTGCCGCTCCGCCGCCGGGGCGATCAGGCCCTGGATGACCAAGCCGAGAAAAAGCAGCCAGCCCCATTTGCGAACTGCGACACGTATTAGGGGAAGCGCTTTTCGGTTCCCACTATAACCAGTCATTTAATCAGTATAGAGCAATGCCGGCTAAGTTCCAGCCCGTGAGGCGTGGTAGAGGTAACCAATTGTCCCAACCCACTATTTGCAGACCTAGTTCCGAAGAAACGCCTCGATCTCCCGGATGAATTGGGCGTAGGCCGGTTCGTACGGCAGGATCAGGTGATTGCGGCTGTCGAGTTTCACCAGGCGGGCATTGGGAATCCCGGCCGCCAGACGCCGTCCGCCTTCGAACGGCACCAGCAAGTCGCCGCCGCAATGAAGAACGAGGGTTGGCGCCTGAACCTGCGATAACAGATCAGCCACGTCGAACTGATTGATGGCCTCCATAAAGCGAGCCGCGGTTTCCGACGACATTGATATCCGCTCCAGCTCATTGAACCAGTCGGTTTGCTCCTTGGTGGCGTCGGGTACGAACTGGTTAGTGAATAATTGCCGATACGTGGGGTTATCGTTGTTCCAGCCCAGGCGCATCAAGGTCAGGATGGCGGCGCGCCGCTCCCGCGCGGCAGGGCTGGTGGGAACATGGTCATAGCCCTGAGCAAAGCCGCCGTAGAGCACCAGGTGGCTGACGCGCTCCGGGTATTTGGCGGCATAAGCGACGGAAATGGCGCAGCCCTGCGAGATGCCCAGAAGGGCAAAACGTTCGATCCCCGTCGCTTCGGTGACGGCCTCCAAATCCTGGACGAAAGCGTCGAAGGAAATATCGTTCACGATCCGGTCAGATAAACCTATGCCGCGGGCGTCATAGCGCACCAGGTGGTAATTTTTCGTCAGATCCCGCCACAACTGACGCCAGATCGGACTTCCAAGATCCTTTTCCAGATGCGTCATCCAGGTGCCAGCCTTGATCAGCGGCAGTCCGCCGCCGATCGCCGACCAGGCGAGTTTAGTCCCGTCAGCCGATCGGCAGTAGCGGATTTGCTGCGTGATATCGAAGGGATGCAAGATATCGCCCGGAGTCTCACCAATGGCCAGGCCCGAGTGCAGAAGAAGATCAGGCGGCAATGCGGCGATGTCGCTTGCGCCGAGCCCGTAAGTATGAATTCCGCGATCAATATTTTTGACGGTGCGTTTGCCCAGATCGTTGAAGGAAACGGCCAGCTTGCCGTAAATCTGTTCATGCACGCAGTGGGCAATGCAGATGCCGCCCGGCTCGCTGATCGCTTCCAGGCGGGAGGCTATATTGACGCCATCGCCGATGATGTCTTCTCCATCAACCAAGACATCGCCCAGATTGACGCCCATGCGGAATAAGATGCGTCTGTCTGTCGGAAAGGTCTCGTTGCGTCTGACCATGCCGTACTGGATGGCCACGGCTGCCGCCACGGCGTCGACGACGCTGGCGAACTCCGCCAACATGCCGTCACCGGTAGTCTTGACGATGCGCCCGCTGTAGGCGCCGATTTGTGGATCGATTAGTTCGCGTTTATGGGCTTTCAGGGCGCGTATGGTGCCAACCTCATCCGCACCCATCATGCGGCTGTAGCCAGCTACATCCGCAGCGAGGATTGCCGCCAATCGTCGTTGTTCGCGCACCAAAGTTCTCTGTAATTTATATCTTATGCCCTCCACGCTACTACAGGGCAGGGTGTGAGACAATGCCTCTTCCACAGTCGGCAGCGGCTTGCCCGGCCGAAGCCTGCAATAGCTAAGCGAAGGCTGGCT
>JACFMS010000007.1:36120-47929 GCA_019455285.1 Sphingomonadales bacterium
CCATGAAGATGTTTCATGAGCGAACTTTTAGGCTCGCTCCCGGAGCAGATGCGTTTGCTACCTAATGCCGTGAAGATTGGCTGGGGGACTAGGATTCGAACCTAGACTGGCGGAGTCAGAGTCCGCTGTCCTACCACTAGACGATCCCCCAATCCGACACAGGACATGAGCCCGGATGGGTGAGGCCTTTATGCGAAATCGCCCTTTTGAAGTCAAGGGCGGCGCCCCATCTCCAATACGGCAACTTTTCAAGTTGGCGGTGATCAGTTAGGATCAAATAATAACGCACATCCTAAGGCGAACGGGCGGGCGGGTATGCCGCAAGAGGTTGAAGAGTCAAAAGAAACGCCACGACGCGGCGGGACGGAGCATGGCCGGGGACGGCCGGCGCGCAACGGCCGGCCGCCGGCCGCCGGGCCGGTGTTCGGGGCCTTGGACCTCGGCACCAACAACTGCCGGCTTCTGGTGGCCCGGCCCCAGGGGCAGGGCTTTCGCGTGGTCGACGCCTTCTCACGCATCGTCCGGCTGGGGGAGGGTATTTCGGCCACCGGCCGGCTGTCGGAGGCCGCCGTGGAGCGCGCCATCGAGGCTTTGAAAATCTGCGCCCGCAAGATGCAGCATCGCGGCGTCACCCACATGCGCAACGTTGCTACCGAGGCTTGTCGTCAGGCCGCCAATGGCGAGGATTTCGTCGCCCGGGTGGCGCGGGAAACCGGCCTTGCCCTGGACATCATTCCACCTGCCGAGGAGGCGCGGCTGTCGGTGCTGGGCTGTCAGGCGCTCCTTGATCCTGCCTGCCGGCGCGCCATCGTATTCGATATCGGCGGCGGCAGCACGGAACTGACCTGGATCGCCACCAATCGCGGCGCGGCCCCCAAGATTTTGGGCTGGACGTCGGTGCCGTTCGGCGTGGTCAGCTTGTCGGAGATGTTTGGGGCCGCCGATAAGGTGACGCCGGAGACTTACGCCAAGATGCGCGGCCTCATCCGCGCCCGTCTGGAGCCCTTCGACCGCCGCTACAACCTGACGCCGGCCATCGCCAAGGGCGGCATCCAGATGCTCGGCACCTCAGGCACGGTGACGACGCTGACCAGTCTCAGCATGGGACTTGCTCGCTACGACCGCTCCCGGGTGGACGGCGCTTGGGTGACGACCGGCCGGCTGTTGCAGCTTTGCCAGGATCTGTCCGACATGGACCATGCGGCCCGCGCCGCGCAGTCCTGCATCGGCGTTGATCGGGCGGAGTTGATCGTCGCCGGCTGCGCCATCCTGGAGACCATCCTGGAACTGTGGACGGTGCCGCGGCTGCGCGTCGCCGATCGCGGCATCCGCGAGGGGCTGCTCCTCGAACTGATGTCGGCGGCGCGGCCGCCGGCGGCCCTGAATGGCCGCCGCCACAATGGCTGGCGGCGCGGCCGGCCGCGTCGCTCCCATGACTGAACGGCGGGATAAAGGCCGGTCGGATCCGAAAAGCATCGCCCGCGGCCCCAAGGTCCGGGTGCGGACGGCCAAAAAACGTACCGCCGCCTCCACCCGCTGGCTGGAGCGTCAGCTTAACGATCCTTATGTGGCGGCTGCCAAACGTCAAGGGTATCGTTCCCGCGCCGCCTACAAGCTCCTGGAAATAAATGATAAATTTGGCTTCCTGCGGGGCGCGCGACGGGTTGTTGACCTGGGCGCCGCGCCCGGCGGCTGGACTCAGGTGGTGGGCGAAGTCTGCGGCCCCGCCGCCCGCGTGGTTGGCATCGACCTGTTGGAGGTGGCGCCCATTCCGGGGGCCGAGATCATCAAGCTCGATTTCTTGAAACCCGAGGCGGAGGACCGCCTGATCGTACTTCTGGGCGGACCGGCGGACGTGGTGCTCTCGGACATGGCGGCCTCCACCACTGGGCACAAGCAGACCGATCACCTGCGCACCATGGCGCTGGTGGAGGCGGCTTATCATTTTGCCTGCAAAGTGCTGGCGCCGGGCGGGACGTTCGTGGCCAAGGTGTTGCGCGGCGGCACCGAGGGCGAACTCTTGACGCAGTTGAAGCAGCGCTTTCGCAGCGTCAAGCATATGAAGCCGCCGGCCAGCCGCTCCGGCTCCACCGAGATGTACGTCGTTGCCCAAGGGTTTAAGGGTGAAAAATCCTCTATAACAGACGGTAGCAATCTTGACGCAAGCGTGGCATAGTCCGCGCCACCTTTCCGCCGGCCTCATCGGCGAGATGTCAAGGAGTCGCCATGGTCATACGCGAAGCGCTTACTTTTGACGATGTCCTCCTGGTGCCTGCGGCATCCGCCATCATGCCGGCGCAGGTGGATACCCGAACGCGCATCGCCCGTGACATCGACCTCAACATCCCGCTGATTTCCGCCGCCATGGATACGGTGACGGAGGCGCGGCTCGCCATCGCCATGGCCCAGGCCGGCGGCATCGGCGTCATTCACCGCAACATGAAGCCCGAAGCCCAGGCCGAGGAAGTCATCCGGGTCAAGAAATTCGAATCCGGCATGGTGGTCAATCCCTTGACCATTCACCCCGATCAGACCCTGCGGGAAGCGCTGCTGATGATGTCGGCAAACGGCATCTCCGGCATTCCGGTGGTGGAGCGAGGCAGCAAGGGCAAGCTGGTCGGCATCCTGACCAACCGCGACGTGCGCTTTGCCGCCAATCTCAATCAGCCGGTCAGCGAGCTGATGACCAAGGACAATCTAGTCACCGTAAAGGACGGCGCGACGCAGGCCGAGGCGCAGCGTTTGCTGCACCAACACCGTATCGAAAAGCTCTTGGTGGTGGATGACGACTACTGCTGCATCGGGCTGATCACGGTAAAAGATATCGTCAAGGCGCAGCTTAATCCCCACGCCGCCAAGGATGACAGCGGCCGGCTTCGGGTCGCCGCCGCCACCACGGTCGGCGAAGAAGGCTTCGAACGTTCGGAAAAACTGATGGCCGCTGGGGTCGACGTGCTGGTGCTTGATACCGCCCACGGCCATTCCGCACGGGTGATCGAGCAGGTGGCGCGGCTGAAAAAAATCTCCAACCGGGTGCGCCTGATTGCCGGCAACATCGCCACCGCCGACGGCGCCAAGGCGCTGATCGACGCCGGCGCGGATGGCGTCAAGGTTGGCATTGGTCCTGGCTCCATCTGCACCACCCGGGTGGTGGCGGGCGTCGGTGTGCCGCAATTGACCGCGGTGTTGGATGCGGTAAGCGTGTGCAAGGATGCCGGCATCCCGGTGATCGCCGACGGCGGTTTGCGCACCTCGGGCGATATCGCCAAAGCGATCGCGGCGGGGGCCAGCGCCGCCATGGTGGGATCGCTCCTGGCCGGCACCGAGGAAGCACCGGGCGAGGTCTTCCTCTATCAGGGCCGGTCTTATAAGGCCTATCGCGGCATGGGCTCGGTGGGCGCCATGGCGCGGGGTTCCGCCGACCGCTATTTCCAGGAAGAAGTGAAGGACACCCTGAAGCTGGTGCCGGAAGGCGTCGAAGGTCAGGTGCCTTTCAAGGGTCCGGCTTCCGCCGTTATCCATCAAATGACCGGCGGCTTGCGCGCCGCCATGGGCTATCTTGGCGCGCGCACCATCGAGGAAATGCACGAGCGCGCCAAGTTCGTGCGCATCACCAACGCCGGCCTGCGCGAAAGCCACGTTCACGACGTGACCATTACCCGAGAGTCGCCGAACTACCCGGGGAATTGATGACCCGCTCATGACTCCCGCCGCGCGCGTCGCCACCGCCATTGAGATTCTGGCGGATATTCTAGCCGCCGTGGACAGTGATGGCGCTTCCGCTGATGTGATCTTGAAAGCCGCCTTCCGCGCCCGCCGCTACGCCGGATCGAAGGACCGCGCCGCCATCACCGATTTGGTCTATGGCGTGTTGCGCCGCCGCGCCTCTTTGACCTGGGCGTTGGGCAATGTGCCCGCGACGGTGCGCGCGCTGATGCTGGCGGCGCTGGCAAGCGACGGCGCGGACGTGGCGGCGCTGTTTGCTGGCGGCGGGTATGGCGCAAGTCCGCTCAGCGACGAGGAGCAAGCGTTGCTGCAACGGCTGCGCGCATACTCCGCGGCGCCGCCGCTCTGCACACAACTGGAAATTCCCCCATGGTTGTTGCCGCAGTTGGAACGTCGTTTTGGTGATCGTTTGCAGGAGGAAATGGCGGCGCTTAATGAGCGCGCGCCGTTAGACATCCGGGTAAATATCAAACGCATCACGATCAAGGATGCTCAGGCGCGATTGCTGGCGGAGGGCATTGAAGCCGCACCGCTCAACCGCTCGCCCCTCGGCTTGCGCGCCGCCAGCGGGGCCAAGGTGACGGCGACCGCACTTTACCGCGACGGCCTGATTGACATCCAAGATGAGGCGGCGCAAATCGCTAGCCTGATGGCGACGCCGGAACAAGGCGGCCTGGTGGTGGACTTGTGCGCCGGCGCGGGCGGCAAAAGCTTGACCATGGCGGCAGCGTGTGAAGCACCGCTTATCATCGAAGCTTTCGATATCGACGCTAGCCGGCTGGATGACCTGAAAGCCCGCGCGGCGCGTGCGCAGGCGCACAACATCACCGCGACCTTGCTGCCGGAATATGGCGAGGGCAGGGCGGCGCTGCTTGCCCCCTTCGCCGGCAAAGCCGATGTGGTAGTGGTGGATGCGCCCTGTTCCGGCACCGGCACCTGGCGGCGCAATCCCGAACTCAGGTGGCGTTTGACGCCGGAACGGCTGACTGCGTTGACCGGACTGCAAGCGCGTCTGATCCGTGAAGGCGCGGGGCTGGTCAAACCCAGCGGACGGCTGATCTATATGACCTGCTCCCTGCTGCGGCAGGAAGATGAGGATATCGTGAACGATTTCCTGCAAGAAAATCCTTCTTTTGCAAGATGCGTCTATCGTTCCATGTCGAAGCGCCTGAAGGTCATGCCGGATACACGGGCGGCCGACGACCATGATCTTCTGCTCACGCCCGCCCAACACGCCTGCGATGGATTTTATCTGTCGGCATTGACGGCGCTCATTGCGCCGATGTCTTAACGACGCTCTATATAGGGCCAGAAGCCTGTTTCAGAAGGTAAAAAAGGGCTCTCGTTTATTTCTTTTGTCAGTTCAGGTGAACAAGCTGGGGGTTTTTCAAAGACGTACGCGCAAGCTGCGTCAAGGAGGCCACGTGATGACCCAGCGCCACTCCCCCCTTTCCCTGCCGATCGCCGTTATGGCGTCGGCCATGATCCTGGCCGGCCCCGCCGCATCGCGTGCCGCCGACAAGCCCACCAGCTACGCGCCGGTGGCGGTGACCGAGGATTTTGCGGCGGTCAAGAAACGCATGGAGGGCCAGAAGAAGGACATCGCCAAGCGCCATCGCGATCTATTGGAAAGCCGCTATGACCTGTCGAACCGGCCGGCCAAAGGCGTCACCATGTCCGGCGGCAAGGCGGTTCAGGAAGGGGTGCGGGTGAAGCTGCCTGCGGGCGTGAAGTCCTGGCAGGACTTGGCCGCCCTATCGCCCGAGGATATCCGCAACAAGGATCTGTTTCCGGCGGGCTTCCTGCCGCTGCCCCATCCCAACCATGCGGAAGGCGGCATGACCTTTCCCAAATTCCATATCGACGAGATCAACCGTCAGGAGGGGCGGGACCTGACCCGCTTCGATCTCGACTACGATCTGCCCGATCATTTTCTGCCGGAATTTCCCGCGCCGGTCTATCTGACCACCCGGCCCGATCTCGGTGATGTCTCCAAGCGGCAGCTCATCACCATCATGAACTATTACGAGCTGTTCAACGGCCTCCTAAACCCCAAGCAATTGGAAGGGCTGCGGCTGTTGGTGACGCCGTTCCCGCAACAGCAGTTTAACCAGACCGAGGACCGCCGCTCGGCGCTGCCCAGTCGTGGCGTCGCCTGTTTTGATTGCCACGCCAACGGCCACACCAACGCGGCGACCCATCTGGTGGGCGACATCCGGCCGCAGGAGTTCCGCCACCGCATCGACACGCCGCCGCTGCGCGGCGTCAATGTGCAACGGCTGTTCGGCTCGCAGCGGGCGCTGAAGACCATCGAGGATTTCACCGAGTTCGAACAGCGCGCCGCCTACTTTGACGGCGATCCGGTGATCGCCACGAAGAAGGGAGTGAACGTGCTGGAGCGCGGCAGTCAGGTGCACGCCATGGCCGAGTTTCAGGCGCTTCTGGATTTCCCGCCCGCGCCCAAGCTTGATGTCTACGGCAAGCTTGATCCCAAGCTGGCGACGGAATCGGAGCTGCGCGGCGAGGGGGTATTCTTCGGCAACGGACAGTGCGCCATCTGCCATGTGCCGCCCTATTACACCGACAACCTGATGCATAATTTAAAGACAGAGCGCTTCTTCAAACCGCGTCTGATCAACGGCCGCATGGCCTCCGCCGATGGCCCGATCAAGACTTTCCCGTTGCGCGGCATCAAGGACTCGCCGACCTACCTCCATGACGGCCGCCTGTTGACCCTGGAGGACACGGTGGAGTTCTTCAACCTGGTGCTGCAGCTTGAGTTGAGCGACCAGGAAAAGATCGATCTGGTGGCGTTCTTAAGGGCGCTCTAACAACATTTCAAAACTGGCTTTTCTACCCATCCCGGCCGCCGTGGCCGGGATGGTTTTGGCCGGAAGGGGTGCTGGACATGCCCCTTGGCCGCCGCTATTGTCCCGCCCCATGCAAGACAAGATTCTCATCCTCGATTTTGGCTCCCAGGTTACCCAGCTCATCGCCCGCCGGGTGCGGGAGGCCGGGGTCTATTGCGAAATCGTCCCCTTCAACCGGGCCGAGGGCATGATCGACGGCTTCCAGCCCAAGGGTGTCATTCTGTCGGGCGGCCCGGCCTCGGTCACCCAAATGGGCACCCCGCGCGCGCCGGAGAAGGTCTTTACCCTCGGCGTGCCGATCCTTGGCATCTGCTATGGCGAGCAGACCATCAGCGCCCAATTGGGCGGCCGGGTGGAATCGTCGGACGAGCGGGAGTTTGGCCGCGCCGAGCTGACCGTCAGCGATGATTGCGCCCTCTTCCAAGGCGTCTGGCATAAGGGCGACAAGGTTCAGGTGTGGATGAGCCACGGCGATAAGGTGCTCTCAATCCCGCCGGGCTTTCGTGTGGTGGGGGTGAGCGAGAACGCCCCCTTCGCCGCCATCGCCAATGACGAGCGCCGGATTTACGCCGTCCAGTTCCACCCCGAGGTGGCGCACACCCCCGACGGCGACAAGCTCCTGGCCAACTTCGTCCTCAATATCTGCGGGGCCAAGGGCGACTGGACCATGGCCGCCTTCCGTGAGACTGAGATCGCCAAGGTGCGCGCCCAGGTGGGTAAGGGCCGGGTGATCTGCGGCCTCTCCGGCGGCGTCGATTCTTCCGTTGTGGCGGTGCTGCTGCACGAAGCCATCGGCGATCAACTGACCTGCGTGTTCGTCGATCACGGCCTGATGCGCCACGGCGAGGCGGAGGAGGTGGTGAGGCTCTTTCGCGAGCACTATCACATTCGCCTGGTGCACCGCGATGCCAGCGAGCTGTTTTTAGGCAAGCTCGAGGGCGTCAGCGACCCCGAGAAGAAGCGCAAGATCATCGGCGCCACCTTCATCGACGTGTTCGAGGAGGAAGCGCGCAACATCGGCGGCGCGGATTTCCTGGCGCAAGGCACGCTTTACCCGGACGTCATCGAATCCGTGTCGTTTATCGGCGGGCCAAGTGTGACTATCAAGTCGCACCACAACGTCGGCGGCCTGCCCGAGCGCATGAACATGAAGCTGGTCGAGCCGTTACGCGAATTGTTCAAGGATGAAGTGCGCGAACTGGGCCGCGAACTGGGGCTGCCCAAACGCTTCATCGGCCGCCATCCGTTCCCCGGGCCGGGGCTCGCCATCCGCGTGCCCGGCGAAATTACCCGCGACAAGCTCGATATCTTAAGGAAGGCCGACGCCATTTACCTGGAAGAAATCCGCGCTGCCGGCTTGTACGACGCCATCTGGCAAGCCTTCGCGGTACTGTTGCCGGTGCGCACCGTCGGCGTGATGGGCGATGAGCGCACCTACGAATACGTCTGTGCCCTTCGCGCCGTGACATCGACGGACGGCATGACGGCGGAATCCTATCCCTTCGAGCATGCCTTCATCGCCCGCGTCGCCACCCGCATCATCAACAACGTGCGCGGCATCAACCGCGTGGTTTACGACGTGACCTCCAAACCCCCGGGGACCATTGAGTGGGAGTAGGGGGGTAAGGGTGCACGAATAGCCGTTAGGCGCCTCGGTTTGCCCGCCGGTGGCTTGTCGGCATTCGACGGCAAGCTATCCTGGTCGACTGAAGCCCCATTTCGTGGGCGGTGTTGATGACGGCAGTGTCTGAACCACTGTGCGCAGCATACGTGATGGCGTGAAAGTTGGTTCGGGTTGGGTTCCTCTGCTAGTCAATGAGCAGTGTATGGCGTCTACTCTTGGTCAAAATCCAATACAATAGGCGCAGTGACCGCCACGGCTTGGCAAACCAAAACATATCCGGTGGCCAGTTCCTCATCATCCAGGGCCATATTGGTGGCCATGGCCACTTCACCGGCGACAAGTTTGGCGCGGCAGGTGGCGCAGCTTCCCGCCCGGCAGGAGGTGGGGATATCCACCCCGGCGTCTTCCGCCGCTGCCAGAATGCCGCCCTGGGGCGCCACATGCACAAGGAAAGTCTGGCCATCCAGGCGGATTTCGACACTTAGCGCGGTCATTTAGTCCAGGCCGGGTATGTTTTGTGCAAGCTCGCCGGAGCGCTGCACATGCTGACGCATCAGGCGTTCTGCCAGATCGCTGTTGCCGGCCAGTATGGCGTCGGCGATGGCGGTGTGTTCCTGGGCTGACAGCTCGCGGAACGGGCGGTCCAGCAGCTTTAAATACTGGATGCGATAACCGGGGATCTGCAGCGGCTTCAGCATGCGGGCCAAACGCAGATTATTCCCCATGGTGATGATGGCCTCGTGAAACGGCACATTCTTTTCCATGTGGGTGAGTTCATTGTTCAGAACGTCATCCTGTGCCCAGACTTCCTTCATCCTTTCCAATCGTTGCCGGTTGTCGCCTTTGTCTATATTCGCGGCGGCCAGGCCCGCGGCCATTGCCTCCAGCCGCTCGCGGATGGCGAACAGTTCCGCCATGTCGCGGCGGGTCATTTTCTTGACCACCGCGCCGCGCTGGTGGCGCAGTTCCACAAAGCCTTCCGAATCGAGCTTAAGGTACGCTTCCCGGATGGTGCTGCGGCCCAGATCCAGTTCCGTCATTAGCTCAGCCTCAATCAGCCGCTGGCCGGGGGACAAAAAGCCGTCCAATATCTTTTGGCGGATCCGTTCGGCAGCGAATTCCGCCGCCTTCTGGTCCTGGTTTTTGTCCAGACGTTCGGGGGTCAGGATGTTCATCGGCGCGGCATGTCTTTCATATAAGCCTCTAAACCTATAGCTTTATATCGAAAAATGACGGACTTGACAAGCAGATCAAAATGTCAGACATTTATGACCGAACAAAGACGCCATAAAAGAGGGATGGGTATAGATGGAAAGGGCGAAAGCCGCACACCGCCAGGAAAACAGCCAGGGTTTTGTTGACCCGGACATCCTGGCCAAGATTCGGGTGGGCAAGGCGTATGTGGCCGCCAAGTACGGCTTCCGTAATCATTGGTACCCTGCTTTCTTTTCCCATGAATTACCTGAAAACGGCTTCATGACGGCGCAGCTGCTGGGCGAAAAAATACTGCTTAAGCGTATTGACGGTAAGGTCTACGCTATCCGTGACCAATGCCTGCATCGCGGGGTGCCGCTGTCGCGCAAGCCGGAATGTTATACCCGCGACACTATCAGTTGTTGGTACCATGGCTTTACCTACCGGTTCAGCGACGGGTTGTTGTGCGATATTGTCGGGGCCGACGAAAGCGCGGTTATTGGCAAGAAACGTATCAAAACATATCCGGTGGAAGAAGCCAAAGGCCTGGTGTTTGTCTTCGTGGGGGATGTCGATTACCCGGTTCCGCCCTTGGCCCATGATGTGCCGCCCAAGTTTCTGGACGCCGATATGGCGATCCGCGGGCAAAAGCGCACGGTGAACGCCAATTGGCGCATCGGCGCTGAGAACGGCTTTGATTCAACCCATATCTTTATTCACAAAAATTCGATCCTGATATCTGATAATGATCTGGCGCTGCCCCTGGGGTTGTTGCCCAAAGGCCGCTTCGCGTTCGAAAAACTGGAAGAAGTGGATGGACCCAAAGGTGTTTTCGATAATTTTGGACCCGATGTCATCAAGCCGATTTTCACCGGTACGGTGGAAGGTGAAAAAGTATTGGAAGGCACGCCCCATGGCCGGAATATGCTGCCGCATAATATTTCCATGTGGCTGCCGTGCGCCTTGCGGGTGGACCCATGGCCGGATCCCAGCCTGACACAGTTTGAATGGTATGTGCCCATTGACGGCAAGCAGCATATTTATATTCAAACCCTGGGCAGACGCGTCGCCAACGAGGGGGAAGAAAAACAGTTCGCCATGGAATTTGAACGGCGCTGGCGGCCGGTGGCACTGGACGGGTTTAACAACGATGATGTCTGGGCGCGGGAAGCCACCGAAGATTTTTATGCTGACGACAAAGGCTGGCTGAAAGAACAGCTGTTTGAACCTGATGGCAACATCATCGAATGGCGAAAATTGGCCAGCAAACACAATCGTGGAATTCAGGGACCGGAACATATCGGCTAACCCGAACTGACGAAAACCGCCACGCGACGATATTTTTTGAACCCTTCGACAAACCGTCGGAGTGAAAAGGAGAACCTATGCCCGATTACACCAGTTGTTACGTCAATGCCGATGGCATCAAAACCCACTATCTGGAATCAGGCAATAGAAACAGGCCGCCCGTAGTGCTGATTCATGGTGGCGGGGCGGGGGCGGACGCTATGGGCAATTGGCGCCATGTAATGCCGCAATTGGCCCAGGACTTTTACATCGTGGCACCGGATATGGTGGGATTTGGCAAAACGGAAAAGCCGTGCACAGACGGTTACCGCTATTCCCAAAGCGCCCGCAATGATCATTTGGCATCGTTTATTAAGGCATTGGGGCTGAACACGCCCGCGCTTGTGGGCAATTCCATGGGCGGCGCCACGGCCTTGGGTGTGGCTATGGCGCACCCGGAAATGGTTGGCAAGCTGGTGCTGATGGGCAGCGCCGGATTGAACAGCGAAATCACCGAAGAACTGAAGCCCATCATTTATTATGATTTCACGCGTGATGGCATGCGGCGGCTGATCAAGGCGCTGACCGGATCACGATTTATCATCACAGATGATTTGGTGGACTTCCGCTATAAGATGTCCATCGATCCTGATACTCGCCGAGCCTATGAAAAGGTAATGGCCTGCATCCGTGAAGACGGCGGCCTTGCATACAAAGAAGATGATATCGCCCGGGTGAAAACGCCCACGCTGGTGGTCAACGGCAAGCAGGATCTGGTGGTGCCGTTGAAGAATGCATATCGCTTTCTGGAATTGCTGGATAATTCCTGGGGCTATTTCATTCCGCACTGCGGTCATTGGGCCATGATCGAAGCGGCGGACGACTTTACCCATATCACCCGTGCCTTCTTATTATCAGAAGGGGGAGTATGACAATGGGGACATCCCCAGACAGCGTACATCGTCTTCTTTTGAGCCTGTTCCGTGAACCGGGCGTGCTGGAAGCGTTGCACCAAAACCCGGACGCCCTGTTTAGGCAG
This sequence comes from Sphingomonadales bacterium, assembly GCA_019455285.1. GTDB lineage: Bacteria > Pseudomonadota > Alphaproteobacteria > Sphingomonadales > Govanellaceae > PRO5. The sequence goes on from JACFMS010000007.1 coordinate 47,861, forward strand.
TATGGCCTCAGTCAGAACGAGCGGGCTGCGCTGCGTGAAGGTAGTTTTTCCGCGTTATCCGGCATTGGG
>JACFMS010000007.1:47939-137333 GCA_019455285.1 Sphingomonadales bacterium
TCCACCCGATCCTGCGCATGCATTACCAGATGGCCATGAACCCGGGCATGGCGGAGCATGTCAGTATCAAAGGCTTTCTAAGCGAACTTAAAAAGGATCAGGGGCATGGCTGAAATTGTTGCGGCTGTGGCCACATCCCACATCCTGATGTCACCGGATAGTGCCGGGGAGCGGGCATGGCGGGTTTTTACCGGGATGCGCGCCGTGGGCCAGGCGGTTCAGTCCGCGAAGCCCGATGTGATCGTGGTGCTCAGCAATGATCACCTGTTCAATTTTGATCTTGAAGTTGATGTGCCCTTTCTGGTGGGGGCGGCTGAACAGTACACGCCATTTGGCGATATGGATATTCCGCAACATCCCGTTGCTGGGCACCGTGACTTTGCGTTGGGTTTTGCAACCCACGCCCAGGCGGCGGGGTTTGCTGTCATAGCGCTGGATCATCACCGGCCGGATCACGGCACCATGATTCCACTGCTGTTCGCCAATCCCGAAAACACCATTCCAGTGGTGCCGGTTTATATAAATCTGGCCAATAATGCCGCGCCAAGCGCTGACGATTGCTGGCGCTTGGGCGAGGCACTGCGGCAGTTCATTCAAGACCAACGGCCCGCTGATGAACGTGTGGCCATCATCGCTACCGGCGGCCTGTCGCATTGGGTGGGCTATGACGGGAAGGGCGTTAACGAGGAATTTGATTGCCGTTTCTTAAACGACATGGCCAGCGGGAAGGCAGAACTGTGGCGCGTGAAGCCTTCGGAAGATATTGAATGGCAGGCCGGCAATGGCGGCCTGGAAATTGTCAACTGGCTCATTCTAGCAGCGTCAGTGCCGGGTGCCCGTGGTGAAATTGTCTACTATGAACCGGTGCCCGAATGGATGACCGGCATGGGCGGCATGATTATGAAGTTGTCTTAATTTACGGACGCTTTCAGCAGTTTTCAACTATGACAGGGAGGTTATATATGTCTCATAAAATATGCCAGAGAACGCGAACCTTGAGCGCTCTGCCGTTTGTGCTCGGCGGCATGCTTGCCCCCGTCGCCACCTATGGCGAAACCAGGGCATCCAGCATGGTACTGGACGAAATTATTGTAACCGCCCGCAAGCGTGAGGAAAGTTTGCAGGATACGCCCACATCTATCACTGCCGCCAGCGGCCAGGCGCTGAATGCAAGGCTGATCACAAGCACCCAAGGCATTGCAGAAATAACGCCCAACCTGGTGGTCACGCAGGGTTTGGCGCGTCTGGCAACAGCTCCGTTGGTGCTTATTTCATCAGGGGCATAGGTCAAATAGATTTTTTATTGAATACGGATCCCGGCGTGGGGCTTTATCTGGATGGTGTCTATATCGCACGGGCATTTGGTTCGATCATGGATTTGATCGACCTGGAGCGTGTGGAAGTGCTGCGCGGGCCCCAAGGCACGCTGTTTGGGCGTAATACCATTGGTGGGGCCGTTAGCATGGTGTCCGCCGCGCCCGCCAGCGAGTTTTCTTTGGATGGCCGGCTTAAGTACGGCAGCTTTGATCGGGCCGAAGCGCGTGCGGTTGTGAACGTTCCGTTAAGCGAAACCCTGTCATCAAAGGTGGCCGTTATATACAGGAATATTGACGGCTATGTGCACAGAATCACCGATAATTCCCGGCTAGGGGATGAGGAGACGGTGGGCATACGATTTGCTACACGCTGGACCCCCGCAGACACGCTGACTTTCGATTTATCTGTCGATTACTCGGATTCCGATGGCACTTCGCCGCCCCAGAATGTGATCCAGATTGTGGAAACAGCGAACTTTCCCAGCGTCGTGAACGGTCTATTCGTGGGCCCACCGTGCGTGCCGCCCCCCAGTCCGTTAAATAATCCGGCGTGCTTTAACTCACAGTACGAGGCAAATGACCGTTTTACCGAACAGGGCACGTTTAATTCTGAACAAAAAACGGAAGTATGGGGTCTGAATTTCACAGCCGAATATTTAGCCACCGATTGGCTGACGGTTAAATCCATTACCGGTTATCGTGAGGTGGATGCGGTCGGCAGCCGTGACGGCGACCATACACCCATTCTTATTCAAAATACATATGATACATGGACACATAAGCAGTTCAGCCAGGAACTACAGCTTCTTGGGACAAATTTCGATGACAGCCTGAATTGGATTTTAGGGGCCTATTATTTTTCAGAGAAGGGCGAAAATCTCAGCTTCATCGATTTTCCTATAGCCTCTTTCCAAAGCGGGGGATCGGTCGATAACGAGAATTTTGCATTATTCGCCCAGGCGACCTATGACATCACCCGGCGGCTTGCGCTGACCGCAGGGGTTCGGTGGACCGACGAGACTAAAACGTTTCTGCCGGATCAGTTTGTCCTTGTGGATCCGCTTGGCCTTTTTCCCCCTGGTTCTGTGCCGGGGTTCCGTCTGGTCAACTTCGAAACAAACAAATTCAGTATTTCCGAAGTTAAGCCGATGGCGACAGTATCCTATAAGCTCACAGATGATTTGATGGCTTATGGCTCTTTCTCACAGGGTTTTAAAAGCGGCGGCTTTAATCAGCGCATTCTTGTGCCGGTTCAAAATCCAAAGGCTTTTGCGCCGGAATTTGTTTCATCTTATGAAGCCGGGCTGAAATGGGATAGTCCTTCTTTGCCGCTGCGTATTAATGCTGCCTTCTTCTACACCGACTATAAAGACTTGCAGATTCAGACATTTGATGGGGTGCAGCCGGTAACGGCAAATGCCGCCAGTGCTGAAATTAAAGGCTTGGAGATTGAAATGAATGCCGCGCCCATTGATGGCATGTCCATCAGTGTGGGCATAGGTTACACGGACGCTAAGTATAAAGATCTGGATCCTTCGGTCCTTGCTACGGGGGTGGGCCTTGATAACGAATTCGCCCAAATTCCTGAATGGACGATCAATGCTGGCGTTTCCTATGAATACGGTCTTCGCGGTGGCATGGGTAGTGTGACCCCGCGTGTTGATGTTGTTTATCAGTCTGCCACGTTTTTAGATACCGCGAACACGCCAGCCCTGCGTCAGCCGGGATTTGCGCTGGTGAATGCAGCCGTTGCCTATGAAAGCGAGACTGGCGCGTGGGGCCTGACCTTATATGGACGAAATCTGACCGATAAAACCTATCTGACAGGCGGCTTTGCTGACTTCCTCGATCAGGGATATGCGGAGGCGTTAATCGGGCGTCCGCGTGAATGGGGCATTCAACTGGACGTGCATTATTAGGCTGCGTGGCCAGTGCAGCTGTAAGCCCCCCCTATTGGCAAAGAGGAGACAGAAATGGCCAGGAAAATCCCCATTTGGGAGCCTTCTGACGAGACCAAATCAGCGATGGCGCCAATAGATGGCAATGAATATTGTGGCGTTGGCGAGTCTTCGGTTGTTCGGCCCAAGCCATTTTTTTGGCATGACCCAGCCTTGCACCCGTGGGGTAGAATGCAACAATATACTGTCCAGCTGATGTTCGGCGTGCCTGGAGAAGGCGACCAGGTTGCTCAGGCATTCCGTGCCGGCGCGGATGGCATTTCGTTTGAACAACGGGGGCCGGAAGCCATACCAGTTGCGGATACCAAAATTGAAAAAACGCCACAGGACTGGAGCGAGAATATCCGGGCTTTTGCACTGGCAAACGAGGCAGACGATATAGGCATCGCCCGCCTGGATCCTACGTGGGTTTTTGAGGGGTTCGAGGTTAATTTGCCAAACATCATTACCATTGCCGTTGCCCATGACTATAATGAGATCAAGGAAGTACCGTCCTTACCGGGAAGTCCGCGGGGTATTATTGAGGTTGGTAAACAATACACGCGGGGGGCAACCGTTGCAAACCGCCTACGGAACTACATACGGGCACAAGGCTACAACGCAGATTCATATGAAGGACCAATGGCGGCAGGCCTGTTGATGATTCCGGCGGCAATTGCCGGGGGGTTGGGGGAACTTGGGAAGCATCACAGTATTATTCATCCCAGATTTGGTTCTTCCTTTCGGCTGGCGGCGGTTGCCACCGATATGCCATTGAAGCTCAATGAGCCTATTGACTTTGGGGCGGATGATTTTTGCTTGTCGTGTCAGATCTGCACGGATAACTGCCCGCCGGCAGCGATCTCCGATGAAAAGCAAATCGTCCGTGGGGTGGAGAAATGGCATATAGATTTTGATAAGTGTATTCCTTTTTTTGCCGAAGCGCGTGGTTGCGCCATTTGTATTGCAGTATGTCCTTGGAGCCGGCCAGGCGTTGCAAAAGGATTATTGCAAAAGATAGCAAAAAAACGGGCCAGGAGTGTTGGAAAATAGCCACTTCGTGTAAAGCTGATGGCCCTGAACAGCCCCAATCTTCTCGTTAATAGGGGCAGTGCGCGTCTTAAGCTATAGCATCATCTGAAGGAAGGGCATGACCTCATCCACACTCGAAATTACCAGCATCTTGGGCGGCTTTTATGGTGCGTATCGACTTAAAAATTCTTCCAGCTTGGCATTAAAGACTTCAGGCGCTTCTATATTGCTCAAATGCCCAACACCCTTTAGCACGACTAGGTCTGAGTGAGGGATAAGTCTTGCAAGCGACTCGCTTTCACGAGGCGGTAATACTCGGTCCTCGTCACCAACGATGATGAGCGTGGGTACCTTAATTTTAGGCAAAACCGACCGGAAGTCTGTGGTCAAAATTGCCCTTAAGGTCATCTTATAGGGTTCCGCCCGGAGCGCTTCCAGGGATTGCAGTATCTTGTGCCGGGCTTCCGCCGTGGCTTTGGCCGCCAGCAGCACATCGGCCATCGGGGGCGCGATTTGCTTGAGCGTCAGGCCTGCTTCCAAAGGCTTCAGGCGCTTGTCGAGAAATTCCGATTGTTCCGCTTTGGACAAGACATGAAATCCGCTGGAGGTGTTCACTAAAGTGAGAGTCAGAACCCGTTCCGGATGCCGGCCGTAGAAATCCTGCACGATCATGCCGCCCATGGACAAACCCACCAGATGAGCTTTCTTTGCCCCTAAGTGGTCCAGCAGGTTGCGCAGGTCTTCGGCAAACTGGGAGAACTCCAGCGGGGTTTTCGGGTCATCACTGTCACCATAGCCCCGGGCATCCCAGGCAATGGTGGTGAAGCGGCCGCTGAACTCGTTGACCTGGTCTTGCCAGTTCAGGCGATTGCCGCCGATGCCGTGGAGAAAAATTAAAAAGGGACCGGAACCCGCGCGCTCATATGCCAGCCGCAGTCCGCCGCTTTGAAAATACTCTGTGCTGCTCATTAGTCACGCCCGCGGGGAAGATATGCTGTCGCTTCGACTTCCAACATCAGTTCCGGGTAGACCAGGGCGGTTACCTGAACACCGGTGCTGGCGGGTTTATGGGCGCCAAAAAATTCACGCCGCACATCAAAGTAACCTTTAACCGCCTCAAAGTCGGTGATGTCCACGGTGAAAAAGGTGGTGAGCTTAACAATGTCCGTGAAGGACGCACCGGCTTTGTCCAGTATCTCTTGGATGTTTTCAAATATCTTGCGGGTCTGGGCACGCAGGTCGCCTGCGCCCACCACCTTGCCTTCCCCATCAATGGCGCACTGACCGGACAGGATCACCACATCGCCCACCCGCAGCCCTTGCGACAGGGGAAATTCCGCATCCCATTGCCAGCCGGGATCAATGAAGTTGATATCCGACATTTTGATACTCCCTCAAATAATCAATTGCCAATTTCGGTAGAGACGGATGATTGCTGATGTGCCTTGCGCAGCTTGGTGGTGGCTTCTTCGTCCACAGTTTCGGTGGCTGGATTGATAATCACGCCATAATCGCGCTTAGCGCCTTCCAGGGATACGTAGTCGTCCAGATAGTCGCGCAATACCATGGCAGGATCGCGCTTGAAGGGCGGTCCCCAGCCGCCGCCGCCCGCACTTTGGGCAAACAGCAGGGCGCCGGGTTCCTGAACATAGCCTTCCGCATCCATGTGGATTTTTTGTTCGTTTGGTCCCTTGTAATCAATGATCACATAGTTGCCTGCCGCCGGGCCGCCACCGGCAAAGCCCATCAAGGGCCGCTTGGAGGCTTGGACCTGAATATTGTTGATCACCGGATCTGTGGTGCTGACCCGTTGCACCCAGTGGGCGGGGCAACCGCGCCACTGGCCGGGTGCTGCGGTATCGGTGCTGTATTCATTTTGCAGATAGAAGAACGGATACAGCACTTCCATAAGTTCAAAGGATGGGATTTTAAGCGAGGCGTGCGGTGCCGCATAACCGCCCCAGCCATCCGTGCCAAAGGCGCCGCCGCTGGAGGTGGCGCTGGGGCCATAGTCCACCGAAACATACATTTCACCGCCATAGCGGGAGTTATGACCGAATACAGTGTTGATGGTCATGTCGATGAAGGCGGAGCCGGTTTTTTCTGGCACGATATTCTCCAGGGCTTTCATCACCGCCTGACCAATGTCGTTGCCGATACACAACGTGGAGTTGCCCACCGGGGCGGGTGGCTTCGGGTTCACCACGGACGCTTCCGGCAGCTTCACCTTGATGGGCCGGAAGAAACCGGAATTCAGCGGAATGTTGGGCATCACCACGGAAAATTCCGTGAATACCCAGGATAGCGTATTGCCGGGCACGCTGTTGACAAAGCCGCGCGTCTGCGGGTGAGAGCCGGTGAAATCCACAGTGCAGCCGTCGCCTTCCACGTTGATGGTCACATCTACGTTGATGTCCGTGCCGCCCATGAAGTCGTGTTCCAGAATGCTGCGCCCTTTATATACTCCGTCGGGCCAGCGGGAAATTTCCGCCCGCACCAGACGCTCGCTGTAGCCCATGATATATTCCACGGCTTCCAGCACCGTATCGATGCCGTACTTTTCCACCATGCGCAGCACCCGGTCTTCGCCCACTTTGCAGGCGCCGATCATGGCGTTAAGATCACCTTTCATCACCATGGGCAGCCGGTTGTTGGCGGCCAGCAGTTCCAGAAGATCGCGGCGCATTTCGCCCTTTTCACATATCTTCATGGGCGCCAGACGGAAACCTTCCTGCCATATTTCCGTGGCGGAGGAATTGTAGCCGCCGGGCACCGGGCCGCCCACTTCCACGAAGTGCGCACGCACGGCGGGAAAAAAGATCGGCTTGTTTTTGTAGAATACCGGCTTGATCAGGGTCCAATCGGGAATGTGGCTGCCGCCGTAGTAAGGATCGGTGGCCAGAACCATATCGCCTTCATTCAGATTGTATTTGAAGGTTCTTAAAATGGTTTCCACGGAATGAACCGAGGCGTAAATATGGACCGGCTGGGAATTGGCGCGCGCCAGCAGGCTGACTTCCTTGCCACGCAAATAAAATACCCCGGTGGAATAATCATGGGCTTCGCTGAAAACCGGCGAGACCGATGTGTTTTCCATGGTTTTGCTGATCTCTTCAGAGACCGTTTCCAGATATTCCCGAATGATTTCGGCAGTGACCAGATCTTTCATCTTGCTTCTCCGGCGCGCAGGGGCTTTTGACGCAACCTGGCGGTTTCTGCGTCATCGATGGTATCATCAGCACGGATGGCAACGCCATAATGCTGCCGGGCGGCATCCCGGCTGACATAATCATTCAGCACATCCTGCAAAACCAGTTGGGGGTCGCGGTTAAATGGATTGCCCCAGCCCGCGCCGCCGCCCATGGTCAGGGTGATTTCCGCGCCGCCAGCCAATGTCATGTCCAAAAAAGTTTTTTCTATGATGTCGTTGGCGCCGTTGGTGGTCACGGCCAGGCTGTTGGCGGTGCCGGGCATGCCATCTGCCACGCCGTTTTTTGCAGGATCTGACGCCATGACGCAGGCGGTCAGATAATGTTCGCCATCTGCTGTCTGCACCGGCGTCAGCCGGGCCGTGGTGCCGGGTCCGCCCCGCCATTGGCCGGGCCCGCTGGAATCAACATCAAATTCCAAACTGCTGATCCAGCCTTCGGCGCGGGTTTCATACAATTCCACCGAGGGCAATGGCGCTGCGGCGGACGCCGTCGCCATGCCCCAGCCATCGCAGTCGTAGGTGCCGCTGCAACCGCCCTGGGCAAAGCGGCTGTAATCATAGCTATCCATCTGTTCCAGGGTGTTGCCGTGGCGAATGCCGCGCTTCACCGTGAAGGCCAGCAATTTGTTGGCCACTACACTGGCGGCGGCCTTGGGCAGGAACTGCGCCAGGGCGGCGCTGACGGCGTTGGCGACTTCGTGGCCCGCATGATCCACGCTCCAGCCCGTGGGGGCAGGGTAGGCGGGTTCCACAAGCGAGCCCGGGCGGGTGACGATTTCCACACAGCGGGCAATGCCCGAATTGCGGGGCACCGCCGCGCCCACCGCCGCCAGCACAGGCAAAAGTGCGTAACCGCTGGCCATGGAGCGGGTGATATTGGTAAACCCGGCGGACTGATCGTCGCTGCCGCTTAAATCGATTTGCAGCGAACCGTCCTGAACCTTCAGGGCTGCCCGCACATGCAGGTTTTCGCGGTCCTGACAATCGTGCGGCAGAACAGAAATCCCTTCATGGCGGCCCGCCGGCCATTGCGCCAGCAGTGTCGACAAGCGCCGGGCGGCATAATCAATGGTCCATTCCATGGCGGCGATGACAGTGTCACGGCCATGACTGCCCAACAGTTCCTCAAACCGCCGCCGCCCTACCGTGATGGCGGCGGCCATGGCTTCAAGGTCCAATTGCATGGCTTCCGGCGCCCGGCTGTTGAGCAGCAGCGTGTTCAGTGCATCCTGAACCAGGCGGCCGTCGCGGTAAAACCGCACCGGCGTGCAGCGGGCGCCTTCCTGCCAGATCTCCCGCGCTTTCGGGTTCAGATTCCCGCGCAGATCCCCGCCAAAATCTTCAATGTGGCCGCGCACACCCAGATAGAAGACGATTTCATCATGGTCGCTGACCGGCGCGATCAACGTGAATTCCTGCACCCGGCTGCCGCCGCTGTAGGGATCGTTGGTGACAATCATATCTTCCGGCCCCAGATCGTACTGAAAGCGATCCAGAATAGAAGCGGCGGTATCCGCCATGGAAAACAAATGCACCGGATTATCGATGGCCACCAGCGATGTGTTTTCAGTGAAAATGGCGCTGCAACATTCCTGGGCCTCGCCAATCATGGGCGAATAGGCGGTGCTGGTGAGCGTGGCCCGCATTTCTGCCACGATCGCATCGAATTTGTTGCGGAGTATTTCCGCGGTAACCGGATTAAGCTCGGTCATCGTGCGCTACTCCTTACCCTCAATCGAGGCTTTCGATCACATAGGTCTGATAATGATCCAGCATGGCTTCCTGGCCAGGATAGATCACGATGGTTGTTTCCGGCTCTTCAATCACCGCAGGACCGGCGATCAGATTGCCGGGCTTTACCCGTGTGCCATCAAAGATATTGGTGTCTATGAAGCCTTCGTTTTCGAAGAATACCCGGCGCTTTTCCATCAGTGCGTCGTCGGGCTTTTCCGAGGCAAAGGGCTGGCTGCGGTATTTCATGGTATCGCGCACGCCGATGATGTCCACCCGCAGCCCCATGATCTCCACCGTCACCGTGGGTCGCTTGAAGGAATAAAGCTGTTCGTGAAGTTCGTGGAAGTCCTGAATGGTTTTTTTGAAATTCAGGTCCGTCACCCGCTTGGTGCGCGACCGGATGGGTACGGTGACTTCGTGGGTCTGGCCCACATAGCGGATGTCCACGAAGCGCTGAGTCTGGCGTTCCATGATACCGCTGGCACCATCCAGCAGTTTTTCACCTTCCGATTCCAGCTGTTCGAACACCTCGTTCAATTCATCCAGGTTGATGTCCGACTCGCGGCAGATAAAGCTTTTGACCTTGAAAATCTTAAAGTTGGAAATCAGGCAGCCCAGCGCCGAAAATACCCCGGCGTTTTTGGGCACCAGAATGGTTTTGACGCCCAAATCCTTGGCCTGGGTGCCCACGTGCACCGGCCCGGCGCCGCCATAGGCCATTAGGGCAAAGTCGCGGGGGTCGCGTCCCCGGGATATGGACACATAGCGGATGGCGTTGGTCATGGCGCCGTTGGAGATGCGGAAAATACCGCTGGCGGCTTCTTCCACCGTCATGCCCAAGGGCTTGGCGATGTGTTCTTCAATGGCCTTTCGGGCGGCATCGATATCCAGCTTCAGTTTGCCGCCGCCGATGGCCTTGGGGCTTAAAAAGCCCAGGATCAGGTTGGCATCGGTCACCGTGGGCTGCGTGCCGCCCCGGCCATAACAGGCCGGGCCAGGGGTGGATCGGGCGCTTTTGGGACCGACGCGAAGCGCGCCGCCTTCATCGATCCAGGCGATGGAGCCGCCGCCGGTGCCGATGGAATGAATATCGATCATCGGTGTGGCGACGCGGTAGCGGCTGACCCAGGATTCGACGCCGATATCGGGCTGGCCATCCTTGATCAGGCATACGTCATAGCTGGTGCCGCCCATGTCCACGGCGATGATGTCCTTATAGCCGGACCATTCCCCCACCGCGACACTGGCGGTCACCCCGCCAGCGGGACCGGACTGGATCAGCTCCACACCCCGGTCGCAACAGAAATCAATGTCCATGACCCCGCCATTAGACAACTTGATGAACAGTTGACCGGCAAACCCGCTTTCTTTGAGCCGTTTTTCCAGACGGCGCAGGTAAACGCTCAGCATCGGACTTAAGTAACTGTTCAGCATGGTGGTGCTGAACCGTTCAAATTCGCGTACCTGCGGCAGCACTTCGGACGACAGCGAGACGAACACATCCGGGCATTCTTCACGGATGATGTCCCGCACCCGCTTTTCGTGGATGTTGTTTCGGAAAGAGAACAGCAGACACACCGCGATGGAGTCCACGTTCAGCTTGCGCAGTTTGCGCACGGCTTCGCGCACTTCGTTTTCATCCAATGGAATGGCGATCTCGCCTTGGGCGTTGATGCGTTCGGTGACGCCCAGGCGGCGCTGGCGGGGCACGATGGGGGTGGGCGCCGGTAAACGGATATCGAAATGATCCTCTTTGTACCCGGTGCGCAGGTCGATGATATCGCGAAACCCCTTGGTGGTGATCATACCGGTGTTGGCGCCGGAATATTCCAGCATGGCATTGGTGACCACCGTGGTTCCCAGCACCAGCACATCAGACTGGGCCAAAAAGCTGGCAACATCGGTCCCGTAGTGTTCCGCCATGGCGGTAATGGCGTTCAAGATACCGGTCGCCTCGTCGTTGGGCGTGGTCAGTACTTTGCCGCTAAGAGTGTCCTTGTCGCTTTGCACGACGAAGTCGGTAAAAGTGCCGCCCACGTCCACGCCAATTTGATAAACCATTGGTATTTTCCTTCACGATCCATGGTTGCCTGAAGCCCAGTCTTCAGGCCACGTCTGATGTATTTGAATGCGTCCGTTCAGGCGCTGGTATTAGAACCGGTAGCGCAGTTCCGCCCCGTAAGCCCGGCGCAAGCCGGGGGATAGGTTCGACCCGCCAAGTTCCGGCAGCGGAATGACCTCGTCAAGGTACTTTTCATTGAAGAGGTTTTGGGCATAACCGATCAATGACCAGTTTTCCCCCTGCACACCGGCACGCAAGTTAACGGTATTATACGTATCGCGCCGGGTGTTGGTATAGTCTTGCTGTGTGCCAAACACGGTGGTGGTGGATTGCGCCTGGATCACATGGAACCAGGTGGGACCCACCCACGCCCAATCTACCCGCGAGAAGAAATCAAGGCCGTCCACCGGGGTGGGAATAATGGCCTGGACGCCGATGTTGGCGGTCCATTTCGGTGCATACGGCACTTCATTGCCTACAGAAATGGGGCGGCCGTCATGGCGTTTGATTTTGCCATCAATGACACTGGCGCCGCCGTAGATGGAGAACATCTCATCCAGTTGGGCGTCAAAGCCTGCTTCCAACCCCTTGATGTGGACCTTGTCGATATTGGATACGGCGCGGATAACGCCGAACGGTCCTGTCAGGAATTCGAAAAACTGCATGTCGTCCACGATGGTGTAGAACAGCGAGCCTTCCAAATTGACCCGGCCATCGGCAAGCGACGATTTAAAGCCTGCTTCAAAGGCATTGGTCACTTCCTTGCGGAACAGGTCGTTTACCTGAATGACTTGCGATCCGATGGGGACATTGATGAACAAATCAATGATTTCGGCAATGCCGGTGGCGTTAAAGCCACCGCTTTTGAAGCCAACGCCCCAGCTGCTGAACAAGGTCAGGTTGTCCTGCGGCTGCCAGCGCAGGGAAACCTTGGGCTGGAAGTGCTTAAAGGTAGCGTCGCGATCCGGCACTGAATTGACAATTTCGCCATCCACAAAGCCGAACGCGGGATTAAGTGGCGATCCGCCCGCACCGGCAACAATGGGCAACACGAAATCAACATACTGCGTGGGATAAACGCTGGGTGGCGGCACCAGACTGTGGATTTTGCGCTTTTCACGATCCCAGCGCAGGGCAACGGCCAGTTCCAGGTCCGGCGCCACATCATAGAAAACATGGCCGAAGCCGGAAATGACCTCTGTATCAAAATCAGAATGGATCAATGTTTCGGTTCTGCCGGGAACCAGCAAATCACGCACCACCTGGTCGTCGCCGTTGTCAATGCCTTGGCTTAAGCCATATTCACGCTGGATGTCCAGATAGTACATGCCCACCTGCCAGCGCAAAGTCTGGTCCGATGGCGACGTCAAGCGGAATTCAAAGCTGATATCATCCTGTTCGACGGTCTGTGTTTGATAGCCATCACATGTTGTGGGGCCATACAAGGGCAGCAGCGCCGAATCAAAGGGCGTGGGCCCTAAGAACGATGGTGGCGGCAGGGTTACGCCATCGGCAAACAGCTCTGCGGTGGAAGCAATACAAGTCGGTTCGGTAGCGAAGGTATAGCTGCCTGCAAAAGTGCCATCGGCAAATACAAAGTTATCGATTTTGCTGTAAAGGCCCCAAACCGTCAGGGTTGCCCAATCCATATCGTAGTCAGCTTTTAAGGAAGCTTCGAAGGTTTTCTGTTCATTGAGCGGATTGACGTTGTGAAAGTAAACAAACTCGTGATCGTTTACATCTTCAAAGAAGCCGAAGGACTGATTGAACCACACGCCGCCCGCTTCCGGGACTTCCGAATAATTCAGCTTGGCGTCCAATTTTAAATCGGCAGACGGTTCCCAAATAAAGCGACCGCGTACACTGTAGTTTTCCAGGTCATCCACCCGGGTATCGGGCCGGAATGAATTTTTAAAAGTGCCGTCGGTGGTGCGGTAGCTGGCGCTAAGACGGGCGAACAACTGTTCATCCACCAGCGGGCCGCTGATAAAGGCAGAACCGGAATAGGTGGAATTATTGCCCACCGTCAAGCGCCCGCCAGCTTCAAATTCATTGGTCGGGCGCTCGGTGTCGACAATGATGGCGCCGGCGATGGCGCTGCGGCCATAAAGCGCGCCTTGCGGCCCTTTCATGACGACGATTTGCGACAGGTCGTCAAATTCGCGATTAAATGCGGTGGGGTTGGTCAGCAGAATGCCATCGACGATGAAAGCAAAATTCGATTCGCCGTCGCGGGCTTTGTTGATGCCGCGGATGCTGACGGAAAAATCACCCACTTCAACGTTGTTTGTCATGATAACGCCGGGGGTTAAGCGCACAAAATCTTCGGGGCGCTGGATGCCGGCATTTTCAATCTCCGCATTGCTGAAGGCGGTGATGGTGGCCGGCACGTCGGCCAGGCGTTCCTCACGCTGGCGGGCCATGACAACAATTTCTTCAAAGCCGCGGCTTGCGGCGGTCTGTTGGGCGGCCATTGATACGGGGGCAATAAAGCAGGCCGTGGCAACCGTGGAGAGCAGAGTGGCAAGATAATGGGCTGATTTAACAGGGTTTTCCGGGACGTCGCGCATTTCCAATCCTTATCAATTTGATCTGGTTGAATAGAAACTCAGCAACAAGTATTGACCTTTCCCAGCGGTCTTATATATTACGAAACGATACCGTTCCGTATTTGTAATAACTATCATAAGGTAAATTGAGGGTCAACCCTATGCCGGTAATGAAAAAGCCTGTCGCTGCGAATAAAATGTCGTCTACTGGTGCCATAAGCAGGGGGAGGAAAAGATTGGCTGCAAAATCAGAAACTTCTGAGAATGGGGGGGCGCGGCAATCCGGGCGGCCGCGGGCGCCGGAAGTGGACGACGCCATTCTGGACGCCGCCCTGGAACAGATGGCGGAGCAGGGATATCAGCGGATGTCGTTCGACTCGGTGGCGAAAGTTGCCGGCGTTGGCAAGGCCACCATTTACCGCCGCTGGTCTTCCAAGGCCGAAGTGGCGACGGCAGCGCTCAGCAAGAGAATTGATTCAGAACCACAGCTAAAGCAGAAAGCGTTTTCCAAAGAAGCGCTGATTTCCATGCTGGGCGCTATCCGCGAACGCTTGCTGCAGCCCAACAATATGGCCCTGGTCGGTACATTGCTGGCGGAAGAAAAGCAGACACCGGAGTTGATCAGCTTATTCCGGGAACGGGTCTGGCACCGCCGCAGCAGCATGATTCGCAGTGTGCTCGAACAAGGTCAGCGCGAAGGCAGGATTGCAAAGCATGTTGATCTGGATATCGTCATCGACATGATCATCGGCTCCATGTACGCTTCCTACCTTCGCCGGAACACGATCCCGGCAGATTGGCCGGAAAGAGCCGTGGAAACTATTTGGAGGGGTATAGGCACGGTAACGGTATGAGTGTTTGATGTGCAAGATTTTATAAAGCACATTAGATTACTTGATGCCGATTTCCGCCGCTGCTGAATAGCCATACAGCCAATTACTTATTGGGTCTGGCGTAGCTAAGAAGCCTTAAAGGAGGCAATCTTAGCGAAATGTATCAACGCAAGAGCCGGATGACTGCGCGGCAGTAGAGTCGCCTGCTGGAGCATTTTGTTGTGGGGACGACGGCCAGGGTGGCTGCCGAACTTGTTGGGGTGCAGAGGACCACGGCCATCAAGTTTTACCACCGCCTACGCCAGCTGATAGCGAGGAAGCTGCCAAGCTATGAGCTATCACGCGAGGTTGAAGCGGATGAAAGTTACTTTGGTGGGCAACGTAAGGGGAAACACGACAGGGGTGCGGCAGGAAAAGTGCCGGTATTTGACCTATTGAAGCGTGGTGGAAAGGTCTACACGGCGATCATCCCTGACGCCTCTGGTGAGACACTTATGGATATCATTGAAGAAAAAGTTACCCCTGATAGCATCGTTTACACGGATTGTTTCCTGGCCTATGACGCACTTGACATGTCTGACTTCCATCACGAACGCATCAACCATTCAAAGTTTTTTACGGACAAGCAAAACCACATCAACGGGATTGAGAACTTTTGGAACCAGGCGAAGCGCCATATGCGCCGTTTTAATGGCATCCCCCGGCAGCATTTATATTGGCTCCTGAAGGAGTGCGAATGGCGATTCAATGGCGGGAGCCATAAAACCCTACTGCGGCAGCTAAAACGTTGGTATAAACTGGCTCAAAAATAGCCCTTAGCTACGCCAGCCCCTACTTATTTAACGAGTTGGCTTGCAAGTAACGTCTAAATTTGACGGTCTATTTGACGGTGTGGAAAGCTTCGCCGTCTGGATTATATCCGTAAATCAATTAGCTGATATTCTCCTTGACCATCGAGTGGGAGTAGGGGCGTAAGCCGTCATTGCGAGCCCCATAGGGGCGAAGCAATCCATTATTCATCGCAAATTCGCCTCACGTAAGAATGCCCGCCGCGCGCAGGCGGTTGATTTCTTCCTTAGAGAGCCCGGCCTCCAGCAATATGCTTTCGGAATCTTCCCCCGGCCTGCGGGGAGCCTTGGGCGCATCGGTTGTCGTGCGGCTGAAGCGTGGGGCCGGCGCATTTTGCACGACGCCATCGACCTCGATGAATGATTGCCTTGCCGCGTTGTGTCGATGGTTCGGCGCTTCCTCGACGCCGAGCACCGGTGCGAAGCACACGTCAGTGCCTTCCATGATGCGACACCACTCGTCGCGCGTCTTGCTGCGAAATGCCGTGGCGATCGCTTCACGCAATTTTGGCCATCCCTCTTTGATGGTAGTCGAATCGAGAGCCGGTATTCCCATCAGCCCATAGCGCTCGCGATCCAGGCCGAGTTTCTCGAGAAGCAGCGTATAGAACTGCGGCTCAAGGGAGCCTATGGCAACGTATCTGCCGTCTTTTGTCTGGTACGTGTCATAATAGGGGGCGGCGCCGGCGAGAAAGTTTTCGCCTGTCGCATCGCGGAAGTACCCTTCCGCGCGAAAGCCGAAATGCATGGCGAGCAGTGCGATGGCGCCATCCACCATCGCGGCATCAACGACCTGGCCGCTGCCCGACTGACGCGCCTCGAAGAGCGCGGCCAGCACGCCAACGGTTAGCAACATCCCCCCGCCGCCGAAGTCCCCGACTAGGTTGAGCGGCGGTACCGGTTTGCCACCGGGCGCCCCGATCAAACCGAGGGCACCCGACAGCGCGATGTAGTTGATGTCGTGTCCCGCCGCGTGCGCCAGCGGGCCATCCTGCCCCCATCCCGTCATGCGTCCATATACCAGGCGCGGATTGCGATCGAGACACTCTTTCGGCCCGACGCCGAGCCGCTCGGCGACGCCCGGACGGAATCCTTCGATCAGAACATCCGCCTGCTCCACCAGTTTAAGCAGTACGTCGCTGCCGCCGGGCTGCCTGATATCCATCGCGATCGAACGGCGGTTGCGCAGCAACGGATCCTTCGGCGTCGGCTCATCGGCGGTAGCTGACGTGCGCTCGATACGCACAACATCGGCGCCCATATCCGCCAACATCATACCGCAGAATGGGGTGGGACCGATGCCGCCAATCTCCAATACCTTGATGCCCTTGAGCGGCCCCATGGAAATCTCCCGCTTACTCATTTCAATAGATACAGATCCGGAATTAAGGGGGTTGCCGTTGCGCTCAATCGCCCCAAGGCTCCGGGATTACGCTGGTTACAATTGCCGCGCGATCAGCTCGGTCATGACCTCGTTGGCGCCGCCATAGATCCTCTGGGCGCGGGCATCCGCCCAGGCGCGAGCCACCGGATACTCCCACATGTAGCCATAGCCGCCATGCAACTGAAGACAATCATCGATCAGCTTGTTCTGCATCTCGGTGGCTGTCATCTTGGCGGTCGCGGCCATCGTGGCGTCCAGACGTCCGGCGACGTGCAGCGCAATGCACCTGTCGACGAATACCTGAATCACCTCCAACTGTGCTGAAGCGCGGGCAAGTACGAAGCGCGTGTTCTGAAAATCGAACGTGGTCTTACCGAATATTTTGCGATTACGGGTAAATTCGACGGTATGCTCCAAGATTGCGCGAGTAGCGGAAACTGCCTGGATGGCAATGATCAGCCGCTCCTGCGGCAGTTCACTCATCAGATGATGCAGGCCGTGATGTTCCTGGCCAACTAGATTGCTCACCGGTACGCGAACATCATCGAAAAATAGTTCGGAGGTGTCCTGCGCCTTCATCCCGATCTTTTCAAGCTTGCGCCCCCGCCTGAATCCCGGTCGGTCCGCCTCGACGATAATGAGGCTCAGGCCCGACTGGTTTGTTGTATCGGCGGTACGAGCCACCACGACCACGAAATCGGCGCTTTGCCCATTCGTGATGAAGGTTTTCGAACCGCTGATGATGTACTCATCTCCCTCGCGAATGGCGCGCGTCGATATTGCTCGCAGATCACTACCCGTCCCGGGCTCAGTCATGGCGATTGCCGCCACGACTTCACCACGGGCCATCGGCGGCAGCCACCTACGCCGGATAGCTTCACTGCCATGATGCAGAAGATAGGGAGCCACAATATCGGAATGCAGGGCGAATCCGGGCCCGGAGGCGCCGATCCGCATCAACTCCTCGATCAGGAGCGCGGAAGCGCGAAAGTCAAATCCGCCGCCGCCGTACTCCACCGGCATCCCCATGCACAGCAAGCCGAGTTCGCCGGCCTTGAGCCATGCTGACCTTGGCACGACGCCGGTTTTCTCCCAGGCGTCGTGATGAGGAGCGATTTCCTGCTCGCAGAACCGTCGCGCGGTCTGCCTGATCAGGTCATGCTCCGAGTCGAATATATCTCTGGGAAAGGTAATCATCTTACATTAACAAGCCGCCGCCACACACGAGCACCTGACCACTAATGTAGTCAGATTCGGGCGAACAGAAGAGATAGATGGCGTCGGCGGCTTCCTTGGGCGTGCCGGCGCGACCTAAAGGCGCCATTGTAGAGATCGCTTGCAGCAATTTCGGTTGTATGCCGACACCGAGTTCACGGCCTTCGATGCTGATATGCGCCTCTCCGCTGGTCAGTGGTTGCGTCAGACGAGTTTCGATCAATCCAAACGCCACACAGTTGACGTTGACCCGATAGCGGCCCCATTCCTTGCAGAGCGTGCGCGTCAGCCCGACGATGCCGGCCTTGCCGACGGAATAGCCGGCCTGTCCCGCATTGCCATAAAGCCCGGCGAGAGATGATATGTTCACCACCTTGCGGTAGGCGTATTCCTGGCGCTCATCTTCACGCTTGACCGCTTCGCGGATATGGGCTGTCGCGGCGCGGAGAATGCGAAACGGCGCGATCAGGTGAATATCCAGCATTGCCTGGAATTGCTCATCGCTTGTCTTCTGAATCACGCTGTCCCAAGTGTAGCCGGCGTTGTTGACGATGATATGAACGTCGCCAAACGTCTCGAGGGCGGCCGCGACGAAGCGCTCGCCGAAGTTGGGCTCGGTGACGCTGCCGACGACGGACGTGATCTCGCCACCCATCTCCTGGACGATCTTTACTGTCTCAGCAACCGGCGCTTCATCAAGATCGTTTAGTACGATTTTTGCGCCTTCACGAGCGAGCTTAAGTGCAAGGGCGCGGCCAATGCCGCGGCCGCCGCCCGTGACGAGGGCGACCTTTCCGGCCAGTCTGGTCATATGTTCTGTTCCTCTAGATTGATTTCGACAACCGCATCACCGAGAAGCGTGGGCTCGCCTCGTGAGTTGATGACAGTCAGTTTAAGATTAAGACGCTGGCCCGAGGCGCAATCCTCAGCCGTTATAACTTCCCCGATGCAGTCGAGACGATCCCGGACGTGGGTGATGGCCGAGAATCGAACGCCGAACTCGCGCAGCGCAAATGGCCCGAAGGCATTCGTGAGCGCCCTGCCGAGATACGCCATCGGCAACATGCCCTGAGCGAATACATCGTCCATGCCGGCGGCTCGCGCGGCGTCAAGATCTATATGCATCGGATTATGATCATTGGAAGCGCCGGCAAACAATGCCAGAGTCGCCCTGCTGACCGGTGTAATCTGCAACGTTGGAATGAGATCGCCTGGCGCATAGCGGTGTGCATGAGCGACAGCGGTCATTTTGCACTCCTGGATTGACGAACCACTACTGTCTTCGACATCTCGACCGCCAGTTCGCCACGTTGATTCGTAGCCTCGGTGCGGATGATGATGAAAAGCAACGCTCCGCCTTTCTTCTCGTAAATGTCTTCAACGGTGGACTGCATCGTAATCCGATCTCCGACGCAAATGGGCTTGTGGTATATGAAGCGTTGGCTGCCATGCAGTATCCGATTAAGGCGTATGCCCAGTTTTTCTAACATTACAAATGGCTGCGATTGATCCAGCTCGAGCGCAAACGCATAGGTTGGCGGTGCGGCAAGACCAGGAAGTCCAGCGGCGCGTGCAGCGGCTTCTTCTGTGTAGATAGGGTTGGTTTCGCCAATCACGCGGGCGAAGAACCGGAGCATCCCTTGTTCGACATCGACGGAGTACGCTGGATGCCGATAACCGATATGTGCGACATCTGCCATGGAATTAAGCTGACTGGTAGAGCGTGACGACACAGGCGCCTCCCATGCCGAGGTTGTGCTGAAGCGCATTACGAGCGCCATCGACCTGCCGCTTCTCCGCCGTGCCGCGCAATTGGTGGGTGATTTCATAACATTGAGCAAGTCCGGTTGCGCCAAGCGGGTGTCCTTTCGACAAGAGGCCGCCCGAAGGATTCGTCACGACTTGACCGCCATAGGTATTGGCGCCATCTTCGACAAATTTCTCAGCGCCTCCCTCAGGACAAAAACCCAACGCTTCGTAACAAAGCAATTCATTTTGCGCGAAGCAGTCGTGCAGTTCCACGAGGTCAATATCTTCTGGGCCGACGCCAGCCGCTTCGTATACTCTGGACGCCCCTTCGCGCGCCATATCGTAGCCGACGACTTTGATCATATCGCGCTCTTCGAATGTGGACGGAAAGTCAGTCACCATTGCCTGGGCGGCGATGACGACATCCGTGCGCAATCCTCGAGCTCTGGCGAATTCATCGGATACAAGCACAGCCGCGGCGGCGCCGCAGGTGGGCGGGCAAGCCATTAGGCGCGTCATCACGCCTGGCCAAATGACCTGATCCCCCAGCACATCTTCGTCTGTCAACACCTTGCGGAATACGGCCAGCGGGTTATTTGCCGCATGGCGCGATGCCTTGGCGCGAATCTTAGCGAACGTTTTAAGGGGCGTGCCATATTTCTGCATGTGGCTCAGCCCGGCGCCGCCGAAATAACGTAGCGCCATCGGCAGTTGCGGCATACCAACCAGCTCCAGCGTCAGTGCATTAAACTTGTCAAACGGGGTTGGGCCGTCAATCTCCCCTGTACCGAGCGCGCCGGGCTTCATTTCTTCAAATCCGAGCGCCAGTACGCACTCAGCCGCGCCTGTCTCGATCGCCTGGCGCGCCAGGAAAAGCGCCGTCGATCCGCTTGAACAATTGTTATTGACGTTGAAGATAGGAATGCCTGTCATGCCCAGGCCATAAAGCGTATGCTGTCCACAGGTAGAGTGCCCATGGACGTACCCGGCATAGGCCTGCTCTATATCGCTGTAGGTAATGCATGCATCAGATATCGCAAGCTGCGCCGCCTGCATACCCATTACATTGTAGGACTCGCTGGTGCCCGGCTTCTTGAAGGGAATCATGCCCACACCAGCAACATGGATTTTACGCATCATAATACTCCAACAGTTTTTTAAGCCATTAAGTCGTTGGTACCGGTCTTGGCGAACTGCTTGCGCAGTTCTCGTTTCAGCACTTTGCCCAAGGCATTAACCGGCAGTGATTGACGGAAAGCCACGAAACTAACGCGCTGTCGTTTGCCAACGCGCTCATTTATCCAGGACAGCATTTCATCAGCATCCAGCCGCGCTCCATTGCGCGGTACGATGACCGCCAGCGGCGTCTCGCCCCATTTCTCGTGCGAGACGCCGATGACAGCAATCTGGGCGATGCCAGGATGTGCGGCTGCGGCCGTTTCGATATCGACCGGAAAAATATTTTGACCACCGGATACGATCATGTCTTTTTTCCGGTCCAGCAAATACAGAAAGCCCTCTTCATCGAGGTAGCCGATATCGCCGGTCCTCAGCCACTGCCTGCCGGATTCATCGGTCCAAAATGAGGCTGCCGTCTCGGCTGGTCGATTAAAGTAGTAGTCCATTGTCAGCGAAGACAGGCCAACAATCTCGCCAGGCTCGCCAGTTGCAGCTTCAGTGCCTTCGTCCGTGAGAATTTTCAGATCGGATCCAGGCATTGGCCGCCCCACCGAGGTGGGTTTGCGACGACCGTCCTTATCGGACAGGATGGTGGCGAAGCCTTCGGTGAGTCCGTACGCCTCGACGAAAGCGCAATCGACCCAGTTGGATATGCGCTCCTTCAACTCAGCGGCCATCACGGCCCCGGCGGTCGCCAGCACTTGCAGAGATGATACATCGAACGACGGGCGCTCAGGACACTCCACTAATAATCGATACTGCAATGGCACCAGGAAAAGATGGGTAGCGGATACCCTCTCAATCGTGTGCAGAAACCGTTCGGGTTGGAATCCTGGCTCGACTACGACGGTGCCGCCGACCACGAGCGCGCTGAGCAGCGACAACCAGGTTGCGTTCGAATAGAAGCCAAGGCTGCAAATCGTAACGCCATCTTCGTGTATCCGCAACGCCAGCGCCCCTTGCTGCGCAAAGGCAAGCCGACCGCGATGACTGTGAGCGATGCCCTTGGGCGCGCCCGTCGTGCCGGAACTGTAGGTGATCGTGCACAGGTCATCTGGTGCGGGCAGAGAACGTGGTGCCGTCCGCGCCTGAGCATCACGCCACGTCGTGTAGTCAATCCAGCCCGAAGCTTCGCCGCCGACGATCACTCGTTGATGCGCCGCAATTGCGGATAGACCATCCATGCCACTAATTCGAAATGCTTCCGCTGGACTTGCGATAATCGCAGATGGCTTGCAATCGAGTAGCTGCGTTCTGATAGCGTCATCACTGATCACCAAACTGATGGGCACGACGGCAGCGCCGCTGCGCATCACCCCGATCATAATCTCTACCGTTTCAAGGCGATTATCGATCAGCACCGCCACCGTGTGGCCAGCGCCAATTCCATAGCTATTCAGTCCATTAGCAACTTGGTGTAGGCGCGCCGCAAGCTCGCCCCAGGTCAGGCGCACGTCGCCGAAGATGACCGCAGTGCGCTCGGCGCGCCACTTGCCATGCAGATCGAAGTGTTCGCATAACATCGGATCAAAGGTATTTCTGCTGGTCATATTCGCCTCCGGCGACGTCGCCGTTTCAATAAGTTATGCCCGCCTAGATTCCAAACCGACGCTCACGGTTCTGATAAATTATCGCTCAAAAAGGTCAGCGTAGCGACGGTATTTTTTGTTGTGATTATAGGCGGCAGGAAATCTCGAAGCCGACGACCCGTCCCTTGTTCAGTGGCGAGAAGGTGCCGCCGAGGGGCACTCCCCCCAACAAGGTCGGAAATTGCGTGTCGCCGCCATGACCGACCTCATTCAGCAGATTGCGGCCGTAGAGCGAGTAGGTCCAGCGTCCGCCGCTGGCGTGGAAGTCAAGACCGGCGTCGAGGATCTTCTGCGATTGCAGGAATCCCAGGTTATTGTCGGTAAAATATGATTTATCGCGGAATGCATAGTTTGCGCGCGCGGTCAGATAGCCCCAATCGCTGATATGGATGTCATGATTGATGCCGACGCTCCACGTCCACTCCGCCGCCCGCGGCAACTTGAGATTCTTGTCGGCGTCATTAATTACGCCATCGCCATTCAGGTCAAAGAAAACGTCCTGGTATTTCGGGTCGATCCAGCCAACTGACCCGAGCAAAACGGTATTCTTTCCGAGAGCTACAACTCCTTCAATTTCAAACCCCAGAACCTCGGCATTGGCGGTATTCTTGATCACCTGTACGATACCTGAAACCGGATCTGTCAGGTTCACCTCGCGCTGCATGTCGTCGATCGTTGTATAGAATATGGCGGCATTCAAGTGACCTCGGTCGCCCAGTTCCGTTTTGAAGCCGAGTTCATAACTGTCAACGGTTTCTTCGTCGAAGGGGCCTGGGCCCAGGTTGACGGTGTCAATCGCCGCATTGCGCAGGTTATACCCGCCGGAGCGGTGAGAGCGTGACCAGTGGCCATAGACGCGCAAGTTGTCTCTCACGTTCCAAGTCGCACCCAGCTTGCCGGACCAGGCATCCCAGGAGGCGTCGTCAATGAAGTCAAACGAGCAGGTGTCCTCGACGACATTGCAGGGGTTATTAACGTTGCGCACCAGCGAGGCGATCTTCACGGATTTTTCTTCAGAGGTGAAGCGCGCGCCGGCGGTCAGCGTCCAGGATTCCGAAATGTCGTAATCCACCGTGCCGAACCAGGCCTTGGATTCCACATGGTAGTCTCCGCCGCCATCCTGGGTGAGGGCCGGGGCCACGCCGCCGGTCGCGATACCAAGCAATTCGCGCCGTTCGTGGTATTTTATCTTGTTGTCGAACCAGAATAGACCGCTCGTCACTCGCGCATTGCCGAACGTGCCGGTGTAGCGCAACTCATTGCTGAACTGCTTTTGATCATTCCAGAATGGGGCGTGAAACAGCCATACGGGTTGCGCGTCGATATCGCTCACGCCATCGACCTTGAAATCCTTGTACCCGAAGATGTTTGTGATCGTGCCATCGCCAAGAGCGATATCCCAGTTTAATTCCAGAGTTACGAGGTCGTTCTTGAGGTCATACCGACCTTCTTCGTCAATTGACATGCCAAAGCTGTCACGGTCAAAATTCGCGAAGAAACCTGGCACACCCGAACTATTGGTATGACTCTGGGCCGCCGGACCCTGACCGTCGGAAGTCATGTGCTCCCAGCGCAGAACCATGCTGATATCGTCACTGGGCCGCCAGGAAAAAACCGGGCGGAATATCAATGTTTCAGCCTTGCCAAAGTTTTTACCATTGTATTGGTTGACGAACCAGCCGTCATCCTTGTTGTAGTAGACGCTCATGCGCGCGCCGAAGGTATCGCTGAGCGGACCGCTGACGGCGGCCATGATGTAGGAGTTCAACCCTCCATCGCCATTCGGGTTGCCGTCAATTGCAGCGCGCGCCGTGAATTCCAGCTCATCGGTAGGACGCTTGGAGTTGATCAGGATTGCGCCGCCAGTGACGTTACGGCCAAATAGCACGCCCTGAGGGCCACGCAGCACCTCGATGCTCTGGATATCGGCCATGTCCATGACGACGCCAAAGTTTTGACCCTGGTATACGCCATCAATGAAGACGCCTACAGTCGGATCGATGGATGGAATCGTGCTGTTGACGCCGAGACCACGGATTGAAAAATTGGCGGTGCTGCGTAACGTTTTCACGTCATCCAGCGCCACATTGGGCATTTTGATGGAAAGGTCGCCAATATCCCGAACCTTCAATGCTTCGAGTTTTTCGGCGCCGTAGGCAACAATGGATAGTGGAACCTCTTGCGAAAGCTCCTCGCGTTTGCGGGCGGTGACCACCACCTCATCCAGCAAAGAGGATACGGATCCCATTTGCTCGACTTCCTCAGCCGAAAGCGGCAGCGGCAAACCTGTGCTGACCACCCACGCCGCCACAAGTAACGGCCAAGTCCCGGAAAGCGCGGTCTGACTGGCAAAGGCCGCTTTGGTATTCTTCGCATGCAATGACATCATGATTTTATACCCTACCTGACATACCCTATTAGAATTAATCCAGGAAAAAACCCCGTGTGATAGCCGTCTGTTTACCGCCAAGTTGCGGGCGGTTCCGCGGTGGGGGCTAAAGGGCGGTTCACTATCGGGTATCCTCCGCTCTTGTATCTAGGCGAATTAACCACGCACTTTCTTGGGCGCTAGTGAACTTGCCAGGACATCTTTGTTTAACTATGATTATTTGTCCAATTGATTCTTTTAACGAAAACGATTAGCGTAGCTTATCGTGAACCTTCAGCAATTCAGACATATCGTCGCGCTTGCCGAGCACCGGCACTTTGGTCGTGCGGCCGATGCGGTCAACATCACCCAAGCCGCGCTGACGCAGAGCATTCAAAAAATTGAGGCGCTTTGCGGCGTACAGTTGTTCGAACGGCGTTATGGAGATGTAACGCCAACTGCTTACGGTGAGGTCGTAGTCGAAACGGCGTTGGCCGCCATCTCAAAAGTCCACCACATGCATCGGCAGATCAAGTTGATGCAGAAGCTGGCCGCAGGTCGCCTCATCATCGGCTGCGACCCGTACTTCGCGGAACCGATTGTCACCCCGGCGCTCATTCGTCTTCTCAACCATTATCCCAATCTCGAATTCACATTGGAATTAGGCGGATGGGAAATGATGCAAGAGCGACTGATCGCGCGGGAACTTGATGTGTACATCGGCTTTGCCTACGAATCGATGGACACGCGCATTGCCATCGAGAACCATACCTTGCCGCCGCTCATCGTATTTGGCCGCTCAGGGCACGACATCATGCGGGTTGAACGTGTGACTGCGCACGACGTATTCCAGTATCCAATCGTCGTTCCCAAAGCTTCGCTGTGGCTGCGTCAGCGATTGGAAACGACGGTCAGTCATCTGTCGGAAGCTGATGAGCCCAAGAGATTGCCGGCGTACCTGTTGACTACAGACTTTGGAATTATTCGCCAGGTCGTCCGCAACAGTGATGCGCTTGCCGCCATTCTGAAGCGCTCGCTAGAAGCAGAGTTGGCGGCAGGCATTTTTGCGCGTGTGCCGCTGCAGGAGATCAATTTTGATATCTCATTGGTGATCGCTACCGTCGCCCGCCACAGCGTGACGCCGGCGGCTGAAGCGCTGCTGAACGAGGTACGCAAGGAGATCGCTTCAGTGGCCAGTGACGATCATTGAGGGAGATATAGTAGATATTATCTCAGACGTATTGGTATTCATGCTTCAACTTAAACGCCTTTTACTCTAAACTTTGCCAACGCCATACGTCGCCGGGCTGATGACATCCACCAAATGGCCGCTTTTGACGTAGACCATGCAGCCGTTGCGGCTGAACGGGGCGTGGCGGCTTTGGGGCGGATAGCGCAGCCAGGTGCCTTTTGGATACTCCCCGTGCTCATCCTCGATCATGCCGTCGAGCACCAGAACTTCCTCGCCGCCGTCGTGGGTGTGGGCGATGGCGTCCAGTCCTGGCGCGATTTTCACCAATACGATCTGCTCGCCGCGAAATTGGTGCAGCCATAAGATGCTGATCCCTGCCACAGGACCGGGCTGCCACGCTGCGTCATGGAAATTGATGACGACGCGCTGCGCGTCCTCAGGGTGAAACTGGAAAAGCTTCACGAATATGGTGCAGCCGTCCTTGCTGTACGGCGCATGGCTGGTGCCGGGCGGATTGCGCACATACGTACCGGCGGGATAGTCGCCATGTTCATCGGAGAAAGTGCCCTCCAGCACTAGAAACTCTTCTCCGCCGGTATGGACATGCCGGGAAAACGTGGACCCTGGCGCATAGCGCACGATGGAGGTGGCGCGCGCCACTTCGCCGCCATCCCGGTCCAGCATCATGCGTTCGACCCCGGCAAGGGGAGAGGGGACAAACTTTGTATCCCCCGGCCGGATGACGACACGCTCTGAATAATCCGAATGAAGCTGCATGATGATCCTCATTTCTTCAGATATTACTCCAAAGCGATCCATCCGTCGCTACCCGCATCGACTTTGGGGTGACCTCCAAACCGCTGGGGGGGGATTGAGGGGGAGTAGGGTGGCGAAATCAAATCTCCGCCAGCAGCGACGCCATCTCCTTAATGCCGATCGCGGTGGTGTCTTTGGTGACCGGGTATCGGTCGTCGCCCGCGTAGACAATGAACGAGTGCTTCGGCTTTAGATCCTCACGGGCATTGTGGAAGCCCTTGCCGGGACCAGCCGTAAGGCTGCGCTTGATTTCAATCGCCCATAGCCCATGCGCGCCTGGCAAATCGAGCACGAGGTCGATTTCAGCGCCGGCGGCGGTGCGGTAGAAACTTGCCGTCGTTCGATCAGGGGCGGCAGCCAGGAGGTTCTCGATGACAAAGCCTTCCCAACTGGGACCGACGACGGGGTGTCCGGCCAGCGTATTGTAGTCGCCAATGCCGAGGAGGGCGTGGACAAGACCGCTGTCGCGGACATAGACCTTCGGCGATTTCACCAGCCGCTTGCCGGTGTTGGCGTGATACGGAGGCAATCGGCGCACCAGAAGCAGATCAACCAGGAGGTCGATATACGTGGCGATCGTTGGCGCGCTGACGGATAATCCCGATGCCAGCTTGGAAGCATTAAGCAGCGTTCCCTGGCTGTGGGCGAGCATGGTCCACAACCGCTCCAGCGTTTCCGCCGGGATGCGTCTGCCGAACTGCGGAACGTCCCGTTCGAGATAGGTGCGAATAAAATTTTGCCGGAATGCGAGGCTGTCGGCGTCGCTGGCTGCAAGAAAGCTGTCGGGAAAGCCGCCGCGCACCCAAAGTGAAGTTAACGCAGACGCATCCGACGCCGCTTCTAAAACATCGAGGGGGGTCATTGCCACATATTCGATCCGTCCGGCAAGGCTTTCGCCCGACTGCCTTAAGAGGTCGATCGACGCCGATCCAAGGATCAGAAAGCGACCAGTTCGTAGTCCACGCCGACGCCCGCTGTCGATCAAGCCGCGCAGCTCTTGAAAGAGCTCCGGCACGCGATGAATTTCATCGAGAATGACCAGGCGGTCTTCGTGTTCTTTGAGGAATAATGCCGGTTCGGCGAGTTTGTCGCGATCGGCGCGAGACTCAAGATCAAGATAAAGCGCGTTGGTGCTTGCTGCGATCTCGTGGGCAAGGGTGGTCTTGCCGACCTGACGCGGGCCGATCAGGGCAACGGCAGCCTGCCGGGCGAGAGCAGCTCGGACGGATTGGGTGATGCGACGGCGAATCATTCTTGTAAATTAAAATAATATATTTCAAAATACAAGGATAATATTTCTCTACTGCCGTATCAGCCAATCCTTCAGGGCGGCGGCGTTATTGTGGGTTTCGTCGCGACTGGCGTAGAGCAGGGTCACCGTACCCTTGCGCGCGTACCCCCGGAGGGTCTTGGCGGCGGCTTGGGCCGCCTCCTCCTTCAGCTCGGCGGCATAGGCGCGGCAAAACGCCGCCCACTCATCCGGCTTGCCGTGGAACTTTTTGCGCAAGGCGTCGCTCGGCGCGATGTCCTTCAGCCACAGGTCGATTTTGGCCTTGTCCTTGGATAGCCCCCGCGGCCACAGCCGGTCGACCAGGATGCGCGCGCCGTCGGCGGCCGCGGGCGGATCATAGACCCGTTTGATCTTTAATGTCGTCATCAGCGCCTCCTTAACAGTCAAGCGGGCATTAAACATATATAGTAAGGCTTCTTTTGCACTTCACCCCCATCGAGGCTATATGTTTTCGGCAATCGGGGAAGCATTTTAGGAGCAGTCCATGTCCAAACACACCTCCATAAAACGCCTGACCGTCCCCGATATCGCCGCCCGCAAGGGCCAGGAGCCGGTGGTGGTCTTGACCGCTTATACCGCCCCCATGGCTGGGCTATTAGACCCCCATTGCGACGTCCTTCTGGTGGGCGACAGCCTAGGGAACGTGATCTATGGCTTCGACACCACCCTGCCGGTGACCTTGGATATGATGATCGCCCACGGCGCGGCGGTGGTGCGCGGCTCCGCCCACCCTTGCGTCATCATCGACATGCCGTTCCGCACGGTGGAGGAAAGCCCCGCCCAGGCCTTCCGCAATGCGGCAAGGGTGATCGCCGAAACCGGGGCCGCTGGGGTCAAGATCGAGGGCGGCGTCCATATGGCGGAGACTATTGCGTTCCTGGTGGCGCGGGGCATTCCGGTCATGGGCCATGTCGGCTTGCGGCCGCAAAGCGTCAATGTCATGGGCGGCTTTAAGACGCAAGGTCGGCGCAAATCAGAATGGCAGGCCATCATCGCCGACGCCGAGGCAGTGGCGGCTGCCGGCGCCTTTTCCATGGTGCTCGAAGGCATGGCCGCGCCGCTGGCGGACGAGATTACCAAGAAGGTGCCAGCCGTCACCATCGGCATCGGCGCTTCCGCCCAGTGCGACGGTCAGGTGCTGGTCACCGAGGACATGCTGGGCTTCTTCCCCTCTGCCCCCAAATTCGTCCGCCGCTTCGCCGAGCTGGGGGACGCCATTGATAAGGCGGCGGCCGAGTATGCCGAGGCCGTCCGCAGCCGCCATTTTCCCGCCACGGAGCACACCTATACGCTTCGTGACTAAGCCGTTTGCCAGTGCCGCATGCACACGCTATCTTAGCCGCGCTTTGACCCGTGACCGGGGCTTAAGGAGAGCCGTTTGACCGATATTTTCGATGAAGTCACCGAAGACCTGCGCCGTCAGCAGATGCTGGGCCTGTGGCGCTCTTACGGCAAGTATCTGATGGCGGCGGCGGTGGCGATCGTCATCGGCGTCGGCGGCTATCAATACTGGCGCCACCACACGCGGACCGTACAGGAGAAGGAAAGCGCCGCCTTTGCCGAGGCGATCGCGCTTCTAGAGCAGGGCAAGACCGACGACGGCCTGGCCGCCCTGGCGGCGCTGCAGGAAACCGCCGGCGGCGGCTACCGCTTGCTGGCGGGACTGCGCGAGGCGGCGGAGCGGGAGCGGCGCGGCGATGCGGCGGCCGCCGTCAAGATTTACGAACGCTTGGCGGCGGATAAGGCCATCGATGAAACCTTGCGCGGCTATGCCGAGTTGCAGGCGGTGGCGGCGCAGATCGATCAAGGCGATGCGGCGGCGCTGCGGCCGCGCCTGGAAAAGCTCGCCGCCCCCAATGCCCCGTGGTCGGCGCTGGCGGAAGAATTTTTGGCCCTGTTGGACTTAAAGGCCGGCAACGTGGCCGCTGCCCGCGAGCGGCTCGACCGCCTGGCGCAAAATGAAGATGCCCCGGCGGGGGCGCGAACCCGGGCCGGGGAGATCCTCGCTACCCTGCCGCAAGCAACGGAGTCGGCGAAATGAACGGGCGCGACGTGATGTCCTTCTCCTGCAAAATGGCGGCGGTCCTCATCCTCGGCGTCGCCATCGCCGCCTGCGGCTCGGGTAAGAAGAAAACCGGCCGGCTGGAAGGCGAGCGCATTCCGGTCTTGACCTTCGAGCAGGAGCTGATCCCCGATCCCCGGGCGCTCGATGTTCAGGTGGCGCTGCCCGATCCGGTGCGCAATCGCGACTGGCCGCAGGGCGGCGGCATGCCGGCCCATGCCATGCAGCATCTGGAGCTGGCCGCCAACCCGAAAAAAGCCTGGCGCGAGAGCGTCGGCGACGGCACCACCGGACGCAAGCAATTGACCAGCAGCCCGGTGGTGGTGGAAGGGATCGTCTATGTCATGGACAGCGACGCCCAAGTGACGGCGCTCAGCGCCAGCACCGGCGTGACCCTGTGGCGGCGCGAGCTTGAGATGAAGGGCCGCTCCAAAGCCGTCTCCTTCGGCGGCGGGGTGAGCGTAGCCGACGGCAAGGTGTTCGCCTCGACCGGCTTTGGCTTCGTCGCCGCCCTGGATGCCCAAAGCGGCGCCGAGCTGTGGCGCACCGATCTGGCGGCGCCGCTGCGCGGCGCGCCGGCGGCGGGCGGCGGCCGGGTCTTCGTCAATACCTTCGATAACCAGTTGTTTGCCCTCTCCGCCAGCGATGGGACCGAGATCTGGAGCCACGCCGGCATCATCGAATCCGCCGGCATCCTGGGCGCGGCGACGCCGGCGGTGGTGGGCAGCACGGTGATCGCCGGGTTCTCCTCGGGTGAAATCTTTGCCCTGACCGCGGAAAACGGCCACGTCGCCTGGACCGATACCTTAAGCCGTACCGGCCGCTTGACGCCGCTGGCGACCTTGAGCGACGTCGATGGTCCACCGGTGGTCGATCGTGGTTTGGTGTTCGCCACCAGTCATGGCGGGCGTATGGCGGCCATCGACCTGCGCAGCGGCGAGCGGGTGTGGGAGCGTAACGTCGGCAGCCTCTATTCGCCGTGGATCGCTGGCGAGTTCTTGTTTGCCGTCACCGTCGACAGCCAAGTGGTGTGCCTGACCCGGCGGGACGGCCGGGTGCGCTGGGTGCGCGAATTGCAGCGCTACAAGGACCAGGAAAAACGCAAAGGGCTCCTTACCTGGGCCGGGCCGGTGCTGGCCGGCGACCGCCTGATTGTGACCTCCTCACATGGCTATGCGCTGTCGATCTCGCCTTATACCGGCGAGGTCATCAGCGGCATGAAGCTGTCGGATAAAACCTACCTGTCGCCGGTAGTGGCTGACGGTACGCTCTATATCTTAAGCGAGGACGGCGAACTGACGGCGATGCGCTGAGTGTATTGGCGTCTAAGTAGTTTGCCGGATAATTTTTTACTGTCATTCCCGCGTAAGCGGGAATCCATGGAGCGACTATAATGACTGGATCCCCGCTTTCGCGGGGATGACGGGTGAAAGCAATGTGTCTTGTAACGAAATTCAAACGGAAAATATTTTTTTAAGCATGTTGCCCACCGTCGCCATCATCGGCCGGCCCAACGTCGGCAAATCGACGCTGTTCAATCGCTTGGTGGGCAAGCGCTTGGCGCTGGTGGACGATACGCCGGGCGTCACCCGCGACCGCCGGGAAGGGCGCGGCCGGCTGGGGCCGTTGCAATTTAAGGTCATCGACACCGCAGGCCTGGAGGAAGCCGCCGGCGATACGCTGCCGGCGCGCATGCGCCAGCAGACCGAAGCCGCCATCCACGAAGCCGATGTGGTGCTGTTCCTGATTGACGCCCGCGCCGGCGTGACGCCCTTGGATCGCCATTTCGCCGATGTCGTGCGCAAAACCGGCAAGCCGGTGATTTGTCTTGCCAACAAGTGCGAGGGGCAGGCCGGTGAAACGGGGCGCATGGAAGCCTATGGCTTGGGTCTTAGCGATCCGCTACCCATCTCGGCCGAGCATGACGAGGGCATGGGCGAGCTTTATGACGCCATGATCGCCATCGTCGGCGAACCGGCAGAGGACGAAATAGAGACTGCGGAGGAGGGCGAGAAGCCGCTCCTGATGGCCATCGTCGGGCGGCCCAATGTGGGCAAATCGACGCTGGTCAACCGGCTGCTTGGGCAAGAACGGCAGATCACCGGACCCGAGGCCGGCATCACCCGCGATACCGTGGCCATCGATTGGGAATGGCAAGGCAAGCCGGTGCGGCTGCACGACACCGCGGGCCTGCGCCGCAAGGCCAAGGTGCAGGAGAAGCTGGAAAAGCTGTCGGTTGCCGATACCTTGCGCGCGGTACAGTTCGCCGAAGTGGTGGTGCTGGTGATCGACGCCGAGCTTGGCTTCAAGCGGCAGGATTTGAGCATCGCCGATCTGGTGGCGCAGGAAGGCCGCGCGCTCGTCATCGCGGTCAACAAGATCGATGTCGCGTCAGAGCCGCAGACGGTGTTAAGGGCGGTGTCGGATGCGCTGGAGCGCTCGCTGCCGCAACTGCGCGGCATTGCGGTGGTGCCGCTGTCAGCAAAAAGCGGGCGCGGCGTTGATCGGTTGATGCCCGCCGTGTTCAAGGCCTTCACCATCTGGAACACGCGCATTGCCACCAACGCCGTCAACCGTTGGCTTGCCGACGCCACTTCGCGCAATCCGCCGCCATCGGATAAAGGCAAGCGGGTGAAAATTCGTTTCGCCAGCCAGATCAAGAACCGGCCGCCGACCTTTCTGTTCTCGGTCAATCGCCCGGAAAGCGTGCCGCAAAGTTATGTGCGGTTCTTGATGAACGACGTGCGCGCCGCCTTCAATCTTGACGGCGCGCCAATCCGCATCCTGCTGCGCAAGGGTGAAAATCCGTTTGCAGAGAAGTAAGTCTATTTTTCTATGAATTTCCTAATTTTCTCTTTGACTTTTTCAGTATTCTTTATTTGGCATTCCCAAATTACCAACGATCTCCACCCCATTCTTTTTAAATTCTTTAGGTGTATTTTATCTCTTTCTTTGTTTTTATTAAGTTTGACAAGCCAGTATTCTTGATGTGATTTTGGCGATCTTGCGCCACGCCGACAATCATGTTGGTGCCAAAAGCATCCATGTACGAAAATAATCTTTCGTCTTTTTGAGAAAACTATATCTGGCTTTCCAGGCAGGTCTGACCGATGCAATCGATAACGATATCCCAGCGCGTGTACTAACCTACGTATTTCAATCTCTGCGCTCGTGTTCTTACCCTTAACCGCTCGCATAATTCTGCTGCGATCATCGAGTGTATTCTTCATTTTTTAATTTCAATCCTCAGACTGGGATCGGTCTCATGGAGGTATACAATCTCATTATATCGATTAACTAACTTCTCAATAGAAATACGCCTTCCCTTTGCCGCGAACTTTGCCCATTCAAGAACATTTAAGGCGACAAACTGCTCTATTTCAAATATGTCAACCCTCTGCCCTATCTCTTGGTTTTCGGCTAGGCCTTCGGCAACGGCGAGTCCCTTTCGCGTGGTTACCAATACTGGCTTAAGATCATTATCAAGATTTTCCTTGCATTGTTTAATGACAGCTTCACCAGGCGAAGTTGTTACATGAATAGCAACATCGCCAACTAGAAAATCTCCAGAGCGTTGTCCCGGAGCATCAGCGGTTGAAAAACTATTGTGGTTGAAGTTACCTTCTCCAAGAGCGCAGTCAAGCTTGGCCCCTACAAGATGCTGCAGAACTGCTCCTGCATAACTAACTCCCTGTCCAGTCCTTTGCCGTTCAGTCGCTTGTTCTATGAGGTCACGAATAATATACCGGAGGCTACGAGAACTATCCATTTTTATTGAGAATGGCTTTCCCGCAAAGAAGGCTTGTACTTTTTCGACCCAGAATTTTTCTGTTTCTTTCTGATCAAACACCCCGTTCTTATGCAAATCGTTTAGGAAATCTACATACTTTCGCATGTTTTCTAGGCTATTGCGACTGGTGCGCCCTCCCTCTGCCGCTAGTGTCCGTTCAATGCCATACTCTTTTAATACAGATTGAACTGCGCTAACGCCGAGTCCTGAAACTTGACCTTTTCCTTCAGTGATAAAATCTTCGGGGGACAATGGAAGGCCATAATCTTTTGACCGTCGTGTAATAACTATAGCGACAGAAAGCGGACCCTTGCCAATGAATTTGTTGCTAGAGGTGAATTCTTCCAGCAGATCCCGTAGATTCTTCTGCATTGTTCTAGGCGGCCTTTCTTTTTTTAATTTTATTATTGGCGATGATGGGCTCTAGAATATGTTCCGCCAGGTGTCTAACCACGGGCACAACGACACCGTCTCCTGCCAAGTGGTAGGCGTCATTATAGTTTTGAGGCAAAGCATAGCTATCCGGGAGCCCCATCAAACGAGCAGCCTCACGCGGTGAGAGGAGTCTGGATCGAATTCTATTTCCTTCAACAACCATTATGGTCTGTCTACTAGAACCGCCGGCAGGTGTGCGTAGGCATCCAGCAGAATCATCAAAGCGAATTTCCGCTCTTTGCACTTTATTCCCATCAGCGTCTCTGCGTGTGCGTTTATAGATGGCGCCAATCAGTTTTTTCCGACTTTCCTTTGCAATTTCAACCTTGGCTATATTTTTTTGACTCATCATGCCAAGAAGTTTTTCTGTTTCTTGGCATGTATGCCAGCGAACGCCTTGAGGGTTCCCCTCAATTAAATCTGCAAAAACAGTGTTACGTTTTAATGGTTGGGGCATGTTCCACCATATCCATAGGCTACGCAGCTCTTCTGGGAGATTTTCATATGCCTCAAGTAGGGCGAGAGTAGTCCAGAAATCATTTGGATCAGGTTGTTGCAATGACAGAGGAATCTGCATGCCTTTGTGCACGGCGATAAAGAAAAGGCGAGGGCGAGATTGTGGTACAAAATGGATGGCATCCATTACTATAGCGCCAAAGTGATAACCAGCAGATGCAATTGAGTGACAGATTGATTGAAAATCTTTGCCACCATGAGAGGTTATAGCGCCGCAAACATTCTCAAGTACGATTAGGGAAGGCGCTCGGCCGCTGTCTATAAGTTCCTTGGTAAGATTCCAGAAAGGCCAGAAAGTTCCGGACCGTGAACCCTGTAGACCTGCGCCAAAGCCAGCCAGAGATAAATCTTGGCAGGGAAATGACGCCCAAACCAAATCTCCCCCCTTTGGTAAATCACCGGCGCTTAGCGCCCCTACGTCCGATAGAATAAACTCGCCATCACCCCAATTTTTTATATAAGACTCGGCTTTTTTTGGGTCTATGTCATTTGCTAGTAAGCATTGCCATCCTGTCCCTAATCCTGCGCGGGCCATTCCTCCGCCAGCGAAGAATTCGTAAAATTGCCCCATGATATTACTCCCCTGAACGACAGGCGGTGGCTTTATGATGAATTAAAATATTATGCCATTAGATTATTAGCATAGCAACAATTGTTCTTTCTTTGTTCGCAGCAGCGAATATGGAGGAGGCTTCCATTAATTATTTATAACAAAATGATATTTTAGATTTTTCTGGATTATCTATAATTGAAAATCTCACCATTGGCCGTGCAGCTCGGCAGCGCCAATTCCAAAAACAACGCCGCAACTTCTTCCGGCGCGGGCAGGGTCTTTGGATTCTCACCGGGCATGGCTTGCGCGCGCATGGCGGTGCGCGTGGCGCCGGGATTGATCAGATTGACCCGCACCGAGGTTTTCGCCACTTCGGCGGCGTAGGTTTTCGCCAGATATTCCAACGCCGCCTTGGTGACGCCATACCCGCCCCAATAGGCGCGCGCCTCGCGGGTGACGCCAGAGGTGACGAAAATCACCCGCCCGGCGTCGGAGGCGCGCAACAGCGCATCGAACGAGCGCAGGAGCCGCCAGTTGGCGGTAATATTGGTTGCCAGAAGATCGTCCCATACTTTCGGCGAAATGTGGCTGATCGGCCCCAGCATGCCGAGAATGCCGGCATTGCCGACGAGGATGTCGAGTTTTTTCCAGCGCTCCGCCACCGCGCCGCCCAAGCGATCGATGGCGGCGCCGTCGCGTACGTCCATGGGCACAAGCGTGGCGCTGCCGCCGAGGGCGCGAATGGCGTCATCCAGCGCTTCCAAGC
The DNA here is from genome assembly GCA_019455285.1 of Sphingomonadales bacterium. Lineage (GTDB taxonomy): Bacteria > Pseudomonadota > Alphaproteobacteria > Sphingomonadales > Govanellaceae > PRO5. The sequence goes on from JACFMS010000007.1 coordinate 84,367, forward strand.
CGCCCTGGGTGCGGGCGACGGCGATGATGTGCGCGCCGGCCCGGGCCAATCGTTGGGCTACCGCCGCACCAATGCCGCGCGACGCACCGGTGACAAGCGCCACCCGCCCGGCAAGCGGTTGATCGGCATTCGTACCGGCGCTCACTGAGCAACCCGCTCATTCAATAGGGATAATTGCACCGGTCGGTCGCCGCCTTCGTGATCGGTCAGGCGGATCGGATAATCGCCGGTAAAGCAGGCATCGCAGAATTGCGGATGATCCATGTTGCGTTTCGCTTCGCCGACGGCGCGGTAAAGCCCGTCAATGGACAAAAAGGCGAGGCTGTCGACGCCGATGTATTTCGCCATTTCCTCAACACTCATGCGCGAGGCGAGAAGCTTGGAACGCTCCGGCGTATCGACGCCGTAAAAGCAGGAGTCGGTGGTGGGCGGGCTGGCGATCCGCATGTGCACTTCAGCGGCGCCGGCGCCGCGCACCATGTCGACGTTTTTGACTGATGTGGTGCCGCGCACGATGCTGTCGTCGATCAGCACCACCCGCTTGCCGGCAAGCTCCCAGCGGTTGGCGTTGTGTTTGAGCTTGACGCCCAAGTGACGGATCTGATCGGACGGCTCGATGAAGGTGCGGCCGACATAATGATTGCGGATGATGCCAAGCTCGAACGGAATGCCCGATTGATGCGCATAGCCGATGGCGGCCGGCGTACCCGAATCCGGCACCGGGATGACGACGTCGGCGGCAACCGGGCTTTCCCGCGCCAGTTCCTCGCCGATGCGCTTGCGCACCTGGTAGACGCTCGATCCGCAGACGTAAGAATCGGGGCGGGAGAAATAGATGTGCTCAAAAATGCACGGCCGCGGTCGCATCGGCGGAAACGGCTTAAGGCTTTCCAGTCCTTTCGCCGTGACGGTGACGATTTCGCCCGGTTCCACTTGCCGCAGAAAGCTGGCGCCGATGATGTCGAGAGCGCAGGTCTCGGAGGCGACCACGTACGAGCCGTCGGTCATCCGTCCCAGCACCAAGGGACGCACGCCCAACGGATCACGCAGCGCAATTAAGCTGTCGCGGGTCAAGATCACCAGCGAATACGCCCCTTCCACTTGCCGCAGCGCATCCACCAGCCGGTCAAGAAGCGTGCCGTCATGGCTCATCGCCACCAGATGGATGATGACCTCGGTATCGCTAGTCGACTGAAAGATGGCGCCGCGGCGGATCAGTTGGCGGCGCAACAGCATGGCGTTGGTCAGATTGCCGTTGTGGGCGATGGCGAAGCCGCCGCTCGCCAGTTCGGCGAATAGCGGCTGAACGTTGCGCAAAATGGTCTCGCCGGTGGTCGAGTAGCGGACATGGCCGATGGCGGAGTCGCCGGGCAGGGATTCGATGATGCGCTGGGAATTGAAGTTGTCGGCCACCTGGCCCATGGAGCGGTGGCTGTGGAAGCGCACGCCGTCGAAGGTGACGATGCCGGCCGCCTCCTGGCCGCGGTGCTGCAAGGCATGAAGGCCGAGCACGGTATGGGCGGCGGCATCGATATGATTAAAGATGCCGAATACGCCGCACTCCTCGCGCAACTTGTCGTCGAAGGGGCGGGTCAAAAGGCTCGGCTTTAAGGTCATGCGGTCACTCGTCACTACTCGATTTATCGTCGAGTACGCCCGGCGCGTGTTCCTTTACCGCGTTCTTGAGCATCGTGTCCAGTCCGCCGTTGTCCAAATTGCTCAGACTTTCGACGATTTCGGCCGGCGTCACCTTGGACAAGAGCTCGGCGCCGAATTCCACCAGCGGCAAGGTGCGCGCGCCAGCGATCCAATCGGGAAAGCTCTGCTTCGGCACCAGCCAGTTTATCATCAAGAATACCACACACACCACGAAAAGGCCGCGAAGAAGGCCAAACAGGGCGCCAAAGCTGCGATCGATGAAGCCCAGATCGCTTTGTTTCACCAATTTGCCCAAAAAATGCGCCAGGAATTTCAGAACGATCAGGCTGACCACGCCCAAGACCACGATGGCGATGGTATCGGCGAAGGCTTCGGGCTCCATGTACTGCCGCGCCCAGGGGCGGACGTGGGGAAAGCCGTAAATGGTCACGAACGCAGCCCCGATCCAGGCCACTAAGCTTAAGATTTCACTGACGAATCCCCGGCCCATGCCATAAAGGGCGGAAAGCGCCAAGATGACGATCACCAGAATATCAAAGGCGGTTATCCCTAGACTTTCCACGACACTCAGCTCCCCGCGCCTGAGAGAATGAAATCAGCCAGATCCTGGATATGGGCGATCACGGCCTGACCCGCCGCCGGCCGGACGCCCTTCAGGTTCGCCGGCAAGAAGGCTTGGCGAAACCCGAGTTTTTCCGCCTCCCGCAGCCGCTGCGCGGCGTGTGAGACCGGCCGCACGTCGCCCGACAAGCTGACCTCGCCAAAGACCACGGCGTCGCCCGGCAGCGGCGCGCCCTTCAAGGACGACAACAGCGCCGCCGCCACCGCCAGGTCAGCCGCCGGCTCGCTGACCCGCAAGCCCCCGGCAACATTCAGATAGACGTCATGGCCGCCAAGCCCCAGGCCGCAGCGGGCGTCCAGCACCGCCAAGATCATCGCCAGCCGGCCGGCGTCCCAGCCGACCACGGCGCGCCGCGGCGTGCCAAGGGCGGTGGGGGCCACCAGGGCCTGGATCTCCACCAGCACTGGCCGGCTGCCTTCCATGCCGGCGAACACGGCGGCGCCGCTGACATCGGCCCGGCGGCTTCCTAAGAACAGGGCGGAGGGGTTCGGCACCTCCTCCAGCCCGCGGTCGGTCATCTCGAAAACGCCGATCTCGTCGGTACCGCCGAAGCGGTTCTTGACCGCGCGCAGAATACGAAACTGATGGCCGCGCTCGCCCTCGAAATAAAGCACCGTATCAACCATGTGCTCCAAGACCCGGGGGCCGGCGATCTGGCCATCCTTGGTGACATGGCCGACCAGGAATACCGCCGAGCCGGTGCGCTTGGCGTGGCGGATGAGTTCCTGGGCGCAGGCGCGCACCTGGGCCACGGTGCCGGGGGCGGAATCGAGGCTGTCGGCAAACAGGGTCTGGATGGAATCGATGATCACCACCGCGCCGGGCTTGGCGGATTCCAGGGTGGCGAGGATGTCGCGCAGGTTGGTTTCGGCGCCAAGTTTGACCGGGGCGCGCTCCAGTCCTAAGCGTTGGGCGCGCATCTGCACCTGCGCCACCGCTTCCTCGCCGGACAAATAGACTACCTCGCCCGAGGCGGTGAGCTTGGCCGCCGCCTGCAACAGGATGGTCGATTTGCCGATGCCGGGATCGCCGCCGATCAGCACCGCCGAGCCGGCAACCACCCCGCCGCCGAGCACCCGATCCAACTCGCCGATGCCGGTCAGGCGGCGGGGGAAGGTGGCGGCATCGCTCTGCAAATCGGTCAGCGGCACGGTGCGGCCCTTGGAGCGGCCCTTCAAGCCGCCGGGCTCCGCCTGCCGGCCGATTTCCTCAACGATGGTGTTCCATTCGCCGCAGGCGTCGCATTGACCCATCCAGCGCGAATGCACCGCGCCGCAGGCTTGGCAGACGTAGTGTTTGGCTGCTTTGGCCATTATTTTCTCCCTCTCCTTCGAGGAGAGGGTCGGGGTGAGGTGGGTTGCATCAGTCTCACCTCATCCGCTCGCTGCCGCTCGCACCTTCTCCTCCAGGAGAAGGAGAAATGTGCGCTTATCACGCCTTCAATACCTCCATCCGGATCGGTCCCTCGGCGCGGCCGTGAATGAACTGATCGACATACGGATTACCGCTCCTGTCGATCTTGTCCTTCACGCCGACCCAAATCAGCCTGCCCTTATAAAGCATGGCGACGCGATCGGCGATTTTCCTGACGCTGGCCATGTCATGGGTGATGGTGATGGTGGTGGCGCCCAGATCCTTGACTCGCTCGACGATCAGATGGTTGATGACGTCGGCCATGATCGGATCGAGGCCGGTGGTCGGTTCGTCGAAGAAAATGATATCCGGGCTCGCCGCGATGGCGCGCGCCAAACCGACGCGCTTCTGCATGCCGCCCGACAGCTCCGCCGGGTTCAAGTCGGCGACATCGGACCCAAGGCCGACCCGTTGCAGCACTTCCATCGCCTTGTCACGGGCGTCGCGGCGGCGGATGCGCTTTTGCGCCAAGAGGCCGAAGGTGACATTTTCCCATACCGGCAGGCTGTCGAACAGCGCCGCACCCTGAAACAGCATGCCGAAGCGGCTTAACACTTCCTGTCGTTGACGGCGACTGAGGGCGGCCATGTCCTGGCCGTCCACGGCGATGCTGCCCTCATCAGCCTTCAGGATGCCGAGAATGCATTTGATCAGCACCGATTTGCCCGAGCCGGAGCCGCCGATCACCACCACCGACTCGCCCTTTTGCACCTCAAGGTCGACGCCATCGAGCACGACCTTTTTGCCGAAGCTTTTCTTCACGCCCTTAAGGCTGATTTTCGCGACGCCCGTCATTGCGAGAAAAACAACTCGGTAACGATGTAATTGGAGAATAGGATCAGGATCGAGGCCGAGACCACGGCGTTGGTGGTGGCGACGCCGACGCCCTGCGCGCCGCCCTTGCTGTTATAGCCGTGATAACAGCCCATCAGCGCGATGAAGAAGCCGAACACGCCGGCCTTCACCAGGCCCGAAATCACGTCATCGAATTCCAGGTAGTCGAAGGTCGTCTTCAAATAGCTGCCGGGATTGAAGCCGAGCTTGTTGGTGGACAGCACGAACGAGCCCGAGACGCCGATGATGTCGGCGATCAGCACCAGACACGGCATCATCAATGTGGCGGCTATGAGGCGAGGCGCGATCAGGAACTTGAAGGGATCGGTGGAGAGGGTGGACAAGGCATCGATCTGCTCGGTCACCCGCATGGTGCCGATTTCGGCGGCCATGGCGGCGCTGACCCGGCCGGCCACCATCAGGCCGCCCAAGACCGGCCCCAGTTCGCGCACGAAACCGATCACCACGATGCCGGCCACCGCGCTTTCGGCGTTAAAGCGGGATGAGCCTTCGTAAATCTGCAACGCCAAAACCGCGCCGGTAAACACCGCGGTCAACCCCACCACCGGCAGCGAGTAGTAGCCGATGTTCACGGCTTGGCTAGCGATATGACGAAAATAGTAGGGTGGCCGCAGGCAATGGCTTAAGGCATGAAAAGCGAACAGTCCGAGGCGGCCGGCGCCCGCCAGGAAGTCCAGCACCACCCGCCCGATCATGCCGAGAAAATTCATGCCCGCCGCCGTCGTTCTACCCATTCAAGTAGACACGGTTATAGCGGCGGCCGAGCAAGGTGAGCAACTCATAACAGCTAAGTCCTGAGGCGGCGGCGGCTTCATCAAGGCTGAGGCCGCCACCCAACAGGTTGACCGCCGTCCCCACCTCGGCCTGGCCGGGGGCGATGTCGGTGACGTCGAGGGCCAGAAAATCCATCGATATCCGACCCGCCACGGGTACGCGCTGGCCGGCGATCAGGGCGCGGCCCTTATTGGAAAACGCCCGCAAATAGCCATCGGCATAGCCGACGTCGACGATGGCGATGCGGCTTGGCCGGGTGGCGGTAAAGGTCGCGCCGTAGCCGACGCACTCACCGGCGGCAACGGCGCGGATTTGCAGGATGCGGCCATGGACTTCCACCACATTGGCCATGGGATTGAGCCGGTCGGCGAAGGGATTGCCGCCATAAAGCGCGATGCCGGGGCGTACCAGGTCAAAATGATAGTCAGGCCCTAAAAAGATGCCGGCGGAATTGGCGAGGCTCAAGGCCGCGGTCTTAAAGGCGGGCAGGGATTTTAGGCGGTCGGTAATTTCCCGGAAGCGCGCCAGCTGCCGCTTGTTCATGGGATGATCCGGCTCATCAGCGCAGGCCAGATGGCTCATCAGGATGGCGACCTCAAACCTGATTTTACCCCGATCGCTGAGGAGGGCTTCGATCTCTGCCGCCTCCAGCCCTAAGCGGTTCATGCCGGTATCCACATAGACGGCGGCGGGGCCATCGCGCCAAGCCTCGATTTCCGCCAGCGTATTCAATACGGGGCGCAGGCGATAGGCGCGATAGACTTCCCGCAATTCTACCTGGTAACCGGTCATGACATAGATTTCGGCTTCCCGAAGCACCGTTCTCAGCGCCCGCCCTTCCTCAGGGGTAGCGACGAAAAAGACTTTGCAGCCGGCACCGGCCAAAACCGGGGCCACCGCCGCCATACCGAGCCCGTAGGCGTCGGCCTTGAGCATGGCGGCGCATTGCGCGGCGACCGCACGCGCCGCCAAGGTTCGATAGTTGGCTACGATGGCCGCCAGATCGATCCGAAGCTCGGCACGGATCACGCAAAGCTCTCCGGCAGGTAGGAATCGTCGGCGAGGTCGGAAAAGCGGGTGGTTTCGCGCTCGAAGTAGAGCCGCACCGTGCCGGTGGGGCCGTGGCGCTGCTTGCCGATGATGTATTCGGCCAGGCCGTGGATGGCTTCGCCCTTGGCCTGCCAGGCCTCGTGCTCCGCCGTACCCATGGCCGGCTCGCGCATCTGGTGGTAGTACTCCTCGCGAAACACGAAGCTGACCACGTCGGCGTCCTGCTCGATGGAGCCGGATTCCCGCAAGTCAGACAATTGCGGCCGCTTGTCCTCGCGCTGCTCGACAGTACGGCTCAATTGGCTCAACGCCAGAACCGGCACATCAAGTTCCTTCGCCAACCCTTTAAGACCACGGGTGATTTCTGATATTTCCTGGACCCGGTTCTCCGGCCCGCGGCCGCCCGTGCCGCTGCCCCGCAGGAGTTGCAGGTAATCGACGATGACCAGGCCAAGGTTATGCTGACGCTTCAAGCGCCGGGCGCGGGTTCTGAGCGCCGAGATAGTCAGCTGCGGCGTATCGTCGATGAAAAACGGCAGCCGTTCCAACTCCTGGGCGACCCGGGCGATGCTGCGGAATTGTTCGTTGTTCAGGCGGCCGCGACGCAGATCTTCCGACGGGATGCGGGCGCGCTCGGCGAGAATACGGGTGGCCAACTGCTCGGCGGACATTTCCAGGGAGAAAAAGCCCACCACCGCGCCTTCCGAGGCCGTAGGCTCGATGCCTTCCTCAAGATTGCGGGCGTAGGCCAGGGCGGCGTTGAAGCCGATGTTGGTGGCGAGCGCCGTTTTGCCCATGGCGGGGCGGCCCGCCAATATGATGAGGTCCGACTTGTGGAGGCCGCCTAATTTATCATTGACGGCGCGAAAGCCGGTGGTGACGCCCGACAGCTTGCCATCGCGCTTGAACGCCAGTTCGATCATACCCACCGCTTCGGCGGCGGTGCGGGAGAAGGTTTTAAAGCCGGTATCGCGGCGGCCCCGTTCGGCCAGATCAAACAGCTTCTGCTCGGCGTCCTCGATCTGGGTGGCGGCTTCGGCGTGCACCGGAGAGTCATAGGCGGTGAGCACCATTTCCTCGCCGATGCCAATCAGCTCGCGGCGGATCGCCAAGTCGTAGATGGTGCGGCCGTAATCCTCGGCGTTCAAAATGGTCACTGCCGACCCGGCCAGCCGGGCGAGGTATTGTGCGCCGCCGACATCGACGAGCGCCTCGTCGCGCTCGAAGAATGATTTCAAGGTCACCGGGCTCGCCAGTTGGCCGCGATCAATCAGCCGCAGCGCCGCCTCATAGATGCGGCCATGCACCGGCTCGAAGAAATGGTGCGGTTCGAGAAAATCCTGCACCTTGGCCAGCGCGTCATTGGTGACCAGGATGGCGCCCAAGAGCGCTTGCTCCGCCTCGATGTTGTGCGGCAAGCTGCGATAGTCGCTCAACTCCTCGCCGGATACGGCGCGCACGCGAAGGGATGTCGGTTCGCTCATCAATATTCGGTCTGGTTATTGGGTTCCCTGGCGTCCATTCAGGGACGCACACATAGCATAGGCCAGTTTATATCAGAGGAACAGAGAAAGGTCGTTGGCCGGCGTTTCAGTTTCCCGTTCGCCCTGAGCTTGTCGAAGGGCGGATGCAAAGAAGTTATCTGCAAACAAATGAGCGGCAGCTTTTTAAGCCGCCGCCCATTCGAATAAAGCCGAAAATTGGCGTTACGCCGTTGCTTCGTCGCTTGCTTCAGCAGCAGCTTCCTCAGCCAACGCCTCACGGGCGACCTCTTCTGATTCGAAGAAGCTGGCCGCTTCCTGCTCCGCCGCTTCGGCGCTGGAGCGGGCGACGTTCACCGTCACCGTCACCGCAACGTCGGGATGCAGCGCGACTTTCACTTCGTGCACGCCCAGCGTCTTGATCGGACGATTGAGCACCACTTGCTGACGGTCCACATGGAAACCGCCGGCCGCCAGACCTTCGGCGATGTCGCGGGCAGACACCGATCCGTAAAGGTGTCCGGTTTCGCCGGCCTGACGGATGATGGTGCAGCTGGCGCCGGTCAAGGTCTTCGCCACCTTTTCGGCATCCTGGCGATGTTGCAGATTGCGCGCTTCGATTTCCTTGCGTTGGCTTTCGAAACGGGCGAGGTTTTCCTTGCTCCAGCGCAGCGCCTTTTTGCGCGGCAGGAGAAAGTTCCGGGCGTAGCCGGGACGCACGTTCACCTCATCGCCAATGTGGCCGAGGTTGTCGACGCGCTCGATCAGAATGACCTTCATGACGCCCTCCCTCTACTCGACCGCAAACGGCAACAGCGAGAGAATGCGCGCGCGCTTGATGGCGCGGGCGAGTTCACGCTGCTTCTTGGTCGATACCGCGGTGATGCGGCTGGGGACGATCTTGCCGCGCTCGGAGACGAACCGCGACAGCAGCTTGACGTCCTTGTAATCGATTTTCGGCGCGCCCGGACCAGAGAACGGGCAGGTCTTGCGCCGCCGGAAAAAGGGCCGGCGTTGTCCGCCGCCGCCGCCCGCGCCGCCGCGGGGACCTTGCTGCTCACTCATCGCTTATCTCCTCAGCTTCCTGCTCGCCCCAACGTCCGCCGCGTTCGCCGCGATCGCCGCGCCGTCCGCGATCACGATCGCGGTCTCGGTCGGGACGCACCTGCATGATCGCCGAAGGGCCTTCCTCCAGCGCCTCGACCCGAACGGTGAGGTGGCGGATGATGTCCTCGTTCAAGCGGACGTTGCGCTCCAGCTCGGTCACCAGGCTGGCCGGCGCATCGATGTTGAGGAGCACATAGTGCCCCTTGCGGTTCTTATTGATCTTGTAGGCGAGATTGCGAAGGCCCCAGGTCTCGGCTTTCTTGACCTGGCCGCCGTTCGCTTCAATGACCTTGGTAAGGTCAGCGGTCAAGGTCTCCACCTGTTGCGGGGAGATGTCTTGCCGCGCGACAAAGACATGCTCATAAAATGGCATAGCCACGTGTCTCCTTTCGGATTCCTGTGGGTCATGGCGCTCGCCGTCCAGCCGGTACGCACTCCAAGCCGGCCTTTAAGGATCAGCAACCGCTCGCCACAAAAACCGCGCCCCCGCCAAAGCTGGCCAGGCGCGGAAAAAAACGCCGTGCGAGGCCGCGGACTATACAGCAAACTCAAGGTCAAGCAAGGGCTTTCTAAGCGGCTTGACAGCCGGGGGGTGGGCTGCGATTGATGGCGCGAAGTTTGGATAATAAGGGGGACGCGATGTCGCGTGCATTTACGTTTCCGGGGCAGGGCAGCCAGTTCGTCGGCATGGGCAAGGAATTGGCCGAAAATCTCGCTACTGCCCGCCATGTCTTTGAGGAAGTCGACGAGGCCCTGGGCCAAAAGCTCTCAAAACTGATGTTCGAAGGTCCGGAGGCGGACCTGACCTTGACCGAAAACGCCCAACCGGCCTTAATGGCGGTCAGCCTGGCCGTCACCCGGGCGCTGGCGGCCGATTTCGGCATCAGGATCGCCGACAAGGCGGCATTCGTCGCCGGTCATTCCTTGGGCGAATATTCGGCCCTGGCGGCGGCCGGCGCCATTTCCCTGGCCGATACCGCCCGTCTGTTGAAGCGGCGCGGCCGGGCCATGCAGCGCGCCGTGCCGGTGGGCAAGGGGGCGATGGCGGCGCTTTTGGGCCTGGACCTGGAGACGGCCAAGGCGGTGGCCGCTGAGGCGGCGCAAGGCGAAGTCTGCGCCACCGCCAACGACAATGCTCCGGGCCAAGTGGTGGTCAGCGGCGACAAGGCGGCGGTGGAGAGGGCGATTGAGATCGCCAAGGGCAAGGGCGCGCGGCGCTCGATCCTGTTGCCGGTCAGCGCCCCCTTCCATTGCCCGCTGATGCAGCCGGCCGCCGACGACATGGCCGAGGCTTTGGCGGCGGTAGCCATCCAGTCCCCCATCGCGCCGCTGGTGGCCAACGTGACCGCCGCCGCCGAGCGCGATCCGGAACGCATACGCAAACTCCTGGTGGAGCAGGTCACCGGCCTGGTGCGGTGGCAGGAAAGCGTGCTTTACATGGCCGATCAAGGGGTTGAAACTCTGATCGAACTGGGCGCCGGCAAGGTGCTCACGGGGCTTGCCAAGCGCATTAAGGATGGCCTGCAGGGGATCGCAATCGGATCGTCGCAAGACATGGAAACATTTGCAAAATCAATAAGCTAGGGAAGTTAGCTGATGTTTGACTTAAATGGGAAATGCGCCCTGGTCACCGGCGCCTCGGGAGGCATCGGCACAGCCATTGCCAAGGCCCTGCACGCCCAGGGCGCGACGGTGGCGCTCAGCGGCACCCGGCGCGAGGCGTTGGACGCGATCGCCGCCGAGCTCGGCCCTCGCGCTAATGTTCTGCCCTGCAACTTGAGCGACATGGCGGCAGTGTCGGTGCTGCCCAAAGCCGCCGAAGCAGCCATGGGCAAGGTCGATATCCTGGTCAACAACGCCGGCATCACCCGCGACAATCTCGCCCTGCGCATGAAGGAAGAGGACTGGGACGCCGTGTTGTCGGTCAATCTCAAGGCCGCGTTCCTGCTCTCGCAAGGGGTCATGCGCGGCATGATGAAGCAACGCTGGGGGCGGATCATCAATATTACCTCCATCGTTGGCGTCACCGGCAACCCGGGCCAAGCCAATTACGCCGCGGCCAAGGCCGGGATCATCGGCATGACCAAATCGCTGGCCCAAGAGATTGCTTCCCGGGAAATCACCGTCAACTGTGTGGCCCCGGGCTTCATCGCCACGCCGATGACCGATGTTTTAAGCGACGATCAAAAGGCGGCCTTGGTCGGAAAGGTGCCGCTGGGCCGGCTGGGTATGCCCGAGGATATCGCTGCCGGGGTGGTCTATCTGGCCAGCAATGAAGCCGGTTATGTTACCGGCCAAACCCTCCATATTAACGGCGGTATGGCGATGATTTAGGAGGGCAGCGGGGAGGCTGGCCAAAGGGAAAAAACTGTGATACCTAGCGCTGCCGAAATCAACGGCTGTGAGATTGGACGCTTCACCGGGGGGATTTCCCAGCGTAGTCTCGACAGCCGCGAGTTAAAGCTCACAACACGAAGGACAAGGTCAACATGAGCGATATTGCCGATAAGGTTAAGAAGATCATCGTCGAGCAGCTGGGTGTCGACGAAGCCAAGGTGGTCGAGGATGCGAAGTTCGTCGATGATCTGGGCGCCGACAGCCTGGATACCGTTGAGCTCGTGATGGCGCTGGAAGAAAATTTCGGCATCGAAATTCCCGACGAAGCCGCGGAAAAAATCGTGTCGGTGAAGGATGCCATCGACTTTATCGTGGCTCACCAGGGCTGACGGCGGTGCGGACCGGCCTTTGGTCCGCTGACGCCCCATTCGGCGAGGTCCAGGCATGAGACGGGTCGTCGTTACCGGATTGGGTCTTGTCACGCCGCTTGCCTGCGGTGTTGAAGAGACCTGGAAGCGGTTGATCGCCGGGCAATCCGGCGCTGCGCGCATCACCAAATTTGACCCCACCAACTACACCGCGCAGGTCGCCTGCGAGGTCAAGAAGGGGGATGGGTCCAACGGCACCTTCAATGCCGATCAATGGTTGGAGCCCAAGGAACAGCGCCGGGTCGACGAATTTATCGTCTATGGCATCGCGGCGGCGTCCCAGGCGATCCAGGATTCCGGTTGGGAAGCCAAATCGGACGAAGACCGCGAGATGGCCGGGGTGCTGATCGGCTCCGGTATCGGCGGGTTGCCGGGGATCGAAAAAGAGGCGGTTAACCTCTTTCAAAACGGCCCGCGGCGGGTTAGCCCGTTCTTCATCCCCGGCCGGCTGATCAATCTGGTCTCCGGCCAGGTCTCCATTAAATTCGGCTTAAAAGGCCCCAACCATTCCGTGGTCACGGCTTGCGCCACCGGCGCCCACGCCATCGGCGACGCCGCCCGGCTGATTGCCTTGGGCGACGCTGATATGATGGTGGCGGGCGGCTCGGAAGCAGCCATCTGCCCGGTGGGCGTAGCCGGCTTTGCCCAGGCCAAAGCCTTAAGCACCGGCTACAACGATCGCCCCAGCGAAGCCTCCCGGCCATGGGACAAGGGCCGCGACGGCTTCGTCATCGGCGAAGGCGCCGGGGTAGTGGTGCTCGAGGAATATGAACGGGCCAAGAAGCGCGGCGCCAAGATTTACGCCGAGGTCAAGGGCTATGGCCTGTCCGGCGACGCTTTCCACGTCACCTCGCCGGAACCCAGCGGCGACGGCGCTTTCCGCGCCATGCGCGCTGCCTTGAAGCGGGCCGAAGTCGATGTCTCCGAGATTCAGTACATCAATGCCCACGGCACCTCGACGCCGATGGGCGACGAGATCGAGGCCGGCGCCGTGCAACGCTTGTTTGGCAACGCCTTGTCGGATGTGTCGATGTCGTCCACCAAGTCGGCCATCGGCCACCTTCTGGGAGCCGCCGGCAGTACCGAGGCGATCTTCTGCATGCTGGCCATGCGCGATGGCGTCGTGCCGCCGACCTTGAACCTGCATGACCCGGCGGTGGATCCCGAGGTCTTCGACCTGGTGCCGCTGAAGGCCAAGGAACGCAAGGTCGACGTGGCGCTGTCAAACTCTTTCGGCTTCGGCGGCACCAACGCCTCGCTGGTGCTCACTAAGGTATAAGCACTGTGAAAGCATGGCGGCTGCAAGCGGCTCATGACAGGATGAGCCGATGATCCGTCGTCTGCTGATCGCCCTTGTGGTCTTGGTTCTTGTCCTTGCCGTGGCCGGCGGGTGGGCGATACGCTGGGCGGCCAAGGAATTCGACGCGAACGGACCGCTGACGGAAGACACGCTGGTGTTCATACCCCGCGGCAGCGGCCTTGAGGTCATTACTGCCCGATTATCGGAAAAAACGGCCATTCGCCATCCCTGGCTATTCAAGCTGGCAGTCCGGATCAATGGACAGGCAGCGGCCTTGAAGGCCGGCGAATACTTGCTGCCCGCCGGGGTCAGCATGAGCGGCATCGTGGAGCGGCTTGTCGCCGGGCGGGTGGTGCATCACCGGTTGACCATCCCCGAAGGGCTGACCGCGACGCAGGTGTTGGCGTTGGTGGAGGCTGCTCCGCTTTTGGCGGGCAAGATGCCGGACACCGTGGCCGAAGGCAGCTTGTTGCCGGAGACCTATTTTTATGCCCGCGGCGATGCCCGGGCCGAGCTGATCGCGCGCATGAAAAACGCCATGGAGCGGGCGCTGGCGGCGGCATGGGAAAAGCAGCGGCCGGATTTTCCGCTGCCCAGCCCTCAGGACGTTCTCATTCTCGCCAGCATCGTCGAGAAGGAAACCGCGCTGCCGGAGGAGCGGCCGCGCATCGCCGCGGTATTTCTCAATCGTTTGAAGCTCGGCATGCGACTGCAATCGGACCCCACCGTAGTTTATGGCTTGAGCGGCGGCGCTCCTTTGGGCCGGGCGCTGACCACCAACGACCTGGTCACGCCCTCGCCCTACAATACCTATGTCATTGACGGCTTGCCGCCAGGCCCCATCGCCAACCCGGGTTGGGACGCCATACGGGCGGTGCTGGAGCCGGCGCAAAGCGATGAGCTTTATTTCGTTGCTGACGGCAGCGGCGGCCACATCTTCGCCCGCACCCTGGCGGAACACAACCACAACGTCGCCAAGTGGCGGCGGATTAAGAAAACCCTGGGCGCATCACCGCTTGCGCGGCGCGCGCCGCAACAACAAGTCGCTCCAGGCGGCGGGCAACAGGGCAAGTAGTCGAACCATGGCCAGCATGGGGAGGGGGAAGGCGATGCGCGCCGCGCCCCGGGCCAAGCCGCGCACGATGATCTGTGCGGCGCGGTCAGAGGACATCAGGAACGGCATTGGGAAATCGTTGCGCGCCGTCATGTGGGAGTCGATAAAGCCGGGGCAGATGACGCTCACCGTAATGTCTTCCTTGGCCAGCAAGCCCCGAAGCGCCTCACCATAAGATTTTACCGCCGCCTTGCTGGCCGAATAGGCCGGACTCGACGGCAGGCCATGGAAGCCGGATAGCGAACTCATGATGGCGATCTGCCCGCCGCGGCCAGTCATGCAGCGGATGGCCGGATGCACGGTGTTGAAAACGCCATCGACATTGGCCATGAACGTCATGCGGGTGTGCGGCGCCAGGTCATAGTCCCGCGAATAGCCCAGGGAAACGCCGGCGTTGGCGATCACCAGATCGAGCGCCGCCATCTGATGCGCATCCTCGATCCAGGTTTTCATCGCCGCTTCGTCGCCGACATCCCCCACCCGGGTTTCTACCAGTGCCCCTTTGGCGCGGCACTCGGCGGCCGCCGCCGCCAGCCGTTCGGCATTGCGGCCGCCCAAGAACAGCGTTCGCCCAGGCTTCGCATAGGCCACCGCCAAGGCGCGGCCGATGCCGCTGGAGGCCCCGGTGATCAGGATGGAGCGCGGATTTTGCATGGCGGTTCTCCTATCTCGGGGCGTCGCGGCTTGCGCCCCCTTTGCGATCCTATATAAAGGCGAGAAAGGGGTTCAAGATAGATGTCCATTGCAAGCATGACGGGTTTCGCCCGCGCCAGCGGCGAGGCGGGTAAGATCAATTGGGGCTGGGAGCTGAAAAGCGTCAACGGGCGCGGCCTCGAGCTCCGCATGCGCTTGCCCAATGGCTTTGAAGCCATGGAGGTTGAAATCCGCCGCCGCTTGAACGCGGCCTTTGCCCGCGGCAGTTTCAATGTGTCCCTGCAGGTCCGCCATATTGCCGGAGCCGGCAGCGTCACCATCAACGAGGCGGCGCTGGCTTCCTTTCTCGAGCTTGCCGAGCGCTATCGCGACCATGCTTATCTGCGTCCGCCGTCGTTGAGCGGACTCCTCAGCCTGCCAGGCGTGGTGGAGACGTTCGACCCCATCTCCGATGAGGAGACGAGGGCCGAAGTGGAATCGGCGATGCTCGACTCTTTTGATGCCGCCATCGCCGGTTTACGCACCATGCGGCTTAGCGAAGGGGCGGCGTTGCGCGACGTTCTATCCCAGCTCTTGCAGCGTATCGCCGAACTGGTGACAGCGGCCCGGGCGGCGGATTCCACTCAGCCGGAAACGCTGCGTCAGCGCTTTACCGACCGGGTACAGGAATTTCTGCAAGACCTGCCGGCGCTGGGACCGGAGCGGGTGGCGCAGGAAGTGGCGATGATTGCCGCCAAGGCCGACGTGCGCGAGGAGTTGGACCGCCTGGACGGCCACGTCGCGGCGGCGCGCGATCTCTTGAACGCCAAGGAGCCCATTGGCCGCAAGCTCGATTTCCTGGCCCAGGAGTTCAACCGCGAGGCCAACACGCTGTGCTCGAAATCGGCCGACATGACGCTTACCCAACTGGGGCTGGAGTTGAAAAACGTCATCGGCCAATGGCGCGAGCAAGTGCAGAACGTGGAGTAGATCGCCCATGGTCGAGATTGCCCGGCGCGGCTTGATGCTGGTGCTGTCCTCGCCGTCGGGGGCGGGCAAAACGACGCTGTCGCGCCTGTTGTTGGCGGCGGAGGGCGAGCAGGTGGCGATGTCGGTTTCCACCACCACCCGCGCCCCCAGGCCCGGCGAGGTAGAGGGCAAGGATTACCATTTCGTCGATGAGGCGACATTTGCGCGCCAGGTGCGGGAAGGCGCTTTCCTGGAACACGCAACCGTGTTCGGGAAATTCTACGGCACCCCGGCGGCGGTGGTGGAGGCGGCGCTTAATCGTGGTCAGGACGTGCTGTTTGATATCGATTGGCAGGGCACGCAGCAATTAGCCCAGAAAATGCCCAAGGATCTGGTGCGGGTGTTCGTGCTGCCGCCTTCCACCGCCGAGTTGGAGCGCCGCCTGCGCGCGCGCGGCCAGGACAGCCCCGAGGTGGTGACTGGACGCATGGCCAAGGCCGCTGAAGAGATCAGCCACTGGGCGGAATATGATTATGTGATTGTCAATGATGACCTTCAGGAAACGCTTCAAAAAATCCGCGCAATACTTTTAGCCGAAAGACAAAAACGGGATCGTCAGACCGGGCTTTTCGAATTTGTGCGAGGGTTGTTGGGGTAGGTTGTGCATAATGCCCATATGATTTAAGACTTGACATTGTTGTCAAATTTAACAACATTCGATAATGAAAAATATACGACCGATTTCGTGGATAAAGTCCGCTCGGAAGGATTTTGAAAATTTTCCACTCGGCGCTCAGTCTACACTTTTGGATGCACTGACGATTGCTGCCGACGGCGGTTTTCCTGATATTTCCAAGCCTTTTAAGGGAGTTGGAACCGGTGTCTTTGAATTGGCGTTGCAATATCGCTCGGATGCCTATCGGGTGATTTATGCTGTGCGAATTGGCGATGATCTTTGGGTCATTCATGCTTTTCAGAAGAAATCAAAGAGCGGGATTAAAACGCCCCAGACGGATATTGAACTGATCAAGCAACGGCTGAAACGGCTGAAGGAGCTGTTACGATGAAAGTGGATATGGAGCTAGAGCGAGGTAGCGGTAATGTATACCGCGATCTTGGCGTTCCCCAGGCCGAGTTGAGACAAGCCAAGGCCCTATTGGCCTCCAATATAATCAAATTACTGGATAAGAAGGGGCTTTCCGTACGTCAAGCGGAACAGTTAAGTGGAACGCCGGCAGCGGATTTTTCGCGTATTCGCCAGGCAAAGCTGGAACGCTTCACCATTGAACGACTGATGAATATTCTTGGCAGTTTTGGCCAAGTCGTTGAATTGAAAATTAAAATTCGACCGGGCCGTCGAACGCACAAGGAACAACATTCTACCGCAGCTTAGCGCTTCATCTCCTCAATCAATCTAGCCAGCCGGGCGAAGTCGGCGACCGATAATTCCTCGGCCCGGGCCGTTTCGGCGATGCCGGCGGCGGCGAGGAGCGGCAGGGGATCGGGGATCAGTGATTTCAAGCTGGCGCGCAGCATCTTGCGGCGCTGACCGAAGGCGGCGGCGGTGACCCGCTCCAGGGTGGCGATGCGCGGCGCGGCCGGCACATCTTCCCGCGACAGCAACTGCACCACGCAGGAGGTAACCTTGGGCGGCGGCACGAACGCCTTTGGGCTGACCTCGAACAGGATTTTAGGCGTTGTGCGGTATTGCGCCAGTACGGAGAGGCGGCCGTAGTCCTTGCTCCTGGGCTTGGCGACGATGCGCTCGCCCACCTCTTTTTGGAACATCAGGGTGAGCGAGGAAAACCACGCCGGCCATGGTTCGGCGGTCAGCCATTTGACCAGCAATGCGGTGCCGATGTTGTAGGGCAGGTTGGCCACCACCTTGACCCGCTCATTGGCAAAAAGCGTGCGCTCATCCATGGCCAGCGCGTCACCCTTATGGACAATCAGCCGGCCGGGATTGGCGGCGGCGATCTCCGCCAAGGCGTCCAGGCAACGAGGGTCGGTTTCCACTGCAACGACCCCATGCGCGCCGGCGGCAAGGAGCGCCCGGGTCAGGCCGCCGGGGCCGGGACCCACCTCATAGACCGTATATCCTTCCAGCGGCCCGGCGGCGCGGGCGATGCGGCCGGTCAGATTTAAGTCCAAGAGGAAATTTTGACCTAAGGCTTTTTTCGCCATCAGGTTATGGCGCGCGATGATCTCGCGCAGCGGCGGCAAGCCGTCGCCGCTCATGAGCGCGCCTGGCGGTGGCCGGCGATGCAGCGGGCGGTATGGAGGGCGGCGATCAAACTCTCAGCGCTGGCCAGGCCCCGTCCGGCGATGTCCAGCGCGGTGCCGTGATCGGGCGAGGTGCGGACGATGGAAAGCCCGAGCGTGATGTTGACGCCGCGCTCAAAATCGAGGGCTTTCAACGGGATCAGCGCCTGGTCATGGTACATGCACAAGGCGGCGTCATAGCCGGCGCGGGCGGCGGCGGAAAACAGGCTGTCGGGCGAATGGGGGCCAGTGACGGCCCATCCCTGGCTCTGCAACGCCGCCACCGCCGGGGCAATAACATCAATCTCTTCCCGGCCCAATGCCCCGCCTTCGCCGGCATGCGGGTTGAGGCCGGCCACCGCCAAGCGCGGGGTCGCGATGGCGAAATCACGGCGAAGCGCCGCCAGCACGCGGCGGCCGGTGTCAATGATGTGAGCTGTGGTCAGGGAAGCCGGCACTCTGGCCAGGGGGATATGAACGGTCAGCGGCACCACCCGCAAGCCGGGGATGGCCAGCATCATGATGGGGCGCTCTTGCGCGCCGACCAGATCGGCGATGAATTCGGTATGTCCGGGGTGCTTGAAGCCGGCGTCATAAAGCACGCTTTTTTGGATCGGGTTGGTGACCACGCCACTAACCGCGCCGCTGGCCGCCAATCGCACCGCCTCGCTAATGGAACGGATGACGGCGTCGGCGGTCTGCGGCGAGGGCTGGCCAAAGGTCACCGCGCCGCCGGCATCCATCGGCAACACGGGCAGGGCGTCGGCAAAAACCGCCAGCGCCTCCCGCGGTGAGGAAACCGCCTTTATGGGCGTCGCCAGGCCAAGGGCCTTATCGGCCATGGCCAGCACCTTAAGGTCGGCCAGGGCGACGAACGGCGGCAGGTTTTCCGTGTGGCGGGCGCGCCAGGCTTTGAGCGTGATTTCGGAGCCGACGCCTGCCGGCTCGCCCATGGTCAGGGCTAAGGGGTGATCAGCGGTAATCGATGATGGCATCCCGGCGCAAATCCCGAAGATAGCGGCGCGCCATCAGCGACAGCCGCTGTTGGGTCAGCGATTCCGAGACGGCGTCGAAGGTCGGCACGCGCACCTCGGGCACGGTACGCTCGCATAATACCAGAACCCGAGCGCCATTGGGCGCCGGAAATGGCGCGGCGGCGCGGCCAACTTCAAGGCGCTCCAGCCGTTCCTGCGCATCCGGCGGCAGGTCGCCTAAGCGCATCACGCCGAGCCGGCCGCCTTCCTTGGCGCCCAGCGCCGCCGGTTCAGGCAGGTTTTCGCACGACGTAATGCCCTGGGTCGAGCGGGAAGCCCGGCCCATGGTCGCCTCCATGCTTTCGCCGGCGGCGTTTTCAAACAAATATTGATGGAGCGATAACTGGGCGTCAGCCGGATCGGCATCAAGAATTTTGCGGCGATCGCGCAGCAGCATGATGTAGTAGCCGCCCGGCGTCTCTATGGGGTCGGATATCTGGTTGGCCCGCATGGCGCCGAGCGCCTTGACTACCTCCTCGGCGAGCTGTCCTTGCGGTACCCAGCCAAGGTCGCCGCCGCCGGCGGCGGTGGCCGCTTCCGAAAACTGCCGGGCCACCACCTGGAACGGCGCGCCGCCGCGCAGTTGCTCAACCAGCCGTTCGGCGGTGGCGCGCACTTCCGCCGCCCGGGCGGGGACGTCAACAATGAGGAAAATTTCGGACAAAAGGTATTCGCTTTGGCCCTGGCTCTGCTGCAGTTTGTCCAGCACCGCCTGTACTTCCTCATCGCCCACCGTGATCTGCTGGCGGTAGCGGCCGCGCACCAGTCGCGACCAGGCGATTTCGGCCCTGACCTGGGAGCGCAGCGCGTCCAGGCCGGCCCCGGCGCGTTTCAGGTAGGCGTCGAACTGCTGGGGCGTCATGCGGTACTGCTGGCCGATGGCGGTCAGGGTTTCATCGACTTCCGCATCGGAAATGATGACGTCGAAATTCTCGGCCTCCTGGATCTGCAGCCTCTCATCGATCAGGTTCTGCATCGCCTGTCGGCGCAGGAATTGCTTTTGCTCGGGCGTGACCTCGGCATTGACCGAAGCTAAAATCAGGCTTAGGCGCTGATCGACATCGTAGGCGGATACCACCTGGTCATTGACCACGGCCTCGATGCTTTGCACATCAATGCTTTGCGCCCCAGCGGGCAGGCCGGCGGCAGTCCATGTCAACGCCGCGGCAAAGGCAAAAGACCGCCCCATGACGCCCCAAAGTCGCTTGCCGTCGTCCGTCATTCAGCCTCCCCGCCAGACTTTTGTCCCGTCCCCAACGCCGTTGCTGAGCCGTACCTTGTTGCCATCGTATCCGGTTATCCGAGGTTTTTCAGCGCAATCTTCAAGATGATCGAGGTATCCGGCTCGATATCGCGGTCGCGGGTGTAACGTTTGTCAAGAATGACGCCAAAACGCAAGCATTCATCCTCATAGTAAATTCCGCCCCGAGCCTCGATGCTTGCCTTGCGGTCGATATCATGGGTGTAATTCCCCAAAATCCGCCAATTCTTGGCGATCTGGTAAACCGCGCCGGCGCGCACTTCCTCCCGCGCCTGAAGGGGGTTTGAGGGATCCAAATCCTCCGCCCCGGTCTTCAGGTTAAGATAGCCCACCGTTACCCGGAATTTCTCCGGGCCGATGAAGGCGTCGATCTCGTTGCGCCGCAGCTTCCAATGGTTGTTATCCAGGCGCATCCTGTAAATAAGATCCAAATAGGGCGACAGCGTGACCTCAAGCCGGCCGACGATATCGGAAAACCGCCCTTCCAGACCGGAGCCGAGCGGAATTTCATCATCCCGCTGCAAACGGTAGCTCTGGCCGACGAGAGCCCGCGCCGAAACGCTACCGCCGTCCAGCCCGTAGCGCAGGCCGTAATCCAGCCGCGACCCGCCTTCCCAGCGGTCAAGGCCGGCGTAGCGGCTGGCGGCAAAGAGATTGGTGTCGTCAAAACCGACGATGCGGCTGTCCTCGTTGGGAATCTCGTCGGGATTGCCGCCATTGAAGGCCCCGACAAGCGCCACCACCGGCTCCACGGTCTGTTGGCTGTTCTGCCCGGCGCGCACCAGGGGCAGACGCCATTCCAGGCGGGCTTGCGGCAGCAGGCGGTAGGTGGTGCCGTTTTGCCCGCCGTAGGCGGCTTCATCAGGGCTGGCGGCGTTCGAGACATGATAGACGTCGCCGCGGACGCTGACGCCTACGGTATAGATCGAGCCGGATTCGGCCACAAACGGCACCTCCCAGCGCCCGGCTGCGGCCAGCCGCCGGGTATCCATGCCATCGAGCCGGGTGATCGCCAGGGCATTGCCGTCAAACTCGAAACTGCCGCCAAGAAGGGCGGGCGGGCTGCGGTAATGGTATTCCACCATCGGCAGGGCGAAGGGGGTCAGACCGGTATCATCCTCGATGCGCAAGCCCTGGAAGCCGAGCGCAGTGGCGGCGGCGTAGCTTCGCTTGCCGAAGCGCTCCAGCGCCGCCTCGCTGACAATGGTGTCGATCTTGCTGAAGCGGTAGCGCCGCAGGTAGGTATCGTCGCTGGCCCAGCCGGCATTGTACCGCCACTGCCAGGATCCGCCGACGCCGATGGGGTCGTCCATGCGGAAGCGGCCGTTGCTGAAGATGTGGCCGCGAAACTCGTTCTTGCCGGTGGTGGCGCCGAAGACGTCGCGTTCGTCCACGTATGTCACGCTGCCTTCAACCTTATATTTTCCGCGTCCGATATGATGCCGGTACTCGCTGGCCATCACCAGGCCTTCCCTCGTGGTCACGATGGGCTCGATGGTGGCGTCTTGGTTTTGCGCGATGCGCCAGTAGTAGGGCGTGCGGAAAATCAGGCCCAAGACCCCGGAGCGCCCGAGGTCCGGCGCCAGAAAGCCGCTGGCGGCATGCACCGTGGGGTCGGGGTGGGAGAAATAGGGGGTATAGACCACCGGCACCCCGAAGGCTTCGATCCAGGCATTTTTATAGGTCACGCGCTTACGGTCGCGGTCGTGGATGACCCGCACCGCCTTGACCTGCCATAGCGGCGTCTCCTCAACCCCGCATATCTTGCACGGGGAATAGACGGCGCGGCTGAGGATCAGCCGGTCGCCGCCCTCCAGTGCCCCCTTGTCGGAGGCAAAGCGGGAATCATCGGCCAGGATGACCCCGATATGCTCGATGACGCCGTTCTTGAAGCGATCGTCGATAACCAGATCTTCGGCGGTGATGATGGCGCCGTCCCGCGCTTCCGCCCACAGCTTGCCTTTAACCGACACCTCGCCGCTGGCGCGGTCATAAACGATGCGCTCTGCGTGGACCACCATGTCGTCATAGGACATGACGACATTGCCCTCGGCAACGATAAGCTCGCTGTTGCGGTCATAAGTCAGGCTATCGGCGGCAAAGTCGATGGGTTTACCGGCCTCCTCCTCGGCGTAAGCCGGGGAGACGGCGGCGGCAAGCATCAGCGCGGCGAAGAAGCGAGCTTTCATGGCCAGTCTTTTTATCGGGTTTGCAAGGCCTTGCCTAATGGTTTTTGCCGCCACCCCGCCGCCGTTGACCCACCGGGCTCGACCTGCAATAGTGCCTGCCGAATTGGCCGAACCTTTGAGGAGTAAAACCGACGCCATGAAGATTTCCTTCGCCAAACCTGCCGCATTGAAAGGCCATGCCGCCGTCGTTTTCGCTGGACCGGGCGGTAAGCTGTTCTCCCACGGCGTCAAGCTCGACGCCGACAGCGGCGGCGCCATCACCCGGGCGATCAAGGCGGCATCATTCGAGGGCAAGAAAAATCAGGTGCTGGAACTTCTCGGCCTGCCGCAGATCGGCGCAACGCGGCTGCTCGTGGCGGGCATCGGCAAGGCCGGCGACATTGATGACAAGGCGGCGGAAGAAGTGGGCGGCGCCCTCATCGCCAAGTTGCAGACCAGCGGCGAGACGGCGGTCAACATCGTCATCGATGATATTGCCGGTTTGAAGCTTAAAGGCAGCGACTTTGCCGCTCGCCTCGCCTATGGCATGAAGCTGAGGAGCTATCGCTTCGACCGCTACCGCACCAAGGCGGAGGAGGGCAAGAAGCCGACCTTGGGCAAGGTCGTGCTTATGGTTGACGAGACAAAGAAGGCGGAGGCCGCCTTTGCCCGCCTTGACGCGGTGGCGAATGGCGTGTTTTTCGCCCGCGATCTGGTCAGCGAGCCGGGCAACGTCATCTACCCCGCAAGCTACGCCAAAGAAATCAAGAAGCTGGAAAAGCAGGGGCTGAAGATCCAGGTTCTGGACGAAAAGGCGATGAAGAAGCTGGGCATGGGGGCGCTCTTGGGTGTTGCCCAGGGCAGCGCCCATCAAGCCAAGCTGGTGATCATGGAATGGCGCGGCGCGAAGAACGCCAAGGCCAAGCCTATCGCCTTTGTCGGCAAGGGTCTGACCTTCGATTCCGGCGGCATATCGCTTAAACCCGGCGAAGGCATGCAGGACATGAAGTTCGACATGGCGGGATCGGCGGCGGTGGTCGGCGTCATGCAGGCGCTGGCGGCGCGACAGGCCAAGGTCAATGCCGTCGGCGTGGTGGCGCTGGTGGAGAACATGCCGTCCGACAAGGCGCAGCGGCCGGGCGATGTGGTCAAGTCGATGTCAGGTCAGACCATCGAGGTGATCAATACCGACGCTGAAGGCCGGCTCGTTCTCGCCGACGCCTTGTGGTACACGCAAAGTCGTTTCAAGCCGCAATGCATCATCGACCTTGCCACCTTGACGGGGGCAATGATCATCGCTCTTGGTCATGAATATGCCGGCGTGTTTTCCAATGACGACACGCTGGCCCAGCAGTTGATCGCCGCCGGCGAGGCCGAAGGCGACCTGACCTGGCGCATGCCGATCGGCAAGATGTATGAAAAAGACATCGAGAGCGATATTGCCGACATGAAGAATACAGGCGCGGGCCGCACCGCCGGCAGCATCGCCGGCGCGATGTTCCTCAAGCGCTACGTCAATGATCTGCCGTGGGCGCACATCGACATCGCCGGCACCGCCTGGATCAAGAAAGACAAGCCGACCGTTCCGAAGGGCGCGACCGGCTATGGCGTGCGACTTTTGGATCGTCTGGTCGCCGATTATTACGAGGAAAAGTAAGCGCCATCCATGACCGAGGTGAGCTTCTATCACCTGCAACGCCAGCCGTTGTCGCAGGCGCTGCCCAAGTTATTGGAGCGGGCGCTGGCGGCGGGGCATCGCGCGGTGGTGATGGCCGGTTCGCAAGAGCGGGTGGAAGCGTTGGATGCAACGCTCTGGGTCTATGACCCCGACAGCTTTCTGCCGCACGGCACGGCGCGCGTCGGCTTTTCGGCGGAGCAGCCGATTTATCTGACCACCGAGGACGAGAATCCCAATCAGGCGTCGCTCCTGGTGCTCATCGACGGCATGGAGCCCGCCGACATTTCCGCTTACGCGCGCTGTCTCGATCTTTTCGACGGCAACAACCAGTTCGCGGTGGACGCGGCACGGCTGCGTTGGAAAAAATACAAGGACGCCGGCCACCAGGTGACCTACTGGCAGCAAAAGCCCGGCGGCGGTTGGGAGAAGAAGGGGTAGGGCTAATTGATGGGTCCGCTGTCGATTGACCCGTCTTACAGCGTCCACCTCACCCCACCCCTCTCCTCGAAGGAGAGGGGGCTTGTACCTTCTCCTTTGAGGAGAGGGTGTCACGCGTCAGCGTGACGGATGAGGTGGTCAGTAGTCGCAGCGCAGGTTCGCGTGCGCTTGACCCATCCTATGGTTCACGGTTCAGGCTTCCAGCGCTTCCGATGCTGCGAGCCACGCCGCTTCGGCTTGCGCGATTTCTTGGGCAAGATCGTTGTCGCGGCGGGAAAGCTGCATCAGCTTGGCGTTGTTCGCCGCTTCATAAAGCGACGGATCGGTGAGCGCCTGTTGCACCTTGGCGCGTTCCGCCGTCAATTTGTGAAGCCGCGCTTCCGCCTCATCGACGACTTTTTGATGCGCGCTCAAGCGCTGCCGCTGGTCGTCATTCTGACGGCGGTCCTTGCGTTTGGCGGCGGCGGCTTTTTCGGATGCGGCGGCGCGGCGTTCGCTTAAGACCAATTTTTCATAATCGTCAAGATCGCCGTCGAAGGGCGCGACCGTACCATTCGCCACCAGCCAGATGCGATCGGCGCAGGTTTCCACAAAATGCCGGTCGTGGCTGATGAACACCACCGCGCCGGGAAATTCCTGCAACGCGGTGATCAGTGCCTCGCGGGCATCAAGATCAAGGTGGTTGGTCGGTTCGTCCAAGATGAGGAGCGCCGGGTTGCCGATGCCGATCATGGCGAACAACAGGCGAGCCTTCTCACCGCCCGACAGGGTGGCGATCTTGTTGCCCGCCTTGTCGGCGCTGAAGCCCGCGCCGCCGAGCCGTGTGCGCAACTCGCGCTCGCTCGCACGGGGCAGACGGCGGGCAAGTTCCAAGAGCGGAGTCGCCTCTTCATCCAATTCGTCCAGTTGGTGTTGGGCGAAATAACCGGCGGCGAGCTTCGGCACGGTGACGATGCGGCCGATTTCCGGTTTCAGGCGGCCGGATAACAGCTTGGCGAAGGTCGACTTGCCGTTGCCGTTCTGACCCACTAACGCCACCCGATCATCGGGATCAAGCCGCAGCGTGAGGTTTTTCAATATCGGATGGCCGGGTTCGTAGCCCACCGCCACGCCATCGATCGCCATCAACGGTGGCGACAATCGCTCCGGCGCCGGGAAATGGATTACCGGCGCCTCCGCCTGTGAGGCGAGCGTGATCGGCGTCAGCTTGGCCAGCGCCTTCATCCGGCTTTGCGCTTGCCGGGCCTTCGATGCCTTGGCGCGGAAACGGTCGACGAAGGCCTGAATGCGCGCCCGTTCGCTGTCGATGCGCCGCGCCTCCGCCGCGATACGCTCGCGATCGGCGGCGAGCCGCGCCATGAAGCGCTCGAAATCGCCGGGGTAATAGGCCAGCTTCAAGTTATCGAGGTGCAGAATGCCGTCCGCCACGCGGTTGAGGAAATCGCGGTCATGGCTGATGACGATCACCGTATGGCGGTAGGACTTCAGGAATGTTTCCAGCCACATCACCCCTTCGAGGTCGAGGTAGTTGGTGGGCTCGTCGAGGAGTAGGAGATCAGGCTCGGCGAAAAGCGCGCCGGCCAGCGCCACCCGCATCCGCCAGCCGCCGGAAAAGTCGCCGCAGGGGCGGGCCTGCGCCGCGGCATCGAAGCCAAGCCCGGCGAGGATCTGCGCCGCCCGCGCCTCCGCCCGATAGCCGTCCAAGGCGGCGAGACGAGCGTGGATCGCCGGTTGTTCTTCCGCCGGTGCGTGCTCGGCCTGGTGGAGGAGGTCGGCCAGTTCCACATGGGCGGCGATCACCATGCCGATGAGCGAGGCGTCGCCCGACGGCGCTTCCTGGGCGACATGGGCGATGCGCGCCCGTTTGGGCAGGTCGATGGACCCGCTCTCGCCGTGAATCTCACCCAAAATCAGTCGAAACAGGGTCGATTTGCCGATGCCGTTGCGGCCCACAAGCCCCACCCGCGCCCCGGTCGGGATGGCGGCCGAGGCGTGGTCCAGCAACAGGCGCGCGCCAATGCGGTAGGTGAGGTCGGTAATGCTCAGCATGAATGGGGCTCGCTTTCGCGGCGCTTCTTATCACAAGGCTTGGGCCAGGCATAGGGTTGCGGGCGACTTGCGAACCCTTTATAAGCGCCCGCGAAGGAACAACCCGTCAAAGAAGGGCATATATTGGCTATGGCTATCGAACGCACCTTTTCGATCATCAAACCCGACGCCACTCGGCGCAACCTGACCGGCAAGGTCAACGCCATGCTGGAAGAGGCGGGCCTGCGCATCATCGCGCAAAAGCGCGTGCGGCTGACCCGCGCCCAGGCCGAGGGCTTTTACGCCGTACACCGCGAGCGGCCGTTTTTCAACGACCTGTGTAATTTCATGTGCTCCGGCCCGGTGGTGGTGCAGGTGCTGGAAGGTGAGAACGCGGTGGCGAAAAACCGCGAGGTGATGGGGGCGACCAATCCCAAGGACGCCGCTGCGGGCACCATCCGCAAGACGTTTGCCGAAAGCATCGAGGCGAATTCGGTCCACGGCTCGGATTCGGCCGCCAACGCCGCCATTGAAATCGCCTTCTTCTTCAGCGAGATCGAAATCGTCGGGTAAGACCGGGCGAAAGCTTAAAACGAAAAGACCAGCCTTCACGGCTGGTCTTTTTTTATTACAGCGCGCCGGTATTAGCGCCGGCGACGCATCAGGCCCATGCCGATCAGACCCATACCCAACAGGCCCAATGCGGCCGGGGCGGGGGTTTCGGTCGGCACGTCGACCGGCGCGAAGGTGTCGCGGAATTCCCACGAAATCACATCGTGATTGGCCCACGCGGCGCCAGTGCCGGAGGTAAAGCCGACAAACGCGTTGGTGCTGCCCAGCACCGTGGTCAAATCCACCGTATAGGAGAGCAACGCCAACAGCGGCCGGGTGTCAGAATTATTGAGGCGTACTTCCAGAAGGTCGGTAGCGCCATTGTAATCAACCCAGGCCACCAGGTCCGTGGCGCTATCAAGCGTAAAGCCCGGCGCATCGCTACGCGCCACCGAGCTCATATTACCGTTGATGTCGATGCCGACGTGGTTGTCGTTAAACCCGTCGCCGCCGCCGTTATTCCAGTTATCAAATTCGACGCCGACGCTGTTGCCAAGGCCCTGATAACCGATGCCGCCGCCAAGACCGCCGACCGAGTTGGAAACCGTCTGCACCACGAACACCAGGCCGTCGGCGCCGCCGTTGCCCTGGTGATTGAAGTTGAAGCGGAACTTGGTGCTGAATGACACATTGGTGTTGAGGGTAACGGCGGAGCTGCTGAAGGCCGATCCCGACTTGCTGCCGCTGGCCGGGGTGACGCGCAGGACGTTGCGGAGGCTATCATCGACCGCGGCGGCGGCATTACCGTTCAGCGTCAAACCGGCGGTGGATGAGAAATCGTTGAAGAGAATGGTCGTCGCCGAGGCGGCCGTGGCTGACGCCACAAGAAACGCCGCTGCTAATCCAAACGTGCTGCGCATGATTACCCCCAAATTATGACCCAACAGAATTGTCTGCCAGATCATGAGCAATATTCATGCCTATTGGAAAATAGTATTTAATATAAAAGAGTTACGTGATTTCCATTAGTTTGGAAATGCTAAAAATTGTAAGCTTTTCCGACAGGGTAAGTCTGCGTGACGCCCAGCCGAGCCGCTGCAACGAGCACTACCTACACCCGGCGCTTGTCGATGACCTCTTTCAACGCCTGGTCGATGCGGGTCTGCCAGCCGCGGCCTTTGGCCTTGAAATGGGCCAGCACCTCGGGGCTTAGGCGGATGGCCACCGGCACCTTGAGCGGCTTCTTCTGCGGCCCGCGCACGCCCCGGGCATGGGCGGCGACGATATTGGGCAGCGCTTCGGTGGCCGGGCGCAGGCGTTTTAATTGCGCCGCTGTCATCGGCGGGTTATCGGGGTCGATGGGCTTGTGTTTAGCCATGGTCAAATCTCCGTTGTTCACGGGCATTGGCCTTGCGCAGGCTGATCACCCGGATGGTATCGCCGCGCACGGTGAAAACAAACGCATAAAGCCGCGCCCCAATGATACCCAGGGCCTGCCAGCGGAGTTCGCCATAGACGCGACGCTGGTCAGGGTCGATCAGCGCGGTTTGCCAGTCAAAGCCGGTGATGATGTCGAAGGGGACGCCATGCTTAGCCAAGTTCGTGGCGGCTTTGGCGTCGTCCCACTGATATTTCAGCGGCTGTTTCACGATTTAATTGTATATACGTTTTTGGCGACGGCGGCAACAAAAAACGTATATACGATTAAATGTTTTGGGTGCGGGGTTCACCTCTCCACGGGAAGGTTTGGCATCGACACGTGGCGGACCGCGCCAAGATTTATAGCAGCTGAGCCGTCGATAATTTCAACGCCCCTGAGCGCCTAAGGCCGCAGTACAGTCCGAAGCCGCGAGTCAAAGCCTTCTCCTTGGACAGAGAAGGTGCGCGAGCGTCAGGCGAAGCGCGGATGAGGTGAAAACGACACCACCTCACCCGGCCGCTGATCGCGGCCTCCCTCTCCTGCCAGGAGAGGGGAATTAAGAATTGTCTATGATAGCCCCGGATTGATCATCGCGCCGAGGGCGGGCGCGGCGTTGCGGATGATGACCTTGGAGCCCACCACCCGCACCCGGGAGAAGGCGATCAAACGCACCGCTTCCGGGTAAATCCGGTGTTCTTGTTCCAATACCCGTGCGGCGAGCGTCTCCGGCGTGTCGTCGCCGAGCACCGGCACCGCCGCCTGGATGATGATCGGGCCGTCGTCCGTTTCGTGCGCCACGCCATCGTTACCCCGTAATTTCCGGGCCACTGCAACAAGTCACCCGACAACGAGGCATTGCCGATCGCCATCGTTACCCCGTAATTTCCGGGCCACTGCAACGTACCCGATGCTTTTGTGGGTACTCTTTCCGCCATCGTTACCCCGTAATTTCCGGGCCACTGCAACTGAGCGGCGGAATACTCGGCGGGAGGCTCGGCCATCGTTACCCCGTAATTTCCGGGCCACTGCAACTGATACAAGCGCCGCATGCCAGAACTCAGGCCATCGTTACCCCGTAATTTCCGGGCCACTGCAACCACAGGGGCCACAGGGCCGTCGTCGGTTTCGCCATCGTTACCCCGTAATTTCCGGGCCACTGCAACGCCGACGCCGAGCGGTACAGGTTGCGCAAGGCCATCGTTACCCCGTAATTTCCGGGCCACTGCAACTGATGAGTATCCAATGGCTTGCACCATAAGCATTTCCCGGCGAAAAGAATGACGGAAATCGGTAATGCCGACGGTGGCACGAGCTTGCGCGCCGCCGTTCTTCCGTCGCAGGGTTTCGATCCTAGATTGGGTTAAGATGGGGGAAAGCCCCCCACGCATACGGCCTAATCCCAGACCACGGAGGCGATGACTAAGAACACACAACGGCATTCCCGCCCCCGTTTTTCCGTGCGGCCAGCCATGCCGCAAATTTTTCATCCTCCTTCAGTTTCTTACCTTTCGTTCGACCACGAATAACCGAATCGAAGTGTATACCTTTATAAGCAATTATGGTAGCCGCATTTATGTCCGCATTCTCTTTATAAGAGCAAGAGGCGCATAAAAACAAAGCTTGCGACTGCCGGTTCTCCCTAGCGGCATGACCACATCTAGAACAAGTGAGCGATGTATAAGCTGCACTAACCGTCAGATAAGCAGGCCCACCCCGGCGAATCGGTGGAAAGCCAGCCATTTGCAAACGATAATTCAAGAAGTGCTGGAGCTTGGCGTATTGCGCCCGAGTTAGCAAACGGCGAAACCCACCCTTGCGCGCTCCCTTGGGCCTTTTCTGATGCGGCCCCATAGTGATCGTGGAAAGGTCTTCCATCACCACTTGGGCGTTAAATTCGATCGCCTTGGCGACGATTTGATTAGCGGCTTTATGAATTTCCTCGTCGGCGATCAATCCTCTGGTGCGCCTGGAATAGATTTTTCCACGCCGCTGAGCTGATTGTTGATCTTTTTCCTCACGCCGTTGAATTGCGCGAAGGCGCTCGCCGCTAATGGCTCCATGAGCTTTACGGACACCATTACTATCAACAACGCTCCAAGCCGCCAGTAACTCGATTCCCCGATCCACGCCGAGATATGTGGATGGACCGCATACGGGAACGGAAAACTGAAACGTGCAGGCAAAATAAAAATCATGGCCATCGTAAATTAGTCGGGAAGATTGTAATGTACCTCTACTAAGAAATTTTTCTTCAAACCATTTACCGCACGAGATGGGGAATATATCACCTCCGCCTGTTTTTGTTTTGAGGATTTCGCCGGTGCGGGTATCCATTAATCCGGTGAGATCGACCTGCCTCTTACGTTTTGCTTCTTTCGGCAACAGATTGATGTACACCCATAAGCGGCCATTCTCATCTTTGAGAAGCAAGGCGCCGTCACTTGAGCGGTTCTTCAAGATATTTAACGGTCTGGGGAGACCTGGGCGATTAAGCCGAGCCAACGCATCCCGCAATTCGTCCTGGGTAAGTATATCTGTAACAGTTTTAAAAGAATCCAATAACGCATTGCGGTCAGCGGGCTTAACCCTAAGTCGCGATACGGTGGGATAAGAAGTTTCTGAATTTCCACGCTTAAGTTCAATATAACTTTCAGCTTGCGCCAAGGCGTCGGCAATAATGGCTTGTTTCGGGCCGTTGCCTAACGGCAAGGGTCTTGCCAGGACTTGCAAGCGTAGGGTCAGGGCTTTGATGTCCTCATGATAGGCAGTCTTTTCGGTGCCGGAAATCAGTCTCTCAACATCATCTCTTACGGTTCTTAGAAGTTTATCATACCCTAAATGGGCGCGGCGCATGGCATCTAGCAAGAGTGCACGCCTGCGTTGCGACGGATTATGGAATTTTAGTTTTGCAGTCAGGAAAACCGATTGTATTGATGCTTCCATCACAGACCATCCACCCATTTGTCAGGCATGGGGGTTTGCTCCTAAAGAGAGCAAAATCATAATGGAGAAGTGCAGGCTTTTCTATTACTTTTATGCTAGATAAACGGGATATCAGAAGACAAGCCCCGGATTTATCATCGCGCCCGTCACCGGCGCGGCGTCGCGGATGATGACCTTGGAGCCCACCACCCGCACCCGGGACAAGGCGATCAGGCGCACCGCTTCCGGGTAGATGAGATGCTCCTGCTCCAGCACCCGCGCCGCCAGGGTTTCCGGCGTGTCGTCGCCGAGCACCGGCACCGCCGCCTGGATGATGATCGGGCCGTCGTCCATCTCGGGCCGCACGAAATGCACGGTGCAGCCGGAAAAGCGCACGCCGGCCTCGATGGTGCGCTCGTGGGTATGGAGGCCCTTGAAGGCGGGCAGCAGCGAGGGATGGATGTTGATCATCCGGTCGCGCCAGCGGTTGACGAACTCGGGGGTTAAAATCCGCATGAAGCCGGCCAGGCAAATAAGGCCGACGTTATAGCCGCGCAAGATCTCGTCGATGGCGGCGTCAAAGGCGACGCGGTCGGGAAAGTCCTTATGGCTGACCACGTGGGTCGTAGTGCCGGCGCGCGCGGCGCGCTGCAAGCCGGCGGCGTCGGCCTTGTTGGAAATCACGCACACGATGCGGGCGGGAAAGTGCGGGTCGGCGCAGGCGTCAATGAGCGATTGCAGGTTGGAGCCGCGCCCCGAGATGAGGACCGCGATGTCGAGCCGCTTGGCGGTGGCCATCACTGGCCCTCGTCGAGGTTGGAGGCGCGCCAGGCCTCGGCATAGCCCCACACCCCGGCGGCGGCGGAGACCACGGTCGCCGGCTCGGCGCTGGGATAATGCTCGATATCGCCGATGACGGTCACGCGCTCGCCGGCGGCGGCGAGGTTTTTGCTCACCTGGGCGGCGTCCTCGCCGGCGACCACCGCCACCATGCCGATGCCGCAGTTGAAGGTGCGCACCAGTTCCTCGGGCGCGATGCGGCCGATGTCTTTGAGCCAGGCGATGACCGGCGGCAAAGCCCACGCGCCGGCGTCGATGACGGCCGCGGTGTTGGCCGGCAGCACCCGGGGGATGTTTTCGGTGATGCCGCCGCCGGTGATGTGGGCAAGGCCCTTGATCCGCCCGGCGCGGATTTCCGGCAGCAGGGTTTTGACGTAAATCCGGGTCGGCGTCAGCAGCGCCTCGCCCAAGGTCTTCTCCGGCGCGAAGGGGGCGGGGGCGTCGTAGGATAGGCCCTGGTCGGCCACCAGCCGGCGCACCAGGGAATAGCCGTTGGAATGAACGCCCGAGGAGGCAAGCCCTAAGATCACGTCGCCCGGCGCGATGGTAGGCCGAGGCAGATGTTCGCCGCGCTCCACCGCGCCCACCGCAAAACCGGCGAGGTCATAATCGCCGGCGGCGTACATGCCGGGCATTTCCGCCGTCTCGCCGCCGATGAGCGCGCAGCCGGCCTGGCGGCAGCCCTCGGCGATGCCGGCGATCACCGCCCGGCCGGCGGCGACGTCGAGCTTGCCGGTGGCGTAATAATCGAGGAAGAACAAGGGCTCGGCCCCTTGCACCACCAGGTCATTGACGCACATGGCGACGAGATCGATGCCCACCGTGTCATGACGCCGGGCCTCGATGGCGACTTTCAGCTTGGTGCCGACGCCGTCGGTGCCGGCCACCAGGATGGGGTCTTTAAAACCGGCGGCGCGGGGGTCGAAAAAGGCGCCGAAACCGCCCAAATCCACCTCCGAGCCGGGGCGGCGGGTGGATCGCGCCAGGGGCTTGATGGCGTCCACGAGGTCATCGCCGGCGACGATATCGACCCCGGCGTCTTTATAGGTGTAGGATTTCTGTTCGGTCACGGATCGGCGGCCAGCGGTTGGGGGTCCCATTTTGTCGGGCGCACCTTAGAGCATTCCGCTCGCTTTGAGAAGCGCGACGCGTTAGGGTAGCGCACCGCAAAATCGCCATAAAGTCTAGGAACATTGGGTCTTATGAGACGCGCCTCCCTCATCGCCTGCATCGTTGCTTTCTTCATGCTGATCAGCGGCGCGGCGCTGGCCGCCGAAGCTCAGCGGCCGAGCGTGTTCGCCATCAGCAACGTCGAGATCGACGTCACCGCCGCCGACGCCGCCAGCGCCCGGACGCTGGCCATCGCCGAGGGCCAGCGCAAGGCTTATGAAATCCTCATGCGCCGGCTGCTGCGGCCTGAGGATGTATCCCGCGCGCCGGTGGTGGACCCGGCGACCTTGAACGGCCTCATCGACGGCATCGAGGTGAACAACGAGCGCGCCTCCGCGGTGCGTTATCTGGCGACGCTTTCCGTCCGTTTTGACGCCTCGACCGTGCGCGGCCTGTTGAAGGCCAACGGCCTCGCCTTCACCCAAACTATGGCCAGTCCGGTGCTGGTGGTGCCGGTGATGACCATGGCCGGCGCGGAATATCTGTGGCAGCCCGACAATCCCTGGCGACAGGCCTGGGCCGAGCATGATCTGGCCAATCGCTTGGCGCCTTACAGGCTGCCGGACGCTGACGCCACCGACCGCCTGCTGGCGTCGCCCCGGGAAGTCATCGATGACGACAACACGGCCCTTAACCGCCTGGCCGCCCGCTATGACCTGGAGCGAACCCTGGTGGTCCGCCTGACCCTGGAGCCCGACCTGGCGGGCGAAGGCTATAAGGGCGAAATCACCCTGGCCGGAACGGCTGGCTTTCCCGACCTGAGGCAGTCTGTCACCCTCCCCAGCGAGGGGCCGACGGCGGAGAATCTCGGACCGGCGGTGGAGCGCGTGGTCCGGGAGATCGACGATTGGTGGCGGGGCGAAACCCTGGTGCGGATGGACCAGGGCGGCGAGTTGGCTGTTACGGCGCCGTTGCGCTCCATCGCCGATTGGGCCGAGGTGCGGCGCCGGCTGGCCCGCGTCAACCTGGTCGAAGATATGACCATCGACCGCTTGACGGCGCGGGAAGCGGCCATCGTTCTCCATTATGTGGGTGAGGCTGAGCAGTTGCGGCTGGCCTTGCGCCAAGCAAGCCTGGTTTTGGACTTAAACCCAATACAGAATGTGCTCATGCTGGAGGAAATCCACCGCACGCCCACTGCGGTCCCGGTTGCGCCTGCCGCCCTTTCACAGCCGGAAACCCCCGACGGAGGGGCGGGTGAGCCGCGCTGACCAGTTGACCTTCGACCTGCCGCGCCGGCTGGCGCAAGGCGGCGAGGATTTCTTCATCGCGGACTCAAATCGTCTGGCGGTGGAGTGGATCGATCGCTGGCCAGAGTGGCCGGGACGGCTGCTCATCGTCCATGGGCCGGCAGGCTGCGGCAAGTCTCATTTGACCAGCGTCTGGCGGGGGATCAGCGGCGGCGAGGCGATCCCGCTCGCGGCGCTAACCGAGGACCGAGTTGCGGCGTTTACGCCGGGCGGCAACCTGGCGGTCGAGGATGTGGATGCAGGCTTAAATCCTGCTCTGGAGCCGATTCTATTCCACCTTATCAATATCATGCGCGAGCGTCAGGGCGCGCTGCTGTTGACCGCCAGGGCGGCCCCGGCGCACTGGCCGCTTACCCTCCCGGACCTTGCTTCGCGGCTCAAGGCAGCGGCGGCCTCTGCCATCGAGGAGCCTGGCGAGGCGTTGCTGGCGGCGCTGCTCTTAAAAGAGTTCGCCGACCGCCAGATCCGGGTGACCGGGGAGGTGATCTCGTTTCTCACCAGCCGTCTTGAACGGTCTTTTTCAGCCACCCATATGGCGGTGGAGGCGCTCGACCGGGCGTCGCTCGCCCATCAGCGCGCCATCACCATCCCGCTCGCCCGCGCCGTGCTTGGTCTCTAACGGAGTCATGATTTTTTCATCGGCTGGCGCTAAGGTGGTAAATTAACAGTTCAGCCCGCAAAGCCAGACGGCTTTAAGTTAAAGACATGCAAAACGAACCGGCAGTAGCCATTCCATCCACCCCCGCGGCCGCCTTTGACCGCAGCTCGCCCACGCGCTTCATCAACCGCGAAATATCGTGGCTTGCCTTTAACATGAGGGTGCTGGAAGAGGCGGGAAACCGCGCCCACCCGCTCTTGGAGCGGCTGCGCTTCCTGTCGATTTCCGGCTCCAATCTCGATGAATTTTACATGGTGCGGGTGGCCGGCCTGCGCGGTCAGGTCAAGGCTAATATCGAGGCGGTAAGCCCCGATGGGCTGACGCCCGCGCAACAGCTTGCCAAGGTCAATGAAAAGGCGGAGGAACTCATCCGCGCCCAGGAGGTCACCTGGGCCAACCTGACCGCCGAAATGCGCGAGGCGGGCATCTACGTTCTGCAGCCGCAAGAGGTGACCGCCGCCGAGCTTGCCTGGCTGGAGCAGTATTTCCTCGAATCGATCTTCCCGGTGCTGACCCCATTGGCCATCGATCCGGCGCACCCGTTTCCGTTCATTCCAAATTTAGGCTTCAACCTGGTGCTGAAGCTGGTGCGCAGCGAGGATGGTGCCATTCTCAACATGCTCATTCCGTTGCCGCGCCAGGTGCGGCGCTTCGTGCGCCTGCCGGGCAAGGTGATCCGCTACATGTCGGTGGAAAACATCGTCACGCTGTTTCTGGAGCAGTTGTTCCCCGGCTATCAGGTTGAAGGCAGCGGCGTCTTTCGCATCATCCGCGACAGCGATATCGAGGTTGAGGAAGAAGCCGAGGATCTGGTGCGCTCGTTCGAAACAGCGCTGAAGCGTCGCCGGCGCGGCACCGTCATCAGACTGAAAATGAATTTAGCCATGCCCGACGATCTGCGGCGCATGGTGTTCCATGAGCTGGACGTCAATGAACGCGACGTGGTGATGGTGGACGGCATTCTCGGCATCTCCGACACCAATCAGTTGATCGGTGACGAACGACCGGACCTGAAGTTTCCACCCTATAATCCGCGCTTTCCCGAGCGTATTCGCGAGCATGGCGGCGATTGCTTCGCCGCAATCCGCGAGAAAGACATCATCGTCCACCATCCTTATGAAAGCTTTGAGGTGGTGGTGCAGTTCATCGCGCAGGCGGCGCGCGATCCCAACGTGGTGGCGATCAAACAGACGCTTTACCGCACCAGCGATGACTCACCCATCGTCAAGGCGCTCATCGAAGCGGCGGAATCCGGCAAGACGGTAACTGCGCTGGTCGAGTTGAAGGCGCGCTTTGATGAAGAGCGCAATATCCGTTGGGCGCGCGATCTGGAGCGCGCCGGGGTGCAGGTGGTCTATGGCTTCATCGAATTGAAGACCCACGCCAAGGTGTCGCTGGTGGTGCGGCGCGAGGGCGGCGAGCTGCGCACCTATGTTCACTACGGCACCGGCAATTAT
Source organism: Sphingomonadales bacterium (assembly GCA_019455285.1). Taxonomy (GTDB): domain Bacteria; phylum Pseudomonadota; class Alphaproteobacteria; order Sphingomonadales; family Govanellaceae; genus PRO5. The sequence goes on from JACFMS010000007.1 coordinate 121,247, forward strand.
CACCAGATCACCGCCAAGGTTTATACCGATCTATCATTTTTTACCGCCGACCCGGCGCTTGGTCGCGACGCCACGCATATCTTTAATTTCCTTACCGGTTACGTGAAGCCGAAGACGCTGGAGAAGATCGCGATCTCGCCTTATGGGCTGCGCCAAAAATTGATGACGCTGATCGAAGACGAGGTGGCGTACGCCAAGGCCGGCCGGCCGGCGCAAATCTGGGCCAAGCTTAATTCCCTGGTGGACCCGCATATCATTGACGCCCTATACGATGCCTCGTGCGCCGGCGTGTCCATCGATCTCATTGTGCGCGGCATCTGCTGCCTGCGTCCCGGCGTCCCCGGATTGTCTGAAAACATCCGCGTCAAAAGCATCATCGGACGGTTCCTGGAGCATTCGCGCATCGTCTGCTTCGGCGCCGGCCACGGCCTGCCGCATGATCAAGCGAAAATTTTCATCTCGTCCGCCGATTGGATGCCGCGCAATCTCGACCGCCGGGTGGAAGCGCTGGTGCCGATCGAGAATCCCACCGTTCATGCGCAAGTCTTGGATCAGGTGATGGCCGCCAACTTAAAGGACATGGCGCAAAGCTGGGACTTGACGGCGGATGGCGGCTATGTTCGCCGCAAGACGGGCAAAGGCGCGTTCAATCTTCATCGCTATTTCATGACCAACCCCAGCCTCTCCGGTATGGGCCGCGGCCTGAAGCCGGTCCCCCGGCTGACGGTCAAGGGAAGCTGACGAAGACGCTATACAAACCGGCATCGGCGCGTTATGAACGCGGGTAGCCCCTTTTCACACGCTACTCGGATGGATCAGTGACCAATCGGCCTTCCGATCATCGCATCGCCATCATCGACATTGGCTCGAACTCCGTCCGTCTCGTCGTCTTTGAAGGCGGTGGCCGGTTCCCCGCCATCGCCTTCAACGAAAAAGTGATGTGCGGTTTGGGTCGAAGCGTGGCGGCGACCCGACGGCTGCATCCCGACGGCATGGTGTTGGCGCTGCAGACGTTGGAGCGATTCGCCCTTTTGTTGCGAGAGATGCGCATCAAGGAGGTGCGCGCGGTGGCCACCGCCGCCATGCGCGACGCCGAGAACGGCCGCGCCTTTATCGAGGCCATCGAAGCGCGCTGCGGTTTTCCTGTTGATCTGTTGTCGGGCGGCGAGGAGGGACGTTACTCCGCCATGGGCGTGCTTGCCGGCATTCCCGAGGCGGACGGCATCGTCGGCGATCTGGGCGGCGGCAGTCTGGAATTGGTGAACGTACAAGCCGGCGCCATCGGCGAAGCCATCACCTTGCCGTTGGGGCCGCTGCTGCTGATGGATGACTTCGTCAAGAAACGCACGGCGGTCATTGCCCGCATCGCCGAGACGTTGCAACAAGCGCCGTGGCTCGGGGCAGGCAAGGGACGCGACTTTTATGCCGTCGGCGGCGCCTGGCGGGCGCTGGCGCGCCTGCATCTGGAGCGCGGCAACTATCCGCTTCATATTCTGCAACATTATGAAATGAGCCGTGCCGAGGTGTTGGAGTTTTGCGGCGCGCTCGCCGGCATGAGCGCGCAATCGCTGGTCAAGGCGCCGCGCATCGCGCAGCGACGGTTGGAAAGTCTGCCCATGGCGGCGGCGGTGATGCGACGGATTTTTGAACTGAGCGGCTGCCGCCGTCTCGTCATCTCGGCCTTGGGGTTGCGGGAGGGCCTGGTCTACGCCGCCATGCCGGAAGAGCTGCGCAAGGTCGATCCGCTCATCGACGCCTGCGGCGACATCGCCAAGCGGTCCGGCCGCTTTGCCGAGCATGCCGATAAATTGCTGGAATGGACGGCGCCGTTGTTTGCCAATGAGAACGCCGTGGACAAGCGGCTGCGTCATGCCGCCTGTCTGTTATCCGACGTCGCCTGGCAAGGACACCCCGACTATCGCGCCGAGAAGGTACTGTCGGAAGTACTCTACGGCCGCTTTGGCGGCATCGACCACCGCGGCGCGGTCAAGGTCGCGCTGGCGCTTTACGTCGCTTATGGCGGCACGCTGGGGGAAGGGGTGGCCGGCAATGTCGAGCGGCTGCTGAACAACGGCGATAGAAACTGGTCCCGCACCCTGGGGCTGGGGCTGCGGCTGGCGCAGCGAATTTCCGGCGGCACCTCCTCGGCGCTGCGCTTCGCCCGGCTGGAAATGACGGCGGATACGCTGTTCCTTAAGGTGCAGGAGACGCGTCAGGCGATTGCCGGCGAGGTCGTCTGCCGCCGCCTCGACGCCCTCGCGAAGGCCGTGGGGCGGAAGAGTGCGGCGCTGCCCGAATGAGGGCTTCGGCGACTGCCCCTTGCTCATCAAGATGCAGCAGCAAAAGCCGGTTGTCCTTGACCGCAAAGCCGAGCCGGCCTTCCTTCAAAGCCAACGCATCCTTGCCGAACAGCTCATAGCGCCAGCCTTTGAGCGCCGGAACATCGGGCTCATCCATAACCGCGATCTGGTCAAGCTCGCTCGATGCGGCGATCAGCTTCGGCGCAACGCCGTGCTCGTGGCCCTTGATCTTCAACAACACGCGCAACAGTTCACCGAGCGGCGTCGGCCCGCCAAGGAGTCGCGGGTCTTCCGCTTCCACCAGGGGCAGCGCCGCCTCGGGCAACCGCTCCGCTTCCAGGATGGCGGCGATCAAATCCTTGCCTTCTCCCGTGTCGCCGAGCCGCCGCGACAATCCGCGCACGTCACCAAGCTCATCCGCAGAATGGGGCGGCTTGGCCGCCATTTCGAGGAGCAGATCATCGCGAATGACGCGATTGCGCGGCACGTTGCGCCGTTCCGCCTCGCGTTCTCGCCAGGCGGCGATGGCCCGCACCATGGCCAGAAAATGCCGGTTGCGGCTGCGCGGCTTTAGGCGCTTCCAGGCGTTATCAGGCTCGATGCGGTAGGTCCGGGCATCGGTCAAGACCGCCATTTCCTCGTCCAGCCAGCCCAGCCGGCCGGTTTCATTCAGCGAGGCTTCGAGCTTTTCGAACACCGTGCGCAGGTGCACCACGTCATCGAGCGCATAGGCGATCTGGCGGGGGGACAAGGGCCGCTTCGACCAGTCGGTGAAGCGCTGGGCCTTGTCAAGCCTAACGTCGGCCAGGCGGGTGACCAGGGTCTCATAGCCCACCGAATCCCCAAAGCCGCAGACCATGGCGGCGACCTGGGTATCGAAGATGGGGCGCGGCACGTCGCCCATCTCGTGGACGAAGATTTCCATATCCTGGCGCGCGGCGTGGAAGACCTTCAGCACCGCCTCATCCCGCAGCAGGTCATAGAGGGGGCCAAGGTCGATCTCCGGCGCCAGGGCGTCGACGGCAAAAAGCTCGTCCTCGGACGCCACCTGCACCAGGCAGAGGTTGGCCCAATAGGTGGTCTCGCGCACGAACTCGGTATCGATGGTGACATAGCGGGAGCGGCGGGCCTTGGCGCAGGCTTCCCTAAGGGCGGTGGTGTCGGTAAGGACGGTCATGGGGCTCTCATACACCCCCGCCGAGGGAAAAAACACCTCTAAGTCATATCCCCTTGACAAAGGGGGCCGTTCCGTGTGCTTTTCCCCTCAAATTCAAAGGGATTTTGAGACCCATGCACCGCTATCGCACCCATACCTGCAACGACCTTCGCAAATCCCAGGTGGGCGAGACCGCCCGGTTGTCTGGCTGGGTGCACCGGAAGCGCGATCACGGCAACCTTCTCTTTATCGACCTGCGCGACCACTATGGCGTCACCCAGGCGGTGGTCGACGTGGACAGCCCGGCCTTCAAGGCGGCCGAGCACCTGCGCGCCGAAAGCGTCATTTGCGTCACCGGCAAGGTGGTGGCCCGCACCGCCGATACCGTCAACCCCAACCTGCCCACCGGCGAGATCGAGGTGCAGGTCCAGGAGGTCGAAGTGCTGTCGGCGGCCAGCGAACTCCCCATGCCGGTATTCGGCGAGCATGACTACCCGGAAGACATCCGCCTGAAATACAGGTTTCTTGATCTGCGGCGCGACAAGCTGCATGGCAACATGGTGCTGCGATCCAGGGTCATTTCCTCGATCCGGCGGCGCATGACCGACGCCGGGTTCCTGGAATACCAGACGCCGATCCTGACCGCCTCCAGCCCGGAAGGGGCGCGGGACTTCCTGGTGCCAAGCCGGCTCCATCCCGGCAAGTTCTACGCCCTGCCGCAAGCGCCGCAGCAGTTCAAGCAGCTTCTGATGGTGGCGGGTTTCGACCGCTACTTCCAGATCGCACCGTGCTTTCGCGACGAGGACGCCCGCGCCGACCGTTCCCCCGGCGAGTTCTATCAGCTCGATTTCGAGATGAGCTTTGTTACCCAAGAAGATGTGTTCGCCGCCATCGAGCCGGTGCTGGCCGGCGTGTTTACGGAATTTTCCACAAAGCCGGTGACCAAGCCGCCATTCCCGCGCATTCCCTTTAAAGAGTCGATGCTCAAATACGGCAACGACAAGCCGGACTTGCGCAACCCGCTGATTATAGAGGACGTAACCGAGGTTTTCCGCGGCTCAGGGTTTGGCATCTTCGCCCGCATGATCGAAGCGGGCGCGGTGGTGCGCGCCATCCCGGCGCCGGGCGCGGGCACGCAAGCGCGCTCGTTCTTTGACAAGATGAACGACTGGGCGCGCGGCGAAGGGTTTGCCGGCCTCGGCTACATCAACTTCAAGGATGGCGTCGGCGGCGGCCCGGTGGCGAAGAATCTGGGCGAGGAGCGCACGGCGCAATTGGTCAAGGCAATGTCCTTGCAGCCCAACGATGGCGTGTTCTTCGCCTGCGCCAAGGAAGCGGACGCGGCGAAGCTGGCGGGGCTTGCCCGCACCAAGGTTGCCGATGAGTTGAACCTCATCGACCGCGACCGCTTCGACTTCTGCTGGATCGTCGATTTTCCGATGTACGAGTGGAACGAGACCGACAAGAAGATCGACTTCAGTCACAACCCGTTCTCGATGCCGCAGGGTGGCCTCGACGCGTTGGAACAGAAAGACCCGCTCGACATTCTCGCCTACCAGTATGACATCGTGTGCAACGGCATCGAACTCTCCTCGGGCGCGATCCGCAATCATCGCCCAGATATTATGTTGAAGGCGTTTGAGATCGCCGGCTATCCGGCGGAAGAAGTGGAAAAGCGCTTCGGCGGTATGCTCAATGCGTTCCGTTACGGCGCGCCGCCTCACGGCGGCTCCGCGCCGGGCATCGATCGCATCGTCATGCTCTTGGCGGACGTGCCCAACATCCGCGAGGTCATCGTGTTCCCGATGAACCAGCAGGCGCAGGACTTGATGATGGGCGCGCCCGGCGAGGTGACCATGAAGCAACTGCGCGAGCTTCATATCCGCACCGTGCTGCCGGAAGAGAAAAAGTAACATGCACGTCATCGTGTGGCGGTTTCGGGCCAACCCTGAACGCCGCGACGATTTTGTTGCCGCTTATGGACCTGACGGCGACTGGGCCAGATTATTCCGGCGCGGTGCGGGCTACATCGGCACAGAGTTATTGGCCGATCGCACCGACCCCCATGCTTTCTTGTGCATCGATCGTTGGGGGAGCGAGGCGGATTTCGCCGCGTTCAAGCAGACGCATGGCGATGCCTACCGCGCGCTCGATCAGCGTTGCGAAGCGCTGACGGTGGAGGAAACGCACGCCGGTAATTTCACCTCTATCGCCTAGGGAATCGGCGCCTTCTCTGTCCAAGGAGAAGGTAAGGAGCCCTCAACCCACACGGGAATCGGCTTGCCTTGCCGCCGGGGGCCAATGATAATGCGCCTTGGGACTTACGCCGCGCGGGGTAGGGGGTGAGCTATGGGGGCAATAAGGGGTAAACCGCTGGAAAAGCGAGGGGGACAATGGGGCTTGTCTTAGGGCCAATTACATTTGTGGTATTTGGGCTTGCGGTCTGGCTTATAGCCCGCACCGCGCATCAGATATATCCCAAATTTAGTCAAAAACGGTACGTGGGCATATGTCTTGGCATTGTCTTGTTTTCTGAAATCTGGCCGTGGGCGGCGGTATTTTTATGGCTTAAGACTGAATCCATGAAATATCCGGTGATAAAGCCGGAAAGTGTGTACATACCTAATTTTGATCCGGCATCATATGCGATTGTTCATAGCCGACCTGAAATCAATCCTACGCTAAAAAAAATGGAAGTGCAGCTAATTGATGCTCCATCTAGGACAGCGGTATTTCCAGGTGCCCCAAATACAATTTATCGAGTAGTGGTGGAAAGAGGCCCAAGATACGAGCTGTATACCGATGACCCCGAATATGAACGCAAGAAAAAAGAAGCCGAGAAATTCTGTAACGGCCCCCTAGACTATACGCCATTGCTTGGGTCGGGCATGTGCTATCGGCTTGTACCCATCACCCATCCCACGGCAGCCTGTGAATTACTTAAAGGAGCAGGGCGAGACCGGTCCCTGCTGCTTCATATTCATTATGAATCTATGTACCTCAACTGCGGTGGTGAGATTAAAAATATGTATTACGAAGCCGGAATTTATCAGGTTGGCATTCTCACCTGGCTGATGAGCCGCTGGGGCTACGTCTTCGATGTGCTGGATACGGCGGTTGGCGTTGGCTGGTCAACGAACTTCCCAAAATCTTCCTATGACTATGTTCTTAAAGGGGAATAATCATGACGCAGAATATTGGTCTGAACGACTTATCTGCAACGCAAAAGATCCATGCCCTCGATCATGCCTTATTTGATCGTGCGACGTACAGCACTACATTTCCCAATATTTCCGGCTATAATGGCGATATAACCCGAGATCAGGCAGCTATCGGTCTAAGCGGCGCATGATAATAACCCCTGGAAACTTACGCCGGGTGGGGTAAGGGGGATGAACGTGGGGGCAATCGGCATATTCGGAAAAGTGTTGCGGGGGCTTCGGTCGGAAGCACCTGTTTCCGTTGCAGTTCGGCCGCTTCTGGCCGCTGCGATGGTGGCCTTTTTATTGGTAGGGTGTGCGAGCACCTACAAGGAGCCGACTATTCCCATCAATAGCGAGGTGATTGGGTTCATCCCCAGAACAAGTGCCTGGCAGTGCATTCCACGAGACGAAAAAATCAGCAAGGAATCCGCGCTGAAGCGCATCATGCGAATATCTCCTCAAACATCTCCTCGGTTACCACTAACCTGTATCTATGAAAAACTATCGAAAAGCGATGTGGATAATTTGGCGAAAACAGGGGTTATGGAGGCTAGATACCTCAAAGTGTTTCAGGATTATATTCCTGAGGAAGGCGGAATCTGTAAATCCAAAATCAGGGCTCAATTAAAAGAGCTGTCTGATCAAGGCTTCGCACATGCATCGACTTCGGCGGCAGGAATAGCTGGGTTTTGTAAGGAATGGCGTCTGGAATACACTTTCTTTAAGAAAGCATTGGATCAAGGGGCATATTATTTAACGTTAGTTCCTAGGCGTACTCGCCCTTTATCACTACCCCCACCCTCTCCTTGAGGAGAGGGCAGGGTGAGGTGACTATTCTATCGCCGCTTCTTAATCCGAAACCCGTGTTACGATTCTGATTTCGCCTTGAAGCGTGCGGTGGACCGGGCACTTGTCGGCAATTTCCAAAAGGCGCTGACGCTGATCCTCGTTAAGCGGGCCTTTCAGATCAATGATGCGCAGGATGCGGTCGATCCTCCCTTCCTTGGTTTCGCAACCCGCGCAATCCTCGGCGTGAATTCTCTCGTGCTGCAAGGTGACCGTGATTTTCTCCAGCGGCAGCTTTTTCACGTCGGCGTACATGCGCAGCGTCATCGAGGTGCAGGCGCCGAGCGCCGAGAGGAGAAATTCGTATGGGTTGGGGCCGGCGTCATCGCCGCCGGCGCTTTTGGGCTCATCGGCAACCAGGGTGTGGCCGCCCGCCGTCACCCGCTGCCGGTACTTGCCCTGGCCGGATTCCTCCACCACCACAATACCGCCGATGTTGGCGTCTTGATCGCTTGTCACCATGGCTATCCTCTTTCGTCTATGTCAGATACAGGCTATGACAAATTACCCGACATGAGGAAAGAAAATACATGGGACCACTTAAAGGAATTACCGTGGTTGAATTCGCCGGCATCGGACCGGGGCCGTTTTGCGGCATGATGCTCGCCGATATGGGGGCCGACGTCATCCGCATCGACCGCAAGGGCGGCGACAAGCTGCCCTTGCCGAAAAAGCCGGGGAGCGATGTTTTGGGGCGCGGTCGGCGCTCCATCGTGGTGGATTTAAAATCGGCTGAGGGCAAAGCGGTGGCGATGAAGCTCGTCGCCAAGGCCGATGCGCTGATCGAAGGCTATCGCCCCGGCGTCATGGAGCGCTTAGGCTTTGGTCCCGACGCGTGCTTCACGGTCAATCCCAAGCTGGTCTACGGCCGCATGACCGGCTTTGGCCAGAGCGGGCCGATGGCGCAGCAGGCGGGACACGATATTACCTATATCTCCATCGCCGGCGCATTGGGCGCGTTCCAGCGCAAGGGCGAGAAACCGATGCCGCCGATCAACTACGTGGGCGACTTCGGCGGCGGCGGCATGCTGCTTGCCTTTGGCATCGTCTGCGCGCTTCTGGAGGCGCGCGCCTCCGGCAAGGGCCAGGTGATCGACGCCGCCATGACCGACGGCACCGCGCTCTTGGGGGCCATGCTCTATGGCTTGCGGGCGGTGGGCGGCTGGTCCGACGAGGCCGGCGGCAACCTTCTCGATACCGGTGCGCATTTTTACGAAACCTATGAAACCAGGGACGGCAAATACATAGGCATCGGCCCCATCGAGCCGCAGTTCTACGCCGAATTCTTGGAGAAGATGGGACTGAAGGGCAGCGAGTTCGAGGCCCAACTCGACAAGTCCCGCTGGCCGGAGTTCAAGGACAAGCTCGCTGCCCTTTTCAAGACCAAGACCCGGGATGAATGGGCGATGTTGTTTGAAGGTTCGGACGCCTGCGTTGCGCCGGTGCTGGGTTTGGGGGAAGCTCCCGATCATCCCCACAACCAGGCGCGGCAGACCTTTATCGAGGTGGCGGGGGTGACGCAACCGGCCCCCGCGCCGCGCTTTTCCCGCACGCCGGGAGAAATTCGCAGCATCTCGCCGGAGCCGGGCCAGGACACGGACGCGATTTTACAAGATGCCGGATTGACCACGGCCGAGATCGCGGCGCTGCGGACCCAAGGCGCGGTGGGGTAGGGCTGACAATTTGGATTGACGCAATAAAACCTCCCCCTCGATGGGGGAGGTCGTTCGCCGCAGCGTTCAGCGAAGGCGGACGGGTGGGGGTGAGAAACACTTGCGACGCAGACATTGCGCGCTGCAACCAACACCCCCATCCAAACCTTCCCCCATCAAGGGGGAAGGCTTTATGACCATTTGCTCTAAGCCCTCATATCCACCCGGCGCTGCTCGTCGCGGCGGGCTTCCTGCCGGCGGGCCGCGGCGGCATGCTCAGCCTCTTTGCGCTCGACCGAGGAGTCGGGGGCGGTCTTGCGTCGCTCGGCGGATGATTCGGGGGCGCTGACCCGTTCGTTGGCGCGGGGGGCGTGGACGGCGGCGCTGGCGGCTCTGATATCCATGGCGTTCTCCTCGCCGGGCTTTTTGCCGGCAGATGTCACCGCCTGTACCCTATCAGCCAAGTCTTACTAAAAAGTAAAGATTAGATATCTTATTTTAATAAATGAAAGAGTTTCTCGGGCTGGCGACCTCGTGTAAGGTGCTTTCCGTTCCATGGGTTCCCTCCGGTCGCAGAAGGCGACGCCGCATGATATGGTTAATGCCGTCCATTATACTTAAACGATTGTTGCTTGTTGTTGTGGCGCTTGGGTTGGCCGGCTGCCAGACGTCGCTGAGTTCCTCAGAGAAGGCGGAAGGCAAGAAATCAGCCGCCGACCTGGAATTCAGCGCCGAGTCCATGCTCCGGGTCGCCGATAATCTGGTCAAGGCGCGTGATTACACCTCGGCGCTACGGTTTTATCAGGACGTGCTGGAGCGCGAGCCGAAGAATGTGCAGGCGCTTCTCGGTCAGGGCGAGATTTTTCTTCTTCTTGACGCGCCGGGGGAGGCCGCGGAGCGCTTCCAGGCGGTTACCAGCATAGCGCCGAATGAGGGGCGGGGGGATGCCGGGCTGGCGCGCGCGCTGACCCAGATGAACGAGCCGGAGCGGGCCTTGCCCTATTTCGCCGCGGCGGTCGAAAAAGGCGCGGTATCGGCGAAGTTTTACAATCATTACGGCATCGCCCTTGACCTCATGGGCAAGCATCAAGACGCGCAGGTGCAATATGGGCGCGGACTCGATCTGACCCCGGGCGATGTGTCGCTCCTGAACAACCTGGGTTTGTCGCTGGCGCTATCGGAAGATTATCCGGCGGCGGTGCGGCTATTGAGCGACGTCGTCTCGGCAATGCCTGATACGATGCAGGCGCGGCAGAATTTGGCGCTGGCCTACGCCTTTTCCGGCGACATGACCACCGCCCTGCGTCTGGCGACCTTCCCGGAGAATGCAGCGGCAACGGAAAAGGCGCAAACCTATCTGAAAAACATCACCGCGCTGCCCAAGGACATGCGCGGCAAGGCGATCTTCTCTGGACTATCCGCGGTGGCGGATGCCCTGCCGAAAACGAGCCAGCCGCAGGTGGCGAGCGAACCGTTGCCGCCGCCAGCCTCGGCGCAACCCGCCATCGTCGATGTCGATACCGCGCCGGCCAAGACGCAAGCGTTGACTGCCGCGCCCGCTGTGGCGGCGCCAGCCCCAGCCCCGGCCCCGGCCCCGGCCCCGGCAAAGGAGGATGCCTCTAAGCAACCAGCGCCCGCCGCGCCGCAAACCGGCGGCTATATGGTGCAGCTTGGCGCTTATCAGGATGAAGCCGTGGCCCGCGCCGGCTGGGACAAGTTCAAGGCCCAGGCCCCCGATCTCTTGGGCGCGCGCCAGCCCGTCACCAGCAGCGCTGGCAACATGACCCGTCTCGGGGCCGCCGCCGCCAGTTGGAAAGACGCCGGCAGCCTGTGCGATGCCTTAAAAAAGGCCGGCGTGGACTGCATCGTCCGGCAACTGCCTAGCAACCCTAACGAGTAGCTTGCGGGAATTAATTCTGCCGGGCAATCTGACATCGCTACAGGATGAACAAGGATACGCCGTTGACGAGCAAGCAGGTGGATAATTCGATCGCGCCGATCCACTGCGCCTCCATGGCCGACGTGCGCCGCGAAATTGATCGTGTCGACCGCGCCATCGTGGCGCTGCTGGCCGAGCGGCTCGATTACATCCGGCAAGCGGGCAACATCAAGAAACGGCGCGCCGAGGTGCGCGATGAGGCGCGGGTAGCGGACGTGCTGGCCAAGGTAACCGCCGAGGCACGGCGCGCCGGCGCCGACCCCGATCTGGTAGTCAAGCTTTACCGCGAGCTTATTGAATGGTCTATTGCCTATGAATTTATCGTGTTCGACCGCCGCCTGTCGGCAGCGGCCGGCGGGCAGTGACAAGGAGGCGTGGCGATGACGTTTTATAAAGTGCGGCTGGAGCTGGCGAGAACCGATGAATTTCCCGAAGGCAGCGCCGCCCACGGCTACGAACTGGTGGCGCCGCTGGATGCCGCAGGCCACCTTGACGAGGCCGTCTGGCGGGAAAACCGCAAGCGCTGCGTCGTCCGCCGCTTCTGGGCCGGCGAGGCGGATGAAAAAGGCGAGCTTACCCGCACCCGATCCAAAGCATGGGCGTTTTCCTATGCGCCGGGGGAGGACGATGACGAGCCCTTGTTTCGATTGGACACCCACGTCATCAAGCAGGGGGACTATATCTCCATCCGCGAACATGACGGCGAGACACTGCCGTTTCGCATCGTCCGCGTACAGCCCCTGGACTGAACCAGCAGCGTGCTCAGGCAGACCGCGGCTGGCCTAAGGAAAGGGGCAGAAGGGCAGGGCCGGCGGGTGCCGGCGCGACATCGGCGCTGGCAAGGGTGCGCCGTATATCGGCAACGCCCCAGACGATGGCGATGGCCATCAACGGCAGAAACGCGAGAGCAAGCAGGTGCAGCAGAGTATCCATGGCCGAGTCCTTTGTACTCTATTTGTTCTTTTGCAAACGCTACGCGAGAAAAAAGAACATGTCAAGAACATTCAGCGATCTTATTTTGAACAAATAGCGCCTTGCGCCCGATCGATTATTGAGCAAAATCAATGCGGGTTTTTGACATACCCTCTAACTCGCTGAAGCTATAGAACCTATACCTGCATGCCGGCGGTCCTGCCGGCGCACAAGGGGGATGAGGCACATCCATGACGCAGATACCTACCCAGACATCCAGTAATGGGCGCTCCGCCATGGCCGAAATCGCCGCCATCGCGGCGCTGGCGGCCGGCGCCGTTTTATCGCTTTTCCTGTCGCTCAACGCCGCCGATCCGGTGATGGCCTTCCATGCCGTACTGTTCGTGGCGGCGGGCGCGCTGGGCGTCATCGGCGTCGGCTATATGTGGCGCCAGCGCGCCAGCGGGCGCAGCTCGACCGAGGGCTATAATGACGGCGTCGTCAAATACGGGGTCATCGCCTCGTTGTTCTGGGGCATCGCCGGCTTCGCGGTGGGGCTTTATATCGCTCTCCAGCTCGCCTATCCGCTCCTCAACCTCGATCTGCCCTGGACCACCTTCGGCCGGTTGCGGCCGCTGCATACGTCAGCGGTGATTTTCGCCTTCGGCGGCAACGTCCTGATCGCCACCTCCTTTTACGTGGTGCAGCGCACCTGCAAGGCCAGGCTGGCGGGCGAGATCGCGCCCTGGTTCGTATTCTGGGGCTATAATCTGTTCATCGTCATCGCCGCCACCGGCTATCTCCTCGGCGTTACGCAAAGCAAGGAGTATGCCGAGCCCGAGTGGTACGCTGACCTGTGGCTGACCATCGTCTGGGTGGTCTATCTCCTGGTTTTCCTCGGCACCCTGTGGAAACGCAAGGAGCCGCATATTTATGTGGCGAACTGGTTCTATCTCGCCTTCATCGTCACCATCGCCATGCTGCATATCGTCAATAACCTGACCCTGCCGGTGTCCCTGGCGGGAACAAAAAGCTATTCGCTGTTTGCCGGCGTGCAGAGCGCATTGACGCAATGGTGGTACGGCCATAACGCGGTGGGCTTCTTCCTCACCGCCGGGTTCCTCGCCATTATGTACTATTTCGTGCCGAAGCGGGCCGAGCGCCCGGTTTATTCCTACCGGCTGTCCATCATCCACTTCTGGTCCCTGATTTTCCTCTACATCTGGGCCGGGCCTCATCACCTGCATTACACCGCGCTGCCCGACTGGGCGCAGACCTTGGGCATGACCTTCTCGGTGATGCTGTGGATGCCGTCCTGGGGCGGCATGATCAACGGTCTGATGACGCTGTCGGGGGCCTGGGACAAGCTGCGGACCGATGCGGTGCTGCGCATGCTCGTCGTCTCGGTGGCGTTTTACGGCATGAGCACCTTTGAAGGGCCGATGATGTCGATCAAGGCGGTGAACGCCTTGAGCCACTACACCGACTGGACCATCGGCCACGTGCATTCAGGCGCGCTCGGCTGGGTCGCTTTCGTCTCCTTCGGCGCCATCTACTGCCTGGTGCCCTGGCTGTGGAAGAAGGAAGGCCTTTATTCGGATAAACTCGTAAGCTGGCACTTCTGGCTTTCCACCCTCGGCATCGTGCTTTATATCACCGCGATGTGGGTATCGGGCATTCTCCAGGGCCTGATGTGGCGGGACTACGACGGCCTCGGTTTTCTTGAATACTCCTTCGTCGAGACGGTGGAAGCGATGCATCCCTTCTACCTCATCCGGGCGCTGGGCGGCGCGCTCTTCCTCATCGGCGCGTTGATCATGGCCTATAACGTCTGGCGGACGATCAGCGGCGCCAGCGCCGCCAAGGCGGCCGCGCCGGCGCTCGCCGAGTAAGGGAGGAAAAGATGAAACACGAAATCTTTGAGAAAAATTCCATCCTCCTGGTGATCGGTATCCTGGTGGTGGTGTCGATCGGCGGCATCATCGAAATCGCACCGCTGTTCTATCTGGAAAACACCATCGAAAAGGTCCAGGGCATGCGGCCCTATACGCCGCTGGAGCTGGCCGGGCGCAATATTTACGTGCGCGAAGGCTGCTATAACTGCCACAGCCAGATGGTGCGGCCGCTGCGCGATGAGGTGGAGCGCTACGGTCACTATTCGCTGGCTGCCGAAAGCATGTACGATCACCCCTTCCAATGGGGCTCCAAACGCACCGGACCCGATCTGGCGCGTGTCGGCGGCAAGTATACCGACGAGTGGCATCGCGCCCACATGGACGATCCGCGCAGCGTGGTGCCGGAATCGATCATGCCGGGCTATCCGTTCCTGGCCAAGACGGCGCTGAATTACCAAAAGATTGCCGATGATCTGCAAGCCAACCGCAGCCTCGGCGTGCCTTATAGCGACGAGGACATGGCCAGCGCCGTGGCCGACATTGAAACGCAGATCAATCCCGACAGCGACAATGTGGATGCCTTCCTCGCCCGTTATCCTAAGGCGCAGGTGCGTGATTTTGACGGCAATCCGCAGATGATCTCGGAACTCGATGCGCTTATCGCCTACATGCAGATGCTCGGCACCTTGGTGGATTTTGACCTCTACCAGGCCGACGCCTTCTATCGCTAGGAGGCGGATCGTGACACACGCCGAGGTTTCACATTTCGCGCAGACCTGGGGACTGGTGTTCCTGGTCGTCATGTTCGCCACCGGCGTCATCTACGCCTTGTGGCCGAGCAACAAGCACAAGTTCGATGCAGCCGCCCGTCTGCCGCTTGAAGACGATGCGGCGAATAAGGAGAAGTGACCGTGGCCGGAAAAAAGGAAGTGGATCAATTCAGCGGTGTCGAAACCACCGGACACGAGTGGGACGGCATCAAGGAGCTCAATAATCCGCTGCCGCGCTGGTGGCTGTGGACGTTGTACGCTACCATTTTGTGGTCCTTCGGCTATTGGGTGGTGATGCCGGCCTGGCCCCTGGTCAGCGACTACACCCGTGGCGTCATCGGTTATTCGCAGCGCGCCGAACTGGCCGACACCATGGCGAAAGTTGGGCAGGACCGCGCGGCGCGCGCCGGCAGTCTGGTCGACGCCTCACTCGAAGACATCGAAAAGGATCCCGATATGCAAGGCTTCGCCATGGCGGCGGGCCAGGCCGCGTTTGGCGATAATTGCGCGCCCTGCCATGGCAGCGGCGCGCAAGGCGGCAAAGGCTACCCCAATTTGAGCGATGACGACTGGCTGTGGGGCGGCGGCCTGGAGGACATTCACACCACCATCCTCTTCGGCATTCGCGGCGACCATTCCGATACTCGCTATAGCCAGATGCCGGCCTTCCTGAAGGATGAGCTCCTAACGGCGGAGCAGGTGGACGAGGTGGTTGAGTACGTGCTCTCCCTCTCGGGGCAGGATCATGATCAGGGCAAGGCGGCTAACGGGGCGCAGATATTTGCCGAGAATTGCACCGTCTGTCACGCTGAGGATGGCAAGGGCGATCGCGCCCAGGGCGCGCCCAACCTGACTGATGCCGTATGGCTTTACGGCGGCGACCGGGCTTCTATCCGCCAAACCGTGGCGGAAAGCCGCTTTGGCATCATGCCGGCCTGGACGGCACGGCTCGACCCGGTGACCATAAAATCCCTTGCTGTTTATGTTCACTCGCTGGGCGGCGGGGAGTAAGATAGCCGTTCGAAGACGAGGAAGCCCCTGGGGAGAGGCGTTCCGTGTCCCCTGGTGCGTGAGGTGTACGAAGTGACGGGAGAAGGAGTGAAGGCGGCGGCCAGCGTCGATCGCCACGACGTCGAGGCAGTCAATGCGGCATCACGGCGATCGCTCTATAAAAAGCGTGAGAAGATCCATCCCAAGCGGATGACAGGCACATTCCGCCGCGTCAAGTGGGCGGCGATGGCGCTTTTTCTCGGTATCTATTATCTCACGCCGTGGATTCGCTGGGATCGCGGTTCGGATGCGCCGCATCAGGCGGTATTGCTGGATTTTCCCGCCCGCCGATTCTATTTCTTTTTCATCGAGATCTGGCCGCAGGAAGTCTATTACTTCACCGGCCTATTGATCCTGGCGGCAG
>JACFMS010000034.1:0-8791 GCA_019455285.1 Sphingomonadales bacterium
CGGTATAACGCCAAACATTAAGAAAAAAGAGATCAAGCGGCCGCGAATGCCGAAGCTCTTAAAAGCTGCCAGGAATTTCCTGGAGGTGTCTACTGCTGTCATTTTTCCATCTTCCAGTATTCCGCACGCCGTTCGGCGATCGGAAGGTCCAACCCATGCCCCTACAAACAAGGCGTCTCTCTTTCTTGATCAGGTCCGAGTTCCCATTCGCCACAAACGGGAAACATCGAGGGAAGATGATGACGCCGGATCGGACTATAGATAAAAATTTCTTAAATTGTGCTTAATGCCGACAACTGACGGTGCGCGGTTGAAAGGGGAGAGGATTATGGCGCCGCCGGCGCCGGCGCGGTGGCGATATCAGGAGCCTTTACGCCAAGCTTGGCGGCGCTGCCGCGCACCCTGGCCGCCACGTCTTGCCGCCAGGGCGCATCGGCGGGCGCGCCTTTGAGCAGCGTCAACCAGCGGTCATAGGCCGCCTGCTCCTCGCCGGCCTGGGATTCCGCCAAGGCCAGATCGTATTGCGCGCGAACGTGCGCGGGATCAGCGGCAACGGCGGCGGCGAAAATCCGCCGCGCCTCGGGGCTGATTTTGCCGTCGTTCGCCGCCATCAGCATCTCGCCATAGGCGACCTTGACCTCGACGTCGTCGGGCCACTTCTTCACCAGGTCGGCGAACACCGCCTTGGCGCCGTCGATGTTACCCAGCGCCGCATAGGAGCGGCCCAGAAGTACCCAGCCGTCGCGGTTGTCGGGCTGGCTCTTCAGTTTTTCCGCCAGCCGGGCGGTCATGACATCGAGCGACATATCGGCTTGGTGGGGGTTGCCGGTCGGCCCAGCCCCTCCCGCCAGCGGCCCATCCCAGACAAACGCGCCCGTCGCCGCGCCATCCTCCGGCAGGGGAAAGGCTGACAGGTCCACCGGCGCCGGCGCCTGTTGAGACAGGCGATAGGCGAGGCTCGGCCCCACCAAGACCGCCGCCGCCAGCGCCGCCACCAAGCCGCGATAGACAAGCCGGGGCTGGCGTTGGCTGGCCCATGGCCACAAGGCATACGCCAGGAGCCCCGCCGCGAGAACGGAAAGCGCGATAAGAATGGCCCAGATCATGATCATTCCCTCCCGGGTGCGCAGGGTCAAACGCCGTTGAGTTTCTTGATAAGCGGTCGGATATCGGCGTCAATGATTTGCCGCAACAGACGGCCGCGGTGAGCATAAACCACGTGGCCATCGGCCACCAGGAGGGTGCGCGGCACGCTGTCCATGTTCAACAGCCGCCCCATCTCGCCCGTCCGGTCCACGGCGATGTCCCGATAAGGATTGCCGAGCTCTTCGAGAAAATCCCGGGCGTCGTCAGGGGCATCCATATAGTTGACGCCGATGATGGGAAGCTCCGTCTGCAATTCCATCAACAGCGGATGCTCGGCCCGGCAAGGCCCGCACCAGGAGGAAAAGAAATTCACCAGCACCACCCGGCCGGCAAGGTCGGCCTCAGTCAATGGCGGCGCGCCGGCCGCGACGCGGGGCAGCGAGAACGCCGGCAGCGCCGCCCCGGCCAATGCCGGCGGCGTCCGCGACGCGACGCCAACGATCAGCGCCCCGCACAACGCCAGCAAGCACACCGCGGCAATAAGCGCGTATCGTCTGATCACACCCGGCACCTTGTATAAAATATCTGGAAATCATAGGGCGCTGGCCGCAGGCCGCCAAGCAAAAAGGGATGCGCGCCTGGCCGCCGGCCGGCCATCGCCGCCACCTAATTTCCTTGGTAATCCCGAGATTTTCGGCTAAGCCATAAAAAAACCATGGAAACGCTGCATATCACACTGGGCCGATGCTTATTGATTTATATAGGGAGGCAAACCTCCCGCCGATCTCGACCGAAGTCTGCATCGTTGGCGCCGGCGCCGCAGGGCTCCTTCTGGCGCGGCGACTGCTGGCCGCCGGCGTCGAGGTGGCGATCCTGGAAAGCGGCGGCGCCGATTTCGAAACCGACAGCGCCGGTCTGAATGAAGGCTCGTCCGCCGGTCATCCCTACTACCCTCTGGAAGACAGCCGGTTGCGCTTTTTCGGCGGCACCACTGCCATCTGGGGCGGCCGGGTCGCCCGCCTGGACGCCATCGACTTCGAGCGCCGGCCCTGGATCGCCCATAGCGGCTGGCCGTTCGGGGCCGAGGAATTGGCGGACTACTATAGGCAAGCCGAGGCCCAGTTCGAGGTCGCCGGCCCCTTGCCCACCGCCCAGGCGCTGGCCGAGCAGGGGCTGGTCTTTCCCGAGTTCGATAGCGCGCAGCTCGCGCTGGGTTTTTGGAAATTCGACGATAAGTTCGACCGCTTCACTCACAAGAACAGCCGCGATCTGAAGGATCATCCGCGCTGCCGCATTATTCTTCACGCCACGGTGAGCGATATCGTGCCGCGACAGAACGGCCGCGCCATCGATCACCTGGTGATCAAGAATTTGCACGGCCAGACCGCCGTGGTGCGGGCCAGGCAATTCGTGCTGGCGGCGGGCGGATTGGAGAACCCGCGGCTGTTGTTGGCCTCGCGCTCGGTGATGCCGATGGGGGTGGGCAACGATCACGATCAGGTGGGGCGCTATTTCATGGAACACCCGCACGCCCGTGGCGGCCGGGTGATTTCCAACCGGTCGTGGCGGCTATTGGACCTGTTCGCCCGCCGGCATGACTATGAAGGTACGCCCATCGCCGCCCTGATCCGCCCCAGCGACGCCTTGCAGCGGCGCGGGCAAATTATTCACCATCGGCGCCCGGCAAGCCCCCGTCGCCCATCAGTTCTGGGGCATGAAGCTTTATAATGACCTGAAGCACACCCTCAATCCCACCAACCTCGGGCGCGGCCTGTGGCGCGGCACCAAGCAATCGGCGGTATGGTTGCAAAAATATGTCGATCCCTTGCGGCCGTGGGCGCTGACCAAACTTGGCCGGCGCGAGCTGGCCATCATCGTGCGCGCCGAACAGGCCCCCAACCCCGACAGCCGCGTCTACTTAGGTGCCGAAACCGATGCCCTGGGCATGCCAAAACTGGTGCTCGACTGGCGGTTTTCTGAAATCGACAAGCGCAGCGTGCGGATCGCCACGCAAACCCTGGACGCTGAATTAAGACGCTTAAAATGGGGGTATGTGGAGATGGCGGACTGGCTCAATGACCCGTCCATCCCCTGGCAGACGGACCCGCTGATCAGCTCCCATCACATCGGCGGCTACCATCACATGGGGACCACACGGATGCACGCCAATCCCCGGTACGGGGTTGTCGACGAAAGCTGCCGCGTCCATGGCATCGCCAATCTTTATGTCGCCGGCAGTTCAGTGTTTCCGGTCTCGGGCTGGGCCAACCCGACGCTGACCATCGCCGCGCTGTCGCTGCGCCTCGGCGATCACATAAAGGCGGCGCTGGACAGCGACGCCATGAAAGTCCGCGCCGTCGTGTTGAGCTAGAGCGAGATTATTTTACATTGAATCGAGAGCGCTTGATCATAAAGCCTTCCCCCATCGATGGGGGAAGGTTTGGATGGGGGTGATGGTCATCACGAGCAAAGCCGATGCCGCAAGCATTTCACACCCCCACCCGTCCGCCTTCGCTTGACGCTCCGGCGTGACGACCTCCCCCATCAAGGGGGAGGTAATGTTGTCTCAATCTAAAATCATCCCGCACTAACGAGAGTTCATCACGGCGTCGATGGCGACGATGGCGTCCACCACGCGGTGGGTGGCTTCGGCCATGAGCAGCACGTCATCGTCCACATAGCCGTATATATAGCCGTGGGGCGGCGGCGGCAGACGATGCGCCAGCGGACCGGGCAGCGGACCGAACATCACCCCGGCGGGCAATGGCGCGCCAATGGCGTAGCGCTTCTTAGCCTGACCCGGCGGCAGGCAATGGCGGTTCTTCTTGGCCAGCCCCGGCGGGCACGGACGATAGGTATCGCGGTAATACCCTTCGATGATCCGGCGGGCATCGCCGCCGATCCTGATGTCGACGTCAATGATGCTGCCCTCATGGCCGGCTTTCGGCTCCGGATGCGGCGGGCGCTTGCCATTGGCGGCGGCAGCGCTGCAAGAAATAAGCACAAGCATTAAGGCAAGACGAAGGGTCATTTTTCCACCAAAAATCCTTTGGAGCTGCCTTCGATGGTCACGCCAGCGGCATCGAAGATCGGCAGCAGAAATTCATGATTATATTGGATCTGCACCGTCACCAGCTTGGTTTGATCGACGGCGTTCAGCGTTTCATCAACGTTGATCGCCTTGATGTTTTGCTTTTTTATCCCAACCGCATGGCCCGAGGCAATACTCATGAGCTGATCGGTGGTGGCGTCATAGTTCACCGTGGCGTAGCGAGTGGTCTCTTCGGCGGCGTAGAGGAGCGCGCCCTGGGTATAGGCATAACGGCCGAATTCGATGATGCCGTAGACGCAGAACATGAACACCGGCAGCGCGAACGCCATCTCGATGGCGGCGACGCCGCGCTCATCCCTGATCAAACGCCACAGATTGAATTTCTTTTGCTTCGTAGGTTGCATCGTTCTAATCCGATTCATCAATTCAAGCGCACCGAGTTGGTGGCGCCGAGCGTGATGGATTTGCTGAAGCCGGGATACTTGAACAACATGTTGTAGTTTTCCTGATAGCTTACTGTCAGGTAGGACTCCCGATCGCTACCGTCGGTGCACACCGCATCGCAAGCGACCGTCGATCCGTCGGCGCACTGACAAGCAACATCGGCGGTAACGACGGGCGACACCCCCGCCTCCGGCGCGGCGTTGAGAATGGCAGCGCGGATGTTGGCATAGTCGCCCGCCACCGGCTTGCGCACCAGGGCATACTGGCTGCCGGCGCGCAGAGCGTTGGTGATTTGCATCTGTCGCACGAACAGGCCGCCGACGTCATAGACCAGGATCAGGAACAGCACGAGAAAACTCATCACCACGCCAGCTTCGACGAAGATCATGCCCTGCTCATCGCGGCGCAGGCGGTAAAGCAATCGCGTCAATCCGTTCATGGCTGCATACCCTTCGCGAAACATCCTCATGCCTTACTCGACGATCTTGACCCGTACTTGGGTGATCTTCTTGACGTTCATGTCGCCGCAGCGCGACGAATCGTTGCCGACGTAGCCGTTACCCTGGAAAGTCACCTTATCGGCGATGATCTGCAAACAGGCCGGCTTGGCGCCGGAGCCGCCGGAGAACAGGATCTCCTGGCTCGGAAAATAAAGCGCGCCTTCCAGCTCCATGGACGATCCGCCCAACACTGAATTGCTGCCGCCGGCGGGAGCGATGGCGTTCTGGTAGAACAGCACGCCTTCGTAAGCGCCCGATGTCGAGGCGGTCAGATTGGCCACCGTGCCGCCGGTGATCTTGACATTGCCGACCTTGGCCGCGGAATCGCCGGTCAGGATAAAGGTCACGCCGTCGCCAGCCAGCGTCGAGGTGCCGCGCACGTCAAAATCGCCGTTATTGATGATGTATGTTCCCGGACTGAAGGTGACGTCACCGTTCTGCACCGTCAGCCCGCCGCAGTATTTGCCGGGACTTAGCGTGACGGTGCCCGAGGCGCGCATGTTGGTCGCCGCGCACGTCATGGAAGAGCTGGGCGGGCTGAGATAGCTATAGGGATCATCGACCCGCTGCGACAAGGGCTGCGGCGGATGCTTGGTGGTCAAGGACGCGTTGCCGCCGATATAAATATCGCCATAAGCCTGCGCCGGGTCGGCCACCAGGTCGGCGGTGCCGCCAAGATAGAGCGATTCCGCACTATTGGAGTTCGAAGCAACGCCGCATTCCACATAGACATTGGCGGTGCCGGCAAACTCCACTGCTTTATCCATATAATGGTCAAGCCCGATGATGCAGTGTTCGCCAACCACCACCGCGCCCGCTACCGAGCGCGCGGCAATGGTGATCTGGCCATCCACAAAGCGGTCAACAAAATAGAGGGTCGGTTGCTCCGTGGCCCGCACCTCGACATAGCCGCTCATGCCAACATACGCGCCGCTGGTGGGCGGCGTGCTGACGGTCAGGGTGCGGCCGTTGCCGACCATGAAATCATTGCGCGCCGCATCGGCAATGGCCGCCGCTTCCGCGTCGCCATTGATGTCATTGGCCGTGACCACCGTGCCGGCAATGGCCGCAGCATCGGCAATGGATTGCAGCTCGCGCCGCTGCAAGTACCACAAGGTGGCGTCGACGCCCAACGCCGAGAAGCCGAGCACCGCCGGCATCAATAGCGCCGTTAGAATGATCACGCTGCCGCGGCGATCGCGCCGGATGCGCCGCATCAGACGGCCGATGGCTCGGCCGTAGGGTTGAGCCCGCATTCCTATCTTCATCGCTTGCACCTTCGCACGAATATCATTCGGACCTGGACGGACCAACCGGCCCGCTCGCCCTTTCCGTGACCCATGATAAGGATCAGTGGTTAACGATGGCTAAAAGAGAAGCCTCGATTTTAGTAAATTGGTAACCACGCTTCGGGTATCGAATTTTCTCCATAACCCATTGCCATACAATAATTATCTGCTGATTCGCAGGTTCGAAAGCGAGTCGCCGATCGCCCTGAAGGCAGCCTGCAATTCAGCCCCGGTGGGCGAGTCGAAGTAATAGTCGGGCTGGGTGGCGCAGTTGCGCAATAAATTCTGCACGGTCGAGCCCGGACTGCCGAAGGCGATGGTGTAGACGATGATGTTGTTGCTCTTCATCGAGGTGCAGATTTGCGACAGGCGCTGATCAAGCTGTGTCTTGGCCAGTGATGTATTGGTGGTGCCGAGCTTGCCGTCGCTGGGATACCAATAGGCGGTGTGGATGCTGCTGCTGACGGTGTTCTCGCCGTCGGTCATGATGATGACGGCCTTGTTCATGCGCGGCGTATTGTAATCAAGGGGCAGGGAATTGGCGTCCATGTCGCCGCCCCACAGGCCGCGCCAATTCGGCGACAGCATGCGCCAACCCCACACCGCGCCGAGATTGACATGGGTGTAGCCCACCGCCTGCATGGCGTCGATGGCGTCATCAATGGCGTTCCTATCCGAGGTCATGGGCAGCACTTCCTGCGGACAATACTTGTTGGGGCCGCGCGCGGTGGTCAGCGGCGTGCGGTAGCTGCCGCCGCTTCTGATCCAGTCGTTGTTGGAATCATCAGGCCAGTAATAGGCTTTGAATGGCTGGGTTGACGGCGGACTATCACTGACATCGCCGCCATTCTCGCGCGCATCGACGCAGCCCATCCAACTGGCGGGCCCCCAATTGAGCGACGAGGTGTAGGACGCATCCATCCAGCCGGCGCGGGAAGCCCCGATGTTCACCGTCTGGGAAAACGGTATCACGCCGACCCAAAGATCATGGGCGTTGCCGTCGCCGAACAGAATATCCACCAGATCATGGGCGGCGGTCTTCAGATCCGCAAGCTTGCTGCCTTCCATGGAGCCGGTGTTATCGAGCACCAGCGCCAGCTCCAGGCCGCTGACGGCGCGGGTAATTTCGCTTAACGCCGAAACGTTGATGGTGTCATGGCCGAAAATGCGCATGAAGGTCGTTGGCAAGGTGGCCGAGGCGGTAAGCGTGATCACCGTATTGTTGCTATTGACGGTGACGCTGCTGCTGGTGATGTGCGATCCCATATAGTTCTGGAAGTTGACATTGAGGTATTTGTCGACGTCGGCGGACAGGTTGGTGGTGCTGACGGTGGCGGCGGCCGCCAGGCCGGCGGCGTCAAGCGAGCTGGACAATTTCGACTGCAATAACTGCGCCCGACCGACGTCGACCGCAATGCCGACAATGCCGGTGAGCGCCACCATGGCGACCGCCACCAGCACCGCCACCGCCCCCTGTTGGGATCGTTTAAGTCTAAGGCAAAACCCGACAAATTTCCTCATCATGGCTTGCGTCTCCTAGTTGGGAGCCGTGGTCAGCGCGCCGAGCCGCGGCTTGAATATCGCGTATTTGTAGAGGTTCGAGGCGCCGATCTCCCAGCCCGGGAACAGCGGCTCGAAGGTATAAAACACCTCGGTGACGATGATGTTATCCTTGTCGTTGAGCGTCAGCCCGCCCGGCAAGGCGGCAGGACCGCCGACGACGCCGATGTTGCTGGCGTGCGTCAGCGTGCCGCCGCCCGCGTACTGCCATTGAACGGTCGGTAAATCGCTGCCGTTTTGATAGACGGAGGACAACACGATGGTCCCTTTGTCGCCGATTTCATAAGGTTTCATGACCTCGCTTGCCGCCGACATGATTTGCTCCAGCTGCGACATCGTGACCGAGGTTTGCTGCGCCACCACGTCGGATACGGTGTAGGCGGCCTTTTCCAGCTTGTGGGTAATCAGAATAAAGCGCGTCAGCTCGAAGCCGCCGAAAAACAGCAGCAGCAGCAAGGGCAGCGTCAACGCCAATTCGATGACGGCGGCGCCTTTATCGTCTGTCCAAAGTTGGCGTTTGTGGGCTGATCTGGTCATGCCATGGCTCGTCAATACGGCTCGTTTTGCACCACCGTGCGCGCCGATAGGTTAAGAACACCGTTGGCGCCGAAGAATTGCGAAATCAGCGGCGTGATGATGCGCCAGGGGTAGGATACGGTGTAGACAACCACCTCGCCGGCATTGCCCAGGCCGGACGCCCCCATGTCGGTGTCGTAGCTGCCATTGCCGTTGACGTCGGTATAATTTTCACCCTCATCGCGCTCGCCGTTGCCGTTGGCGTCGATAAACGGCTCGGGATCGCCGATCTGGTCGAATTGCTGATAGGTTTGCGAGGTCATGCTGACCTAGTCGACGTCCAA
>JACFMS010000034.1:8821-26121 GCA_019455285.1 Sphingomonadales bacterium
GCGTTCGGATAGAATGTTTCTGATGGTCTCTTCGCGGGTCGACGCCGCCGCGCTATAGCCGGTCTTGCCCAGCCGGGAAGCGGAAAAGGTCGCCCCTTCCAGAACGCTTTGGGCGAACATCGCCAGTCCCATCTCCACCAGTCCCATCACGATCAGCATGAGGACCGGCGATATGATGGCGAATTCCAGCGTCGTCAGGCCGCCCTGCGCACGCCACAGGCGGGCCAGCGGGCGGCTTTGCTTTTTCGGCCGTTCAGCAATCTTCATGGGCGGTACCTGCGCCGGTTACCAGTATCGGCCCGCACCGCCGTCGAGACGGCCTGCCGGGCTTTTCTCCTTAAGCCTGCATATTCCAGCAGGCATTTCTTGAGAGGCGAGATTACGGGATAAGCGTTAACAATAGTTAAAGGAGATGTTTTAATTTTAATAAATATCAACCACGCTTCCGGAAGGCTTTGAATTGCACTTGGCCTGACTGTATCGTCATCGGAGTGCTGCAAGATCAGTTTTACGGAGGGCCAATGGTGCGGACGATCATTGTCGTCATGGGATTGTTGTTGCCGGGTCTGGCGTGGTCGCACTCGGTCGTCCAAACAAAGGGAGATTTTGAGGATAAGTTCCGGCAATTAGACGAGATTCTGCCCACCCCCAACGACGTCCGCACGGCTTCCGGCGCCCCTGGCAAGGGGTATTGGCAGCAGCGGGCCGACTACAAGATCAAGGCGACGCTGGACGAGGACAAGCGGACCATCGCCGGGACCGAG
Organism: Sphingomonadales bacterium; assembly: GCA_019455285.1. Classification (GTDB taxonomy): domain Bacteria; phylum Pseudomonadota; class Alphaproteobacteria; order Sphingomonadales; family Govanellaceae; genus PRO5. The sequence goes on from JACFMS010000034.1 coordinate 9,586, forward strand.
ACCATCACCTACCACAACAACGCGCCCGATGCCTTGCCCTTTCTGTGGGTGCAGCTGGACCAGAACCGCAATCACCCGGACTCGGACGCCGTTTTGAGCATTGCGGCGAAAGGCGACGCCAAATACACCTTCGACGACATCCGCGCCGAACTCGCCCGCCCGGCCTTTCCCGGCGGCCATGTGATCAAGGCGGTTAAGGACGGCGCCGGCCAGCCGCTGGCCTACGCCATCCACGACACCATGATGCGCATCGACCTGGCATCCCCCTTGGCCCCCGGCGGGCAGACGACGATCGTCATCGAGTGGCAGTTCAACATCCCCGACCGCGCGGCGCTGAAAGGACGGGCGGGGTATGAGTACTTCGCCAGCGACGGCAACGCGATTTTTCTCATCGGCGAATGGTATCCCCGCCTGGCCGCCTATACCGACAGCGAGGGCTGGCAGAACAAGGCCTACCTCGGCACCGGCGAGTTTGCCCTCGACTTCGGCAATTTCGAGGTGTCAATCACCGTGCCGGCCGATCATGTGGTGGCGGCGACCGGAGTCTTGCAAAACCCCGACGAGGCTCTGACCCCCGGCCAGCAGCAGCGCCTGGCGGCGGCGCGGACCGCCGCCGCGCCGGTGTTCGTCGTCACGCCCGAGGAGGCGCAGGCGGCGGAGAAGACCCGTGCGGCGCGCAAGAAAACCTGGGTGTTCAAAGCGGAAAACGTCCGTGACTTCGCTTTCGCCAGTTCGCGCAAGTTCATCTGGGACGCCATGGGCCATGCGCAACCGAACGGGCCTTTGGTGATGGCGATGTCATTCTACCCCAGCGAAGGCATGCCGCTGTGGGACAAATACGCCACTGAGGCGATCGCCCACACGCTGGAGACCTACAGCAAGTACACCTTCCCCTACCCCTACCCGGTGGCGCAGGCGGTGAACGGCAGCGGCAGCGGCATGGAATATCCCATGATCTCGTTCAACGGACCGCGACCGGAAAAGGATGGCAACGGCGTCGTCACCTATTCCCGCCAGACCAAATACGAGCTCATTTCAGTGATCATGCATGAAATCGGCCACAACTATTTTCCCATGATCGTCAATCCCGACGAACGCAAATGGATGTGGCTGGATGAAGGCTTAAACTCATTCCTCGGCTATCTGGCCGAACAGGCATGGGAGGAAAAGTACCCCTCCAAGCGCGGCAAGCCACGGGACATTGCGCCGCACATGACAAATCCCCATCAGGTGCCGGTGATGACCGATCCGGAATCCATCACCAATCTCAATTACACCGCCTATCGCAAGCCGGCGACGGCGCTCTATATCTTGCGCGAGGTGGTGCTGGGCCGCACCGCCTTCGATTACGCCTTCCGCGAATTCGCCCGCCGCTGGATGTTCAAGCGGCCGACGCCGGCGGATTTCTTCCGCACCATGGAGGACGCTTCCGCCGTCGATCTCGATTGGTTCTGGCGCGGCTGGTTTTACACCACCGATCACGTCGACATTGCGCTCGACAACGTGCGCAAGGCGCGCATCAACAGCGAGAACCCCGAGATTGAGCGGGCGTGGGAAAAAGCCCAGGAAGCCAAAGAGCCGGACTCCTTAAGCGAGATCCGCGATCGCGGCATGAAACGCCGGATCGATGGCAAGCCGGGATTGAAGGACTTCTATAATCAGAATGACGAGCACCAAGTCACCAACCAGGACCGCAACGACTACCAGGCGCTGCTTTCCAGCCTTGAGCCGTATGAACGGGCGATCCTGAAGCAAGGCGGCCTGTTTTATCTTCTCGATTTCACCAACCATGGCGGACTGGTGATGCCGATTCTTTTGGAGATCGAATATGCTGATGGCTCGCGCGAAGAAAAAACCTTGCCGGCGGAAATCTGGCGGCGCAACCCCAAGCACGTGGTGAAGCTCCTGCCGGTCAAGAAAGAGATCAGGGCGATTGCCGTCGATCCGCGTTGGGATACCGCCGACAGCGACAGATCCAATAACTATTTTCCGCGCCGCATCGATGACATTCGCCTCGATATTTATCGCCCCAAGGAAGAGCGCAATCAGATGCGAGACGCCCAGGCGCCGCTGCGACCCGGCGCGGGCGGCGCGCGCTGACGTTATCCGCAAGACAATGATTGGTACGCGACATCAATGCGGCAAAACAGGACACCTGCCTTGGCTGCCGAACCTCCCGAATGGCTCTATGATCTGACCGAGGTGACGAAGGCGCTGGGGGAGCCGGCCTTCGTCGACCACCTGATGCGGCTTTTAAACCGCATCGTGCCGGTGGATCATTGCGCGGTATTCACCTTCTCGCCCGAGGGTCGGGCCGAACATCTTTTCACCCAAAGCAAGATGCCCAAGTCGCGGGCCGAACGGCTGGCCAGCGATTATGTCGGCGGCTATTTTGCTGACGATCCTCATTTCGCCACCTTGGCAGGGCTGCGCCAGGGCGCGTCATCCGCCACCGAGATCATCCCGCTGGACCTGAAAAGCGACTACGACCCCGTCTATCGCCAGCATTTTTTCGAGCGGAACGATCTGATTGACAAGGCCTCGGTCGCCGCCGCCGTGGAGTCGGGCGTGGTCTATTGCAACTTCTACCGCATGGGCGGCAGCGGCCGCTACTCGTCCGAGGATTGGCGGCGGCTGACGTACTTCCTGCCCTTGGTGACCAGCCTCATTGCCGCCCACTATAAAATGCGGCGCGGCCAGGCGGCCGCCGGCCAGTTCCCCGAGGGCGGCGGCGCGCGTTCGCTCATCCATTCCGTGATCGGCCGCGCCGCGCCGCCGTTCGACCGCCTGACGACCCGCGAGCGCGAGGTCTGCGCCCGCGTCCTCCTGGGCTTTACCTCGGAGGCCATCGCCCTTGATCTGGGAATTGCGCCTTCCAGCGTGACGACCTACCGCAAACGGGCGTATCATAAGCTTGGCGTCGCCACCCAGAACGAGTTGTTCTCGCTCTGCTTGGCCGCCATCGAGCGGGCGAGCGTCGGCTGATCCCCTGTCCCCATCCATGAGGACAGACTGGCCCGTGCCGCCGTGGCATTATAGTTTGTAATAATTCTATAAAATTTTGCATGGAAAGATGAGGGACCAATGGCAAAAGCATTCGCCAGCCAAGGTGATTTGGAAGAAAAAAAGGTCAGCTTCACCAAGCTCGCCGATACCGCCTACGCCTATACCGCCGAAGGCGACCCCAACACCGGTGTCATCATCGGCGACGATGGCGTGATGGTGCTCGACACCCAGGCGACGCCGGCCATGGCGGCGGACGTCATCGCCAAGATCCGCACCGTCACCGACAAGCCCATCAAGTACGTGGTGCTGACCCATTATCACGCGGTGCGGGTGCTGGGCGCATCCGCTTACGGCGCGCAAGCCATCATCGCCAGCCAAGACACCTACGACCTGATCGTCGAGCGCGGGGCGCAGGATTACAAATCGGAGCTGGAACGCTTTCCCCGCCTGTTCCAGGGCGCGTCCAGCATTCCCGGCCTGACCTGGCCGACCATCGTTTTTAAAGGCGAATTGACCATCCATCTCGGCAAGACCGAAGTGAAACTCATGCAGCTTGGCCGCGGCCACACCAAGGGCGACACAGTCGCCTGGCTGCCCAAGGAAAAGGTATTGTTCAGCGGCGACTTGGTGGAATATGGCGCAACGCCTTATACCGGCGACGCCTATCTGACCGACTGGCCGGCAACCCTCGATAACGTGGAAAAGCTGGGTGCGCGGGCGCTGGTGCCGGGACGCGGCGACGCGCTGACTACGCCGGAAACCGTCAAGGCCGCCATCGACGGCACCCGCGCCTTCATCCGCGACATGTTCGGCGCGGTGAAAAGCGGCGCGGCGGCGGGAAAAGACTTGAACGCCATCTACCAGGAAACGTACGCCGCGCTGGCGCCGAAATACGGCCAATGGGTGATCTTCGATCATTGCCTGCCGTTCGACGTCACCCGCGCCTATGACGAGGCGCGCGGCATCCGCGACCCGCAGATTTGGACCGCCGAACGCGACAAGGCGATGTGGCAATCCTTGGAACGGGCGGAGATGAAGAAATGATGGCGACCCGCAGAAGCTATCCTTTCAAGCGGCCGCCGGAGCTTGACAGCGGCAAGCGCGGTCACCTGCCGGTGATCGTCGTCGGCGCCGGCCCGGTGGGCCTGACCATGGCGATCGAGTTGTTGGAGCGCGGCATCGCCACCGTCGTTCTGGATGACGACAACACGGTGAGCATCGGCTCGCGCGCCATCTGCTATGCCAAGCGGGCGCTGGAAATCTGGGACCGCCTGGGATGCGGCGAGGTGATGCTGAACAAGGGCGTCACCTGGAACGTCGGCAAAGTATTCTTCGGCGATGATCCCGAGCCCGTCTATACCTTCAACATGCTGGACGAGGAAGGCTACAAGTACCCCGGCTTCATCAACCTGCAGCAATACTACAATGAAGAATTTCTCATCGCGCGGCTCAATGAGCTGGGCGGCGAAATCCGCTGGAAAAACACCGTGGTCGAAGTGACGCCGGCGGCCAAGGGCGTCACCATCGCCGTCGATACGCCCGAAGGCCGCTATGAGATGGCTTGCGATTACCTGATCGCCGCCGACGGCTCGAGAAGCCCCATTCGCAAAATGCTGGGACTTGATTTCGAGGGCCAGGTGTTCGAGGACCACTTCCTCATCGCCGATATCAAGATGAAGCAGGACTTTCCCTCCGAGCGCCGGTTCTGGTTCGATCCGCCGTTCAACCGCGGCCAGTCGGCACTTTTGCACAAGCAGCCCGATGACGTGTGGCGGCTTGATCTGCAATTGGGCTGGGACATCGACCGCGACGCCGAGATGAAGCCCGAACGGGTGGCCGAGCGGGTGCGCGCTGCGCTGCCCGGCGTCGACTTCGAGTTCGAGTGGCTGTCGATCTACACCTTCCAGTGCCGGCGCTTGGACAAGTTCCGCCACGGCCGGGTGATCTTTGTCGGCGATTCGGCGCATCTGGTCTCGCCCTTTGGCGCACGCGGCGCCAACAGCGGCGTGCAGGACGCCGACAATCTCGGCTGGAAGCTGCAACTGGTGCTGACCGGCAAGGCGCCGGAGGCGCTCCTTGACAGTTACGATGCCGAGCGGGTGTATGCGGCCAAGGAGAACATCCTCAATTCCACCCGCTCCACCGATTTCATCACCCCCAAAAGCGCGGTCAGCCGCGCCTTCCGCAACGCCGTCCTGGAGCTGGCGCGGGAAGCGCCGTTCGCCCGCCCGTTCGTCAACAGCGGCCGCCTGTCGGTGCCGGCTATTTTACGCGAGTCAGCCCTGAATACGCCCGACAGCGACGCCTTTGCCGGCAAGATGATGCCCGGCGCGCCGGCGGCCGATGGCCGCATCCGCGTCAATGGCCGAGACGAGTGGCTCTTGACCTTCCTCGCCCGCGACAATGGCGGCGTCCACCACAAAGGCACCGGCTTTGCCGCCCTCTACTTCGCCGGCGACGCCGCCGCCGACAAGGCCATGGCGGAAACCGCCAAAGCCTTGGCCCAAGACGCCATCCCGGTGACGGTCTACGCCATCGGCACTCCTGCCGCCGCGCCGCAGGGCCTTACCGTCATCGAGGATACGGCCGGCCACCTGGCCCGCCGCTATGACGGCAGGCCGGGGACGATCTACCTGTTGCGTCCCGACCACCACATCACCGCCCGCTGGCGCGCCGCCGATATCGCAGCCATCCGCCGCGCCCGCGACCTTGCCACCGGCCACCGCGCCCCCGCCCAGATCAAGGAGACAGCGGCATGACCAGCGACACCCTGGCGCTGACCCCACGCATCAGCGATCCCGATAGCTTCTACGAAGCCCTGATCGAGGCCCACCGCGGCCTGTCGGAAGAGGCCAGTCAGCGCTTAAACGCCCGACTGATCCTCATCCTCGCCAACCAAATCGGCGATCGCAAGGTGCTGGATGAAGCCCTGGCGCTGGCGATCCGCACCGACCGGACCTGAGGGCTGCTTTTTGCGGCTACCCGGACGGCGAAATTTAGAGTATCTCTAAGCGGCTGCAGTTTTCCTGTTGTCGGTCAGAAACTTCCCAGATATTGTTGAACGCTATTTCAAAACTGTCTGGGAATGCTGTGACACGAAATCATGATCCATCGGCCCGCATGGCGCGCCGCGCCGGCGTGGTGGCGCGCCTCAAGCGGCCGCGGCGCACCCTCGCCAAGGCCTCGGTCCCGCCCACCCGCAAGGGCTCGAAAAGCCGGGACAATCTCAAGGCGGCGGCGTTGCGGGCCTTGGAGCACAAGGGCTACCGCGCGTTGCGCCTGAATGACATCGCCAAGGAAGCCGATGTCAACATCAGCCTCGTCTACCATTATTTCCACGACAAGGCCGACCTGGTGTTCCAGGCCTTGCGTGATGTCATCGATATCCGCACCGCCATCGAAGGCGACCCGGCGCGGCCCCATGAACCGTTCGCCGCGCTCTACCACGCCAATCTGTTGTTCGCCAGCTTCTACCGTGATCACCCGGGACTGATCCGAGCGCTGGTGCATTTCGACGAAGAGCACCCCGAGTTCCATGATCTCTATAGCCGGGTCAACCGTGACTGGAATCAGCGCATCGCCGAGACCATTCGCCGCCGCTGCCCGGACGCCATGTTGAGCGATGGCGAAGCGCTGGCGGTTGCCTTCGCGGTGGGCGGCATGGTTGATAAATTTCTATTCGAGGTCTATGTCGAGCGCAATCCGGTGCTGTTGGCCGAACTTCCCACGCCGGAGGATGTGGCGCGATTTCTCACCTTCATGTGGTTTCGCGCCATATACCTGCGCAATCCTTCCACTGCCGACATCGGCAAGTTCGGCAAGCTGGCGGGGATGGCCTTAAGCGTCAAGGATAAGTAAGTCGTCAATTGCGAGCCCCCCGCGCGCTTTGCGCGCAGATTTTATAATTGCGGCGCTACACGCCGCTAGGGGGCGAAGCAATCCAGATTCCTAAGACTCTGGATCGCCACGCCGCTTGACAGCGGCTCGCAATGACGGTCCGTGAGATTGCCAAATTCCTTACGCGGCGAATTCCTTGATCTCGGCCACGTACTCAAGATCAAGCGCTTCCGCCACGGCGTGATTGGTGATCTGTCCCTTATAAATGTTCAGACCATTGCGCAGATGACGGTTTTCCATCAGCGCCCGCTTGTAGCCCTTGTTGGCAAGCTCCAGCGCATAGGGCAGTACGGCGTTGTTCAAGGCAAACGCCGAGGTGCGCGGCACCGCGCCCGGCATGTTGGTGACGCAGTAATGCACGATGCCATCGACCACGTAGGTTGGATCGTCATGGGTGGTCGGCCGCGAGGTTTCAAAGCAGCCGCCCTGATCGATGGAAATATCCACCAGCACCGATCCCGGACGCATCGCTTTCAAATCAGTACGATTGAGCACCTTGGGCGCGGCTGCGCCCGGCACCAGTACGGCGCCAACCACCAGATCGGCTTCCGCCGCCGCTTCCCTGATTGCCGTCGCCGTCGCGTAGACCACGTTGATGCGGCCGCCGAATTCAGCGTCGAGCTGACGCAAGCGATCGATGGACTTATCGAAAATGGTGACATGGGCTTCCAGCCCCACCGCCATGCGCAAGGCGTTGGTGCCGGCAACGCCGCCGCCGACGATCACCACCTTGCCGGCGGGGACGCCAGGCACGCCACCTAAGAGTACACCCGAGCCGCCATTGGCTTTTTGCAGGCAGTAGGCGCCAACCTGGATCGACATCCGGCCGGCAACCTCGCTCATGGGTGCAAGGAGCGGCAAGCGGCCGGCGGCATCGGTTACCGTTTCATAGGCAATGGCCACCGCGCCCGACTTTTGCAGCGCCTTGGCCTGATCGAGATCGGCCGCCAGATGCAGGTAGGTGAAGAGCAGTTGGTCAGGACGCAGCATCCGGCATTCTTCCGGCTGCGGTTCCTTGACCTTGATGATCATGTCGACTTTGGCGAAGACCTCGGCGGCGTTTTTGGCGATCTTGGCGCCGGCGGCAATGTAATCGGCGTCACTGATGCCGATGCCAGCGCCGGCGTTAGTTTCCACCAGCACCTGATGGCCGGCGGCGACAAATTCGCGCACGCTGCCCGGCACCACGCCGACACGAAACTCCTTGACCTTGATTTCCTTTGGTACACCGATCAGCATTGTCTCTATCTCCTTGTTGCGGCAAAAAACCTCGTAGAACGGGAATTATATGCCGCCTCCCCGTGGAAAGGTTGCTGAAGTTTCCCTTGCGGCAAGTGACTTTTGCCGCCGTAGCGCTGCCTGGCAGTGGTTTTTTCCGCGGCTATCCCTGATCCGGCGACGCCAAGAGGTCGATTGGATAGGGGCCGTAGCGCTTGACTGGCTTGGTGACGACGCAGGTATTGAAGCGGCCGATGGCGATATCGGCGTCCAGCAGGCGATCCATCAGCGCCTGGTAGGCCTCGATGCTGGGCGCAACCACCTTGAGGATGAAATCGACGACGCCGCTGGTCTGGTAGCATTCCAAGACTTCCGGCACCCCCGTGATGTGGCGGCGAAAGCGTTCAAAATCGGCGGCGTCATGGCTTTTCAGACAAATCTCGACGATCACCAACTGCGGCCGGGCGAGCCTGTCGATATCGATCTCGGCATGATAGCCGCGGATATAGCCGGCCTTCTCCAGGCGCTTGATGCGTTCATGGCAGGGACTGGGCGATAACCCCACAAGCTCCGCCACCCGGGTCTTGGTGGCCCGTCCTTCGTGTTGTAATGCCGATAGAATTTTCAGGTCGATCTGGTCAAGTTTCATCAAGGTTCCCCCGCCGCGCCGATTGTAGCGGCAGGCAACGGCGGGGAAAAGCGGCTGTTATAATCCAGTAAACGGCTGCAGGAGTCTGGCCAGAAAGCCATCAGGCCGGTTGACGCCTTCGATGAAGGCCACACACAGGCATCCTTCCTCCGGATCGGCGACCGCCATATGGCGGCTGCCAGGCTCGCTGTCCTCGCTGTCGCCGGGCCCAAATCGCAAGCCGTTGACATGATAAGCGCCGCGCAACACCAGGCTCATCTCACTGCCGCCATGGGTATGGCTGCCAAAGACGGCGCCGGGGTCCGCCTCGAACAGGCATAATTGGATGCCCCGCCGACTGTGTATCGGCAGCCGCACCCCCCGCACCCCCGGCGCGAGGTGCTTCCAGGGCAGCACATCGATGCCTTGCGGCACGAATTTCGCCAGGCTGAGCGGCAGGCCGCTGTGGGCAAAGCCATTAAGAGAGGGCGCCGATCCCTGCTCCCGCAGGTTATCCGTCGCCGCCATGCATTGAAGAAAGCGGTCAAACGCGCCCACCGACATTGCCGTTGGCGGCAAGGAGGCGAGCATCGCACCGCCGATGGCTTCGGCGCAATCAACCTTGACGCGGCAGGCCGGACACCACTCCGCATGAGCCGCCACCACCGTGGCCTGGGCTTCATCAAGCGTACCGGCGCCCAGCGCCAGTAGCCAATCGCTCGCGGGGTGATGGCGAGGGTTCACGCAAAATCTCCAAACACATGCCGCAGGCGGCGAAACGCCAGCCGCAGGCGCGATTTTACCGTGCCCAAGGGAATATCAAGCTCATCAGCGATCATGCTGTGAGTCTTGTCTTCCAGGAACGACATGCTGATGACTGTCGCCTGGGATTCCGGCAGGGTTTTCAGCGCATCCTGCAGCCGTTCGCTATCATAGGCAAGCTCCAACGCCCGCTCCGCCAGCGGCGCGTCATAGACTGCCGGCGGAGGATCGCCTGCCTCAATCTCCGGCCGTCGTTCGCGGCGCAGGGCGTCGATCCGCTTGTTGCGGGCGATGGTGAAGATCCAGGTGGTCACCGCCGCCCGGGTGGGATCAAACAGGGCGGCCTTGCGCCATACCTGCAGCATCACCTCCTGCACCAGTTCCTCAGCCGCCGCTTCGCTGCTGCCGAGGCGGCGCAGGTAGGTCTTCAGGCGCGGCGCATAATAGGTGTAAAGGTCGGCAAAGGCGGATCTATCGCTGCTATCGGCGACGCGCCGGATCAGCGCGACATGATGCGCTCCGATGGAGTCCGTAGGCGATCGCAGCTCCGACACGCCCCCCCGCTGGCCGGCATCCTGCATCAGCCGCCCCCACCATCGGGCATGCATCGGCATGACGCCGATAACGATAAAACTGTTCGGATAGGCCAGACCCGCTTGCATACCGCAGATACGAATCCGGTAGCGTGGTAGATCACGGACGACAACAAAACGTCCTGAGCGGCGAGCACCACGGAAGATCTCCTCTGGTGTTCCTAATGAATACTAGAATTATTCTAGATTATCCCCTTCCCCGCAACAAGCAGTGAATCATACTTTATTGACGTACATCAAGGAGAGACAGCCGGCGATAAGCGCATAACCAATTCTGGTGGATCGCGCCGCGCGCGATCGGAGGAAGGAAACGCCGCATCGCATGACTGTCAAAGCGCTACTGCCGCCTGTACCTTTACCGCTGCCTCCGGCCGGAAAAATCCTCAATCCTTTGTTGGCGTTAGTGATGACGACCATGCGCCGGCGGCACGGCGCGGTCTTCGACCGTCTCAGCGGCCTTGGCGGCAAGCGCGTACGCATCGAGCCTACCAGCTTACCCTTTGCCTTTCTCCTTACCCTCGCGCCAACATCAGCCGGCGCTCGGCTGCGCCTGGCCGACCCCCGGGATATGGCGGACGCGGTGATTCGCGGCCCCCTGGCCGTTCTTCTGGATCTGCTGGAAGGCCGGCTTGACGGCGACGCCCTGTTCTTCTCCCGCCTTCTGACCATCGAAGGCGACACCGAGGTGATCCTCGCCCTGCGCAACGCCGTGGATGGCGAGGACATCGACCTGGCGGCTGATCTGGCTTCGCCGTTCGGGCCGCTGGCCGGTCCCGCCGCCCAGGCCTTCGGCGTGGCCAAGACCATCCTCTTCGGGCGGCGGCCGACGTCATGACTGACGCTCGCCGGACGCTGGAACTGGTTTGCCCCGCCGGCACCCCGGCGGGGCTGAAAGCCGCCGTCGAGGCCGGCGCCGATGTGGTCTACATCGGCTTTCGCGACGAAACCAACGCCCGCAATTTTCCCGGCCTCAACTTCAGCCGCGACGAGGCGAGAGAGGCCATCGCCTTCGCCCATGGGCGCGGTGCAGAGGTTTATATCGCCATCAACACCTATCCTCGCGCCGGCGATGATCGCCCGTGGCCCGCCGCCGTCGATGACGCGGCGCGGATACGGGCGGACGCGGTGATCCTGGCCGATATCGGGCTTCTCGATTACGCCGCCCGCACTCACCCGGACTTGCGGCGACACCTGTCGGTGCAAGCCTCGGCGTCCCATGCCCAGTCCATCAATTTCTACGCCCGTAATTTCGGCGTGCGGCGGGTGGTGCTGCCGCGGGTGCTGACGGTGCCGGAGATTGCCGCGCTGATGCCGGCCATTGATGTGGAAACCGAGGTCTTCGCCTTCGGCGGCATGTGTCCCATGGCGGAAGGGCGCTGTTCGTTATCTTCTTACGTCACCGGCCAGTCACCCAACATGAACGGCGTGTGCTCGCCCGCCGCGTTCGTGCGCTACGAGGAGCGCCGCGAGGGGTTGGTGTCGCTCCTCAATGGCTCAGTGATCAATGTCTTCGAGAAACACGAGGCGGCCGGTTACCCCACCTTGTGCAAAGGCCGCTTCCGGGTCGGCGACAGCGCCGGCTATCTGTTCGAGGAGCCGACCAGCTTGAGCGTGGCGGAGATCGTCAAGGATTTGATGACCGCCGGCGTCACTGCGCTGAAAATCGAAGGCCGCCAGCGCGGCAAGGCTTATATCGCCGAGGTGGTGTCGGCTTTTCGCAAGGTGGTGGACGCCGCCGCCCGCGATCTGCCGCCGCCCGCCGGCGAGGTCGCCAAACTGCGCCGCCTGACCGAAGGCCAGACTGAGACCACCGGCGCGTATAAGAAGAACTGGCGATGAGCATGAAAATCACCCTTGGCCCGGTGCTGTTCAATTGGCCGCCTGAAACATGGCGCGATTTTTATTTTCGCATCGCCGATGAGACGGATGTCGACAGCGTGTGCGTGGGCGAGGTGGTGTGCGCCAAACGCGCGCCGTTTTTCGAGCCCTATTTGCCTGACGTGATCGCGCGCTTGCAGGCAGCCGGCAAGGACGTGGTGTTGTCCACCCTGGCGTTGATTTCCAACGCGCGCGAAGAGGCCGCAATCGTCGAGCTTGCCAAGTCGGATGATTTCCTGATCGAGGCCAACGATATCGGCGCCACCGACGCGCTGGCCGGCCGGCGTCATGCACTGGGCCCGCTGGTCAATATTTATAACGAGGCGACGCTTGGCTTTCTGGCGGCGCGCGGCGCAGTGCGCGTCTGCCTGCCGCCGGAACTGCCGGCCGCCGCCGTCGCCGCGCTGGCGGCAGCCCAGGCCGCCGAGATTGAAGTGCTGGCGTTCGGCCGTCTGCCGCTCGCCATTTCGGCGCGCTGCTTTCATGCCCGCGCCGAACATCTGCACAAGGACGGCTGTCAGTTCGTCTGCAACAAGGATGCGGATGGCCGCGTGGTGCGCACGCTGGGCGATGAAGCTTTTCTCGCCATCAACGGCACCCAAACCTTATCCCACAGCGCCATTCTGCTCCTCTCCGAGCTCGACGATCTGGCGGCAAAGGGCGTCGCCCGCATCCGATTGTCGCCGCACGCCTGCGACATGACGGCGGTGGCCGATGTATTCCGCGCCGTCATGGATCACCGTCTGGGCGCGGCGGAAGCGACGAGCCGCTTGCGCGCCATTGCGCCCGACCTGCCGTTCAGCAACGGCTTTTATCATGGGTGCGCCGGCCGGCAACAGGTGGCTATGGGTGAAAGTTCTTGATAGCGTATAGAAATCCGTTCGTCCTGAGCCTGTCGAAGGACAACGGATTACCTACCGTTCATGGTTCGACGGGCTCACCACGAACGGCCGGGATCTTGAGCCGCGGCAGCAGTTCATAGCGCAACAGGAGTCGCGCCAGCAACAGCGCGGCGATGATCGCGCCGTAGATCAACGGCTCCGTGATGTCCTTCTTCACCGACAGCGTGAAATGCACCGCCGCGCCGACGCCGGCGAGATAAACCAGACGATGCAAAGCCTGCCAGCGCCGCGCGCCCAGCCGCCGCACCATCTGGTGGGTGGACGTGACTGCCAGCGCCAACAGGATTAAAAACACGCCCATGCCGATGGTGATGAACGGCCGCTTGGCGATGTCTTTGATGATGGTTTCGACATCGAAGAAGTGATCAAGCACGACATAGGTGAAAACATGCAGCAGGCCATAGAAGAAGGCGAATAGCCCGATCATGCGGCGGTAGCGGAAAAGTTTTTTCGCGCCGCTCACTTTCGCCGCCGGGGTGATGGCCAGCGCCAGGATCAACAGCCGGATCGCCCAATCGCCGGTATAATGCATGCCCTCGCGGATGGGATTGACGCCCAGCCCGTCCGTCGGCACTAGCCATAACAACGCCAACGCCGGCAGCGATGCGGCGATGAAAAGAACGGTTTTATCAAGCGACGGACGCATCAGAAATACCTTCGCAAATTCATGCCGCTGTAAAGCTGCGCCACTTCATCGCCATAGCCGTTGAACATCAGTGTGTCGCGGCGGAAGAAATCGCCGATGCGGCGTTCCTTGGCTTGGCTCCAGCGCGGGTGATCCACGTCGGGGTTGACGTTGGCGTAAAATCCATACTCGTCGGGCGCGGCGACATTCCAGGCGGTGCGCGGCTGGCGCTCGGTCAAGCGGATACGAACGATGGACTTGATGCTTTTAAAACCGTACTTCCACGGCACCACCAAACGGATGGGTGCGCCGTTCTGGTTGGGCAGCACCCGGCCATATAGCCCCACCGCCAGGATCGCCAAGGGATGCATCGCCTCGTCCAGCCGCAGGCCCTCGCGATAGGGCCATTCCAGCACCTCCTTGTTCTGCCCCGGCATCTGCATCGGGTCATGGAGGGTTTCGAACGCCACATACTTTGCTTTGCCGGTCGGCTCCACCCGGCTTAACAGCGATGATAAGGGAAAGCCCACCCACGGCACCACCATCGACCACGCCTCGACGCAGCGCAGACGGTAGATGCGTTCCTCCAAGGGCGTCTTGGCGATCAGGTCATCCACATCGAAGGTCTGCGGCCGCGCCACTTCGCCGTCGATCCGCAACGACCACGGTCTCGGTTGCAAGCTATGGGCTTTGGCAGCGGGATCTTCCTTGTCGAGGCCGAACTCATAGAAATTGTTATAGTTGGTAACGGCTTCATAAGGGGTGCGCTCCTCGGCCGTGCTGAAGGCGCTTTTCCGCATCGGCCCCAGGGCGCGCAACGCCGCCTCGGCGCGGGCCGGGTTCACACTCAAGCCAAGGGCGGCGGCCGCGCCGCCAGCCAGAAAAAGACGGCGCGACAGGTAGAGGCTTTCCGGCGTGATCTCGCTTTCCCGGACATCGCCGGCGCGCCTGATCCGAATCAGCATGAGACCCTCTTTTCTCTCTCTTTTCTTGTCGTCGAGCATATCACGGCCCGCCGCCGGCTGCCGTAACGCCTGCTCACATCTGCGCGAGCAGCGCGTCCCCCTTGCGCCGGCAGGCGTTTTTCTGGCATGACACGGCCCCATGGCTCCGCCGATCCTGACCTTGAAAGACATCCGCCTGCGCTTGGGCGCTCACCCGTTGTTTACCGGGGTCGAGCTCGCCATCGGCGGGCGCGACCGTCTATCCCTGGTGGGACGGAACGGGGCCGGCAAATCGACGCTGATGAAGGTGATTGCCGGCGACATTCAGGCCGATGCCGGCGAACGCTTCGTCCAGCCCGGCGTGCGGGTGGTCTATCTGCCGCAAGAGCCGGATTTGAGCCGTTTTACCACCTTGCAAGAGTTCATGCTGGCGGGCCTGCCCGCCGCCCATATCGCCGAGCGCGCCCTGGCCGAGGTCGGCCTCAGTCCCGATCTCTTCACCGCCGGCCTATCGGGCGGCGAGAGGCGCCGCGCCGCCCTGGCCCGCGCCTTCGCCGCCGCGCCGGACATTCTCCTCCTGGATGAGCCCACCAACCACCTGGATCTGGCCGCCATCGACTGGCTGGAGGGCAAGGTCAACGCCTTTCGCGGCGCGCTCGTCATCATCAGCCACGACCGCATGTTCCTGAAAAACGTCACCTCCGCCGTGTTGTGGCTGGATCGCGGCATCGTGCGCCGGCTGGATCGGGGCTTTGCCCACTTCGACGCCTGGGCGGAAGCGGTTTACGTCGAGGAAGACGCCGCGCGCGCCCGCTTGGAGAAAAAGATCGAGGAGGAAACCCATTGGCTGCATCGCGGCGTCACCGCCCGGCGGCGGCGCAACGAGGGCCGGCTGGCGCGGCTCGTCGCCTTACGCAAGGAAAAAGCGGCGCAAATCGCCCGCGCCGGCGCGGTGGAGATGAAGGTCGATGCCGGCACGATGTCGGGAAAATCGGTGATCGACGCCAAAGGCATTACCAAAAGCTTTGACGGCAAGACGCTGTTTAAGGATTTCACCACCCGCATCGGCCGCGGCGATAAGGTGGGCGTCATCGGCCCCAACGGCGCCGGCAAATCAACGCTCCTCAACGTGCTGCTGAAACGGCTTGAACCAGATTCGGGAACGGTGAAGCTCGGCAGCAATTTAACGGTCGCCTTTCTCGACCAAAGCCGCAGCGCCCTGAAGGAAACCACGACCTTGCAGGATGCCCTGGCCGACGGCAACGATTACGTCGATGTGTTGGGCCACAAAAAGCACGTGGCGAGCTATGCCCGGGATTTCCTGTTCACCTCCGAGCAACTGCGCGCTCCGGTCAGCTCGCTATCGGGCGGTGAGCGCAATCGCTTGCTGTTGGCGCGCACGCTGGCCAAGCCATCGAATTTGCTGGTGCTGGACGAGCCGACCAACGACCTTGACATGGAAACCCTCGATCTCTTGGAAGACCTGCTGGCCGATTACGCTGGCACGCTTCTCTTGGTCAGCCATGACCGCGATTTTCTCGATCGGGTGGTGACCTCCACCATCGCCCTTGCAGGCGACGGCGCGGCCATCGAATACGCTGGCGGCTATTCCGACTATGTGCGCCAGCGTGGACCGCGCGCCGTGGCGACGCCGGAAAAACCAAAACCTGCCAAGCGGGACGAGACATCCGAGAAAAAAGCGCCGGCGACGCGCTTGAGCTACAAGCACAAACGCCGGCTGGAGGAATTGCCCGGTGAGATGGCGGCAGCGCAAAAAAACATTGCAACGCTGGAGGCGACACTTGCCGATCCCACGCTTTATGCCCGTGACGCGACGGCGTTTGGAGACGCCAGCCGGCGCCTGGAGGCATTGCAGGCCAAGCTTGCCGCGCTGGAGGAGGAATGGCTGGAGCTAGAACTCCTGCGCGAGGAGATGGAGGGCGAGTAGCGGATTGCTATTAAGTTAGATCATCATAATCAGGATGTCATCCCCTTGATAAGCGGGGATCCAGTTCTTTGATTTTGCTATGGATTCGCTGAGTTCACGGCACAAGTGCAACACTGATAAAGTGTTGCTGCGATG
>JACFMS010000055.1 GCA_019455285.1 Sphingomonadales bacterium
CCAAATGTGTTCTACAAGTTTTTTTGAGGCCGTATTGGCCGCTAAGCCATTGATGGTAGTTTTGCCCATGACGCGGCTCGGGCGCGTGTTTCTTCAACCATTCGTAAACATCGGGGTCGAGGTATCCGTAGACCAATTCCATCACGAGCTTGCCCCAATATTTCGGACGCTCGTGGATAGGCCCCTTCCATTTTGTCAATCGCCCGAACTGAACCCATAATTCATCGGGGAAGGTCTTTTCCCATGGCCTCATTTCCTCTTCTAAGAAGAGCCTGAGCTTGACCCTGAGCGCATCTTCGGCGCGCTCGTATTGGTATCCGGTAGCTTCGTCGATTGCCGCCTCAATGCCGGTTTTCGCGAACGCCGCAAGCGCCATGGATGCGCGGATTGCGATGTGAACTTGGCTCTCACTGGTGAGAGCGCCCGTGTCCCGGGCACGGGAGTAGGCTCGGCAAATATCGATAAAAGCCTCAGCCGAAAGGGCCTTCACGTCCTTATTAACAACCTGGGGAATACGAATGTCGATAAACTGATGCTCAAGATCGGGCGGCAGAAAATCGCGCAATGCTTCTACGCGCAGATAGCTTTCGAGATTGCCGCCACCCTTACCGCCCGCCAAGTAGTGCAGCGCGCCAGTCCGACTAATGACGTGGCGGCCGTCCTCTAACACGTAACACTGTATTTCGACGCCAGCGCAATCGAGCAGCCCGGGCCATTTCGCCTCGGGAATCTTCGCGATGGTTATGCCGGTGCCATCGGCTACTGCGAAATCAGTTGGGACGAGCGACAAGCCGCGCTGGGCGGCAGCGGTTAAAATCGGTTTATGCCACTTGGCGGGGATGTTCCCGGTTTTGGTCCAGTATTGGATCGTGCTTTGCGGCCGGCCAAGCAGTTCGGCCAACGCGCTCTGACCACCAAACTTCGCGACAATACGCTGTGCAGTATTCATCCCGGCCTCCATAAAGGAGGCCCTTTGTATCAAGTTTTTCGTTTCTCCCACCGGGTGGCCGCCGCCTTTTTTGCTATTTCCTTACGTTTCCGAGCGGACATTCCTGCGGCGCGGGCCTTGCCGCCCATGCGCCCCAACGCCACGGCGGCGGCATTCTTGCCGTCGTCGGTGGTCACGTCCTCGATCTCGCCCGTCGCGATCTTGGCGATCATGACGGCGCGGACATTCACGTCAGCGGGGCGTTTTTCGCCCTTTGGACCTTTTGCCATGTTCATGGGATAATGCTTAGCGGTAAGCTTTGCAAGCCTTGGGGGCGAGTCCATGCTTAGCGGGATTTTTGCATTGTCTGCGGCGGCCTTTTGGTTCTACGGCTCTTGGGTCGCTCGCAGTTCATTCTTGCACACTCCTATGAATGAACTGGACAGGATTTTGAAAAATCAGGCGCGATACAACGCCATAGGCGCGGCTTGTGCCGGGATAGCGGCGACCCTCCAGGTACTCAAATTCTGAATGCCACAATCGAACTGAGACACTACCTATTGGCCGCTCTTGAATATATTCCTATCGCCCATTCACCAAGGGGCGTCATCTAGAGACGTGCTGATGGCGGAATGGGCGCGGCGCCCGCGGGTGGACCTCGTAAGTCCGCACCCGGGCGGCGTCGGGGCACCGCCCGGGACCACTAGGAGTCCCTGCCGGGAGCCGGCTGACGGTTCGGGCTGAAATACCCAAACGAAAGCGCGGCCCGACGCCGGAATAAGAACGCCGCGGTGGAGCGCCGAAAGGCGTGCGTGCCCGCAAGGCGCGCGCCGCGCTCGCCGAGCGCGGTCCCGATGGAGACGCCTTGCGGCGCTCCCCTCCCTCAATACATTGAGGGAAAAGGAAAATCCGGCGTATCCGGCGCCGTCCAAAGAATACGGGCGCCGGCGCGCGCCTCCGCGGACATGCGCCGGTTAACCTTGGACGCTTCGCCACTGGCAGTCGCCCTTGACGAGTGCCAAAAATTTCGGGCAAACCCCTTGCACCGAAAAGGACCGCTCTTAAATCGCGGTCTGGAACCGGATCCGATGTCCGGTTCTCTTTTCAAAACCTCAAGATCATCAGGTGTTTAGGAGGTCCCCATGAAGTTCCGTCCGCTTCACGACCGTGTCGTCGTCAAGCGCATCGAAGCCGACGAGAAGACGGCTGGTGGCATCATCATTCCCGATACCGCCAAGGAGAAGCCGCAGCAGGGCGAAGTGGTCGCCGTCGGACCGGGTGGCCGTGACGAGCACGGCAAGCTCATTCCGATCGATGTGAAGCCGAAGGACATCATCCTGTTCGGCAAGTGGTCGGGCACCGAAGTGAAGATCGATGGTGTCGAATATCTCATCATGAAGGAGAGCGACATCATGGGCGTGCTGGAAGGCAGCGTCGCCAGCAAGAAGGCCGCGTAAGCGCGCGCCGATCCTCATCCTGAGGAGCGCCCGCAGGGCGCGCCTCGAAGGATGAGGGCAGGAAATCACAGGCCTCGCCCTTCGAGACGGCGCTGCGCGCCTCCTCAGGACGGGGATTGAATTCAACGGAGTTACAGAAATGGCAGCCAAAGAGGTCAAATTCTCCGTCGAGGCGCGCGACAAGATGTTGCGCGGCGTCGACATTCTCGCCAATGCCGTGAAGGTGACGCTCGGTCCGAAGGGCCGCAACGTGGTGCTCGACAAGTCGTTCGGCGCCCCGCGCATCACCAAGGACGGCGTCACCGTCGCCA
>JACFMS010000008.1:0-9406 GCA_019455285.1 Sphingomonadales bacterium
CAGGAGGCGCGGGTGCGCACTGTCTCGGCCCGCGAGGAGGAGCGCCGCCGCTTGACGCCGGAGCATTATTTTAAATCCGCCGCCGATATGCGCGCGCTGTTCGCCGATCTGCCGGAAGCCATCGACAATACCGTGGTGATCGCCCGGCGCTGCGCCTTCAAGGTGCCGAAAGTCGATCCCATCCTGCCCAAGTACGCCGCCGGCGAGGGCGTCAGCGAAGCGGACTCGCTGCGCCAGCTCGCCAGCCAAGGATTGGAAGAACGCCTGGCGGCGCATGTCTTCAAGCCCGGCATGTCGGAAGTGGAAAAAGACGCGGCGGCGAAGCCGTACCGTGATCGCCTCGATTACGAAATCGACATCATCGTCCGCATGGACTTTCCCGGCTACTTCCTGATCGTGTCCGACTTCATCCGCTGGGCCAAGGACCATGGCGTGCCGGTGGGACCGGGGCGCGGCTCGGGCGCGGGATCAGTGGTCGCCTGGGCGCTAAAGATCACCGATCTTGATCCATTGCGCTGGGGCTTGCTGTTCGAGCGGTTCTTGAATCCCGAACGTGTCTCCATGCCTGACTTCGATATCGATTTCTGTCAGGAGAAGCGCGATCAGGTGATCCGCTATGTGCAGGAGCGCTACGGCCGCGATCAGGTGGCACAGATCATCACCTTCGGCAAGTTGCAGGCCCGCGCCGTGCTGCGCGACGTCGGCCGCGTGCTGCAACTGCCCTACGGCCAGGTCGATCGCATCTGCAAGATGGTGCCCAATAATCCGGCCAATCCGGTGACGTTGGAAGAGGCGCTGAAAAGCGAGGACCGCTTGCGCTACGAGCGCGACGCCGACCCGGCGGTAGCGCGCATGATCGACATCGCCTTAAAGCTGGAAGGTCTTTACCGCCATGCCTCGACCCATGCGGCGGGCGTGGTGATCGGCGACCGGCCGTTGCAAGAGCTGGCGCCGCTCTATCGCGATCCCCGCTCTGACATGCCGGTCACCCAGTTCAACATGAAGTGGGTCGAGCAGGCGGGTCTGGTCAAATTCGATTTTCTCGGCTTGAAAACCTTGACCGTGCTGGCGCGCGCGGTGACGCTGTTGGCGCGGCGCGGCGTCAGCATCGATCTCGATCACATTCCGCTCGATGATCCGGCAACCTTCGAGCTTCTCGCCAAGGGCGACACGGTGGGCGTGTTCCAGCTGGAAAGTTCCGGCATGCGCGCCGCCCTGACGCAATTAAAGCCCGACAAGTTCGAGGACATCATCGCCATGGTCTCGCTCTATCGTCCGGGTCCGATGGACAACATCCCGAGCTACATCAAGCGCAAGCACGGGTTGGAAAAACCCGATTACCTGCACCCGCTCCTGGAACCAATTTTGAAGGAGACCTACGGCGTCATCATCTACCAGGAACAGGTGATGCAGATCGCTCAGGTGCTGGCTGATTACAGCCTGGGCGAGGCTGATCTGTTGCGCCGCGCCATGGGCAAGAAGATCGCCTCAGAGATGGATCAGCAGCGCGCCCGATTCGAGGAAGGCGCGGCGAGAAAAAACGTGGCCAAGGAACAGGCCGCCTTCATCTTCGATCTGGTGGCCAAGTTCGCCGGCTACGGCTTCAACAAGAGTCATGGCGCGGCTTATGCCCTGGTCGCCTATCAGACCGCCTACCTGAAGGCCAACTATCCGGTGGAGTTTCTCGCTGCCTCCATGACCTACGATATGGCGAACACCGACAAGCTCAATGTCTTCAAGGAAGACGCGGCGCTTCACGGCATTCCCACCCTGCCGCCCGACATCAACGCCTCGGAAGCCGCTTTCTCGGTGGAGGACGCGGCCAGCGGCTTGGCCATCCGCTACGCCCTGGGCGCGGTCAAGAATGTCGGCGTGTACGCCATGGAAGAACTGGTGGCCGAGCGAGCCAAGGGCGGACGGTTCAAGGACCTGGGTGACTTCGCGCAGCGCCTGGACCCTCGCGCCATCAACAAGCGCACCTTGGAAAACCTAGCCAAGGCCGGGGCGTTCGACGGTCTGGCACCCAACCGCCGTCAGGTCCACGATGCGGTGGAAACCATCCTGCGTCATGCCCATGCCGCTGCCGAGGAGCGGGTGAGCAACCAAGTCAGCCTGTTTGGCGATGCCGCCACCGGAGCCGTGCCGCCGATGCCGCTGCCCGCTGTCGCCGACTGGCCGCTGGTCGACCGCTTGCGCGCCGAATACGAGGCGGTGGGATTCTATCTCTCCGCCCATCCCTTGGACGCCTACGCCAAGACCCTGCGCCAGGAGCGGGTGGTGGCCAGCGCCGAGCTGCCGCGTCTGGCCGCCAGTGGCACCGTTTACGCCAAGGTCGCGGGTACCCTCCAGGGCATCAAGGAGCGGCGCACCAAGACCGGCAAGCCGATGGCGCACTTGAGCCTGTCCGATGGCTCCGGCGCGTTTGAGGTGACGCTGTTTGAGGAAACGCTGAATACCGCCCGACCGCTCCTGACCGCCGGGCAGTCGTTGGTGTTGACCTGCGATCTGCGGCTCGATGGCGAGACCTTGCGCCTGACCGCCTCGGCGGTGGACAGCATCGACAAAGTGGCGGCGCGCTCGGGCAGCGGTTTGAAGGTGGCGCTGTCCTCGCCGCATCCCCTGCCGGCGCTCAAGGAGCTGTTTGGCCGGGCGCGGGGTGGGCGCGGCCTGATCACCCTGACTGCGGCCTTGGATGAGGGCAGGGAGGTTGAATTCCGCCTGCCCGGCCGCTATGCCATTTCCCCTGCCGTGCGCGCCGAGGTCGGGATGCTGACCGGCGTCGACGCCGTTGAAGAGATTTAAAAGTATGCCCGCCCCCACTGACAAGCCCCCCGTCCCCAAACCCTCGGCTTCCATCATCATCGTCCGCGATGGCCCGTTGCGCTCCGGCGGCCGCCGGCTGGAAGTGCTGATGACCGAACGCCATGGAGCAATGCGGGTGGCCGGCGGGGCCTATGTCTTCCCTGGCGGCAAGGTCGAACCGGAGGATCGCAGCGCCGCCGTCAAGCGCCGTTTTCCCGGCTTGTCCGATAGCGAATACCGCGTCTCGGCGATCCGCGAGGCGTTCGAGGAGGCAGGCGTGCTCTTGGCCCGGCCCGCCGCCGGCAAGCGCTACCAGGGCCGGCCGCCGTTGAGCCGCGCCATTCAGGCGGCGATCATCGAGGAACATCGCCGTCAGGGCCATCACCCGGATTTTCTCGATCATCTGGCAAAGCTCAACCTCGTGCCGGCGGCTGAGGCGCTGGTGCCGTTCGCCCGCTGGATCACCCCGGTAATCCGCCGCTGGCGTTTTGACGCCCGTTTCTATCTTGCCGCCATGCCCAAGGCGCAGGCAGTGGTCCATGACGGCGGCGAGGCGGTCAGCGCGTTCTGGGCGCGGCCCGAGGAGATGGTGGAGAAATACGGCAACGACATCACCCTCCTGATGTTCCCGACCCGGATCAGCCTGCGCCTTCTCTCCAAGGCGGCGACGGTCTCCGATGCCCTGGCCCTGGCCCGGCGGCGGCCGGTGGTGCCGATCACGCCCACGCTGGAGGAACGGCCGGACGGCATCTGGGCCCATGTCCCGGCGGAGGCCGATCTGGGCGGCACGGTATTGCCCTTCTCGCTGAAGAAAATCCCCCAGGAGGCTTGAAAAGGGCAGAAAAAGAGCGTATCTCAGCACCACTAAATTTCACACGCAGGGGTTAAGGGGCGTATCGCCAGATCGCTCCTTCCGGTGCCGGCGAGGCCGGCCACGAACCCTGCGGCGGCATAACCGGATGAAGGAGTTTGAACGATGGCGATGCCAGACGTCTCTATGCGCCAGCTATTGGAAGCGGGCGTGCACTTTGGTCACCAGACCCACCGCTGGAACCCCAAAATGGCCCCCTTTATTTTTGGGGCGCGCAACAAGATTCATATCATTGACCTGGCGCAGACGGTGCCGATGATGCACCGCGCCCTGGAGGAAGTGCGCAGCGTCGTCGCCAACGGCGGCCGGGTGCTGTTCGTCGGCACCAAGCGCCAAGCCTCCGACGTCATCGCCGAAGCGGCCAAGCGCTGCGGCCAGTACTACGTCAATCACCGCTGGCTGGGCGGCATGCTGACCAACTGGCAGACCATCTCCGCCTCCATCAAGCGCTTGAAGTCGATGGAAGAGCAATTGGCCACCGGCACCTCCGGGCTGACCAAGAAGGAAATTCTCGATCTCGACCGTCAGCGCCAGAAGCTGGAGCAGTCCTTGGGCGGTATCAAGGACATGGGCGGCTTGCCGGATGTTCTGTTCGTCATCGACACCAACAAGGAAGCGATCGCCATTCATGAGGCGAACCGTTTGGGCATTCCGGTGATCGCCATCGTCGACAGCAACTGCGATCCGGCGGGTATCAGCTACCCGATCCCGGGCAACGACGACGCCAGCCGGGCGATCCAGCTTTATTGCAACCTCATCGCCTCGGCGGTGCTGGAAGGACTGCAGCAGGAATTGGCCTCGACTGGCGGCGATATTGGCGCTGTTGAAAGCCCGATGACGGAAAGCCTGCCGGCTGCGGCCGAAGATGCGGCCCACGCCCAAGCATAATTCTGACTTGACCTGAAAAAAGGATTTAAGACCATGGCCCAGATTACGGCTGCGCTGGTAGGGGAGCTGCGCCAGAAGACCGGCGCCGGCATGATGGATTGCAAAAAGGCGTTGGCGGAAACCGACGGCGACCTGGAAGCGGCCATTGACTGGCTGCGCAAAAAGGGCCTGTCGGCGGCCGCCAAGAAGGCCGGCCGCGCCGCCACCGAAGGGCTGGTGGGCGTCACCGGCGGCGACAAGGCGGCGGCCTTGGTGGAGGTCAATGCTGAAACCGACTTCGTTGCCCGCAACGAGCAGTTCAAAAGCTTTGTTAAAAGTGTCGCCGGGCTGGCGCTCGCCAATGACGGCAGCCTGGAGGCGGTGCGCGCCGCCGGCTATCCCGGCGAAGCGGTGACCGTGGAGGGCAAACTGACCGCTCTCATCGCCACCATCGGTGAGAACATGGCGCTGCGCCGCGCCGCCGCCCTGTCGGTCCCGGCGGGTGTGGTCGCCACCTACGTTCATAACGAAATCGAGGTCGGCTCGGGTCTCGGCAAGATCGGCGTTCTCGTGGCCCTGAAGTCGGAGGCTGACCCGGCCAAGCTTAGCGAACTGGGCCGCAAGCTCGCCATGCACGTGGCGGCCGCCAGCCCCCAGGCGCTCACTCCTGATAGCCTCGACCCCGAGGTGGTGGAGCGCGAGCGGGTGATCTTGAGCGAGCAGGCCCGCGCCTCGGGCAAGCCGGAAAACATCATCGAAAAGATGGTGGAAGGCCGGATTCGCAAATTCTATGAGGAGGCGGTGCTCTTGGAGCAGGTCTTCGTCATGGATAATGAGACCAAAATCAAGGACGTGGTCGCCCGCGCCGCCAAGGAGCTGGGCAATCCCATCGAGGTCACCGGCTTCGTGCGCATGGCGCTGGGCGAGGGCCTGGAAAAGAAACAGGAAGATTTTGCCAGCGAAGTTGCCGCCGTCGGCGGTCGCTGAACCCTATTCACCAAATAGGGCCTAAAAGCGGTATTCGCTTTTGGGCCCGAATTGTATATGGTGCCTGACAACACTGCGGCGACCGGCGGGAGGGTCGGTCTGCCCGCTCCCATCAATATCCAGTGACGGCGGTTGTCATCGATGAGTCGTGCGCCCCTTTATAAACGCGTTCTACTGAAGCTGTCCGGCGAGGCGCTGATGGGTGACCGCAGCTATGGCATCGATCAGCACATGGTGGAGCGGATCGCCAATGAAATCAAAGCCGTACGGGCGGATGGCGTGCAGGTGTGCGCGGTCATCGGCGGCGGCAATATCTTTCGCGGCATCGCCGGTGTCGCCAATGGCATCGACCGCACCTCGGCCGATCACATGGGCATGCTGGCGACGGTGATGAATTCGATCGCCATGCAGAATGCGCTGGAACATGTCGGCGTCGACACCCGCGTCCAGTCGGCGATCCCCATGGCGGCGGTGTGCGAGCCCTATATCCGCCGCCGCGCCATCCGGCATATGGAAAAGGGGCGGGTCGTGCTGTTCGCCGCTGGCACCGGCAATCCGTTCTTTACCACCGACACCGCCGCCGCGCTGCGCGCCGCCGAAATGAACTGCGATGCGCTCTTGAAGGGCACCCAGGTCAACGGCGTCTATTCCGACGACCCGCTGAAAAACCCGACCGCCACCCGCTACGATCACCTCAGCTACCTGGAGGTGTTGAGCCGCGATCTGAAGGTCATGGATGCTTCCGCGATTTCGCTGTGCCGCGAGAACCATATCCCGATTTTAGTCTTTTCCATCCACGAACAGGGTGAGTTTGCCCGGGTGCTGCGCGGCGATGGCAACTTCACCATCATCAAGAATGAGGAGTAAAATCGATGAGCGCCTCTAGTATCGGCGATCTTGAAAAGCGCATGAAAGGCGCTCTTGATGTATTATTAAAGGAATTTTCCGGATTGCGCACGGGACGTGCCTCGGCTTCCCTCCTGGATCCGATCCGGGTCGATGCCTATGGCGTCGAGACACCGTTGAACCAAGTGGCGAACATCAGTACGCCGGAACCGCGGATGATTGTGGTCAGCGTGTGGGACCGCAGCAACGTCAGCGCCGTGGACAAGGCGATCCGCAATTCCAGTCTTGGCTTGAATCCGGCGGTGGAAGGGCAAACCCTGCGCATTCCGCTGCCGCCCTTGAGCGAAGAGCGGCGCAAGGAGTTGGTCAAGGTAATTCATAAATACGCCGAGGATGCCCGCATCGCCGTGCGCAATGTGCGCCGCGACGGCATGGAGCACCTGAAGTCGATGGAAAAGAAAGGCGAGATCAGCCAGGATGACCACAAGCGGCAGAGCGATCAGGTGCAGAAACTGACCGATAAGATCATCAAGGAAATCGATGATCGCATGGCGGCCAAGGAGCAGGAAATCCTTAAAGTCTAACCAAGCATGGTAATGTTATCCACAGGTACAGAGAAAAAGATCGATTTGACTCCCGGCGATGACGGGACGCCTACCCATGTGGCGATCATCATGGATGGCAACGGGCGGTGGGCCAAGCAGCGCCGGCTGCCCCGGGTCGCCGGCCATAAAAAAGGCGCCGATGCGGTGCGTGAATGCGTACGCGCCTGTGGCGAGCTGGGTATCTCCTATCTGACGCTTTACGCCTTTTCCTCGGAAAACTGGAAGCGGTCGGAAGAAGAGGTCGACGACCTGATGGGCCTGTTGCGCCACTATCTGCGCCATGAGATCGAGGCGTTGAACCGCAACAATGTACGCCTGCGCTGCATCGGCGGCCGCGAGCGTCTATCTTCCGATATCGTTGAGCTGATGACCCATGCCGAGGAGCGCACCGCGCGCAACACCGGCCTGACCTTGATCCTGGCCTTGAACTATGGCGCCCAGGCGGAGATCGTCGAGGCGGCCAGGCGGCTGGCGGCCAAGGCGGCGGCGGGCGAGGTCAAGCCGGAAGAGATCGACGAGACGATGTTCGCCGCGCATCTCCAGACCGCCGATTTTCCCGATCCCGACATCATTATTCGCACCAGCGGCGAGAAACGCCTGTCCAATTTCCTGCTCTGGCAGGCAGCCTATGCCGAACTGATCTTCATTGACGACTATTGGCCGGATTTCACCAAGGAAACGCTCCTGAAAGCCTTAGCCGAATTCGGCCTGCGTGAGCGCCGCTACGGGGCGCGCCTTGGCTGAGCGGCAGATCGGCTCCCCCTTTCTCCTCCGTACCCTGTCGGCGGTGGTGCTGATCCCGCTGGCGCTTTACGTGATCCTCTTCGGCGGCTGGCTGCTGGCGGCGGTAATCCTCGCTTGTGCCGGCATGATGACCTATGAGTGGCTGATGATGACGCAACGCGCCGTCTCCATCCCAGCCCTGCTGGCGGTAATGGCGCCGCTCTCCGGCGCGATGATCGCCTTCCTGATGGAGATCGGCCCCTTGGTTCTCCTGGCGGGTATAGCGGCAGCGGCGCTGCTGGCGGCCACCGTCAGCGCCATGGAGCGTCGTTCGGTCCTGTGGCCCACCATGGGGGCGTTCTATGTGGCCATACCGGCGGCTTCGATCCTGTGGCTGCGGGAGGGCGTCACGTTGGGCCATGAGTTCACCGTGGCCTTGTTCGTGGTGGTATGGGCGACGGATATCGGGGCGTATCTGGTCGGCAGGCTGGTGGGCGGGCCAAAGCTGGCGCCGCGCATCAGCCCGAAAAAAACCTGGTCCGGCCTTGTCGGCGGGATGCTCGCGGCGGCGCTGGCGCTGACCGCCATGGGGTGGTTCTATGGCCTTGGCATTTACCCCTGGTTTTTGCTGTTCGGGGCATTTTTCGCGGTCTGGGGGCAAATCGGCGATCTGGCGGAGTCGGCCATCAAGCGGCACTTTAACGTCAAGGATTCGGGGGCCATCATTCCTGGTCATGGTGGTATTCTGGATCGGGTGGATGGCTTGGTGTTTGTAGCGCCAGTGGTGGCGCTGATGATGATCGCAGGGTGAGGACAAAGGAAATGGGCGAGGCATTGCGACAGGCCGCAGAAGCGCCGCGTTCGGTCGCTGTTCTCGGTGCCACCGGCTCCATCGGCTGCAATACCCTGGATCTCATCCGTCGCAACCGTAGCGCTTATGTGGTGGAGGCGTTGACCGCCAATCGCAACGTGAACCTGCTCATCGCCCAGGCATTAGAATTCAAGCCCAAGCTCGCGGTGATCGGTGATGAGGCGCAGTATGGCGCGCTTAAAGAGGCGCTTGTCGGCAGCGGCATCGAGGCGGCCGCCGGACCCGCTGCGGTCAGCGAGGCGGCGGCCCGCCCCGCTCAATGGGTGATGGCGGCCATCGTCGGCGCCGCCGGCCTGCAGCCGACCTTGACCGCGCTGCGCCGGGGCGCGGTGGTGGCGCTCGCCAACAAGGAATGCCTGGTGTGCGCCGGCACGCTGATGATGCGCGAAGTGGAGCGGCACGGCGCGGTGCTGTTGCCGGTGGACAGCGAGCATAACGCCATCTTTCAGGTCTTTGATTTCGAGCGTCCGGAGCGGGTGGAGCGGATCATCCTGACCGCCTCGGGGGGGCCGTTTCGCACCTGGTCGCGGCAGGACATGGCGCAGGTATCGCCGGCGCAGGCGGTGGCTCACCCCAACTGGGAAATGGGGGCGAAGATTTCTGTCGATTCCGCCACCATGTTCAACAAGGGGCTGGAGCTGATCGAGGCCTACCACCTGTTTCCCGTGCGCCCGGAGCAGATCGAGATCCTGGTTCACCCCCAGTCGGTGGTGCATAGTCTGGTGGCCTATGTGGATGGCTCGGTGTTGGCGCAGATGGGCACCCCCGACATGAGAACTCCCATCGCCTACACGTTGGGCTGGCCGGATCGGGTGCCGGCGCCGGCGGCGCGCC